>JAFDXF010000058.1 GCA_018268055.1 Bacteroidota bacterium
ACCATATTTCCACTCTCTGTTCCGGAGCCAAATACAACTTGTTTTCTTTAGTTACTTTAAATGCTTCATAAAACTCCGGCATATTGCGTACTGTACCGTTGGCACGGAATTTACCCGGACTGTGTGGATCGGTTTTCAATCGTTTTTTCAACTCTTCGGGGCGGATGTTGTTGCGCCAAACCTGTGCAAAGTTGATGAAGAAACGTTGCTGTGGTGTAAAGCCGTCCAACAAAGTTTTTGACTTGGCATTTTCTGTTTTTTGGAAGGCAGCATAGGCTATAGTCAGTCCGCCTAAATCAGCAATGTTCTCACCTAAAGTAAGCTGTCCGTTGATGGTGAGTGAATCAATTACTACGTAACTATTAAATTGTGCTACCAGTTTTTGAGCATTTTGATTAAAGAGTGTTTTGTCTTTATCTGTCCACCAGTTTTTCAGATTACCATCGGCATCATACTGGCAACCCTGATCATCAAAACCGTGTGTGAGCTCATGACCAATCACTGCACCCATAGAGCCATAGTTAACAGCATCGTCAGCAAGCGGATCAAAAAATGGTGGCTGCATGATAGCTGCAGGAAAAACAATTTCATTGAAGCCCGGATTGTAATAGGCATTGATTGTTTGTGGCGACATGCCCCACTCTGTTTTGTCAACCGGCTTTCCTAATTTTGAAAGGTTGTACTGAAACCAATATTCTGCCGCACGATTTACATTGTTACAATAGGAATCTTTTTTAATAATCATCTTAGAATAATCGCGCCATTTGTCAGGATAAGCCAGCTTTCGGATAACCTTTTCTAATTTTGCCAATGCCGCAACTTTTGTCTGATCTTCGAGCCAGGTGCGTGATTTGATGCGTTGCTGATAGGCTGTAATAAGATTATCTACCATTTTGTTGACACGATCTTTTGCCTCCGGACTAAAATACTTTTTCACATACAACTCTCCTATCAACTCACCCATAGTACCATTCATGGTTCCTAATACACGCTTCCAGCGTGGACGCATTTCTTTAGCACCACTCAATACGCCCTGATAAAATTCAAAATCTGTTTTAACAAAGTCTGAGCTTAATGTACTTGCACGGCTGTTAAGGATATCCCATTTAAGATAAAATTTTAAATCTTCCAATGGTAGTTTTTCCATTAACTCATTGAACCGTTTAAAAAATTCTGGTTGTCCAACAATGATTTCATTTTCTTTTACACCAAACGAGCCAAAGTATTTCTCCATAGAAAATGCAGACATTTCTTTATTAAAATCTTCGGTAACCATCTTATTGTAATTACTTTCCGGATCGCGTAACGCAACTCGTGAGCGTGATATTCTTGCCAACTCTGTTTCGAGACTCATCAGATTTCCTACAGCATTTCCCTCCGGCTGAATGCTCATTAAATGAAACATGTTTTTGATATGCGATAAATATTTCGCTCTGATTTCTACTGACTCTTTATCATCTTTAAGATAATAATCTCTGTCAGGCAATCCCAGCCCACCCTGATAAAGCGTGATAATTATCTGATCACTTTTCTTATCATCTTGACCAACATAAAAATTAAAAAAACTGTTAATGCCTATAGTATGCAGATAAGCCACCAGTGCAGGTAGTTGATTTTTATCTGTTACCTTATCAACTTTTTCGAACAGCGGAACAATGGGTAAGAAACCTGATTCTTCTATAAGTGCAGTATCCATAGCAGACAAATAGAAATCACGTATCTTCTGTGTGGAGCTACCTTCTGCAGCATCTTTATTTTTTGCTGTCTCTTCTAGTATAGTAAGTACTCTATGACGTGTAATATCATCCAGCACATTGAAAGAGCCCCATCGTGTTTCTGAGGCAGGCAGCGGGTTCTTTTTTAGCCAGTTGCCGTTTACATATTGGTAAAAATCATCTCCGGGATTTACACTCTTGTCGAAGTTGGACAAATCAATTGCTTTGGGCGCTTTAGCGGCTGTAAGTGATACAGTTTGCTGTGGATCTTTTTTCTTAAATGCAAAAATTGCTGCAAGAGAAACTGCACAGCAGGCAAGAATAAATATTTGTTTCATTAGTATAATAAATTAAGTAACGGATTTTAAAAATTTAACTTTGTTTGAAAAGGTAATTTTCTTTGGTGTTATTTTTTCAACGCTGTGAAATATTGAAAGAAGTAAGGTATTGTTTCTATGCCTTTATAGAAGTTAAACAAACCATACTTTTCATTGGGAGAGTGCAGGTTATCGCTGTCTAACCCAAAGCCAAACAACACCGTTTTCAGACCTAACTCCTTTTCAAACAGTGCAACAATCGGAATACTTCCGCCACCTCTGGTGGCTATCGGTTTCTTACCAAAAGTTTTTTCCATTGCCATACTGGCTGCTTTAAATGGAACACTATCTGTAGGAGTTAAAACAGGTTCGCCACCGTGATGGGCAGAAACTTTTACTTTGACAAAAGGTGGTGCAATGGATAGAAAATGCTTTTCGAAAAGCTTGGAAATATTGTCTGAGCTTTGATTCGGTACCAGACGCATGGAGATTTTTGCAAATGCTTTTGAGGGTAATACAGTTTTAGCACCTTCACCGGTGTAGCCTCCCCAAATACCATTTACCTCAAGTGTTGGTCTGATACTGGTTCGCTCAATGGAAGTATATCCTTTCTCGCCCCATACCTCATTAATGCCCAAATCTTTCATATATTCTTTTTCGTCAAAAGGTATTTTAGCCAAATCTCCTCTGTCAGCATCACTCACCGTCAACACATCATCGTAAAACCCTTTTACAGTGATATGATTATTTTCATCATGTAACGATGCAATCATCTGACAAAGTATTGTTGCAGGATTTGCAACAGCACCCCCATAAACACCACTGTGAAGGTCGCGGTTAGGTCCTGTAACTTCAACTTCCATATAGGCCAGACCGCGCAATCCAACATCAATAGAGGGTGTGTCGTTGGCAATCATCGAAGTATCTGAAATCAATACTACATCTGCTTTAAGTCTTTCTTTATTGGCTTTAACAAAAATGCCAAGGTTTGATGAGCCTACTTCTTCTTCTCCTTCAATCATAAACTTTACATTACATGGCAGCGAAGATGTTTTCATCATGCTTTCAAAGGCTTTTACGTGCATGAACATCTGTCCTTTGTCATCACATGAACCACGTGCAAAGATGGCTCCCTCGGGATGAAGGTCTGTCTTTTTAATTACCGGTTCAAACGGTGGTGAATGCCATAAATCCAATGGATCGGGCGGCTGTACATCGTAGTGCCCATACACCAAAACTGTTGGCAGCTTAGGATCAATTATTTTTTCTCCATAAACAATAGGATGTCCACCTGTTGGGCAAATTTCAACTTTGTCGGCACCGGCTTTTTCAAGGCTTAACTTAATAAACTCTGCTGTACGAACCATATCAGCTTTATGTTTAGAGTCAGCGCTGACAGAGGGTATTTTCAGAAGTTCCAGCAATTCACTGAGGAAACGATCTTTATTTTGTTCTGAATATTGTGTTGCTTTTTCCATTTATAATTATTATTAATGATTAAAAATTATGCACTCATTACCTGTGCATCTTTATGAATTTTCTTTACAAGTCCTTGCAAAACTTTTCCGGGTCCGGCTTCGATAAAATCAGTAGCACCATCATTCACCATTTTAATTACTGTTTGTGTCCACCGAACGGGTGCTGTAAGTTGTGATATAAGATTTTGCTTGATTTGTTGCGGGTCGGATGAAGGCAATGCATTTACATTCTGATAGACAGGGCAAACCGGTATTGCAAAAGTTGTGTTAGCAATGGCATTGGCTAACCTCTCACGAGCAGGCTCCATCAGTGGTGAGTGAAATGCTCCTCCTACAGGAAGAAGCAATGCACGTCTTGCACCGGCAGCAGTGAGTTGTTCGCATGCAGCTTTTACACCTTCAATAGTTCCGGAAATAACCAATTGACCGGGACAGTTATAATTGGCACAAACAACAACGTCATTAACTCCAGCACATATTGTCTCCACTTTTTCGTCTTCCAGACCAAGAATAGCTGCCATAGTTGAAGGCTTTAATTCACATGCAGCTTGCATGGCGAGTGCACGTTCCATCACCAGTTTCAGCCCATCTTCAAAACTCAGACATCTATTAGCTACCAATGCTGAAAATTCGCCTAATGAATGACCTGCAACCATGTCGGGATGAAAATTTTCTCCGAGCGAAGCAATGACTGCACAGGAATGAATAAAAATTGCCGGTTGTGTAACCTTAGTTTGTTTCAGCTCTTCATCGGTACCACCAAACATAATCTCTGTAATAGCAAATCCCGTAATGCTGTTTGCTTTCTCAAAAATTCTTTTGGCGGCATCAGACTGTTCAAACAAATCTTTTCCCATTCCGGAAAATTGTGATCCCTGACCGGGGAAAATATACGCTCGTTTTAAACTCATAAAATATTTAGTCAGTTATTTCAGTTGATTTTGATTAATGTGAAAATCTTTTGCCAAAGCTAAGTAAAACAAAATAAAACAGGTTGTCTAATTCTGAAAATATGGTGTAAACACTATGTTAAATTCATCAGTCGGGTTAACCGGCTTACCTGTTGCCTTACTCACAAAGACAAGTGTTACCGATGCAGTATTGAGTAACTCTCCCTTTTCATTAAAGGTTTCATAGTCAAAAACAATTCGTACAGAAGGCTTTTTTCTGATGGTAGTTTTTATCGTCAGTAAGTCATCATAAAATGCCGGTTTCTTATATTGAACAGAAAAATCAGATACCGGCAAAATAATTCCCTTATCTTCAAGTGACTTGTAAGGTAAACCAAGACTGCGCAGCATTTCTACCCTTGCCACTTCAAAATAAACAGCATAGTTTCCATAATACACATATCCCATTCTGTCGGCTTCGGCATATCTAACTCTAACCTGATGTTCAAACTCAATCATTATATTTCGATAATATTAAATGCAAATAAAAAGAAAATGATGCTATGAAAATTTTAGTCATTATTTCTAGGTTAAAAATTTCTATATTTGAAAGTTCAATTTTGTCAGCGTAATTTTTTATTTATGAATTCATTTCTATATCATCTAAAATCAAAACACCTTCAATCATATAATTTAAAACTACTATTCCTGTTGTTGGGTATATTTTCCTTTAACACCGGCTTGTCGGCTATGACTTCAATAGCAGATACTTTTCATATAGAAAAATACATTATCAGTATTGATACTATTGACTTTACCGGCAAACAAATTAAAGCAAAAACACAAATACAAATTGTTGCCAAACAAAATAATCTAAGTGCCATTGAAATGGATTTGTTTCAGTTGACTGTTGATTCTGTTTATTATCCATTGGGAAACCTACCCTATTCCTATCAAAACGATAAACTAAATATTAGTCTTCCTGTTGTATTAAACACGAATGACACTATAAGTTTAACCGTAGCATATCAAGGTAGTCCGAAAAAAGATGCATCAGGATTTGGCGGATTTTATTTCTTTCCGAACATGGCCTTTAATCTCGGTGTAGGTTTTACTGCCGACCCTCACAACTTAGGTAAAGTTTGGTTTCCTTGTCTTGATGTTTTTGATGATAAAAGTAAATATGAATTTTATATTACAACACCACTGACACAAAAAGCCTATTGCAATGGTTTTTTAAATGATTCACTCATTAATGCCAACAACACCATCACCTGGCATTGGAAAATGAATGATTATATTCCAACTTATTTAGCTTGTATGGCAACCGGACCATACACTTCATGGTCGAGAACTTACAATGGTGTTCCTATTGAAATTGCAGCATTGCCTGCCGATACTGCGGCAGTGTCAGCCACGTTTGTTAACCTGCCGGCAGCAATAAATCTGTTCACACAGTATTATGGGAGTTACCCCTTCAATAAAATAGGATATACATTGGTAAATTTTACCGGTGGTGCCATGGAACATGCCACTAACATTGCCATTGGCAAGGCTTTTATTAATGGCACACTTGGTTATGAAACATTGTGGGCACATGAGTTATCGCACATGTGGTGGGGCGATAAGGTGACCTGTAAAACTGCTGAAGACATGTGGCTAAACGAAGGCTGGGCATCTTTCAATGAAGCGTTGTTTACAGAAGCAATTTATGGACCAACAGCGTATAAAGACTGGATTAGGACAAATCACAGAAAAGTATTGCAACTGGCACATATTACCGATGGTGGATATCTTGCATTGAATAACGTTCCGACCTCGGTTACCTATGGAAATACAGCATATCAAAAAGGTGCCGATATTGTTCATACTTTAAGAAATTATGCAGGCGATTCATTATTTAAAGTTGGAGCGCAACATTATTTAGACACTTTTGCTTATAGCAATGCATCGAGTATTGACATGGAACATGCATTTACTTCTTCCACAGGAACAGACTATTCACGTTTTTTTACAGATTGGGTTTACACTCCGGGATTTCCACATTTTTCTATTGACTCTGCAATATATGTTCCCGGAGGATTGGATCATTACTTTGTTTACACCCGTCAGCGTAATAAAGGCAGCAATGGACACATTTATTCCATGCCCGTAGATATTACCTTTAGTGATGGCATTACTGACACTACTGTGAGCATACAAATTGACTCTGCCACACAAATGTTTCATATTCCATTGCTGATGGCAAATGCAACATGGATAGCATTAGACAGAGGTGAAAAAATCAGCGATGCAATATCGGATTACGAGAAAATAATTACAACTACGGGTTTACAGATTATGAAAGAAACAAATACAACATTAAATGTACAATCTGTTGGAGCATCACCATCAACAGTAAGAATAGAACATCATTGGGTACAGCCCGATGGATTTAAAGGCAGCAACCCCGGAATACGATTAAGTGATTATCATTATTGGCAAGCTGAAGGTATTTTCAATCCAGGATTTGTGAGTAAAATTTCGTTTCAGTATGATGGCTCAACCAATGGGCTAACCGGATATATTGACAACACTTTGATTACCGGCCGTGAAGACAGTCTGGTATTATTGTATCGCGAAAACACTGCTGGCGACTGGCAAATCATTTCTGCTTCTCAAAGTATGGGCTCACCATTGGATAAAAGAGGTTCTTTTTCTGTTGACACTTTAAAAAAAGGAGAATATGTACTTGGTTACAGAGATTTTACTGTGAATAATGAACAGTTAAACAACATGCAGAATTTCAATTTAAACATAGTTCCCAATCCGGCCAAAAATCACATCACCTTAACACTAAATTTGGAACCGGGTGATAGCGGCATAGCCCAAATTATAGATATCAAAGGAAGAGAAGTTGACCGCATAAAAGTACAATCAGGGCAAAGTGAATATGTGATCCAAACAAGCAAATGGAAAAACGGAGAATATTTCATTCACCTGAAAACCGATAAGTCGTTGATTGCTAATGGCAGATTTATTATTCAAAAATAGCTTTCGTGGCTCAATTTTATGTTAAAGTTAATTACATTTGCAACAAATTAAAATTCAAATTAAAATCAAATTATCATGAGAAAAACATTACTCACATTAATTGCTGCTGTAGGCTCGTTATTTACGCAAGCACAGTGGATTAGTCAAAATGTACCCATGACGTATGACGGCTACATGTTCGATATGGAAACTGTAGATGCCAATACGTGCTGGGGCGCATTGTGGAATGGTGTAGCTACCAGCCAATATACTTCAGATTTTGCCAAAACAATAGATGGTGGAAACACATGGACCACAGGAACAATTCCTGTAGCCTCCGGATGGGTTATCTCTAACATTTGGCCTTTAAATGCTGACACTTGTTTTGTAATGATGTGCAACATCAATGCAGGCGGTGGAATGATTTACAAAACGGTTGATGGTGGAACAACATGGACACAAAATTCAACAGCAGGGATGTATTCACAAGGCACTTCTTTTGGAAATGTGATTTACTTTTCTGATTCTCAAAATGGATTTACCATGGGTGATCCTGTTGGTGCCGGTGCTAACAAACGTTATGAGCTTTATACTACCAACGATGGTGGTGCAAACTGGACAGCAGTGCCTGTTGCCAACATTCCTGCTTTAACCAATGCAGGCGAATATGGTATCACCAACTTGTTTTCTGCTGTTGGCAGCAACATTTGGTTTGCTACTACTTATGGTGATGTATTACATTCAAGTGATAATGGACTAACCTGGACAAAAAGTGCTTCAGGCTTGCCTCCTTATACTAACAACGGAAGCCGTCAGGATATTTCTGACATTGCATTCAGTGATGCCAATAATGGAATCATCACACAGGTTAAT
>JAFDXF010000059.1 GCA_018268055.1 Bacteroidota bacterium
CATTTTTTACGCATCAATTTTCACTCTTGTTTTTGGCTTCCTCTAAAACACATTAATTGTCTTGTAATTCTGCTTTACAAATATTATTTTTGAGGAAACGGAGTTTTTAGACGGACTGCCGTTATAGTCAATTTTACGAACGGCCCCAAACCACTAAAACGGCAACGCTGTTGTTTGCTTGATATACCGCATTACAAACGAACTTTGGATTTTACTGATATGCGGAATGGTTGACAGTTTTTGGACAATGAAATCGTTATATATTTCGGGGTCTTTTACCACAACTTTTAGCACGACATCAAAAATTCCGCCTGTTGTATAAGCTTCCATTACTTCGTTCAAATCGGCTATCCTTTCCAAAAATTCATCAACATATTCTATCCGCTGACTGTTTAGCGAAACATTGACAATAACGGTAAACTTCAACCCGACTTTCCGTTGGTCAACAATGGCAACATATTCCTTTATGTAACCCTCATTTTCCAACTTTTTAATTCTGTCGTAAACCGAAGTTCGGGACATATTTAACCTATCTGTAAGGTCGGAAATATCAAACCGTGAGTTCTTTTGGAGCAGTCGCAACAACTCAATTTCCTGATTGCTTAATTCTTCCATCGGATTTTTTCCGATAAAGGTAAAAAAAATAAAGCTATTTTCGGACGAAACACTATTTATTATTTTAAAAACAGAATTGTTTCCGTATTTACATTCATAAAGACATACATAATGTCATATTTAATAATTTTGAACGGACAAAACAAAACAGAAGAAATGACAAAATACATCATCATAGTTGCGTTAGGTGCTATCAGTTACGGCACATTGACATCGTTTGCAAAAATTGCTTACGGGCAGGGTTACACCGCAGGGGAAATCACTTTTGCACAGGCATTGATTGGGGCAATTATTTTGTGGGCATTTGTGTTGTACAGAAACATTAAAAACCGTTCATTCAAATTAGCAGGAAATTGGAAACTGATTTTGGCAGGCACCTCAATGGGCTTTTCTGCCTTTTGTTTTTATCTTTCCGTAAAATACATCCCTGTTTCATTAGCGATAGTTTTGCTGATGCAAGTTTCGTGGATTAGCACTCTGGCAGAATGGTTAGTTTTCAAAAAGCCACTTTCAGCATTACAAATTATTGCTTCTGTTATTGTGGTTTTCGGAACTGTTTTAGCCGGGAATTTACTAAATGCAAACGACCTTAATTTTTCATTTACAGGAATTGCATTAGCATTATCATCTGCCTTTCTTTATACGCTTTATGTACTTTTTACAAGCAGGTTGGGAAACGAAACACCGATGTTTGAAAAAAGTGCCTTGATGACAACAGGTGCGGCAATGATGATACTTTTAATCAATTTTCCGTCTATTACGACAAGTACACATCTTGACTTTGGTTTACTGAAATGGGGAACATTTTTAGCTGTTTTCGGAACAGTAATCCCACCTATTTGTTTTACAACAGGAATGCCCAAAATCGGTGCAAGTTTAAGTGCCATATTATTGACTTTGGAATTACCTGCCGTTGTATTTTGTGCCCATATCATTCTTGGCGAGCAGGTTACTTTTCTGCAAATCATCGGCATTGCAATAATGATTGGAGCAATTATTTGGCTAAATCTTGTAAAAGCAAAAAGAGAAAAACAAACCACAGAAAATTTAGCCGTATGAAACAGAAAAACAGATGCGAATAAAATAGACCAAGATTTTACCTTTTGCCGATTTCTATCTGATACAACAGCACCAACAAACCAAGTCCGGCAAGAACAGAGCCTACAAGTCCGGTATAAATTAATCCGATATATTGAATAGTTACCCCACCGATAATGGAACCTCCGGCAATGGCTAAATTAAACCCTGCTATATTTAAACCCGATGCCACATTATGACCATTTTCAGTATGTTTATGAGCAGTTGCAATCAGTCGGTTTTGTAACGAAGGAACAGAGGCAAAACTGAAAAAACCAAGCAATGAAACCAACTCTGCCATTGCCACAGCAGAACCGGCAAAGAAAGTTGTGCCTAATGCCATTAAACCGATTCCGGAAATAATCACCACATTTGCTTTGTCAATACCCAATCTATCGGTAAGTTTTCCACCAAAAAGATTACCAACAGCCGAAAATATTCCAAACAGAAAAATATAGAGGGTAACTTGAGATGGAGTTAGATGTGTTTCTTGCACTAATGTTGTAATGATATAAGTGTAAACGGTGAATGAACCGGCATACGCAAAAACAGTAACCAAACTTGCCGAAAGTAATTTTGGATGAATGATGTTTTTAAATTCCTTTTTTAAATCCAATTTAAAATCTTTAGCTACAGGCAACGGATTTTTCATCATCCCTACCAAGCCAAGCGTACCAAAAACACCAACCAATCCGATAATTGCCATTATCCATCTCCAATCCATTAAACGCCCAAGCCAGTTGCTAAATGGTACACCAAATGCCAAAGCAATGGTCATTCCGCCAAACACAATAGCAGTAGCCGTTCCCGCTTGCTTTGAGCCTACTAATTTTGACGCAGTACTTGCCGCTACTGCCAAAAACACACCATGTCCAAGACCTGCCACAAATCGGGAAATCAATATCATATTTAAGTTTAAAGAAAAGGCAGCCCCAAGGCTTCCGGCAGAAAATAAAATCATAGCCCCCAACAATGTTTTCTTTCGTGACCAAGCATTCGTTAATGCAGTTAATACAGGGGCTGAAATGGTTGCTCCAAGTGCATAAGCTGCTATAACCGTTCCCACATCCGAAGATTTTACATTCATTCCTTCGGCAATAACTTGAGTAATGCCAATGGGAACATAAGTAGCCAATCCTAATGAAAAAACTGATAGACTGAATATATAAACTACACCCGAAATGTTATTCTTTGTTTCTAAACTTTCCACAAAACATGAAATTACAATTAATAAAAACTTGGTTTTGCACCGTCTGTATTGGGTTCATTGATACCCACAGAACTTCTGATTGCTTGGCTTGGGTCAACAATTAGCGATGTTACGTAAGCGGCAACACTTTTGCGGGAAACTTCTGTTCCTTTGAACGGTTCTCCTTTTTGGGTGATTTCGTAATTCACTTCATCCTTATCGGAAAACCAAGCGGGACGAACAATCGTGTAATCCAAATCTGTTGTTTCAATCGCTTCTGCACCTTCTGAATATGCTTTCAATATTCCACCCAACATCATTTCGTTCCATTTTCCATAAGCCCCTGGTATTTCACCATAAATTCCGTTGGCAGAAATCCAGATGATGCGTTTCACACCGGCTTCATGCATTGCCTTGGCGATGGACTTACCTTGCTCGCCAAGGTTTCTTCCATACAAATTGGCATAAACCAAATCCTGACCTTTCACCGCTTCGAGCAATGCGGGATAATCCAACACATCGGCTTGGATAATTTTTACCCGGCTGTCGTTAAGAATATCATTTGCGATACGCTCCGGATGACGAGCCAATAAAGTCAGCTCAATTTGCGGGTTGTCAATTAAATTTCTTTCAACAAGCGTAGCAATGCCACCAGAGGCTCCTACGATTAATACTTTTGATGTTGCCATAATTCTAATTTTTAAACGATTATTGATTGACTTGTTTAAACTCTTCATCGCTAACAGGACTCAACCAGGTTACCAGCTCCTCACCATCAAAATTGGTGATGGCAATATGCGTCATTCCTGTAGTTGCAGTGGCACCGTGCCAATGTTCCACATCTGCCGGAATATTCACCACATCCCCTTTTTTGATACGTTGTGCTTCTTTTCCACGTTCCTGATAAAAACCCTCCCCTTGGGTAACGATTAATACTTGTCCAACTTGGTGGGTATGCCAAAAAGTTCTTGCACCGACTTCAAAAGCCACATTGGCGATATTATCAATACCTTTTCTGATGATTAATGAAGTAACAAAGCTATTTCCCGTAAAAAATTCTTTTGAACCCTCAACGCCTTTTTCAAAAATCCCTGATGGATCTTTGGATGATTTGTTTTTAATATTTACTGATTCCATTTTACTTTTTTTGTTGATACAAAGGTATTTCGGTTTTAAGGGCTTGTTGTTATACAGATTACGGCATTGCTTACCATTATTACGGACAAACATTGAAGAATGAGAAGCAATTTGAAAATTGTATGATTTCAAATAAAAATTTACAACTGTTGTTTGGTTGGTCTGAACAATACTTCGTTAATATCCACATCATCGGGCTGACTAATCACAAAAGCCACTGCTCTTGCAAATGAATCAGATGGAATGGCATTTTCTGCATAATATTGTTTGATGCCCGATGCAACATCATCTGCGGTAACACTTCCCGGAAGATCGGTATCTACGGCACCCGGAGAAATAACGGCTGTACGAATATTGTACGGTTTTACCTCCTGGCGTAATGCTTCGGAAATCACTCGTACCGAATATTTAGAAGCCGAATAAACCGCTCCGCCCGGACGGATGGTATGTCCGGCAACGGAAGAAACGCTAATGATATGTCCCGATTTTTGTTCTTTCATATAAGGCAAGGCTGCTGCAATGCCATACAATACGCCTTTAATATTGATGTCAATACAACGATCCCAGTCTTCCACTTTCAGATATTCCAAAGGGGACAATGGCATAATGCCCGCATTGTTAATCAGCACATCAATTTTACCATAGGTTTTCACTGCGGTGTCCACCAGATTTTTCACCTGATCCACTTTGGTTACATCGGTGGTTACCGCTAATGCACTGCCGCCTTTGTCGTTAATCGCTTTGGCAATGGCATCTATTCGTTCGGTTCTTCTGGCACCAAGCACCACTTTGGCACCTCTTTCTGAAAGGTATTCAGCGGTGATTTTTCCAAAGCCACTGCTGGCTCCCGTGATGACTACTACTTTTCCTGTTATATTTTCCATTTTGTTTATTTTTTTAAACTGTCCAAACTTATCTATTTATCGTAATGGTAAAATTCGCATTTTGCGTAGCCTGATAAACATACGCCCACATTGATGAGAATGATTCCATTCCTCTTGCCGCTTGAATGCCACCCAGATCGAGTATATCTTTCCAGCCAAATTGAGTGAGAATGGTTTTTACTTCTTCTTTTGCCCCGGCATCATTTCCGGCTAAAAGCATGGTAGCATTAGCTGGTGCTTTTTCGCCATTGGCCATCAATTCATTGTTCACGATGTTTAAGGATTTGGTCACTTTAGCATCGGGCATTAATTTTTGAATTTCTTCTGAAAGCGAAGTGGTGTTGCTGTATTGCGGAAGCAACGAGAACGGAAATCCTTTCGCCAAATCCAAAGGCATGGTAATATCAACAATAATTTTACCTGAGAATTTCTCCAATCCTGCCTGTTCAAAAACAGATAAAGTGATTTCTCCTTTTGTACAGTTGAAAATAATGTCGCCAAAATCGGCTACATCAGTAAAAGTGCCTGTGCTTGCCTTTTCGCCATTCTGTTTTGCCCATTCAACGGCTTTTTCGTTGTTGGCTGTTCGGCTGCCCATTTTTACTTCATAGCCAAGCGCTACCAATCTTGTGGCAATACGGTTGCCAACATCTCCTGTACCTAAAATTCCAATTTTTTTCATGAATTTCTATTTTTAAAGACTGCTTTATTACAATCCTGTTATTTGATAGTGCAAATGTCCGTCCATTTAATCAGTGCCCACTTATACGGATTACGGAATTTCTTACCACTATTACTGATTTTAGTGGGCAGGTGTTTGAACCATTCATGGAATGGGTAAATTTGTGTTTAAAACAAGTTGTTATGTCAGAAATCATAAAAATAGACAGTGTAGATGCGTATAATAAATTGCGTGGTGTTCCTACACTTCATCCACTAATTTCGGTTTTTGATATAGAAAAAGCCAAACCCATTACCAAAAACATCACCTTAAATTTTGGAGTGTATATTATTTTCTTAAAAGAATTTAAATGTGGCGAATTGAAATATGGTCGGAACACCTACGATTTTCAGGAAGGAACTTTGGTTTTTGTTGCTCCAGGGCAGGTATTGGGGGTTCAGTTGAGCACAGTAGCCGTAGAGCAAAAAGGCTGGGCATTAGTGTTTCATCCTGATTTGATAAAAGGCACCGCATTAGGCAAACACATTCAGGATTATTCTTTCTTTTCCTATGATTCGCACGAAGCGTTGCACCTTTCCGAAAAAGAAAAACAGATTGTTTTAGATTGCTTTTCAAAAATTCAATACGAAATGGAACAATCTATTGACAAGCATAGCAAAACGCTGATAACCTCTAACATTGAATTGTTTCTGAATTATTGCATTCGCTTTTACGATAGACAATTCATCACAAGAGATAATGAAAATAGAGGAATTTTAGAGCGATTTGAAAGCTTGTTGCAGGAATATTTTTCTTCTGACAAGCCATCAGATATTGGTTTGCCATCCGTTGGTTATTGTGCTGAAGAATTAAATCTTTCCCATAACTATTTTGGTGATTTAATCAAGAAAGAAACTGGCAAGACCGCTCAAGAATATATTCAAACCAAGGTCATTGATATAGCAAAAGAACGTATTTTTGATTGGGATAAATCCATCAGTGAAATTGCTTACGAGTTGGGTTTTAAATATCCACAACATTTTACAAGGTTTTTTAAACAAAAAACAGGCTTATCACCTGTTGAATATAGGAGTTTGAATTGAAATGCTGAACAAATACGGAACATCTTCTGAATCACTTTTTTATTGCACATGTTTTATCACGATGGCACAGTTCATCATTATTTATCCCTGAACTTTAATTGTTACTCAATAGCTATGCAAATTTCGGAATTGATAACGCAACACTAAAACTTCAGGAATACTGTTTTGATAAAAGCAGGGAGAAAATCAGGAAGAGCATTATTTATCGTGCTAATAAAAATCTCATTTTGAACGATTAATTTTCATATAAATGATTAAATTAGCTAATGTAAATAGAGCTGGGCGGGAAAAAATATAAAACACTTTACTATGAAAATAAATCTATTGCTATTACTCGCAATTCCTGTTGTTGCTGGACTTCACGCATGCAACCCGGGAGCTAACAATTCCAACACAACCAATGAAAACATCATTCAAATCAACCTTAAAGACATGAAAAAAATTGGCAGTGTCAGCGAAAGGTATCAATCTTATAATGTGGAAATGGCGGAAGTAGTGGGCGGAGAGTTTTGGAAGCCATACAAATTGATGGATAGCCTGCCTTCTTCTTCGGCTGCATCTACCTATGATGTATCGCAAAAAAACAGCGAAATGTACCGGCAGCTTGCGCCGATTAATCTCGCTGACAAAAGGTTGCTGAATCTCGCCAAAGGCCTTGCCCCTGCTTATGTTCGCGTGAGCGGCACCTGGGCTAATGCCATTTATTTTCAGGATAATGACGAACCAAAATTAGCAAAAGCGCCAAAGGGTTTTGCAAATGTGCTCACCCGAAACGAATGGAAAGGCGTATTGGATTTTGTAAAAGCTACCAATTCAAAATTGGTTACATCATTTGCTGTATCTAATGGAGTGCGTGATGCCAACGGTGTTTGGACACCTAAAGAAGCGCAAAAAATAGCGGACTATACAAAAAGTCTTGGTGGTGAAATAGCCGCAGCAGAACTTTTCAATGAACCTTCCATCCCAACAGCAGGTGGTGAAATGAACAAAAATTACAACGCTGAAAATTTTGCAAAAGATGTTGCGGTTTTCAATGCATGGGCAAAAAAAGAAGTTCCCAATATGCTCACGGTTGGCCCCGGCTCTATTGGTGAAGGCATACCGGAGTTAAATTTTAATCAAACAGAAATACCGGCAGGGATGAGCATGCTGACTACCGATGCCATGATGTCGGCAAGCCCCAAACCTGTGTTTGATGTTTTCTCCTATCACTTTTATGGCGCTGCTTCTATGCGCATGATGCAAAGCGGTCCTTTTTCTATAAAAGCAGAAAATGCTTTAGCAGGTTCATGGTTGCGCAGAACAGATACAGTAGCCGATTACTATACCGGATTAAGAAATAAATATTTGCCTGGCAAACCAATATGGATCACCGAAACAGCCCAAGCAGCAGCAGGTGGAGATCCTTTTGCGGCAACCTACTTAGATTGTTTCCGCTACTTGTATCAGTTAGGTTCGCTGGCGCAAAAAGGTGTGCAGGTAGTGATGCACAATACACTTGCAGCCAGTGAATACAGCCTGATTGACCAGGATACCCATTTGCCAAAACCCAATTATTGGGCTGCATTGTTATGGTCAAAACTGATGGGTACCGAAGTGTATGATGCGGGCAATGGGAAAGCCGGTGTGTATTTATTTGCCCACAATTTGAAAGACCATAAAGGCGGCGTCACCCTTTTGGTAATAAATACCAATAAAGATTCTGTTTCTATCCACATTCCTTCTGATGCGGAACAGTACACTTTAACTTCTAAAGAGTTGCAGGGCAAAACAGTGATGCTGAATGGAAAGGAATTGCAGTTAGATGCGAATGATGAATTGCCGGAAATTAAAAGCAATGCAATCAAACAGGGAGATGTAATATTGCCCGCAACAAGCATCAGTTTTATCACCTTTGCGGATGCAGGAAATAAAAATGCGAAATAAAAAGCAATTTATTTTTTATCATAAAAAAATCACAATAAAGATTCACCGGAATATCTTAAAAATTTAGTTTGCAACTCTATTATTCATCATTAAATAAATTGAAAATGGAAAACAATTATTTACTCAAGAGAGTCAAAAACTGGTATCTTGTTTTGATACTCGGTATCATTTTAATTATTGCAGGTTTTTGGGTTTTCAGCACGCCAGTATTATCCTACGCCACGCTATCCTTATTATTTGCCATTACTTTTTTTGTGACAGGGATATTAGAGATAGCCTATGCTATCAGCAACCGTAAGGAAATGGATAACTGGGGATGGTCGCTAATTAGCGGCATTATTGATTTGCTTATTGGTATTTTATTAATGGCCTTGCCGCTTACCTCAATGATGTTTCTGGTGTTCTATGTAGGCTTTGGTATTATGTTCCGTTCGGCTGTGGCAATTGGCCATGCAATTAATTTGAAAAAGATAAACATTAGTGGTTGGGGATACCTGCTCTTCATTGGCATTCTGGGCGTGTTATTTTCTTTCATATTGATATGGAATCCCGTATTTGCAGGGTTGACTATTGTTTTTTATACCGGTATGGCATTTATTATGGTAGGCATCTTCCACGTAATTCTTTCTTTCAGATTAAGAAAATTAAAAAAGCTGATTTCGTGAGGGAGCTTTTTTAAACCGAATCTTATTCTCATCAAAGGAATTATAAGTCGCAGGAGTAATCCCAAAGTTTTGCCACGGTGAATGCCCAATTGTCTTTTCTCACAACGGAACTTATTTTTAAAAAACAAAAGTCTTCATTATTTGTTTGTTTACTGACCTTTGTTATTTGAAAGCAATAGCGATTGTGTAAACAAAAAAAATGCATTGGTGGTATAGCACAAAGCATTTGTGTTATTCCATATGAAAAATTCCTTCCTTAAAAACAAAGGAAAGTGGAGTAACGCAGAATGAGTTTGGATATTTAAATTAATAAATTATGGTAGAAGATTTTCTGTTTTATATTGGATTAGTAATTGCCATTATTCTATTGGTGATGTTGGCAACGAAAATAAAAGTTGCCTACCCTGTTGTGCTTGTTCTGGCAGGTTTATTGATCAGCTTGATACCCGGTGTTCCTGTACTGCACATTAATCCCGAACTCATTTTCATCATCTTTCTACCACCCTTGTTATACGAAGCTGCTTGGGCTATATCTTGGAAAGAATTTTGGAGATGGAGGCGCATTATTTTCAGTTTTGCATTTCCAGTGGTATTGATAACTGCCGTTTCGGTTGCTTTTGTAGCAAACGCTTTTATTCCGGGCATGTCGTTGGCGTTAGGTTTTTTGTTGGGCGGTATTGTATCGCCACCCGATGCTGTGAGTGCAGCTGCAATATTGAAATTTGTGAAAGTTCCCAAAAGAGTAGCTACTTTATTGGAAGGCGAAAGTTTACTCAACGATGCTTCCTCGCTTATCATTTTCCGATTTGGATTAATAGCCGTTGCTACAGGACAATTTATTTGGTACAATGCTGCTTTTAATTTTATGTGGATGGTGATTGGCGGTGTAGGAATTGGCTTATTAATCGCTTGGATTTTTATGAAAGCACACAAAATACTGCCCACCGATGCCAATATTGATACGATACTTACGCTTGTTGCTCCTTTTGTTATGTACATCGTGGCGGAAGAAGCACATAGTTCGGGGGTACTCGCAGTAGTGAGTGGCGGCTTATTTCTTTCCACCAAAAGATATCAATTTATAAGTAGCAGTTCGAGGTTAAAAGGATTTAATGTATGGGAAAGTCTGGTGTTTTTACTGAACGGATTGGTGTTTCTGCTTATCGGGTTAGATCTCCCGGAGATAGTTTCAGGCTTGGAAGATGTCAGTTTGGGTGCCGCTATTGGATATGGGTTATTAGTTACATTAGTTTTGATTATTGTCCGCATATTGGCTGCTTACGGAGCAGTACTAACGACAATGGTTATGCGGAATTTCATAACCGTAGCAGATTCAAGAACCCCTAATGCAAGAATGCCAATCATCATCGGTTGGGCAGGAATGCGTGGTGTGGTATCTCTTGCGGCAGCATTGTCTATTCCTTTTACTTTAGAAAGTGGCATTGAGTTTCCACAACGAAACTTGATTCTGTTCATTACTTTTATCGTCATTCTTACTACTTTATTATTGCAAGGATTAACCCTTCCTTATGTCATAAGAGTTATTGGTGTTCCAAAATTTGACGACCATTTACCAGAGAAAGAAGCGCACAAAAAAATAAAAAGAGAGCTTTTTAATCATTCTACAAATTTGATTCAAGAAAAATATGGCGAAAAGATAAAAGAGAAAAAAGAACTTGCTCAACTATTACAACATTGGCAAGAGAATAATGAGGATTTGCCTTTAAATTTTACGGATGAAAAGAAGTCTCTTTATTTGGAATTGCTCAACAAACAAAGAGAATTGCTCATCAGTTTAAACAATGTGGAACACAAAATTGATGAAGACCTTATCCGAAACTACCTACATAAGATAGACTTGGAAGAAGAAAAAATAAAACTGGGGGGACCCAAATAAAAGATAATAGATGAAGCAGAGAAGCAGGTGTGAATTGATAAACATAAGCAACAAACAACTTTACATAGATTTTCAAAACAATTATGAAAACCGTCCAACGATTGTATTCCTTCACGACAGTTTAGGTTGTGTCCAACTATGGCGTGATTTTCCAACAAAATTAGCAGACGCCACGCAATGCAATGTATTAGCGTATGACCGTTTAGGTTATGGCAAATCAGAGCCGATGCCTACACACGAAAGACCAACCAATTATATGGAGTTGGAGGCAGATATTTTGAATGAATTATTAACAATATTTGAAATAAACAATGCTATTTTATTCGGACATAGTGACGGAGGTACGATAGCTTTATTGACAGCAAGCAAATACCCCGCAAGGATAAAAGCTGTTATTGCTGAAGCAGCACACATTTTTGTAGAAGACATTACGCTACAAGGAATTTATGAAGCAATAGATAACTACAAAACCACCAACCTACCCGAACGTTTGGCAAAATATCACAGCGATAAGGTGGAAACAATATTTAAAGCGTGGACGGAAACGTGGACACGAAGCGATTACAGAGATTGGAACATTGAGCATTTGTTGCCAAAAATCAGCTGTCCGCTTTTGTTTATTCAAGGAGAAGCAGACGAATACGGAACTTTAGAACAGGTTGAAAAAACAATCAGCCAAGTAAACGGGAAAGCCGAAAAATACATTATTCCGAATGTAGGACACACGCCACACAAAGAAGCGATGGAAAGTGTATTAAACAAGACAACAGACTACATTCAACAACTGACAAAATAAAAACTGCCTACAACAAGCGGTTTGAACGCAAGCAGGGGTTAATTGCTCCGTTTGAACTTTTTGTTATATTTGAATCATGTCTTGTCCTAAAATAGGTTGACGATTATTCGTCACTTAAATTTGGACAAACTATGGAAGAATGAAACATTATTTAGGTGAAATGTTTAATGCGTTTTAATTGATTTAAATTCACAATTTAGAAAAGAACAATAAAAGATGATTTTTGCATTTGAAAGCTTAAGTAAACTTGAAAAAGATATATCAAAAGCAATGGAGCCCTATATTGATTTTGAGTATTCACTATCAGAGCGATGTTATTATTGGACAAAGCATCATTATATAGAAAATGGGAATGATATTTATAAATTACGCTTATATAGTTTAGATCAACTTAAGCAAGGCCTTATTTGTTCCATCTTTGAAGAAGCGAAATGTCTTTCAATGATTATCTCCGGAGATGATGAAGGAGTTACATTGAAGAATGAATATCCTTGGTTAACCACATACTTAATTGAGCATAGCAAGAACTCTTTTATAAAAAACATTGCTTTACCTGTAAGTGAATACATTAGATACTATTATAATGACTTTAAAAAACTTCAACTTCTTGACTTTGAAGAAATATATAGTTTTAGAAATCATTAATTAATAAAATTGTAAGCACATTTACAAAAGAGCTTCTACCTATCCCACTTGAAAAAAAATATTTTTTATTTTTTCCCCTTCAAAAATTTTTAAACCCGCAACTGCACAACCAACACATAAAAACAAAATACTAACTGGACAATGACAGTGAAAAACACAACTAACGGCAAGAACGGCAGCAGCTAACATGAACTGTGCATAAACCCAAATAAATTTTATGGTTTTTGTGAACAGTAATTGGGTTGATAAATGGTTCTGTTTTTTACTACCGCAAAAACCTGTTTGAGTAGCTTATTCATTACTGTAGCTTCCCCAAAAACACTCCCCTTTTATTATAAACAAAAACGTTTGCATTTGCTTCACGTTTTTGCTACCTCTTTGTTTAAACTTTTTAGAATTCACTTTTCACTTATTTGCTTTCAGTTTTGCCTCCTAAAAAAATGAATCTATTACTCAAACTACTGTTAACATGCATTAACTAAAAATATTTGATGTTTAAACATTGAATGTGTATATTTGCATAAAATATTACATTATATGAGAATAGAAATTATATCCGGTAGCCCTCGCACGAATAGTACTACAAACAGAGTAGCCTTGTTTTTACAAGAGTGGCTATCACAAAATACAGAACACGAAATCGGTATTATTGAAATGAAAGATTGGAACTTACCTCCGGTACAGTCTGTTTGGTCAGCGGTAGAAACAGTACCTGAAGAATTTACACCATTAGCAAAAAGAATGTTTCATGCAGGTGCATTTATATTGGTAACACCCGAATACAATGGAAGCTACTCACCGGCTATGAAAAACATGCTGGATCATTTTCCAAAACAACATCACAAGCCTTTTGGAATCGTTACAGCTTCACCGGGTGCAATGGGTGGCATAAGAGCAGCACAGCAATTACTGCTTTTGGTACCGGCACTTTTTGGTGTTGCATCACCCTACATGCTAATCGTTCCTGCAGTAGATAAAAAGTTTTCACCCGAAGGAATATTAACTGATGAAAAGTTTGAATTGAATATACACAACTTCATAACTGAGTTCCTATGGCTTGCAGAAAATATTGTAACAGAAAAGATTATTGCCTAACTATATAAAAAAGGAGTTTCTATGGAAAAAGTTATACACAGAGCTGACACAAGAGGTCATGCTGATCATGGCTGGTTAAATACTTATCATACTTTTAGTTTCGCCGGCTATCACAATCCAGAAAGAGTACATTTCGGCGTATTACGAGTATTGAACGATGATACTGTTGCTCCATCAATGGGTTTTGGTAGGCATCCACATGATAATATGGAGATTATTTCCATTCCTACCTTTGGCGATTTGGAACATAAAGACAGTATGGGAAACACTCAAGTCATTCGTCAAGGTGATGTGCAAGTAATGAGCGCAGGCACAGGTGTAGAGCACTCAGAAAAAAACAAGAATCAAGATAAAGGAGTTAAATTCTTTCAGATTTGGGTTTACCCTTCCGAAAGAAATATTGCTCCACGTTATGATCAAAAATATTTTTCAGATGCTGAAAAGCACAACAAACTAACCACCATTGTTTCTCCATTGGGAACAAAAGACGATGGTGTACAGATTCATCAAGATGCTTGGTTTAGTTTAGGTAACTTAGATAAAGGATTTCAAACTAAATATCCATTGCACAAAAGTGATAACGGTATTTATGCTTTTGTTATTGAAGGCAGTATAACTATCAATGGAGAAAAACTGAATCGCCGTGATGGAATGGGCATAACAAACTTTGCCGAATTAGACATCACCGCAGATGAAAAAACAGAATTATTATTAATGGAAGTTCCGATGTTAAAATAAAATTTAAAACTATGGCAACGAAAAAATCTATAGAAAACATTATTGCACCACCTCCACCGCACATGGTTGGAGATGGTTTCAGAGTACACAATTTTTTTCCAAACAGCCGTATGATTGATAAAAAAAGAATGAGCCCATTTTTTCTGATGGATTATGGTTCTAAAATAGAATTTGGCCCTTCTAAAAATGTAAGAGGTGTTGGCGTGCATCCACACGCAGGATTTGAAACCGTAACGATTGCCTATCATGGCAGAATAGCACACCACGACAGTGCAGGGCATAGCGGCGTGATTGGTGAAGGTGATGTACAGTGGATGACTGCAGGCGCAGGCCTTTTACATAAAGAATATCATGAAGAGACGTTCAGTAAAACAGGTGGGCTCTTTCAGATGGTGCAGCTATGGGTTAATCTTCCTGCAAAGAGTAAAAAGACTCCACCCAAATATCAAGAAATTACTAATGCCAAAATGGGGCATCTTGAAATTGAACATAACAGCGGCAGTGTTGAAGTGATTGCAGGGGAATTTAAAGGAGTAAAAGGCCCTGCATATACATTCACGCCGATGAACGTGTATAATTTAAAACTGAATAAAGGAGCCAAACTTTCATTCTCGCTACCAAAAAATTATAATACAGGAATATTAGTTATAGACGGCACTGCAAAATTTAATGATGAAGCAGCGGCAGAAGATCATTTTGTATTATTTAAAAATGATGGAGAAGAAATAACTGTTGAAGCTACAGAAGATACAGCTTTGTTAGTTTTATCCGGCGAGCCAATTGATGAGCCCATTGCAGCATACGGCCCTTTTTTAATGAATCATTGGGATGAAGTGGAACAAGCGATACAGGATGTGAATAGCGGAAAGTTTGGTGTATTGGAAGATTAATCAAATGCTACGAAGTCGTTGAGTCTCTCACGACTTCGTAGCAAAATAAATATTTCCTATTGTGCAGCAGCAACATTATTATCCTTCATAAACTTTTCCAAACTTTTCCTTGCATTCTTCTGAACACTTCTTCTAAACCAGTTCATCCATCCAAAGAGTGCGCCTTTCCAGCCAAGTGCTTGTGCCGACCATTTACTGAGTTTGAAAGCATCACTATGCTCAATAATTTTCCCGTCTTTTAAACGCATAAATGCTTTTACATGATTCACTACCCTATTTCCGGTTTTTGAAAAAGTGTAAGAAGCAGTCCAGCTGCAAGTAGCATATTCTTCATCCAACAATTCTATGTTGGAAAATTCCAACGAAAAATCTTTGGCGGACTTGCATAGCATTTTCCACATCGCCTTTACTTCCAATCCGCGCAGCAAACCAAAAACCGGATCGCTGAAAACGATATCCTCACTATAACAACCATTCATAGTTGTATCATTCAATTTTTGAAAAGCAGTATAAAACTGCTCTATTATTTGAACATTCGTTTGCATAAAAAATCTATAATAGAGTGAAAAGAATAGCTAAATTAGGCCTTTAAAAGCATTATTATGAAGTTATTAAAAGCGATTGGCGTATTGCTGTTTCCTGTTTTCGCAGCTGCACAAGTGAATATCATTCCTGCTCCTTCTTCCATAGTAAAAGGCAATGGCAGTTTTGAATTAAATGCCGCTACAACGATTGTTGTTTACAATGGAGCAGATCAGGCTGCTGCGGATTATTTTAACAGCTACTTGCAACAATTTTATAACCTAAAATTAAAAACAAGCAATAAGGCTGAGTCCAACTTCATAAATTTCACAACACTACAATCTTTATTGCCGGGCAAAGAAGGCGCTTATTCATTACACGCAACGAATCAAAATATCTCTATTAACGGCCAAACCACTTCGGGAACATTTTATGGAATGCAAACACTCATTCAATTACTACCGATACCATCAGAAAGCAAATCAACATCACAAAAAATAATTATACCGGAAGTAAATATCAACGATGCGCCAAGATTTAATTATCGTGGTGTACATTTAGATGTGAGTCGTCATTTCTTCTCCGTAGATTATATTAAAAAATATATTGACTTCATCGCTATGCATAAGATGAATTATTTTCATTGGCACTTAACAGATGATCAAGGATGGCGTATTGAAATAAAAAAATATCCTTTACTCACTTCTATTGGTGGATGGAGAAACGGCACTATTATCGGCCATTATCCCGGCTCGGGTAATGATAATATTCGCTATGGCGGATACTACACACAAGAGCAAGTAAAAGAGATTGTAGCGTATGCATCAGCACGCTACATCACTGTAATTCCGGAAATAGAAATGCCCGGTCACGTATCTGCTGCTATTGCAGCATATCCCGAATTAAGTTGCTTTCCGGATGAGCCAACCTTTCAGTATTATCCTAAAGAATGTAAATGGGCAGGTGATACTAAAGGAAAACAAGTGCAACAAACCTTTGGCGTTTTTGACGACGTGTATTGCGCCGGAAAAGAAAACACTTTTACTTTTTTACAAAATGTAATAGATGAAGTGCTTTCACTTTTCCCTTCACGCTACATACATATTGGTGGTGATGAATGTCCGAAAGAAAACTGGAAACGCTGTCCACTTTGTCAAAAAAGAATGAAAGAAAATGGCTTGAAAGATGAACATGAATTGCAGAGTTATTTTATTCAACGAATGGAAAAATATATTAATGGAAAAGGAAGAAGTATCATAGGATGGGACGAAATTCTGGAAGGCGGATTAGCACCCAATGCAACGGTGATGAGTTGGCGTGGAGAAGAAGGCGGCATTGAGGCAGCAAAACAAAATCACGATGTAGTGATGACTCCGGGCAGCCCACTTTATCTAAATCAATCTCAAAGCCCAAATGAAGATAGTGTAACACAAGGTGGCTATAATTCAATAGAGCAAGTTTATAAATATGACCCTGTTCCGTCTGTTCTAAATGCAGATCAAGCAAAGCATATTCTTGGTGCACAAGCCAATCTTTGGACAGAATATATTGCATACCCTTCAAAAGTTGAGTATATGCTTTTCCCACGACTGAGCGCAGCTAGCGAAGTTTTTTGGAGTACGAAAGAAAATAAAAATTGGGACACTTTTCAGCAACGTTTAAAAATACAGTTTGAGAGATATCGACTTTGGAAATGGAATTACAGCAGCGAATATTTTGCATTGCAACAATCAGTGCTACCATCTCCAAATCAAAACGGTGTAATATTTTCATTGAACAGCAATAACTCAGATGCTT
The DNA here is from genome assembly GCA_018268055.1 of Bacteroidota bacterium. Lineage (GTDB taxonomy): Bacteria > Bacteroidota > Bacteroidia > Chitinophagales > Chitinophagaceae > JJ008. Next base: position 17,638 of record JAFDXF010000059.1, read on the forward strand.
TGGTTTGGGGCAACTTCTTAACGGATAAAACGAAAACACTTACAAGTAATCCTAATGCAAAAGCATATAAAGCTGCAAAATTAATCCCCATTAATAAAACAGGAAAATACTCATGGGTTGTTTTGAACAATTCAAATGTGACCGTAAATAAAAATTCAATTGTTTATACGCAAGCATTCTATATTAATAAAGCAACAGGCAAAAAAATTACGATTAACACTCCTATTGCAGAAAGATACCAAAGTGATGGGCCTTTCACTTTAGTAAACGGCATACAAGCGGAAAAAGGTTTTGCACAAGCAAAAGATTATCTTGGATTTAATGGAAATGATGGTGAAGCTGTGATAGATTTGGGAACACTTCAAACAATATCATCGATAACGGTTCATGCCTTAGACTCAAGAGCCTCGTGGATATACCAACCTTCAGGCATTGAAGTTTATTTTTCTTCAGACAATAAAAATTATAACAAAGTAGGTTCGTCTAATGTGTTTATATTGACTAAAAAAGATACCGGAAATGGAGTTTTAAAGTTAGTATTGAAAAAGAAAGCAAAAACACAATTTGTAAAAGTACTGGTAAAGAATTTTGGCCAAATACCAGCAGGAAATCCCGGAGCAGGTAATAAAGCTTGGTTATTTTTAGATGAAATCGAAGTACAGTAAACGTTTGTTCGTTTATTTCTTTGTTCAACTTGATTTTTAATTTTTTATCTTTAACGCTCAATAAACATGCAATGGCAAAAAAGGTAATCGCAACAAACAACGCTGACAGTTTTGAAAAAATACCGGTAAAAATATTCCCAAGCAATAAAGCAGGTTCTGAATTTGTTGCCAAACAAATGGCCGCATTTATTCGCGACAAGCAGAAGAAAAAAGAAAAATGTGTTTTAGGATTAGCAACAGGCTCATCACCCAAAAGTTTATATGCAGAGTTGGTAAGAATGCATAAAGAAGAGAAATTAAGTTTTAAAAATGTTATTGCATTTAATCTGGACGAATATTATCCTATTGATAATAATGCCTTACAAAGTTACAGCCGTTTTATGCGATCTCATTTATTTGACCATATTGACATTAATCCAAAGAACATTCATATTCCCAACGGCGAAGTTTCAAAAGAACATATCAAAGAACATTGCAAGGAATATGAACAGAAGATAAAAGATGCAGGTGGAATAGATTTACAAATCCTTGGAATTGGAAATAACGGACACATCGGATTCAATGAACCGGGTTCCAGCATCTACTCTAAAACTAGATTGATTACGTTGGATAATTCCACACGAATAGCCAACTCTTACGAATTTGCAAATATCTCAGATGTTCCAAGACAAGCAATAACGATGGGCATCAGCACAATTTTACAATCTAAAAAAGTAATCTTGATGGCTTGGGGCAGTGCAAAAGCACCGGTTATCAGAAAAGCAGTAGAAGATGATGAAACAGAACAAGTACCTGCTTCTCTTTTGCAAAATCATGATGATGTAACATTTGTTGTAGATGAAAATGCCGCTGCAGAACTAACCCGAAATAAATCACCCTGGCTCACCGGTGATTGTGAATGGACATCTAAGATGGTGAAAAAGGCCGTAGTGAATATGGCTTTAAAATTAAAGAAGCCTATTTTAAGTCTCACGAATACCGATTACAACGAATACGGATTAAGCGATTTATTAGTTGAAAAAGGAGATGCTTACGAAGTTAATTTAGATGTTTATTATATGCTGAGAGATAGCATAACCGGCTGGCCGGGTGGAAAGCCTAATGCAAATCTTCCTAAACATCCTGAACGCTCTATTCCTTATCCAAAAAGAGTAGTCATCTTCTCCCCCCACCCCGATGATGATATTATCAGTATGGGTGGTACATTTCAACGCTTGCACGATCAAGGGCATGATGTACATGTTGCCTATCAAACGAGCGGCAACATTGCAGTGACTGATGAATTTGTAACACGCTTTCTTGATTTTGCAGTTGGCTTCGAAGAAATAATTGGTATCAATACGATTAAATCAGTAAAAGTTTTAGATGATGCCAGAAGATTTCTTGCAAAAAAGAAATCCAATCAAATGGATACACCACTTATTCGTTCTATCAAAGGCCTTATCAGACGAGGTGAAGCAAAAGCTACATGCCGCTATGTAGGACTTAAAGAAGAGAATATACATTTTCAGAATTTGCCTTTTTACGAAACAGGTGCTATTGAAAAAAAACCAATGGGCGAAAAAGATGTAAAAATCACCATGGAATTATTGCGCCAATTACAACCACAACAGGTTTATTGCGCCGGTGATTTTGCAGATCCTCATGGTACGCATATTGTTTGTTTTCAAGTTGTATTAGAAGCATTGAAGCGATTGAAAAAAGAAGCAGACATTTCTGATAAGAGTGAATGGATAAACAACTGCTGGCTTTGGCTATATAAAGGTGCATGGCAAGAATGGAATATTGAAGAAATAGAAATGGCAATTCCTATGAGCCCTGATCAAGTGCTAAAAAAACGTTTTGGAATCTTTATACATCAATCACAAAAAGATATGGTGCCTTTTCAAGGAAGTGATTCCAGAGAGTTTTGGCAACGAGCGGAAGAAAGAAATGCAGCTACCGCTGCTCTTTATGCCGATTTGGGATTAACGCATTATGCAGCAATGGAAGCATTTGTGCGCTATCATTATTAGTGTGCAGGTTTCCAACCGTCTTTCAATCCTACTGTCTTGTTAAAGATTAGCTTTTCAGATGTTGCATCTGTATCTAAGCAGTAATACCCTTTGCGTATAAACTGAAATTTCTCAGCTATTGAACTTTCTGTTAATGCCGGCTCCGCATAAGCTGTAACAATATTCAATGATACCGGATTGATATAATCTTTAAAATCACCATCCTCAGAAGAAGGGTTTTCAACTTTAAATAAACGGTCATATTCCCGAACCTCCGCTTCTATTGCATCTTTTGCACTCACCCAATGCAGTGTACCTTTTACATTGATACCACTTGTATCGCTGCCACTTTTACTTTCGGGTATGTAAGTACAATGCAACTCAACAATATTTCCATTATTATCTTTAATCACTTCTTCGCACTTGATGATGTACGCACTTTTTAAACGTACCATTTGTCCCGGAGCTAAACGAAAATATTTTTTTGGCGGATTTTCCATAAAATCTTCTTGCTCAATCAACAACTCACGACCAAAAGGAATCTTCCTCTTCCCTCCATTCGGATCTTCAGGATTATTTTCAGATTCAAGCCATTCTCCATCGCCTGAATAATTGGACAACACAACTTTTAATGGATGAAAAACTACCATTCTACGCAATGCAATTTTATTCAAATGCTCTCGTACACAAAACTCCAATAAGCCAACGTCCACAATATTTTCCCTTTTGGCAATCCCTATTCGGTCACAAAACTCACGAATACTTTCAGCTGTATAACCTCTTCTGCGCATACCACTTATGGTTGGCATTCTCGGATCATCCCATCCTGTTACATGCTTTTCTGTAACCAATTGTAGTAATTTACGCTTACTGGTAACAGTATAATTTATATTTCTTCTTGCAAATTCATATTGATGCGATGGATAGATTTCCAATTTCTCAATAAGCCAGTTGTATAATTCGCGGTGAGGCACAAATTCTAAAGTGCATATAGAATGCGACACCGTTTCAATAGAATCACTTTGGCCGTGAGCCATATCATACATCGGGTAGATGCACCACTTATCTCCGGTGCGGTGATGATGTGCGTGTTTGATACGATATAAAATCGGATCACGCATCAGCATATTGATGTGTGCCATATCAATCTTTGCCCTCAATGTTCTACTACCATCCGAAAACTCACCGTTCTTCATTCGGGTGAATAAATCAAGATTTTCTTCTATAGAACGGTTTCTATACAAACTATTTTTACCGGCTTCTGTAGGTGTCCCTTTCATAGAAGCTATTTCATCGCTCGTGCTGTCATCCACATAAGCCAATCCTTTCTGAATTAACTTTAAAGCATATTCATACAATGTATCAAAATAATCAGAAGCATATAATTCATTCTTCCATTCAAAACCAAGCCAGCGAATGTCCGCTTTAATACTTTCTACATATTCTGTGTCTTCCGTTACCGGATTGGTATCATCAAAACGAAGATTAGTGTAGCCAGGATATTTTTTGGTCAAACCAAAATTCAAACAGATACTTGAAGCATGTCCAATATGTAAATATCCGTTTGGCTCCGGCGGAAAGCGGGCAATGATTTGTTGATATTTCCCTGCTGCCAAATCAGCTTCAATTATTTCTTCTAAAAAATTGAGTTGTTCTTCGTTTTTGATTTCTTCTGTCATAAGTCGGCAAAGTTAAACATTCATTTTCAGTCTTAAGAATTACTTGTTGTATGTATATTGATTAAAAAACAGAAAAATTTTATTTGTGACCGGTGTCACATTAATTCTTTTGAGACAAATTTAGCTTTGCGCTAAACAAATTATTATGGAACCACATATTTATAACGTAAATATCAACTGGACAAAAGATCGTCAAGGCATCATGTGCTCACCGGAGTTGAATGCAGAAACGCAAAGCCAACCGGGTTGTATCGAAGTAGCCACACCGCCTCCCTTTCCAAAAGGCATTCCGGGCATCTGGTCGCCGGAGCATTTATTTACTGCTGCTGTGGGCAGTTGTTTGATGACCACTTTTTTGGCTATTGCAGAAAACTCAAAATTAGATTTCACAACCTTTAGCTGTAATGCAAAAGGAAAATTGGAACAGATTGATGGCAAATTTTTAATGACTGAAGTACTATTAGAGCCTACTGTCGTTATCCCGAATGAAAAAGATAAGGAAAGAGCAGAAAGAATATTGCAAAAATCGGAAGTAGCTTGTCTTATTTCAAATTCGATAAAAGCAAAGGTGCTAATGCAGCCGAATATAATTATTGCCTAATTTTATTCATATTTTATTTTAATCTGTAAAGTAACACTGCACTTTACTGTTTTAAAAGTAATAGATAAAAGGACAAAAACCAATTCCTATTATTTCAAGAGGAATGTACACTCCTTGTCATTAATGATACACACTTCTATATTTTACCGATGATGAACCTTCAAATTGAACAATCGGAACAGTTAATTTTTCAATAGAGATTTCAATTTCTTTCACTATTGGAAAGGTTTCGTGTACAAGCTCCGCCACTTCCATTACAAAAGTTTCTAAAAGTGCTCTGGGCTTTTTCATTTCTTCACTTATCAACTGATACAACTTTCCATAATCAGGTGTGTGATTTATGTCTTCAACTATTATTTTCTCCGGCATATAGGATACCGAAAGTTGAACATAAAACTCATTGCCGATTTTTTTCTCTTCAGGAAATAATCCATGATAAGCATGAAATCGAAGATTGTTTAATGATATGGTCAGTAGTTTTTCCAATTTGAAATTTTAGTGAAGTCCTTTTGCGCCTAAATATCGCTCTGCATCCAATGCGGCCATACATCCGCTGCCTGCTGCTGTTACTGCTTGACGGTAATTTTTATCCTGCACATCACCGGCAGCAAACACACCTTCTACATTTGTTTTTGTAGTTCCGGAAATAGTTTTAATATAACCCACTTCATCCATTTCCAAAACTCCTTTGAATATATCTGAATTAGGTTGATGTCCGATTGCTACAAAAAATCCATGAACAGGGATTTCTGTCTTTTCGCCTGTTTGATTGTTTTTAATTCGAACAGCAGTTACTGTTTTATCTCCAATTATTTCTTCCGTATCGGCGTTCCAATACACTTTTATATTTGGAGTATTGAGTACTCTATCCTGCATCACCTTACTGGCTCGCATTTCATTGCGGCGCACTATCATGTGTACGTTGGTACAAAGTTTTGACAAATACAATGCCTCTTCTGCAGCAGTATCTCCTGCGCCTACAATGGCTACTTCTTTCCCTCTGAAGAAAAACCCATCACATACAGCACAGGCACTCACACCAAAGCCATTCAAACGCTTTTCACTTTCCAATCCTAACCACTTAGCCGAAGCACCCGTTGCAATAATTACAGAATCCGCTTCAATCCATTTCTCTTCATCTATTTCCACTTTATGCGGATGCGAGGAAAAATCAACTTTTGTAGCCAATCCATAGCGAATATCGGCACCCATTCTCACTGCTTGTTTTTCAAAATCCACCATCATTTGCGGGCCTTGTACTCCTTCAGGATAGCCGGGATAGTTCTCCACTTCAGTAGTTGTTGTCAACTGTCCTCCGGGCTGGATACCTTGATACAAAACCGGTTTTAAATTTGCACGTGAAGCATAAATAGCTGCAGTATATCCTGCAGGACCTGAACCAATAATCAAACAGTGTACTCTTTCCATAGCGTATTTTAAATATTTTATTTGCTGTCAAAAATAACACTAAAATAGGTGCAATATTGTAACCAATGTAACGAGTGAATAAATTGATTGCTTTTAAATATTTACTTCGGAATTAACCAATACATAAATTTGGACGTTCACACACCTGTTAATGATAAAAATTAAATACTATGTACACTTTCCCTCTACAATGTCTTCTTTTTAAGATATGAATAAGCCCAAGCAGTAACAGGAAAAATCAAAATAGCAAAAAAGCTATATCCATTACTTGTTATTGCAAATAATATAAAGCTTATGAGCAACACAAATATTGGATAAACAAGTGCCAATACGCCCAACATTACAGAATCAAAATGTCCGGTTTCCTTTACACGTTTTTTTACAAATGTTTTCACGAGCAAATAAAATGGAGCATTTATAATCAATCCGATTGCAGCAGGCAATAGTAATAGTAACTGTAAATACAAAGGCACCGAAAAACTTAATTTTCTTTTTTGTTCCGCCTTATCCTTTGCTGAAATTTCAAAAACCAAATTTTGTAATTCATTTTGTAATTGTTGATTGAAGGCTAAATGCATTCTACCATCACTATCCCTCAGATTTATATGCTGCATTGTGATCATTGTACCAAAATTGATAAAAACATTTTTTCCAAATTTTTCAAATGAACTATAATTAATTCCCACAGGTAGCACCTTCAACGGAATGCCATCTTGCCAAGTGCTTATGGCCAATCGTGCAGTACCCTTTTTTAATGGTCGTAAATGCCATTCATTTTCACACAACCCTTCGCTGAAGATAAGTACCAAACCCTTTCGCTGAAATAATTCTTTGCAAGCAGCAAAAGTTGTATAGTTATGTTCCAAATTCTCTACTCCTTCTCGGGTACGAAATACAGGCAACATATTTAATCGCTGAAGTATTTTTGCAAACGCTTTCTTTTTAAAAGCATCGCCCCTCGCTAATGACCAGATAGGTTTTTGAAATAAGACATCCAGAATGATTGCATCTAAAAAAGAATTGGGATGATTGGAAGCAATTAATAATGGGCCTTCCGTTTTCAAAACATCCGGCTTATTGATGAAGATATGAGGACAAAATATTTTTAAGGATAGTCCTATCCAAAATTTAAGAAATGAATAAAGCAAGAAAATTTAGTTTAATGGAACAATATACAATTATTTAAAAAATTACAATGCAGACGCTGCAATATGTTTCGCTGCAACCCATCCTCCTGTCCATGCATTTTGAAAATTATAACCACCGGTAATACCGTCCACATCTATTATCTCTCCGGCAAAGTATAAATGAGACACTTTCTTACTCATCATTGTTTGTGGATCTATTTCATTTAGTTTAATACCTCCTGCTGTTACAAATTCTTCTTTGAATGTTGTCTTACCTTGCACAGGTAGTTCATAATGACACAGATTTTTTACTAATTTGTTTTGAATGGTAGCAGGTAAATCAGCCCATCGCATTGTCGGCTGCACTCCGGATTCAAAACACAAAAAATCCCAAAGCCTTGCAGGCAATTGAAACAATGGTTTAGAAATTATTTTCTGCGAAGCATATTCTATTCTTATCTGTTGTAAAAAAGTTGGCAACGAGTTTTCATTATATTCAGGAAGCCAATTTACAATTACGGTGCAATGATAATTTTTTGATGCTAAATCTTTTGCAGCCCATGCGCTTAGTTTGAGCGTAGCAGGGCCACTTACGCCCCAATGTGTTATAAGCAAAGGTCCTGATTGATTCAGTTTTGTCCCTGCAAGTTTTATGTTCACTTGTGCTATGCTTATGCCCATTAATTTGGTTAATGGATGATTGGGTAAATTAAAAGTGAATAATGAAGGAACTGGTTCTTCTATTGTATGTCCCATATCTCGCAACCAATTAAACATAGAAGACTTTGGAAACCCTCCTGCGGCTACACACAGAAAATCTGTTCTTAGTAGTTCACTATTAGAACAAGTAATTTCAAAACCTGAACTTATTGCTTTTACTCCTTTCACTTCTCTGTTCATTAAAATTTCAACCTTGTATTGATTTGCTTCTTTCAATAAGCAGTCTATCACTGTTTGCGATGAATTAGTAGCCGGAAACATTCTCCCATCTGCTTCTGCTCTTGATGCTACTCCTCTTTCTTCAAACCATTTTATAGTATCTGTAGTAAAAAACAGATGAAATGATTTTTTTAAAAAATTGGTGCCCCGAGGGTATTGTTTTGCCATTTCATTTATATCAAAACAAGCATTCGTCAAATTGCAGCGTCCACCACCACTCACTTTCACTTTGGAAAGCAGCTTCATTGTTTTTTCCAATAATAGCACTTGCAAATCCGGGCACATTCGTGCTGCATTAACTGCGCAAAAAAAACCAGCTGCGCCACCACCAATTACGATAAGTTTTTTTCTTCCCATTTTGAATGTGTGATAAAAAATCTCAAACAAAGAACGCTAAAATTTATTAAGTTCGCTTTGCAATGGCAGAAGAAATATCCAAAAAGCAAATTAAAACTCTACCTTTAGTTTCTTATAAGAAAATCAGGGATGAGCTAAAAACAGGACATATTTTTTTCAGTTCTGGCAGTTATTTGTTCTCCGGCATTATACAGCGGCTAACAAAAAGCGCATGGAGCCATGTAGCAATAATTTATAAAGATGAGGAGCTAAAAAGAATAATGATTCTGGAAGCAGAGCCACGTATCGGAATCAGACTAATTCCACTTACTAAATACTTACACGATTACAAAGGAAAGAAGAAACCATACAAAGGTCAGATAGTGATGGCGAAACTCAACTTTACTCCGGATCAAAAAGAGCTTAACAAAGCCATAAGTTTTGGATTGGATGAATTGACTCGCCCTTATGACAATTGGGAGATTGTACGCATTATGACTCGCATATTGTTTAGAATCGGTAAGAAAGAAAAAAACAGAAGCTACATCTGCTCCGAATTGGTGGCAGACGCCTTTGCTAAAGCAGGAATCAAATTTCCAAAAAAAGATACATATATCAGCCCCAAAGAAATATGGACAGACAGCAGATTAGAATTAATGTACCGATTGCTTTAGGCACAGACGAATAACTCAGAATTTAATTTTTCAGCTGCTTCAATTGGTTGATAATTTGAAAGAATGTCCGCTTTGTTTTTACGCACACACACATCGTGCTCAAAGTGTACAGAAGGCAATCTGTCTTTTGTACGCACAGTCCAGCCATCACTTTCGGTATATACGTATCGGCTTCCAAGATTTATCATTGGTTCAATAGCAAGCACTAATCCTTCTTTCAATTTCTTACCGCTACCGCGTTTGCCATAGTTTGGTACTTGTGGGTCTTCATGTAGATTTTTCCCAAGGCCGTGCCCCACAAGCTCTCGCACTACACCATAGCCGTGTTTGCCTTCCGTATGTTCTTGAATAGCATAAGCTATATCTCCGGTATAGTTGCCTGCAGTTGCCTTTTCAATTCCTTTATATAAAGATTCTTTTGTAACTTTAATTAATTGCTGTACTTCTTTTTCAGGCTCACCAATGGCAAATGTATAAGCATGATCGCCATGCCATCCATTAAGAATAACACCTACATCAATAGAAACAATATCTTTTTCTTTCAGTTCTACCTTGCCTGGGAATCCATGTACGACAACATCATTTACAGAAATGCAAGAATGGAATGGATATCCATGATAATTTAAGAAAGATGGAATAGCATGATGATCTCTGATATATTGATTTATCATTGCATCAATAGCAAGAGTGGTAATACCCGGCTTTAAAATTTTTGCGACTTCACTAAGTGTTTCACTAACCAATAGAGCGCTTTTACGCATCAATTCAATCTGCTCATTTGTTTTTAGAATCATCATAAGCTGCAAATATCGTAATAAAACAAAACCCTGCAACAAGCAGGGTTCGTTTAATCTTTTATAGAAAGAATTTGAATTACATCTGAATAGCAGAGTTTGAATTTCTTCCCTGAATTCTACCACTCTTCATCAATCCATCATATTGACGCATTAATAAATGAGTTTCAATTTGCTGTAAAGTATCTAAAATTACGGCCACCATAATCAATAGTGAAGTACCACCAAAGAATGTAGCGAATCCGGGCTGTACTCCAAAACGCTGTGCTATACCCGGAAGAATACCAATCAATGCTAATGCTAATGCACCAGGTAGTGTTATTCTATCCATGATTACGCCGATATAATCCGTTGTTGGTTGTCCTGGTTTTACTCCTGGAATAAAACCATTGTTCTGTTTTAAATTTTCCGAAATCTGCTTCGGATTAAAAATAAGTGCCGTATAAAGATAGGTGAATGCTATTACCACGATTGAATATATCAGCATATACCAGAAGTTGGTATGGTCTGTAATAGCTTTCATGAATGCGCTTCCACCAGTATTAAAGTTTGCAAAAATAGTAGGGATGAAAATAATTGCTTGTGCAAAGATGATGGGCATTACACCTGAGCTATTCACTTTTAAAGGAAGAAACTGGCGTGCTCCACCAAACTGTCTGTTGCCTACAATTTGTTTTGCATAATTTACAGGTACTTTTCTTACACCTTGAATAATCAGTACGCAACCCATTGTAATAGCAATGAAAATTGCAATTTCAATGATGAATAAAAGAATGTGACCGCTTGGTGTTGATTTAGATGAAAGCTCTTGTAAGAATGAATTAGGAAAACGAGCAAGGATACCAATCATGATGATTAATGAAGCGCCATTGCCCAAACCTTTGTCCGTAATCTTTTCACCAAGCCACATTACGAATAATGAACCTACCGTAAGTAGAATAAGTGAACTGATGAAGAAGTAGCTAGCGAATGCAGGATTCATTGTCATATTACCCTGCATCATCATCTGATCCAAATATTTTACATAAGCAGATGCTTGAACCAAAGTTACTACTACTGTAAGGTAGCGAGTATATTGATTAATTTTATTACGACCACTCTCTCCTTCTTTTTGCATTTTCTGGAATGTAGGAACCAATACAGTAATCAACTGCATAAAGATAGATGCAGAGATATAAGGCATAATTCCCAAAGCCAAAATAGATGCATTATTAAATGCACCTCCTGAGAAAGAGTCAATAAGTCCTAATAAACCATTACCGCCGCCACCTGTTTTGATGCTGGTAGCATCAATACCCGGCAGTACGATATGTGCACCAATACGATAAACCGCCACAAGCAGTATCGTGAAAAGAATTTTATTTCTTAGTTCATCAATGCTCCAGATATTTTTAAGAGTCTGTATTAATTTCTTCACGGGGATTAAATAATTTAATGCTGTTAAAATATAAAAGACGCATATTATATGCGCCGTTGCAATTTAGCGATTTTACTTAACAACCTCCACCGTTCCACCGGCAGCTTCAATTGCCGATTTTGCTTTATCGCTTACCGCATTTACTTTAAAGTTGAATTTTCCTTTCAATTCTCCGTTTGCAAGGATTTTTACTTTATCAGTGCGGCTGATTAAACCATTAGCATACAAGTTCTCCATTGAAAAATCGGTAATACCATACTTTTCATTTAATTGGTCAATCTGTCCAATATTGAAAACTTTATACTCTACGCGGTGAATGTTATTAAAGCCTCTTTTAGGAAGACGGCGTTGAATTGGCATCTGACCACCTTCATGTGCCATTTTACTTTTATAACCGGCACGGCTTTGTCCACCTTTTGTACCTTTTGTAGATGTACCTCCGTGGCCTGAACCGTCACCACGTCCAATTCTTTTTGTTTTGTGTGTAGCGCCTTTTGCAGGTCTTAAACTGTGTAGTTTCATATTGCTTTTATTTTTTACTTAACGCCCCAAAAGCGTCGGGGCTCGCTTAAAAATATTTTTGAACTATTTGTTTTACAACAAATGATTATTTAGCCTCCTCTACTTTTACCATGTGGGTTACTTTACGTATCATACCCAACACTTGAGGTGTTGCTTCCAATTCTTTTGAAGAATTAGTTTTATTTAGACCCAAAGCCTTTAAAGTCAGTTTTTGACGTTCAGGACGATCAATTGGGCTTTTTATTAAGGTAACTTTTATCTTTTTCATTATTCCAAAGTTTAATTGCTTGTAGCAATATTATCCATTAAATACTTTCTTCAAACCGATAGATCTTGTTTTCGCAACTGTGATAGGCTCACGCAATAAAGCCAAAGCTTTGAAAGTTGCTTTTACCACGTTGTGTGGATTTGCAGAGCCAAGTGATTTTGCCAATACGTCTGTCAAACCTGCACTCTCTAATACAGCACGCATAGAGCCTCCGGCAATTACACCAGTACCATGTGCAGCAGGCTTAATCAATACTTTAGCAGCACCTTCTTTTGCCCATTGGTCGTGTGGGATAGTTCCTTTCATTACCGGAACTTTAATCAGGTTTTTCTTAGCATCTTCAATGCCTTTGGTAATTGCTTCTTGTACTTCTTTTGCTTTACCTAAGCCATGTCCTACTACGCCATTTTCATTTCCTACTACTACCAATGCAGAGAAACTGAAAGCACGACCGCCTTTGGTTGTTTTTACAACACGATTGATTGCAACCACTTTATCTTTCAATTCAAGGTCGCCGGCTTTTACTCTGTTTACGTTAAACTTTGCCATTTTATTAATTGACTGTTTTGAATATTAAAATTTAAGACCACCTTCTCTTGCACCATCGGCCAATGACTTAACACGGCCATGATACAAATATCCACCACGATCAAACACAACTTCTGTAAGACCAAGTTCTGCAGCTTTGCGAGCAATTGCCGTTCCAACCAATTTGCTTTTATCTGCTTTACTTCCGCTTTGCGCTTTAATGTCTTTATCTTTTGAAGAAGCAGATGCAATCGTAGTACCATTTGTGTCATCAATTATTTGAGCATAAATGTCCGTATTGCTTCTGAAAACCGACAAACGAGGTCTCGTTGCAGTTCCGCTTACATTCTTGCGAATACCGTAGTGTATTCTTGTTCTTCTTGCTGATTTAGTTTGTGCGTTCATCTCTTTTATTTTTATCCTGATACTGCCAGGATTATTTCATTTTTTTATTATTTACCGGCTGTTTTACCTGCTTTCTTCCTTACTACTTCACCTACATAGCGAATACCTTTTCCTTTGTATGGCTCTGGCTTACGTAAGCTACGCAATTTAGCAGCTACCTGTCCGATCAATTGTTTATCAATTCCTTCTAATGTAATAATTGGATTTTGTCCTTTCTCTTGCTGCGTTGCAACTTTAATTTCTTTCGGAACTTCAAAAATGATATTATGAGAAAAACCGATTGACAAGTCAAGTAAATTACCTTGGTTAGCTGCTTTGAAACCCACACCAATTAACTCAAGTTTTCTTTCATAACCATCAGTTACACCTTTTACCATGTTGGCAACAAGTGCTCTGTATAGCCCGTGCAATGCACGATGACGAATTTGATCTGTTGGGCGATTGATAGAAATATGACCATCTTTTACTTCTACAGTAATATCACGATCTATTTCTTGCTTTAATTCACCTTTCTTTCCTTTTACAGTAATGACATTGTCTTTACCGACATTGATAGTAACTCCTTCAGGAACTGTGATTGTTTTTTTACCTATACGAGACATTGTTATCTTTTTTTATTTTTATTAAATGTTATCAACCGGTCAGCCTATATAGGTTCGGCTTAATGTATTGACAACGTTTTATTTCATTGATTGGCTCAACGATTAATATACATAGCAAAGAACTTCTCCACCAATGTTATTAGCCTTGGCTTCTTTATCAGTCATTACTCCTTTTGAAGTAGAAACGATGGCCACGCCCATACCATTTTTCACACGTTGAAATTCGGAAGGCTTTGCATACTGACGCAAACCCGGACGGCTTACTCTTTCCATACTATGAATAGCAGGTTGCTTTGTATTTGGATCATATTTCAAAGCGATTTTAATTACGCCTTGTTTGCTATCCTCTTCAAATTTATACTTCAGGATATAGCCTTGTTTGTAAAATATTTCCGTGATACGCTTCTTTAAATTAGAAGCAGGAATATCTACCACACGATGGCCTGCCATTTGAGCATTCCGGATTCTAGTCAGGAAATCTGCTATAGGATCTGTTACCATAAATTATTTTAATTAGATCAGTTTTTAATTTTATTTACTCTACTCTCTTACCAGCTTGCTTTTTTAAGTCCTGGTATTTTGCCATTCAGCGCCATATCGCGAAGAGCTACCCTTGAAATACCAAAGTATCTCACATACCCTTTTGGACGGCCGGTAAGTTGACAACGATTCTTCAAACGTACTTTAGAACCATTTTTTGCCATTTCATCCAATGCTTTCCAGTCACCCGCTTTTTTCAATTCTGCTCTTTTAGCAGCATCTTTGGCGACCAATTTTTCTCTTTTTACCTGGCGGGCTTTTACTGATGTTTTTGCCATATCTTTTTATCCTTTTAAGATTAATTATTTTTTGCGTTTTTAAACGGCATACCTAACTCTCTCAACAACTCATAAGCTTCTTCGTCACTATTTGCAGTTGTAACAAAAGTGATATCCAAACCGGTAATTTTATTTACTTTATCAATATCAATCTCAGGGAAGATGATTTGCTCTGTTACACCCAGTGTATAGTTACCACGGCCATCAAAAGATTTATCATTGATCCCTTTGAAGTCACGTACACGAGGCAATGCAACAGAAATCAATCTGTCTAAAAATTCAAACATTTTATCGCCACGTAAAGTCACTCTTGCACCGATTGGCATGCTTTTACGCAATTTAAAATTGGAGATGTCTTTCTTAGACAAAGTAGCGACCGCTTTTTGACCTGAAATCGTTGTCAGTTCATCTAAAGCGATATCTACTAATTTTTTATCAGAAGCAGCCCCGTTTACGCCACGGTTCAAACATATTTTCTCCAGCTTAGGAGCTTGCATTACTGTTTTGTAACTGAATTTTTTTACCAATGCAGGAACCACGTCATTTTTGTATTTGGTGGCCAGTCTTGGAACGTATGTTTTAGTACTCATAATA
Source organism: Bacteroidota bacterium (assembly GCA_018268055.1). GTDB lineage: Bacteria > Bacteroidota > Bacteroidia > Chitinophagales > Chitinophagaceae > JJ008. The sequence goes on from JAFDXF010000059.1 coordinate 33,029, forward strand.
TTCTTTTTTTTTAACTACCGGAAATAAGGCAATTAAATTTTACTTCCTGATTTCTTTAATACTCTTACACTCTTACCATTTTCTCTAACTCTCTTCACTTTTGAAGGTGTTTTAGATGTAGCATCCCAAAGCATTACATTGCTGATATGAATTGGCGCTTCTTTCTTTACGATACCACCTTTAGTATTCTGTGCTGAAGGCTTTGTGTGTTTGGTAATAATATTTACACCTTCTACAACCACTTTAGCGCTATCTACCAATACCTTTTTAACAATTCTTGGTTTGGTTAAACTTTTATCATCACCGGCAATCACTACTACGTTATCGCCTTTTTTGATGTTAAACTTGGGTTTGAATCTTGTATTCTTCATTGTTTTATTCATTATTGAGCAAAGCCCATTTATTATAATACTTCTGGTGCCAGTGAAATAATTTTCATATATCCTTTATCACGCAATTCTCTGGCAACTGGTCCGAATATGCGGGTACCTCTTGGCTCATCTGCTTGATTGAGGATTACTACAGCATTGTCATCAAAGCGTATGTAAGAACCGTCTTTACGACGAAGCTTGTGTGTAGTACGAACGATTACTGCTTTTGCAACAGTACCTTTTTTGATACCACCTGCTGGGATTGCATCTTTTACCGTTACTACGATTTTATCACCGATACCTGCGTAACGTTGTCCGCTATTGCCCAATACACGGATGCAAAGCACTTCTTTTGCTCCACTGTTATCCGCTACATTTAACCGGCTTTCTTGCTGAATCATCTTATTTAATCTTTAAGCTCTTAGCTTTTTGCTGCGAGCAGTTTAAACATTTATTAATTACTTCTGAGCTTTGCATTTGATGCATTGCCGTAAGTTTTATTACTTCACTTTCTCAACTACTTCCACCAGTCTCCAACGCTTTGTTTTGCTCAGTGGACGAGTTTCCATAATCTTAACTACATCACCAATGCTGCATTCACTTTTTTCATCATGTGCATGCAATTTGGTTGTTTTCTTTACGAATTTACCATAGATAGGGTGCTTCACTTTTCTTTCAATGGCTACTGTAATAGTCTTAGTCATTTTATTGCTGGTTACAGTCCCAATCTTGGTCTTTCTTAAATTTCTTTCCATTGTATAAGCTTTATTATGCTTGCTGTTGTTTTAACTTCAATTCAGTTTTCAGGCGTGCAATATCCTTGCGAAGCCCACGAATGCTCATTGGATTTTCCAATGGGGAAATAGCATGAGCAAATTCCAATTTTTTCAGGCGTAACTTGTCTTCTTCAAGTCTCACCTTCAGATCCTGCTCATTCATTCCGTGAATACTTTTTACAAAGTCTGATTTCTTTGACATTGTTCTTCGATTTATAATTTTTTACGCAGTAACCAGGTCACGACGCATAATGAATTTTGTTTTTACCGGTAGTTTGCCTGCCGCAAGTGCCAAAGATGCACGAGCTACCTGCTCACTTACACCATCTACTTCAAACAAGATACGTCCGGGCTTTACTACTGCAGCCCAAAACTCCAAGTTACCTTTACCCTTACCCATCCTTACCTCTGCAGGCTTGCGAGTAATTGGCTTATCAGGAAATACACGTATCCATACATTACCTTCTCTTTTCATTTCACGGGTAAGAGCCTGACGGGCAGCTTCAATCTGACGATCGGTTAACCAATGTTGGTCTAATGATTTTAATGCATAAGATCCAAAAGATATAGTAGCTCCTCTTTTTGCATCGCCTTTCATACGGCCTTTCTGCATCTTCCTGTGTTTCGTTCTTTTCGGTTGTAACATCGTTTATGATTTCTCGTTACTTAATTCTGTTTAATTTTTAATTTCTTTTATCTCTTCCACCGCCTCTTCTATCTCCTCTTCTATCAGGTCTGTGACCTTCATCTCTTCTTTCTCTTCTATCGCTTACTTCGCTTTTGCCACCTACGAAGTTGGGGTTCAAGTCACGCTTCGTCAATACTTCACCTTTACAAATCCATACTTTGATACCGATTTTACCATATACAGTCATTGCAAATACATTGGCATAATCAATATCCATACGGAAAGTATGCAATGGTACACGACCTTGTTTGATTTCTTCGGTACGAGCAATTTCAGCACCACCTAAACGGCCACTTACTTTTACTTTGATTCCTTCTGCACCCATACGTAATGCAGAAGCTATAGACATTTTGATTGCTCTCTTATAATTGATCCTGTTTTCAATTTGACGGGCAATTGTATCACCTACAATCATTGCATCTAATTCAGGACGACGAATTTCCAAAATGTTGATTTGAACATCTTCCTTACCGGTAAGCTTCTTCAACTCTTCTTTAATTCTATCCACTTCACCACCACCTTTACCAATGATGATACCGGGCTTTGATGTGTGAACTGTTACAATCAACTTACCTAAAGTTCTTTCAATTACAATTTTTGAAATACCGCCTTTATTGATACGGGCATTGAGGTAAGTTCTTATTTTATGGTCTTCAATAAGTTTAGAAGCAAAGTCTTTTTTGCTGCCATACCAGTTAGATTCCCATCCACGGATGATGCCTAATCTGTTGCCTATTGGATTCGCTTTTTGACCCATATTATTTTTTATTAATTCGTTTTAATTTTTTGATTCTTTTGTATCCACAATCACAGTTACGTGGTTACTACGCTTACGTACACGATAGCCACGACCTTGAGGTGCAGGACGCATGCGCTTCAAAGATCTTGCACCATCAACAAAGATGGTTTTTACAACAAGTTGGCTTTCATCACCACCTTCATTTTTTTGCTTCCAGTTACTGATAGCACTCAACACCAACTTACGCAGTGGCACTGCAGGGTGTTTTGGATTGTGTTCCAACTCGGCCAATACTTTTTCTACTTTCTGACCACGTATTAAGTCGGCCAGTAAACGCATTTTGCGAGGCGATGTCGGATAATTTCTAAGTTTAGCTATTGCTTCCATTTTCCTTTTTATTTATTAAGCTACACTACTTTTTTACTTGAGTGGCCTTTGAATTGACGTGTCGGTGCAAATTCACCAAGTTTGTGACCCACCATAAATTCTGTTACATACACAGGTATAAACTTATTACCGTTGTGTACAGCGAATGTGTGGCCTACAAAATCCGGGCTAATTGTTGAACGACGACTCCATGTTTTTAAAACGGTCTTTTTGCTTTTACCTTCATTCATAGCCGTAACTTTCTTATCCAGATGTGACGCTATGTAAGGACCTTTTTTAATTGAACGTGCCATTGATTGTTACGTTTTACTTTTAAATATTTTACTTAGACAATTTCTTGCCGTTTTTTCTTTGAATAATCAATTTATTACTTGATTTACCCGGTTTTCTTGTCTTCTCTCCTTTAGCATATTTACCGGTTCTACTTCTTGGGTGACCACCAGAAGCTCTACCTTCACCACCACCCATCGGGTGATCTACAGGGTTCATCGCTACACCACGGTTGCGAGGGCGAATACCTTTCCATCTATTACGACCGGCTTTACCCATGCTTTGCAAACTATGGTCGCTATTGCTAACTACACCAACAGTAGCAAAACAGTTAATCAAAATTTTTCTCAACTCACCACTGGGCATTTTTAATACTGCGTATTTTTCTTCCTTGTTGGTAAGCTGAGCAGAAGAACCGGCACTACGAACTAATTTACCACCCTGTCCTGGCTGCATTTCAATATTATGAATCATTGTACCAAGAGGCATATTCTTCATCGGTAAAGAATTTCCTACTTCCGGAGCTACTTCAGCACCGCTTTCTACTTTATTACCAACTTGCAATCCTTGCGGCGCCAAGATGTATCTTTTTTCGCCATCTGCATATTGAACTAATGCGATAAATGCAGTACGGTTTGGATCGTATTCAATAGTGAGCACTTCTGCCACACCAGCTTTATTACGTTTAAAATCTATCACCCTGTATTTCTTCTTATGACCGCCACCAATGTAGCGCATAGAAAGATGACCGGATGAGTTACGACCGCCTGATTTTGGCTTTGCTTCTATCAAACTTTTCTCAGGAACATTAGTAGTGATTTCAGCATAGGCGTTACCTATCCTCCATCTTGTACCTGCTGTTACCGGTTTAAATTTTCTTAATGCCATTTTTTTTTATTCTATTCTTTATTAAATTTCAACACTTCGCGGCGGTTGAAGGCCATTCTGTTGTTTTTGTATTGTATGCCAATTAAATATTAGAATACATATCAATTGCATCTCCTTCTTTTACGGTTACAAAAGCTTTCTTATAGGAAGGCTTACGGCCGCTGATAACGCCAGTTTTTGTAAAACGGCTTTTATTTTTTGCAGGAGATACAGCAGTATTCACAGAAGTTACGGTTACACCATAAAAAGTTTCAACTGCTTTTTTAATCTCTAATTTGTTTGCCTTTTTTGATACTTTAAAAGCATAGCGACGCAATTTATCTTGCTGGCTATTTGCCTTTTCAGTTAATACCGGCTTTATTAATACTTCAGAGAGTTTCATACTAATTAGTTTGCTTATTTAGCTGATATAAATTGTTTTGCTGCACTTTCAGTAAGTACCAATACATCTGAATTGATTACATCATAAGTATTGATATCTTTTAAAGAAACACCAAGTACCGTTGGAATATTACGCATCGACAAGTCCACATTTTCATTAAAACCTGGCTGAACGAACATTACTTTTTTATCGGCAACTTTCAGATTTCCTAAGATGTCCACAAACGTTTTTGTTTTTGGAGTATCTAAGTTGATATCTTCTATTACTACAATCGCATTATCTTTTGCTTTAGTAGAAAGAGCAGATATTCTTGCTAATGCTTTTACTTTTTGATTCAGTTTGATATCATAAGCGTGTGGCTTAGGTCCAAAAATAGTACCACCACCCTTGTATAATGGGTTACGGATATTACCTTTACGGCTACCACCTGTACCTTTTTGACGATGCAGCTTACGGCTTGCACCTTTTACTTCTGCACGCGTCTTCACTTTATGAGTACCTTGACGCTGCGCAGCCAAGTATTGCTTCACAGCAAGATATACCACATGACTGTTTGGCTCTACACCAAATATCTCTTCCGGCAAATCTACCTTTCTGCCTGTGGTCTGACCTTTTGTATTTAAAACTTCAACTTGCATTTTATTTCGTTTTGTGTTGCAGTATTACTGTCAACAAATTATTTCTGTATTAAAACAATAGAACCATTATAACCAGGAACCGATCCGCTTACAAGGATATAATTCTTATCAGGGAAAACCTTTACTACTTTAAGACCTTTCATTTTTACACGGTCATTTCCCATACGGCCGGCCATACGCATACCTTTCATTACACGGCTGGCATCAGAGGAGTTACCAAGTGAACCCGGTGCTCTTTGTCTGTCGTGTTGTCCGTGTGATTGCTCACCCACACCACTAAATCCGTGACGTTTAACAACACCCTGAAAACCTTTACCTTTTGTTGTACCAACAACTTCTACATCTTCACCTTCTGTGAAAATGTCAACAGTAACTGTTTCACCAATATTTTTTTCTAATGAAAATTCTCTGAATTCTTTTGAAAACTTCTTAGGAGCAGTAGAAGCTTTTGCGAAGTGATTTTTTTCGGCCTTAGTAGCGTTTTTTTCTTTTTTGTCGCCGAATGACAATTGGAGAGCGTTATAGCCATCCGTTTCGGTGGTTTTTACCTGAGTAACCACGCAGGGACCTGCTTCAATAATCGTGCAGGCTGTCTGTTTGCCCGCAGGATCAAAGATGCTCGTCATCCCAATTTTTTTCCCAATTATACCTTTCATGGTTGTTCTGTTTGTGCCTGCAAGGTTATTGGGACATACCAGCTATTTCGATCTAATCGAAATGATGCGAGCGTCAATCCCCGTTTGCTACCGACCTTTTCCTTTCTATCGGAAGTACCGGCAGTAAACAAACCCTGAATGGCTTGTTTTATGTTTATCCGTCAGAGCTCTTTTTTCACGTTAATACGCAATTGAGAGATAACAATTAATTTAATTCAATTTATAAGAACTTATAAAAGCATTTACACTTCTTATGTGTACTACGCTTTAATTTCAACTTCTACACCACTGGGCAAATCCAATTTGCTCAATGCATCCACTGTACGACTTGAAGACGTAAAGATATCCAGCAGACGCTTGTGCGTAGCCAACTGAAACTGCTCACGACTTTTCTTATTTACGTGTGGTGAACGTAACACAGTAAATATTTTACGATGAGTAGGCAGAGGAATAGGCCCTGTTACTACAGCGCCTGTGCTGCGTACTGTTTTTACGATTTTCTCTGCTGATTTATCAACCAGATTGTGATCGTATGACTGTAATTTTATTCTGATTCGCTGCGACATGTGTGAAACCCAATTTTCTTTTGGGAGTGCAAAGGTAAGGGCAGTAATATTACCTGCCAAATACTTTGACAAGTATTTTTACTTTTTTTTAAAAAAATAATAACGCCTATTAAAAAAGTACTTACCTATTAAACCATTAATTATCACTACAATTACAAAACAACATCCTCAACACCATCTCTAATATTTTTATACTCTTGTTTCAAGTTAAAGAAAAATCAGGGTATTTTGCGCCGATGTCTGAAAAAGATTTAAACAATCAAAAGTCAAAGAATTATCTGAAACTGTTTATTAAACTGCTCATTACTGCAATTTGCGTTTGGTATGTCTCAGGTAAAATTGATTTTTCAAAAGCAGGCGCTGCATTACGAAGTGCATATTTGCCCTACCTCCTGCTGGCAATAATTACATTTATTATTTCTAAAATCTTTGCTTCTATCAGACTTAATTATTATTTCAGGAATATCAATGTAAAACTCAGTGAGGTGGAGAACCTTAAACTATATTGGTTGGGTATGTTTTACAATCTTTTTCTTCCGGGATCTGTAGGAGGTGACGCATATAAAGTGATATTACTAAAAAAATCCATGGATGCGCCTTACAAAAAAACTACTGCAGCAGTGTTATTAGATCGCATAAGCGGTTTGTTGGCGCTTTGGCTCATTTTGTCTGTTTATAGCTTTTTTGTTTTGGAGTACACCGGGTATAAAAGTAGCATTGTAGGCGGTGCAGTGTTGGCCATATTTGGCTTATATTATATTCTTAACAGATGGCTCAAAGATTTCCTTCCCAGTTTTACGGCTACCTTACTACTTGGCTTATTGGTTCAGTCAGCACAGGTAGTTGCGGCGTATTTTATTATGAGTGCATTGGGCATAACAGTACACACCACTCCTTTAATCTTTATATTCCTTCTTTCATCTATTGCATCTGTTTTGCCTTTTACTATTGGAGGCTTGGGTATTCGTGAAATTGTTTTCCTACAAGGCTCAGCATATTTTGGATTACCGCAGGAAACATCTGTTGTTATCAGCATTTTATTTTATCTGATTACATTATTCACTTCTGCATGGGGGATTATTTATGTGTATCACCATCCTTTGAAAAAAGCGGAGGCTCAATCATAAATTTCATAAAAAAAATCCCACCGGATTTTCCGATGGGATTTGATTTATTTAACCATAAAGTACTTATGCAGTTACTTTACCTTTTACTTTAGCGATTACTTCTTCAGCAATGTTGTTTGGAGTAGGTGCATAATGTGAGAACTCCATTGTAGATGATGCACGACCGGAACTTAATGAACGAAGCTGAGTTACATAACCAAACATTTCGCTCAATGGAACTTTCGCTTTGATTACTTGTGCATTATTACGGCTGTCCATACCTTCCATCATACCTCTACGACGGTTCAAGTCACCGGTAACATCTCCCATGTATTGATCCGGAGTTACTACTTCTACTTTCATAATAGGCTCGAGCAATACCGGCTTAGCTTTTCTTGCTGCTTCACGGAAACCTTGCTTCGCACAAAGTTCAAAAGACATTGAATCAGAGTCCACAGCGTGGAAGCTACCATCAAATACACGAATCTTCATATTTGCTACTGGATAGCTTGCCAAAACACCTGTTGTCATAGCCTGTTCAAAACCTTTCTGAATAGCCGGTACAAATTCACGTGGAATAGAACCTCCAAAAATATCATTTACGAACTGATAGTTCTTGTCAGGATTTTCTGCTTGCCATTCTGCATCTACAGGTCCTAAATTGAAAATGATATCGGCGAACTTACCACGACCACCGGTTTGCTTTTTAAGTGTTTCTCTATGCTCAATTGTAGTAGTGAATGCTTCCTTGTAAGCCACCTGAGGTGCTCCTTGATTCACTTCTACTTTAAACTCACGACGCATACGGTCGATGATGATTTCTAAGTGAAGCTCACCCATACCACGTAAAATGGTTTGTCCGGTTTCTTCATCTGTGTTTACACGTAATGTAGGATCTTCTTCTACGAGCTTACTGATGGACATACCCATTTTGTCCACATCAGCCTGTGTTTTTGGTTCAATTGCAATCGCAATAACCGGCTCAGGAATAAACATATTTTCCAATACGATTGGATGATTTTCATCGCAAAGCGTATCTCCTGTTTTAATTTCTTTAAATCCTACCGCAGCACCAATATCGCCTGCTTCAATAAAATCTATTGGATTCTGTTTGTTTGCAAACATTTTCATGATACGGCTGATTCTTTCTTTCTTACCGCTTCTTACATTCAATACATAAGAACCTGCATCTAAATGACCGCTATAACAACGGAAGAATGCCAAACGACCTACAAACGGATCGGTCATGATTTTGAAAGCCAAGGCAGAAAATGGTTCTTTTGCATCAGGCTTACGCTCCATTTCTTCTCCTGTATCAGGATCTGTTCCTTTGATCGCTTCAATATCTGCAGGAGATGGAAGATAGCGACAAACGCCATCTAAAGCAGCTTGTACCCCTTTGTTTTTAAAAGAAGAACCACACATCATAGGTACGATAGATAAATCAATCGTAGCCTTTCTTACAGCCTCATGTATTTCATCTTCACTAATACTGTTCGGGTCTTCAAAGAATTTCTCCATTAATTTATCATCATATTCAGCTACTGCCTCCACTAAACTTGCTCTCCACTCTTGTGCTTCTTCCAGCATATCTGCAGGAACGTCTATCTCATCAAATGTCATACCTTCTGTTTCGGCATGCCAAACGATACCTTTCATTTTCACTAAATCTACTACGCCTTTGAAGTTATCTTCTGCACCGATTGGCAATTGCAAAGGCACTGCCTTAGAACCTAACATTTCTCTAACTTGCTTTACCACATTCAAAAAGTCAGCACCTGCACGGTCCATTTTATTTACAAAACCGATACGTGGTACATTGTAACGATTTGCTTGACGCCATACTGTTTCAGATTGAGGCTCAACACCATCAACAGCTGAGAATAATGCTATCAAACCATCCAATACTCTCATAGAACGCTCTACTTCTACTGTAAAGTCCACGTGTCCCGGAGTATCAATAATATTGAAAGAGAATTGCTTAGTTTCAGGAATACTTTTGCCTTTTACTGTTGGGAAGTTCCATTTACAACTTACCGCTGCAGAAGTAATTGTGATACCTCTTTCTTTTTCCTGCTCCATCCAGTCGGTAGTAGCACCGCCGTCGTGTACTTCACCTGTACGGTGTATCATTCCGGTATAGCGTAAGATACGCTCTGTTGTTGTGGTTTTACCAGCATCAATATGTGCGGCAATACCAAAGTTTCTTTGAAGTTTTAAATCTGCCATTGCTATTTTTTATTATTTGTTTTTGTTTAGATTTATTTTTTCGATTCAGTTTTCCTTATCAAGTTTTTATCTTGATTTCTTAGGTTCTTAATGGAATATTTATTTTTTATTGAAAATTCATTTAGGCTGAATTGCCTAATTATTCGTTCCCCACAGAGGTAGTCTTGCTCAGACAAACGGGGTGATATTATCATTTTAGACTCTCATAGATTGCCACTTGAAGAAAAATGCCGCTTACCACTGTCTTATTTCACTGATGCTTTTCTTAATGGCGGCGCAAAGGTATGGAGATTTGTCTTAAATATGAATATAAAATTGAAGAGAATTAGGTGATCGGAAGTGGTTTTTTGGGCAAAAGCTCTACATTTTTACTCTATTTATTACACTGGAACTCACTAAATCATACCCAAAATAGGTTAAAAATAAAAATGCCCCCCGAAATGGAGGGCATTTTTTATCGTTAAAAAGAAGATTATTTTACAATTTCTTTAGTGTAATAACTCAATTTTAATTCAACTCGGCGGTTCTGCTGACGACCTGCTGCAGTTTTATTGGTAGCAATAGGTTCTGTCATTCCATGTCCGGCTGAAGTCATTCTGCTGGCATCAACTCCTTTACTTACAAAGTAGTTCAATACAGCAGCTGCACGATTTTCACTCAACTTTTGGTTGAAATCTGCTTTTCCAACATTATCCGTATGACCGTCAATAGTCATTTTCATTCCTGGATTATCCTGCATAATTTTTGCAACCTCATTCAATCCTTTGAATGATTTGCTTTGCAATTTTGCACTTCCGGTTACAAATAAGATATTTTTAGCAGCCCAATTTACTTTTTTAATTACTTCATCAGGGATTACAGGGCAACCGAAATTTGATTTTGGACCAGGTATTGTGATACATTTATCTTCTTCATCATTTACACCATCACCATCAGTATCCGGTATTGGACAACCTTGATAACGTGCAAGACCTGGAACGGTTGGGCACTTATCTTCTTCATCGTTAATACCATCACCATCAGTATCAGGAATAGGACAGCCTTGATAACGGGCAAGTCCTGGAACGGTTGGGCACTTATCTTCTTCATCATTGATACCATCACCATCAGTATCAGGAATAGGACAGCCTTGATAACGGGCATATCCAAATACATCAGGGCATTTATCTTCAGAATCAATTATACCATCTTTATCTCTATCACTTGGTGCAGGTGGTGGTGGCGGTGGAGGTGGAATAACTACAGGCTCTTTCTTTTTCAATAAAGATCCGGCTACACCAATGCTATGCTGCAAATGGTAGTTAGCAGTCTCCGTAGTAACAGGAACACGATAAGTTGAATTAATGAAAAGGTGTGCTTCGTCCCAGAAATTAACTTTCACACCGATACCTAAAGGCAAGAAGGCTCCATAATATTGTTTGTACTTATGACCGCCTACGCCTAAGATAGCGTAAGGCTGAACCCAGTATTGCTCAGTAGTCAATTTTAAATTAAGCGTAGCACTTCCTTCAAATAAAAAGTTATCATTAAAGAAAACTTTATTTGGCATTGGATAGCGAATAAAAGATCCACCAATATTACCGGCAAAATCAATATGATTGGTTATGCCTTTAAAATAATGCAATCCAAGACCCGGAGACATTTCTCTGAATTTTGCAAATTGTCTATTACTGATAACCTGACTAAGAGACGTAGAACGAATACGTGCAGGAGTAATAAAATCGTTTAAGAAAAAACTAACACCAATTCCTTTGGGGCGAATAAAATTCTCTTTAGATTTTTGCGCTTCCGCTCCAGGAAGGAGTAGGTATAAAACTGTTAAAAGTGTAATCACCTTCTTCATAATGAGATAGTTTGGTTTAAAATCGGGACAAAAATAACGGCAAAGTTCTATATCCGAAAATAAATTATTTCCTTCAGATTCACTTATTTAAGAATATTTAATTTTCCACTTATGTGGAAAGTTGGCAACTATACGACATTTTGCCCCAAAATCAGTATTTAGCCTTGAAATATTTCTCTGCTAACATCCTGTCTTCCCCATAGATATCATCATAAAATTCCACTCCGGCAGCACTTCCCTCGCAGGTAATATACCTAAGAAATACGGGCACTTTATTTTGTAATGGAATACTTCTCTTTTGCTTTAAAGACAGCCATTTTTTTACCGAATCAGCTTTTGCTCTTCCACCATTCACTTTGTCCTCACTTATAATATAATCAGCCAGACGCTCCCATTCCTGTACACGCACACAGCCATGACTGAGCGAACGGCCGGGTAAGCTAAAGAGTGAACGCTGATTGGTGTCATGCAGATAAACCGAATATTTATTGGGGAATACAAATTTCATCACACCCAATGAATTAGCATCACCACTACCCTGAACGATACGAAAAGGCACTCCTTTTGTGTAGAGCGACCAATTCACAGTATAAGGATCTACCTCTTCTCCTTTTGAATCAACCAGACTAAATCCTTTACGAGCTAAATAACCAGGATTCTTTTTTACGGCAGGCAATATTTCTTTTTGCACAATACTGGGTGGTGGCACCCATTGCGGATAAGTAATCAACTCTGAAATCTGACTATTCAATAAAGGTGTTCGTGTAAGTGGCTTACCGCAAATAATCTTGGACTGCAGCTTTACTGAATCATTTACATACAACTGCATTTTAAATGAGGGCAAATTGACCCAGATATATTTCTGTGGCATCTCAGCAGGAAGCAGTTTATACTTATCCATACTCAAAGCAATACGGACAAATTTTTCCTTATCACTTAGATTCAACATTCGTACAGTGCCCTCACCTGCTCTTCCATCTACTGTAATTCCTTTTTTTTGCTGAAATTTTTTAACCGCATTTGCAATTTGTGTTGAATCATACCTTACTGAATCGCTTTCTAAAAAACCTTCTTCAAATAATCTTTTTTGAAGTGCAGCATCAAAATTTGCCTTATTCTTTCCGGGTGATGGCACTTTTGAATACTCTTTAAAAGTTGCATTATCTAAAAATTTTTTTATTGATTTTTTTAGCAGGTAATAAGAAGGGTGATGCGGTTCTAATTTTAAAATAATATTGTTTAAAGTATTATTCTTCTGTAATACATTTATTTGCTCTTTATAAAAGTCATTGGTCAGCACCGAATCTTTTCTTAATGAAATACTATCATTGGGTAAGCGTCCTATTTTAATATCATGGATTGTACTGATGAAAGCATCAGTTAATAAAATATCGGCGGTGGACCATAACGTAACATTTTTTCTGTCTTTTAAATGCGTACTATCTGCACTAAAAAGTTTTTGAATTGAGGCTAATTCAATTGCGTGATAATCTTCAGGGAATAGCCCGTTTAATCTTGCATTCTTAATAAAATCAAGCAGGGAGGAACCAGCATTGTTCCAGTTTTCTTCCTTACTCCAAAATGGTTCATTATTGTTTTGTTCATATAGGAATTTACTACTTTGTATATTAATTAGATGGAGAGAATCCCTAAGCAGACCATTATTGTTTTCTGCAAATTGAATTGCTGCTGCAATTGCACCGCTCATTTTCGCCTGAAGTTCTTTAGAAGAACTTGCAATTATATCGGTCTTGTTTTGTCCTGAACTATTGCAGGAAGAAGAAAACAGTAATGCAATTAAATAAATGCTGATAATACTTTTTGAAATATTTTTATTCATAGTTAGTTTATGGTTTAATTATTTCAGGCAATTCAGTAATTTACGGCACCTAAATAGTCTGAAATGTTTTACAAGGTAATAAAAGGTTTTTTAATTTTTCAAATACTGATTCTGTTTTCATCCACAACAGCATTATCTCAAAAATTAAGCTATACCCGACCGGAAATAACAAACTCATTCAGCGCATACAAAAAACAATGCAAAGAAGATACTTTAAAAAGAATGGTAGAACTGAAAAAACTAATTCCTTCCTTAGTTTATGATTTAAGATATGCCTCTACCCATAATTTTATGAACCGATTGATGTATCCCCAAAACACGAAAATTACTTTTTTACGACTATCGGCGGCAAAAGCGTTGCAACAAGTGCAAGAAGAACTTAGCAAACAAGGTTTAGGTTTAAAAATATTTGATGCTTATCGTCCGTATAGTGTTACAGAAAAATTTTGGGAATTGGTCAAAGATGAAAGATATGTAGCCAATCCGGCTAAAGGTAGTGGGCACAATAGAGGTGCGGCAGTAGATTTAACAATAATCCATTTAACTAATGCAGCAGAATTAAACATGGGGACAGGCTTCGACAATTTTACTGATACAGCACATCAAACTTTCACAAAACTTCCGGAAGAAGTTTTAAAAAACAGATTGCTTCTAAAATCCATTATGGAAAAACATGGTTTCCTCGCATTGGAAACTGAGTGGTGGCACTATTATTTGCCCGATAGTAAAAAATATGAACTACTGAATATTCCATTTAAAAAACTTGCGAAAGAGTAATATTTCACTTCTTATTTTTCTCAGCCCATAGATTGTATTCATTCAACAATACAATCAATTCTTTCAATTTGTATTTCTTCTCGAGGTTATTCGCCATTTCTGTATTATCATTGATATAAGGCTCAATATCTTTTTTTCTGAATGAAGGAAGATTGACAGGTTTTTTCACTTTTGAATTTGAAACGTCTGTTTTACCAATATAATAATCGGTGAATTCTTGCCACGATGAAGTTAAAGATTTAGGTTGTTCTTCCCTATCCACTTTTACCGTTGAGGTTTTCTTACTAGATAAACATATTCATATAAATCAATTGAGCCTGCAACAATTTTTTCTACAAAACTTTTATGTACTCGTTGTTGTTGCACAAGGTTTAACTCAACCTCCACAGCACCAAAGTGATACCATTTATTATTTTGTTCATAACCAAACCCTGTAAATGGGCCTGTCGCATAAATAGGTATTTCATCATTTTCTATTATTGCTTTAAGCGGTTTATGGTGCTTTTCATCACCATAATCTAAATTAAATTTACAAATTATAGTATCCGCCCCTTTTAATAAATAACCATTCACAAATCCTAAATCAGCATTTTGAGCATTGAGAAGATATTGACAAACCAATATGAAAAATAGACAAGCTGATTTTTTCATAAATACATTTTACAATTTTACATATAACTCAGCAATTACAAATATTTAAATTACTAAGATTGAATGAAAAGTGCTACAATGAAACGATGTCAACCACCGCATCTAAATTAAGCACACCATAAATATGTGGAAACATTTCACCTGTTGAAGGAGATGGATCATATTGCAATTTGGATTTAAGTTTTTCAGTGTCGATAGACAACTTGACAAGGCTTGACTTCCCATTAAAATATCTTTCTAATACTCCTGCTACCTGCTGCACTTCAGAGCAATGAATAAATCCTTCCAGCTTCAATGAAGGATGTTCATAATATCCATTTTGCTTTGCATCTGCCCAATCTTGTGCGAATGCGATATGATATATTACTGCCATTATAATACACGTTTTATTTTTTGTTCCAATAACATAAAGTCTGTCAATACAATAGCAGTAACCGCTTCTACAATGACAGGAGCTCTTAAAGCAACACATAAATCATGTCGGCCCTTAATCGAAAAATCTTCTGTCTTACCTGTATCCCAATTTAAACTGTTTTGGATTTTTGGTGTAGAAGAAGTAGGTTTTACTGCCAACCGAAATACCAATTCATTTCCATTGCTGATGCCGCCTACTATTCCACCTGCGTGATTGGTTCTCGTTTCTCCTACCATATTTTCAATCGCATCATTATGTTCGCTACCAAACATTTTTGCTGCGGCAAAGCCTGTACCGAATTCAATACCACGCACAGCAGGAATAGCAAAAACAATATGTGCCAATGAAGACTCTAAAGAATCAAAATAAGGCTCGCCAAATCCTACCGGCAAACCCTTTACTATACATTCAATTATTCCACCGACAGAATCTTTTGCATCAATAGCTTTTTGCAAACCCTTTTCTAAATCTCTTTCTCCTCCTACTTCAACAACCGAAGCAGTAATACTGATACCTGCCAATAGTTTTTTAGCGATTACGCCAGCAGCTACAATTCCTGTTGTCAATCTTGCACTGAAGTGGCCGCCACCTCTGTAATCTTCATTGCCGCCAAATTTTTGATGCGCTACCCAATCCGCATGACTTGGGCGTGGAATGTTTCTTTGTTTTTCATAGTCGCCACTTCGTGTATTTTTATTTTCAAATAAAATAGTAATAGGGAAACCGGTTGTCTTACCATTAAATACGCCGCTTTTAAATAAAGGAATATCATCTTCCTTTCGGGGTGTGGTTCCTTTCTGTACGCCTCCTCTCCTTCTTTCCAAATCATCTACAAAATCTTCTACTGACAATTGCAAACCTGCCGGGCAGCCATCTATAGTCACACCCACACATTCGCCGTGCGACTCGCCATAAACAGCAATACGAAATATGCGACCAAATGAATTCACTATTTATAAATTAAATTGTTGAAAAGGTAAAGATACATCAGCA
This sequence comes from Bacteroidota bacterium, assembly GCA_018268055.1. GTDB lineage: Bacteria > Bacteroidota > Bacteroidia > Chitinophagales > Chitinophagaceae > JJ008. Next base: position 49,244 of record JAFDXF010000059.1, read on the forward strand.
CCTAATCTTTTCAAATCTTTAAAAAAATCAGGATACGATTTTTTAATCGCATCGGCATTTTCAATTGTTGTTGCTCCTTCAGCTTTCAACGCAGCAACAGCACAAGCCATCGCTATCCGATGATCATTGTGTGAATGCACGATAGCGCCTTTTGGATTTCCACCACCATACACTTTCATTGTATCATTTTCTAATTCAATTTTTACGCTCATCTTTCCTAATTCTTCTTGCAATGTTATTGCTCTGTTACTTTCTTTATGTGCCAATCTTGAAACACCTTTAATTGTTGAAACACCATCACAATAAGCCGCCAATACTGCTAAAGGCGGGAATAAATCCGGACAATCTGTTGCATCAAATTCAAAGGCACGCATTGAAACCGGATGCACAATTATTCCTTTTATATCAATAGCAATTCCGGAACTTATTTCCATCATCAAATCAAATATTTTTTTATCGGCCTGTGTAGAAGTTATATCAAGGCCACAAACTGTAATCGGTCCAGCTATTGCTCCTGCTACCAATAAAAATGCAGCTCCACTCCAATCACTTTCGACCGAATAAGTTATGTTTCCGGTTTTCTTCTTTTCTTTTTTATGAAAAATAAATTCTTCATAGTTTTTGTTTTCCGGAACATTTAATCCAAACTTTTGCAATAGATGCAAGGTTAAGTCTATGTATGGCTTACTATTGAGATTATTTACTTTAATGCTTACTTTATCAGTATTAGAAACCGAGTAAGCCATCAACAATCCTGTGAGAAACTGAGAGCTAAGCGAACCATCTATTTCTATGTTTTTAAATAGTAATGGACCTTCAATGGACAAAGGCAATTTGCCTTCTCTGCTTGAGATTTTTACGCCTAGTTTTGGCAATGTTTTATCAAAAAAATCCATTGGTCTTGATAAGAGGCTGCCAGCACCATTAACGGTAATTTGTTGTTCACTCAATGCTGCAATTGTGGTGAACATCCGGACGGACAAACCAGATTCTCCGCAGTTAATAGTAATATCATCAGCATTGAAATGATTGGGAAAGCCATTACTCTGCACAATTATTTTATCATCATCAATGCTAATTTGCGCTCCTAATATTTTTAATATTTCTATTGCCGCTTTATCATCGTTACTTTTTCCCGGGTTCAAAATAATCGTTTCTCCATTTCTGAGCAATGCAGCAGCGCAAGCTCTTTGCATGGCGCTTTTAGATGCGGGAGCGGTTACTTTCCCTGTTAGTTTTGATGGACGAATAGTCGTTTTCAACTTAAATAGTTTCTAAAATATTTTTTAATCGTTTTAATAAAATGGGTTTTATAAGTCCCTCCCCAATTTTATTGAGCAAAATATAATTCATTTCTTTTCTTTCCCGTTTCTTATCCATTTTTAAAACATCAAATACTTTTTTCTGATTGAAAGAAGCATAAGTTGGTAGATTATATTTTGCTAATAGTTTTACTATACGTTCAGTTTGCTTGAAGCCTGTATATTGTTCGGAAATATGACAAGCATAAGTAATTCCGATTGAGATAGCCTGCCCATGCAGTAGTTCATATTGATTTTCTAATGCGTGTCCTAAAGTGTGACCAAAGTTCAAAAGTCTTCGTTCATTTTTTTCAAATTCATCCCGCTGTACCACTTTTGATTTGAGCAAAGCATTTTGTTGAATCAATGCTGCTAATAGTTTTTTATCCTTTTGAAATTGCTTCAATGTGGTCTTTTCTAATGCAACAAACATTTTTTCGTCTTTAATGCAAGCGTGTTTAATAATTTCTGCAAATCCATTCTCCCATTCTTTCTGAGGCAAAGAAGATAAAAGCGATAAATCGTGTAAGATAAATGAAGGCTGACGAATAACTCCAATCAGATTTTTATAAACACCTACGTCTATCCCATTTTTACCGCCAATAGACGCATCCACCAATCCAAGCACTGTGGTTGGAACAAAACCAAATGGCACACCACGCATATAAATGGAAGCAACATAGCCGGTTATATCTGTTACTACGCCGCCGCCTATTCCCACCAATGTTGTTTTACGATCGGCTTCCATTTCTATCAGTTGTGCTACAATAGCATCAATTGTACTTTGTATCTTATATTTTTCACCCGGTTTTAATACAATCGTATTCCATCCGATGAATTTTTTTTTGTGCGTACGAAACACATTTTCGTCAGTTATCAATACTGAAGAACTGGGCAATACAAGTTTTTTTAGCTGATTAAAATTTGAAGCTAAATACAAATCGGTAGATGAATGACTATATTTAATTGAAACTTTTTTCATCGTATTTATTTAATTAGATCAACCCACTTCATCATTAACTATCCAAAACTTTTTTCTGACGATTGATACTTTCCATGTGCACGGCATCAAAATATTTAGTTATAAATTCTTTACTGAGCCCTGCCTTATCGGCTTTTGCGATAGCACGATCCATAATCTCATTCCAACGATTCGTTTGCAAAATGGTAATGTTATTTTCTTTTTTATACGTTCCTATATTTTCTGCAATCTTCATACGTTGTCCTAAAATCTGAATCAACTCGTCATCTAATTGATTAATTTGTTGGCGCAACTTTTCCAACGCAGCATGAAATGCTGCAGAGTTGATGTCCTCTTTTCTCCACGTTACACTATTAAACATTTCTGCCAACCGTTGGGGAGTAACTTGTTGTTTGGCATCACTCCATGCATTATCGGGATCAATGTGGCTTTCAATAATAAACCCATCATAATCTAAGTCAATTGCCTTTTGCATAATATCCAATAACGTATCACGCTTGCCGCATATATGTGAAGGATCATTAATAAAAGGCATTCCGGCATATTTCAATTTCATATCAATAGCTAGATGCCACATTGGCGCATTGCGGTATTCAATATTTCCGTAAGAACTGAAACCTCGATGTATTAATCCGATTTTCTTGATACCTGCTCTCGCTATTCTTTCTACTGCACCACTCCACAATTCCATATCCGGGTTCACAGGATTTTTGATTAGTACCGGCACATCTACACCACGTAATGCATCAGCAATTTCTTGAACACTAAAAGGATTTACCGTTGTACGTGCCCCAACCCATAATACATCTACATCAAAAGTCAAAGCATCCTGCACTTGCTTTGCTGTGGCTACTTCTACTGCAGTAGGTAAACCAGTTAGTTTTTTTGCCTGCAATAACCAAGGTAATCCTTTTGCCCCAACACCTTCAAACATACCGGGCTTAGTACGCGGCTTCCAGATACCGGCACGTAGCATATCAATTTTTCCGGTATTTGCCAGTTGTTGTGCAGTGGCCAGTAATTGCTCTTCAGTTTCTGCACTGCATGGTCCGCTGATGAGTATGGGACGTTTTTCCCAAAGTGCTTCTATTTTTTCATTCACTGTTTGTTCTTTTGTTTGCATTGTTTGTAAAGATAAACCCTATTACCAAAATGAACAGGGTGGTTAATAATATTGTTTCCTTTGCTCAATTAGTTTTTAGTCAAAAAATTAAATCACATTTATTATTTAATAATTTTTTTAATCTTATTAGCATTGTCAATAAGCGTATTTATTTTATCCGCCCTATCACTTTGAATAGCGATTTTAAATTTTGTCAATTGTTCTATATGCTCATTCAATACATCCAAAACATTTTCTTTGTTTTGTAAAAAAATAGGTACCCACATTGTAGGATTACTTTTTGCTAAACGCACTGTACTTTCAAATCCGGCTGATGCTAATTCAAAAATTGCATCTTCTTCTTTTTCTTTCTCCAGCACTGTATTAGCTAATGCGAAAGATGTAATATGAGAAATATGACTGATGTATGCTGCATGCAGGTCGTGTGCATGAGCTTCCATTTCTAAAATCCTCATACCAATTTTTTGATACATTCCTTTTACCCATTGCAATGCATCTTCATCACTGTCTCCTGCATTACAAATTACAGCAGCTTTATTTTGATAAGCACTTGCTACAGCTGCTGCAGGGCCGCTGTATTCGGTTCCCCACATAGGATGTGTAGCTACATATCGTCCTCTCTTAGGATGATTTTTTACTACATCCGTCAATTGTGATTTGGTCGAGCCTAAATCAAATACAATTTGTTGATCAATTTTATTTAAGAGATTAGGTAGAAGAGCTACCGCAGCATCAACAGGAATCGCAAGCACGATCACATCCGATGTTTCAATTGCTTTGTCTATTGGAAGAATCTCATCAATCAGTTCGAGCTCTATTGCAGCTTTAGCATTTTCAATATTGGCCTCTACACCAATTAACTTTGATGATAGTTTTTTTTCGTGCAGCCGCAATGCCAGTGAGCCACCCATTAAACCAACACCAATTATTGCAATTTTTTTTCTTTCCATCCTTTTATACTTTATTTTTAAAATTCATAATGCTTTAACTTGGTTTAGGCGTTTAGACGTTTAGAGCCATAATTAACGCTTAACTATCAACCCTTAACCTACTACTTTTAACGCTTCACTCTCTCAATCGCTTTACAAATCTTATCCTCACTGCTGCAAAGACTTATACGCACATAATTATTTCCGGCAGACCCAAAGATGCCGCCAGGAGTGATGAATACTGCTGCCTCTTGAAGTATTTTATCACTCAATGCATAACCATCATTATATTGATTTGAAATACGAGCCCATACAAATAAGCCAACTTGACTTTTTGAATATTCGCATTTTAAATGATCCAGTAATTCAAATACTTTATCTCTTCTCTTTTTATAAATTTTATTTAATTCATCATGCCAGATTTTATCAAGTGATAATGCTTTCGCAGCAGCCAACTGAACCGGCAAAAACATTCCACTATCCATATTACTTTTGAAACGAAGAATTTCTTCTATTCTTTCTTTTGCTCCACAAATAACACCTACACGCCATCCGGCCATGTTATGACTTTTGCTTAATGAATTTAATTCCAATACAACTTCTTTAGCGCCATCTATTTTTAAAAGGCTAAATGGATTATCGTTTAAAATAAAAGAATAAGGATTATCATGTACAATTAATATATTATGCTTTCGTGCAAATCGGAGTAGCGCTTCAAACATTTCTTTAGAAGGTAATTGACCTGTAGGCATGTTTGGATAATTCACAAACATCAGTTTGACGTTCTTTAAATCTATATTATCCAACATCTCAAAATCGGGATAATATAAATTCTGCTCTAATAGTTCATATTCCACACATTTCGCACCTGCTAATTTCACTGCACTTGAATAAGTAGGATACCCGGGGTTAGGAATCAGTACTTCATCGCCTTGATTCAAATAGGTCATGCAGATATGCATAATACCTTCCTTGCTTCCTATGAGTGGAAGTATCTCTGAAGCAGGATCTATCTCCACTTGATACCACATTTTATACCAAGCTGAAAATGCATTCCGCAACACTGGCGAACCTTTGTATGATTGGTATGCGTGAGTATTGGATTTTAATGCTTCATCATACAATGTTTTAACAACTTCAGGATGTGGTGGAAGGTCAGGACTGCCAATACCCAAATTAATTACATTTTTACCTTGTAAATTCAACATTTCTATTTCTCTTAGCTTTTGAGAAAAATAATATTCGCCAATTCCTTCTAATCTTTTTGCTGTTTTTATTTCCATAAACCTTTTTTATAAACACCATATACTTTTAATGATTCGGTAACGGGTTTGATTTGTTCTACTACTTTATAAAATTGTTCTATGCTTGCAAATTCCATGTCTGCATGAAATGAATATTTAAAATCGGAGCCGGGAATCGGAAAGCTTTGTAGTTTACTCAAATTGATTCCTGCATCCGCAATTTTTGTCAATACTTTAGCCAAACTCCCTTTTGAATGATCTGTATGAAAGGACAGAGAAGATTTATCTGCATTTTCTACAGCTGCTGCATCTTCTTCACGTCTGAGAAATAAAAATCGTGTATAATTATTACGCAGTGTATGAATATTAGGTGCTATAACATCAAGATTATAAAGCTCTGCAGCCAATTTGCTGGCTATAGCAGCAATATGTTTGCTTTTATGATGGGCAATATGACGAGCACTCAATGCGGTATCATCAGTCTCTACCAACTTCCATTTATATTTATCTAAAAAACCAAAACACTGTTGCAACGCCATTGTATGCGAGTGAACTTCTCGTATATCTTCCAATTGCACTCCTTTATTCACCAATAAATTTTGTCTTATCTGCAAATACAATTCACCCACAACCTTCAAATTACTTTTATGCAATAAATTATAATTGGGCAGAATACTACCGGCAATTGAGTTTTCAATGGCCATTACACCTCCATCACTTTCTTTTTTATTAGTAGCGATTTTTATTACTTCTTTAAATGTATCGCAGCAAACTACTTCTACTTGCTTATCATAAAATAACCGAGCAGCTACCTGATGGAAACTTCCTTCATAACCTTGAATAGATACTTTCATAAACTATAATTAAAAAAAAGAGTCCCGACCATTTGGCCGGGACTCACTATGTTGATGTTTTCAGTTGTTCCTTACTTTTTCAACAAAAGCATTCCCGGCCTCTTTCCAAAAAAGAAGTAATAAAAATAAAAACCCCAGAATGATTTTGTTATTGTCATAGAACAAATGTAATAGCTCAATGCCGTACTTCCAACAATTTATAAAAATTTATTTTCTACTTACCGAATCGGCGGGGTTCATTCTGATCTTTCTACCCCGATAATTTTTACCATCAATTGCCTTGATCATTTTCTTGGCAACTGCATTATCTACTTCTACCCAGCTATTCATCTCTTTCATATCAATTCGGCCCAATACATCTTTTCTCAAATCACTCATATCTAATATGAACTGCAAAAAGCTTGCTTTATAAAATCCATCCTTGGTTCCAAGGTTTACGAATAGGCGTTGGTAGTTACCATCTCCATTGAATTTTGCTCCAGCAGCACTTCGCCCCATTGGTTTTTCTTGAAACTCTTTTTTACGATCGCCTCTGCGCTCTTCTCGTATATTCAGATCTGCTGCGTTTTCATAATATCTTAAAAATCGGTCAAACTCTAAAGCTGCCACTTTTTGTAATATTTCTTCTTTTTCTAAATGGGCAAACTTTTCCTTTAGCGTTGGTAAATATGTTTCATATTCGCCATGGCTGATATCCGACTGAAGTAATTTGTCTATAAAATGGAAAAACTGCTTTCGGCAAACATCTCTTCCGCCCGGTATATCCATTTTATGAAACTTGGTTTTTACCATGTTTTCTATTTGTCTTAACCGATATACTTCTCTTGGAGTAACGATGGATACAGAAATACCGCTATTACCTGCCCTTCCGGTTCTACCACTGCGGTGTGTATATACCTCAGTATCATCCGGTAGTTCATAATTGATTACATGGGTTATGCCCTGCACATCAATTCCTCTTGCTGCTACGTCTGTTGCAATTAAAAGTTGTAAACTTTTTTCTCTGAAGCGTGCCATTACTTTATCTCTCTGCGCTTGTGTAAGATCGCCGTGCAAAGCTTCAATTTCATATCCTTCACGGATTAGTGCCTCAGTAATTTGTTGTGCGTCTGCCTTAGTACGTGTAAAAACAATTCCATAAATACCCGGATTGAAATCTATTATCCTTTTAAGTGTTTCATATCGGTTTATATGTTGTGTCAAATAGTATTGGTGGTCGATATTACTATTACCGGCATTTACTTTTCCAATAGTAACTTCAAAAGGCTGTTCCATATAGCGTTTACTCACCTGTCTTATTTCGGAAGGCATTGTAGCGCTAAACAACCAAGTGCTCTCTCTATTCGGCGTATTTTTTAAAATGAATTCTATATCGTCTTTGAAGCCCATATTCAGCATTTCATCGGCTTCGTCCAAAATGATATAATGAATTTTATCTAATTGAACTGCTTTTCGTTCAATCAAATCTATCAAGCGTCCGGGTGTAGCAACAATTACATGCGTACCTTTTTTCAGGCTTTTTATTTGATCGCCAATAGAGGCGCCGCCATAAACAGCTGTAACAGATAATTTATCAGCTTTGCTCTTGAATTTATCAAGGTCGCTGGTTATTTGCAAGCACAATTCACGTGTAGGACATACAATCAATGCTTGAGGATGTCTTTCTTGCTTATTAATTAATTGTAGCAATGGCAATCCAAAGGCAGCCGTTTTCCCTGTACCGGTTTGAGCAAGGCCGACAAAATCCTTTGTTCCTTGCAATAAAACGGGGATAGCTTTTTCCTGAATTGGCGTTGGTTGAACAAAACCAAGTGATTGAATGGATTGAAGCAATCCTGCTTCTATACCAAGCGATTCAAATGTAACCACTGTAATTGTTGATTTAATTTATGTAAGGCGGCAAAGGTAATCTTAAATATCAGGCTTGGATGAAGTATTTCTTAAACTGTATAAAAAAAGAAAACCTCCCACCTTGCGGCGGAAGGCTTCTAACGATTGCTTGCCATCTGAAATTCTTATAATAATTCTCAGCGACAAAGTCGCTTAAAAGATTACTTCCCTCCTGCTTTCTTAGCTGTATCCTGAGTTGGAGCAGCAGCTGGCGTAGCTGAATCTACTTTCTTAGCTGTATCTTGAGTTGGAGCTGGAGCTGGAGTTACAACTTTAGCTGTATCAGCAGCAGGTTTGTCAGTTTTAGCAGCATCACCACAAGAAGCGAAAGCAGCAGCGATAAACGCGATTGCAAAGAATTTTTTCATTTGTTGAGTTTTTTTTGTTTTAGAAATATATTTCAGTGATTAATACGCCAACAAAAAAAAAGTAACCCGTATTTTTATTTTTTTTTTGAAAAAAGCAAAAAATGCAATTATTGTATTAATTATTAGCCTTTTGGGTTACTATTTTATAAAAAAAGTATTAATAGCAGGCACGTGAAACCTGAAAACAGCGAAAAAGAGATATTAGAAGGACTGGCCGTAAACGACAGAAAATCTGTTGAAAGGATTTATAAGGACAACTTTAATATGGTTCAGTCCCTGATAATCAACAACAATGGCTCTGCCGATGATGCCAAAGATGTGTTTCAGGAAGCAATGATAGTTCTTTATGAGAAGGCAAGGTCGGGCAATTTTGAGCTCAATTGTCAAATAAAAACTTTTGTTTATTCTGTTTGTCGGCGTTTGTGGTTAAAAAGACTACAACAACAAAACAGATATTCATCCCCCGGCGATAGCATGGCAGAAGTGGTACAAGTGGATGATGATCTGGAAACACATGAGCAACGAAATGCCGAATTTGACATGATGGAAAACGCCATCAATCATTTGGGCGAGCCTTGCAAAAGTTTGTTAGAAGCATTTTATCTGCAAAAACAAAACATGCAAATGATTGCTGCTCAATTTGGTTATACCAATACCGATAATGCCAAAAACCAGAAGTATAAATGCCTGATGAGGTTGAAAAAAATATTTTTTAGTCAATATAAAAACGGGAAAAGTGATGGATGATATTAAATTGTTAGATACCGTTGAACGATATATTCGTGGCGAAATGAAGCCTGATGAACGTCTTCAATTTGAACAACTTCGCAAAAGCAATTCCGAAGTAGATCAATTGGTAGTAGAACATACTTTATTTCTACAACAAATAAATCATTTTGGCGAACGTAAGACTTTCCGTTCTTCACTGAATGATATTCATACCGATCTTACCGAACAAGGCAAGATTGATTCTATGAAATTAAAAGGCAAAGCAAAAATTGTTTACCTCTGGAAAAGATATAAACGTGTTACTGCTATTGCAGCTTCTATTGCAGGTATCACCGCATTGGCTATTTCTGCACTTGTAGTAGCTGTTGCGCCTAAAAATGATGGCTCTAATGTAAAAGACCTTGTGCATAAAGTGCAAGACGAAGTACGAGGAATTAAAAATGACCAAGAAGCATTAAAAAAAGATCAAAAACAGATTATTGATAAAATAAATAATGATAGCAAATCTGTAATTAACACGCCTATTAGATATAATGGTACCGGATTTTTAATTGATGGAAAAGGATATCTGATTACCAATGCTCACGTGGTAAAAAATTCTAAAAATATTTACATTCAGAATAATAAAGGCGACCAATACAAGGTAAAAGTAGTGCAATTAGACATCTCACGAGATATTGCCATTTTAAAAATTACAGATAAAAACTACAAGCCCACAAATGGCCTTCCTTATGGCATCAAGAAAAGTGGAATTGGATTAGCCGAACCTATTTACACACTTGGCTTCCCAAGAAATGATGAAATAGTTTATGGTGAAGGATATCTCAGTGCCAAAACAGGTTACAACGGAGATACTTTAAGTTGCCAGATTGCTGTTGCTGCAAATCCGGGTAATAGTGGTGGTCCGGTATTAGATCAAAATGGTGAAATCATTGGTATCCTTAGTAATAAAGAAATAAATCAGGAAGGAGCCGTATTTGCTATTCAATCCAAATACATATATAATGCCATTGAAGAACTAAAGAAAGATACTTCATACCGCTCGGTAAAAGTAATATCAAACTCTTCTTTAAAAGGAATGAATAAACAACAACAAGTAAAGAAAATTCAGGATTATATTTTTATGGTAAAAGGTGACTAAGACTATTTAAGCTCCAGCCACTTCGGTTTTTTCTTCAATACCTTTTTATAGATTGGGCAAGACTCTTTGTGGCTACCCGGCAAATATCCGGTACTCATCAAAAATTCGTTTACGATCTCACCGCCGGTAAAATGGAAGGTTTTTTTAAATAATTTAATCCACTCCGCTTTTGTTATTGAATGATTTTTATCGAGCCATTTCTTAAATGACCCAAACTCATTTTGTATCGCTACTATTCTTTGAGCATTATAAATCGTTGCTTCAATCTTCAAACGATTTCGAATGATGCCTGCATTTTGCATCAGATCATATTTCTTTTTGTCTGTATAATGGGCTATACTTTGAATATCAAAATCATCAAAGGCTTTAAAAAAATTTTCTTTCTTTTTCAAAATTATATCCCAGCTCAGACCGGCTTGATTTATTTCCAATACCAATCTTGCAAACAATAAGTGATCATCATCAATAGGGAAGCCATACTCTGTATCGTGGTACTGACGATGTACATTTTCAATTTCTAAATTTTGAACAAACTCGCAGTAGCTCATAGTCGCATAAATTTAATACTAAAAAATTTTGCGAAACAAAAAATACACCCTTATCTTTGCCGTCCGCAAAAAGGGAGTTTATCTCGAAAAGTATCGGGATGGTTCAGAGCATCTGCCTTAAAAAAGTAGATTTGAAATATCGGGAGTTTATCCCGAAAAGTATCGGGATGGTTCAGAGCATCTGCCTTAAAAAAGTAGATTTGAAATATTGGGAGTTTATCCCGAAAAGTATCGGGATGGTTCAGAGCATCTGCCTTACAAAAGTAGATTTGAAATATCGGGAGTTTATCCCGAAAAGTATCGGGATGGTTCAGAGCATCTGCCTTA
>JAFDXF010000005.1 GCA_018268055.1 Bacteroidota bacterium
GCTTTTGACGTACGAGATGACGGTGCAGTATCATTTTATTTTACATCCTCGGCGGCTCATGTCTGTTTTTGAAAAATTTAATCGCTATATGCAGCTATTGTATTATCTTAGATTAAATGTTCTTTAAAAAGTATTAAACCCGCTTACCAAAAACTGCGCTGACCAACAACTACAAAAATAATTTGTACTATACAAACAGCACAAACGTCGGCCAACGATAAAGTAAACCGACAAGCCCGCCAATATCTTTTAACTACGGGCTTTTTTTAGGTGGGCTTGTCGGATACTTTTATAAGAGTTACCAGCAATTAAGAAATAATACACATAAAAAAATGAAGAGAATAATAATTACAACTTTGGCACTTATAATTGGACAAATTTCGTTTGGACAAGAAGCAGGAAATATCAACTATCAAAATCAAGTTAGATTTCCTGACCAAAACATTAATGTAAACCTGCCATCTAATTCAGACATATTAGTTAGCGTAAAAGGTTTGGCAAATGTAAAAGCAGATACTTATGTTGCAATTTTCAGTGTTACGCAAGTCGGTAAGACAGCAGAAGATGTTAATGAATTAATTGACAAAAGAGTTTCTCAATCTTTGACTGAAATAAAGGCGAAAAAAGGAACAGAGATTTTTGTTGATATGGTTTCATTCGTTCCTATCTATGAATTTGAAGTTGAAAAGAAAGTATTTAGCAGGAAAAACTACAACGAAATTCCAAAAGGCTTTGAATTGAAGAAGAACATTCACATAAAATACTCCGACCCAAATCAACTTAATGACTTCATTAGCATTTTATCAAAAGAGGAAATTTATGATTTGGTAAGAGTAGATTATTTTTCAAGCAATCTTGAAAATATAAAAAAAGAACTGATGAATAAAGCAAAACTTCTCGTACAAGAAAAAATAAAAAACTACGAAACCATTACGGGACAGACATTTGCTAACATTGAAAAACGTGTAGCTGATGGATACAAAGTAGTGTTTCCAGTGGAAATGTATAAATCATATCAAGCATTTAGCAGTTCTTCATTAAACCTTAAAAAATCTGCAAACATTAACCAAGTTGAAAAATCAACAACTTTGTATTATCAACCAATAATAGACAAGGAGTTTGACTTTGTAGTAAATCCAACCATACTTGAACCTGTAATTCAAGTTATGTACGAAATCAAATTGACAATAAATCGTGAAAAGAAAGAAACAGGAACAAAAGAATATATGTTGATAACGCCAAACGGGGAAATTAAAAACTTGAACTTAAACAAATAACTGCTGGTAACAAAAAAATCCATTGTACCTACCTTAGATTCAGTTGAGCTATCAGTCAATAGTCTTTAATAAATTTCTTTTGAAAGAGAAAGATTGAAAAAAATTCAACCTCTCCCCTTCGCAAGATTTTTTTTCCGTACTTCAAATTTAATCAAATTCTTCTTTTCATATTTTACTTTTTTTATCAACATACTTCAGCATCCATTGAGTAGTCCGTTTTTCTTCTGCTTAGCTTTCCGCTTTAGACGGATTGGTGGCAAAAGCTGCTACAGTTCTTCGTTTTAATTTTGTTGAGTATTTACGCTTAGTAATCACGCCTTCAGCATGAAGAGTGGCGTAAAACAGACTGCCGCAAACTTGGCGTAAGAAAATACTTCGCTGTTTGATTAGGTGCACGATTTCATTTTTTGTTTAGCGGTCTTTGTCTGTCTCTTTTTTTAAAAGCATGTTGGGTTATATAATAATTTTTTACTTCTTCATTGATTCATTTCGTTATTCCAAATTCATAAGGAACTTGATTCTTTAATACATACCGTATCCGGTTTAGTAATTTTCTTGCAATCTTGATGATGACTATCTTGCTGTCTTTCTTTTTCACTTGCTCCTGAAAATATAAGGCCATCGCAGAATCCGTTCTCCGGGCTGTCCAGGCTGATTCTACTAAATCGCTTCTTAACTGCCGGTGTTTCCTAAAGGTTAAAAACATCTTATGTTCCGACTGCCCGCTACTTCGCTCCATCGGATGAAGACCGATGAAACTATTCAAATCATTAAAATATTCAAAACGGTTGATGCCCCCTATTTCTACCAGTAAACTCGCCGCTGTTAACGGGCCTATTCCCGGAATGCTTCTCAGCAAATAGTAGTTGGTATTATAACGCTGTTCACGCATCATCTTTCTTATCTCATTGCTGATGCTTAAAAGCTCTTTTCGTAAATACTCCACCTGTGCTATCATATAATCCAATGCACGCCTGCGGCTCTGTTGTATGCAGTTCAGATCCTTCAGCCATTTGATGAAGTTCATACTCCAGTTTGCATTGTCATATTGATTCGGAATGTCTATTCCACTGAATGCCAACAGTCCTTTGATGCGGTTCTTGCAACGTGTTAAATCTTTCCAGATTCTCTTGCGATGACGAAAGAATACTCTGTCAGCTTCCTGCTGTTCATCCGGTATGTGAATGCCTCTCAACACACCCGATTGCAACCTTAGGCTAAGGTTTCTTGCATCTCGTGGGTCGGTCTTTTGCATCGTATCTTTCTGCGATTTGGGTATATCTGCCGGATTAACGATAATACACTCTATACCCAGGGCTGTTAGTTGGCGTTGTATCCAAAAACCAAACTTACCTGCTTCATAAGCTGCTTTGTAGGTTGCTCCGGGATAATGATTTTTTAAATATTCGGCCATCAAATGCGGATTGGGCTTTTGATGAACATTTCTGATAAAAACATCGTTTAAATGGATGCCCAAATTCCAACTTGACTTGTGGATATCCATGCCTACAAAAATTGTTTGGCCCGAAAAATTTGTTTTAACTTTATTCATAACTGTTGAGGTTTTGATAGTGATAATTAAAAGTTACTGTAGCGAATTTATAACGACTACTTCCTTAACTGCCTCAACAGTTGTTTTAGGTTACATGGAGACTTGGCAATAGAGCCGGTGAAGTGCTTCTATTGAGTCCCGATAGCTATCGGGATGCAAGGTTGAACAGTAGTAATTCTATTCAATCCCGATGGGTATCGGGATGCTAAAAGTCGGCTCCATCGCCAATTTTCCAACCGTAAGCGGTCATTCTAAAACAACATTCGCCTCAAAATAAAATTCTGAAAAAATTTGCATATTGTTGTCTAAATAGTTAACTTTGCAAAGTGGAGTCAATCAGACAAGTAATTGCATATAAAAGGTATTTTTTGGACTTCTATGAAGACCAAACAGATGATGTGCAACGAAAAATTGAGTGGACATTGAATTTACTGCGAAAGATTGAGCGAGTTCCTAAAAAGTATTTTGACCATATGACCGGAACAAACGGGCTCTTTGAAGTTCGGGTTGAAGTAGGAAGCAATATTTTCAGAATTTTTGCTTTTTTCGACAAAGGAAATTTAATTGTGTTGGGAAACGGATTCCAAAAGAAAACACAAAAAACACCGAAAACAGAAATTGAAAAAGCATTAAAAATAAAAGAGGAATATGAAACCGCTATGCGGTTCACGAATACAAAAGAAAAAAAATAAAAATATCATGAGTAAAGCGAGAAACGAAAATAACATCACAACTCTTGACGAAATCCTTGACAAAAAATATGGCAAGCGAGGTGCCAAAAAAAGAGAACAGTGGGAACAGGAGTTTGAAACCTTCCAATTGGGAGTTTTGCTTGAAGAAGCAAGACTTAAACTTGGTATGACGCAAGAGCAACTTGCAGAAAAAGTGGGAACTAACAAATCCTACATTTCACGTATTGAAAATAACGCAAGTGATATCAGGCTTTCAACTTTAATGAAAATTATTCAAACGGGATTGGGAGGACATTTAAAACTGACTCTGCAACTTTGAAAAAAGAACGAACCGCTTACATCGTATTGGCAATAGGCGGGCTGAACAGCTTCGTATTAACGGAAGTGCAAAATTCAGCTTTAGTTCTCCGATTAAACTTTAGTACTAAAATCCCGCCCATCGCCAATACGTAAACAGTTGAACCAACATTGCTTTCAGCAATGAGTTAAAGCGAGTTTCGTTAGATTTGGGGTTACAAAATTTTTAGTTATGGAAAAAAAACGCTAACACTCTATGAAGTAAATGCGCTGTAACGAACCGCTGATATGATGGCCCTTGGTCATTACAGCAATCTTACCCGCAAACTTTATCTTCAAGAACTGCGTTATCTATTTCAGTATTACACCGATACACGCCCTTCGCTTTTGACGTACGAGATGACGGTGCAGTATCATTTTATTTTACATCCTCGGCGGCTCATGTCTGTTTTTGAAAAAAATAATTGATTTATGAAGCTATTGTATTAACTTAGATTAGATGTTCTTTAAAAAGTATAAAACCCGCTCACC
>JAFDXF010000060.1 GCA_018268055.1 Bacteroidota bacterium
GCATTCATTCCTACTTCAAAACATTTGTCAATTTCTTCTGCAATAACATTGGCCGTCATTGCCATAATAGGCACACCATTTAACGGTGACGGCATTTGCGAACGAATATATTTTGCAGTTTCATAACCATCCATTTCAGGCATGTGTATATCAAGAATTACTAAATCGTAATTACCTGACTTAAGTTTTTCAATAGCCTGCACACCATTATCAACAATATCCAATGTCAATTCCGGTATAACCATGTGCATGGTATCTTCTGCTACCATCTGATTAAACTGATTGTCTTCTGCAAGTAAAATTTTCAGGCCTCTTCTTAATTCGTCTTTTGAAACAATGTTATTTTTGTTTTCAGCAGGTAATTCATTTGTTGCTACCAAAGGCAATTTCACAATAAAAGAAGTGCCTTTCCCCTGCACGCTTTCAACAACTAATTCGCCATGCATCAACTCAATCAGTTGTTTGCTGATGGCAAGTCCGAGACCGGTACCGCCAAATTTCCTTGTAGTATCTGAACTTTCCTGAGTAAAACTTTCAAAAATGTATTGTATTTTATCTTGTGCAATACCAATACCGGTATCAACTACGCTAATGCTGACACCGTTTGGTGCATCAGCCATCGGAACAACTTTAATTGTTACAGACCCCTGTTCAGTAAACTTTATTGCATTGCCTGTAAGATTAATCAACACCTGTGTTATTCTTACAGGGTCTCCGATATAATTATCAGAAAGTGTTGGGCCATAATCCACATTAAAGTCGAGGCCTTTTTCTTCAGCTTTAACTTTTAATGACTCATAAACATGGTTTACTTTTTCATGAAGGTTAAACGGAATTTCCTCAATGGTAAACTTGCCTGACTCTATTTTTGAAATATCAAGAATATCATTGATGATGACCAACAGATTGTCGGCACTTGTTTTTATGATGCCAATATACTTTGATTGTTTTTCGTCAAGTTCGGACTTATGAAGCAGGTTTACCGTTCCGATTATTGCATTCATTGGTGTCCTGATTTCATGACTCATATTTGCTAGAAACTGCTGTTTGATTCTTTTTGACTCTTCGGCTTTGTCTTTTTCCAATACTGCAATTTCTTTCTCAATAATGGTTTGCTGCAATGCTTCCTTTGCCTTCAGCCCTTGTTTGATTATTTCAACTTCACTCAGTCCTTTTCGTAAGGTAGTATCAAGGTCAGTCATGTCAATAGGTTTGGTAATAAAATCAAATGCTCCACTGTTCATTGCTTTGCGTATATTGTCCATATCGCCATAAGCTGAAATTACTACTGCTTTAGGTTGAATCTTATTTTCTTTAATCTGATTCAGTAAGGTCAACCCATCCATTACAGGCATGTTGATGTCTGTAAAGATTAAATCTATATCATCATCTTCTTTGAGTTTTTGCAATGCCTCTTCGCCATTGTGAGCAAAATCAAACTGCAATTCGTTATTCCGGATCTGAGAACGAAATCGCTGCTTGACTAACAGTTCAAGATCAGGCTCATCATCTACTACCAATATTTTTTTTACCATAACTAAATTGCTATCACTCTTGACATTTTTCTTTTAAGTTCTACAAAGTTAACCGGCTTAGTTACAAAATCATCTACACCTTTTGCCTTGGCTTCATTATAGTTCTTATCATCACCATAAGCCGACACCATAATGATTCGCATAGCCGGAAATTCAGCCTTAACTTTTTCAACCAACTGAAGTCCGTTCATACCGGGCATATTAATATCCGACAATATCAATAAAACATCCATAGGGTTGATGTTGTGCAGATAATTTAAAGCGTCTTCACCACTAAATGCAAATTGAAGATAAATATGTTTCTCTTTAATTTCACGTCTGAACTGCAACCTGAACAATAGTTCAACATCACGTTCATCATCTACTATCAGAATTTTTGTTTGCATGATATTTTGATTATAGTTGGGGTAACTCAATAACAAACTCAGATCCTATTCCTTTCTGCACATTCACACTTAACATTCCATAGTGACCTTTGGTAATGATATCATAACTTAACGATAAACCCAATCCTGTTCCTTCACCGGTAGGCTTGGTTGTAAAGAATGGCTGGAAGATTTTATCTACAATATCATCAGGAATTCCACCACCATTATCGCTAATGCTGATATAAACTTTATTTGAAGCTTTCCATGTTCTTAGTCGAACTTCCGGATGATAATCCTTATCTGCTTTTTTGCGCAATTGATTAACTGCATAGAATGCATTGTTGAAAATATTCAACAGCACACGACTGATATCCTGTTGTACAATGCTTAGTTTTGGTAATGAAGCATCTAACTCAATCATATTCTTACAGCCGAAATTACTGTCGTTAGCCCGAAGACTTGTGTAGGCAAGATTCATAACATCCTCTGCCAGTTTATTGATGTCTGTTAAAACTTTCTCTGCTGTTTGCGAACGACTATGCATGAGCATACTCTTAACAATGCGCTCTGCACGCTTACCATGTTCATTTATTTTTTCCAGATTGGTTTTTATATCATGAGAAATTGACTTCCATTCTTCTTTGTCATCAGTACTATTCAACTCATCAATAAGATCTTGTGACAGTTCAGAAAAATTGTTTACGAAGTTAAGCGGGTTTTGAATTTCATGTGCAATACCGGCAGTTAGCTGTCCTAAAGAAGCCATCTTCTCTGCATGTATCAGTTGCGACTGTGTGTCTTTGAGTTCCTTCAATGCACGTTCAATCTCCAATGATTTCTGCTCTGATTTTTCTTTCTCTTCCCGTAATTCTGCTGTACGTTCCTGTACTTTCTGTTCCAAAATTTCATACTGTTTCATCAGCGTTCGTGTACGCCAACGAATGTAGGTTATGGTTAATCCTACGAAAGTAAGACCGGATAAAATATAGAACCACCATGTTTTCCAAAACGGTGGTTTGATGATGATGATAATATAAGTACCGTCCTGATTCCAGATTCCATCGTTATTACATGCTTTAACTCTGAACTTGTACGTGCCGGGGTCAAGGTCTGTATATTGGCGGTCGCGTTTACTTCCACAATATGTCCATGTTTTTTCAAGTCCTTCAAGCATGTAGGCATATTGATTTTTTTCGGGAAGAATATAATTTAAGGCAGCATATTCAAATGAGAAAAAGTTTTGATTGTAAGTCAGCTCTATTACATTTTTAGACATAATAATAGTGTCCATGAAATAGGGTTTTTCAAAAAGATAAAACTTAGTGATTACAACAGGAGGTATGTAAGGATTATCACGAATAGCTGAAGGTAAAAAACGGTTTATCCCACTAATGCCGCCAAAGTAAATTTTACCGTCTGCAGTCTGTGTAAATGCACCGGGATTGAAGCGGTTAAATACCCCATCTTGTTCATCATAAATTCTCATGGTGAGAATAGAATCTGAAGGAGCCAGCTTCATTTTGCAGATTTGATTTCCGGTGGTAAGCCAGATATTTTTCTCTGCATCAGAAACTATATTGGTTACATTATTATTGGGAACACCATTGGATTCTGTCAGTGCGGTAAAACTTTTTGTGGTATAATTAAAAATATTTATTCCACCACTATATGTGCCAACTAACAATTGCTGATTTGAAAAACTATAAATTGAGTTAATATAATTGCTGCTAATTGAAGTATTGCTTCCAGGCTTTGATTCAAATGCAGTTATGGAATTTGCAGCAATATTTAACAAACACAATCCGCCACCATAGGTGCCGATAAATAAATTTCCATTACCATCATATTTTAAAGCCGTAATGATATTGTTCGTTAA
>JAFDXF010000061.1 GCA_018268055.1 Bacteroidota bacterium
AGTTTGTTGGAGGTTTACACAACACTAAACCCATCTATCTGTGAACCGCTAAGTACGCGACCCGTACGCTTAGTGGTGTGAGAGGTGCACTCCGTCAGTCTCTGGCGGAGCCGCCTACTCGATTACCGGCTGGCATACTTTTCTGTGTTAATGTGTCCATATACTTTTTCTGCTGTTTGTGTCGGTGTTAGACCAGTCGTGTTAATTTGTAATTCGTTGTCGGGCTTCCATTTTAATACGTCATCATTTAATTTCTTACAAATTGAAAAGTCTTTGAACTCCGCACTTGTTCTTAACTCTAATCTTATTCTTAGTTCTTCGTCCGTTGTGTAAAGTCCAAATAACTTAATGTCAATATTTTCTTTTTGTTCATAAAGTGTTTCAAGGTAGCGATTGATTTTGTCACCACTAAAAGTGTCGATAACAATTACAGGTTTGTAACCGAAATTCAAAAACTCTAAAACTAATTTTGTTGATGCTTGTAGTATGTCAATATGTTCTTGTTGATTTGTCCAGTCAACTGAAATAACCATTTGTCGAATGGTGTCAACTTCTAAGCGCACACCTTTTGGAAAATACTTAGTAAGTTTTTTCGCAGTCTGTGATTTTCCCGAACCAGGTGCTCCCCTTAAAATAATTATATCCGTAGAAACGTTCATTAGTTAAATAATAAGGTTTGTGGTTTATTGCAAGACATATTCTTACATGGTAAATTACAAGTCTTCATTATTTTAGAAACTTCAGTTGAACGTTTAGTGCAAAGGATTTCAATTATGTCTTGTCTAGCAATGTTTCCTAATGGTTCTTTCGCCAAAGGTATTCTGCGGTGGTCAAAACATTTTACTACATCGCCATTCGGATAGACACAAATGTTTTTTCTTGCTGCACATGGAGTGTCATTATCGTAATTTACTACTTCGGTTGATGCATTTGTCCAAGTCCCGCCAAAATCCTGATTAAATTGAATGTTGTGCTGAATGTTATGCTGTTTGCACCATTCTTTAACTTTTGGAATTTCTTCTGCTGATTCCTTTGATAACACCGATTGAATTCTAAGTTGGTCGCCTAAAATTTCTTTTGCAAGTAAAATCTTAGGCATTACAATATCAAAGTTCTTTCGACCTCTGAACTCATTCCACTTTTCACGTTCAACTGAGTCTACAGAAATTACAAGTATGTGTCCAAGTTCTTTATACCTTGTCAAAAATGCTTCGTCAAGAAATCTTGCGTTGGTAACAATTACCATTGGAACATTTAGCTTCTTTGCTTCTTCTGCTATCAGCATGACATCTTTTTTGAAAATAAGAGGTTCGCCTCCCGTTAAAGTAACTTGATAAAGGTTGTGGTGAAGTCGTTTTAAACAATTAATGAAGTGCATAACCAACAAATGCTGGTCTTGCGGTTCAGGTCTCTCCCAAATTCCGCACTTAGGACAACGGTCATTACATGCGTTGGTTATCATGTAAATTAGTTCGTTGCCTTTCACTCCGTAAAATCTTCTGATAGGAGTTTTATACCAACGATAAATTCCCCATTCAATAGATTTGAAAAACACCATTGGTAAAAGCAGGTGCGGTTTCCGCACCCGCTTTACGAATGGTTTCATTTCTCCAATGTAGTCATAGACACCTTGAATGAAATGTGGTTGCTTTGATTTTCTTAATCTGTATATTAAACTCATGTCATGTTGCCTTTATAAATTGATTCAGAGGAATCCCACATCAGAACTGTGTGTCCTTCGTAAACTGTTGCACTTGAACTTTTGTATTTCTTGAACAGTTTTACAAACTTATTGAAACCTGATATGGAATTTTTGTAGCCGTAGTCGTGCCACAACTTTGCTTTCGAGCAAAAACCTATTTTGTATTTGCTGCGAAGCCGCAAACACAAATCAACGTCTTCTCCCGCTGCGGTTGGAAATCTTTCGTCAAAGGGAAACTCGTCTGCTGCAAATGCTTTCATGCCGAAATTGAGCGAAGGCATATACCACAATTCTTTTCTATCAGGAAGTAACCATTTTCCTGCAAGTGTCCCGTTTATGTCGTGATAATAGTCGTAAATGGTTTTGCCCCAAGAATAAGTCATACCGCCAACTGCTGCAAATTCGGTGCTGTCAAGGAAGGATGTCATTTGCTCATTCCATTCTTTGTCAAGTATGCAGTCGTGGTCGGTAAAAAGAAAATATTGAATATTTAAAGCAAGTGCTTTGTCAATGCCAACATTCCTTGCTTTGGCAGGTCCACCATTTTCTTCAAGCATAATATGTTCTACAAAGTCATGCCTAAGTTTGTATTTCAACGGACTTGCGTCATCAATGAGATAAACTTTTTCAAACTGCTTGGTCTGTGCTTGAACGCTGTCAAATAACCTGTTAAGGCAGTCAATGTCCCACTGCGATTTGATGTAACAAGGAATTATTAAAGCACTCATATTTTCTGTCAAATTAATATTGTCTGCTTATGGTTTGTGTGGTCGTCAATGCTTGCCGGTAACGTCAGTCTGTGAAAAAAATAATTCAAAAGCATTTACAAATATAAATTAATTTCAATAGTTTTAATGAGCAAAACAGCAATTAAAAATGCCACAAATACAAGGTGTCAACCGCGAGCA
>JAFDXF010000062.1 GCA_018268055.1 Bacteroidota bacterium
AGTTCTTTTTATTGTTGAATAAATTTAAAAATGGTCCCGTAGTTCAATGGATACTTTAGAAACAGGTTCCCTGCCCGAATGACTTCGTTCAGGCGGGGATTCCTGTCGGGACTACAAGTAATAATTTTGGTTCAGAAAAAAAATAGTTCTTTTTATTGTTGAATAAATTTAAAAATGGTCCCGTAGTTCAATGGATACTTTAGAAACAGGTTCCCTGCCCGAATGACTTCGTTCAGGCGGGGATTCCTGTCGGGACTACAAAATAAATATTATGAAATTTTACAATCTTCTTATTAAGTATCGTCTTTGGATTGGCCTTGCATTGTTGGCTTTGGGTATTTATGTTAACTATTCTGCCAGTTTTTGGCCGGCATTCCCTTTGTATTTTATTGGTGTGATTCTTATTGCAGGGCATTTCTTTTTTGGCCCACTTCGACTCATCCAAGATTATATGGAAAATGGCGATATGGAAGGTGCTGAGAAAGTATTGAACTCTATCCAGTTTCCCAAATTATTGTACAAGCCAATCCGTTCAGTTTATTATACATTGAAAGGCAATATTGCGATGATGAAGCAAGATTTTGACGGGGCTGAAAAAATGATGAAGAAAGGCCTTGACTTAGGAATGCCTATGAAAGAAGCAGAAGGTGCCAGCTTATTACAAATGGGCATGTTGGCCATGCAAAAAAATGATTTGAAACAAGGAGAGAGTTATATCCGACAAGCATTAAGAAAAGGACTTCCTGATAAAGAAAATGAAGCAGCTGCATATTTACAGATGTCGAGCCTTATGATGAACAAAAGAGAATTCAGAGCCAGTAAAGAGTTTTTTAGAAAAGCAAAAGCATTGAAACCTACCTCACCACAAATTGTAGATCAAATCAAGCAAATAGAAAAATACATTTCCAGAATGCCCGGATAGTTTTATCCTTTGGCTTCAATGAAAATTTTTCGGATTACAAAGTAAAATAGTCAATTTACTAAAAATTATACTAGATCAATTGTATTGATTGTTTCAATCTCGATGTGTTCATAAAAACATACTTGCAAGCCGATACAGTTCATCAGTTAATATTGATTATACACCTGATTTATTTTCAGCTAACTTCGCTTCTGTTTAAAATAAATCAATTTGAAATTTACAGAGTTTAATTTTCTCCCCGAATTATTAGAGGGCATCGATGCATCTAATTATGAAACAGCTACACCTGTACAAGAACAAGTAATTCCACCTATTCTTGAAGGTAGAGATATCATTGCTTCGGCACAAACAGGAACCGGGAAAACAGCCGCCTTTTTATTGCCGGTGATGAATCAGCTGCTTAAAAATCACGTGGATGGACAAACAGGCGCTTTAATCATTGTGCCCACTCGTGAGCTGGCAATACAAATTTCTCAACATATTGAAGGCTTATCTTATTTTACCAATCTGAGTTCTATCGCCATTTATGGTGGCAATAGCGGTGATAATTTTGTCAATGAAAAAAAGGCATTGCAAATGGGTGCAGACATTATTGTTTGTACACCCGGCAGAATGATTGCACACCTGAATATGGGTTATGTAAATTTGAAAAAGTTAAAATTTCTAATTCTGGATGAAGCCGACAGAATGTTGGATATGGGTTTCCTGGATGATATTAATCGCATCTTAAAGGCAATTTCTGAAGAGCGTCAGACGTTATTATTCTCTGCTACGATGCCGGAAAAAATAAGGCAATTGGCAAAACGAATTTTAAAAGAACCCATTGAAGTAAATATTGCCATTTCAAAACCTCCGGAAAAAGTAGTACAAAAAGCTTTTGTGGTTTATGAAACTCAAAAATTTGAATTGATTAAAATGCTGCTGAAGCAAACTAAATATAAAAACGCTTTGGTGTTTTGTAGTAAAAAGCAAACAGTTAAGCAGCTTACTCGTGATTTGAAAAAAAGCGGATTGACCGTAGATGAAATTCATAGTGATTTACTTCAGGCGCAAAGAGAGAATGTACTGAGTGCATTTACATCAGGAAGAATTCCATTGCTGGTTGCTACAGATATTTTAAGCAGAGGTATTGATATTGATACAATTGATTTGGTAATCAACTATGATGTACCCGGCGATGGTGAAGATTATGTGCATCGTATCGGCCGTACAGCAAGAGCAGAAGCGGATGGTATTGCTTATACATTAGTAGGCGAAAAAGAACAAAATAAATTTTCGGCCATTGAAGTATTAATCGGAACCGAAGTAGAAAAAGGGAAAGTTCCTGAAGCTCTTGGAACAGTACCTGAATATTTGCCAAGAAAAAAAAGACTGACAGACAGAAAACCTCAAAGGAAATTTTATCGTCATCCAAAGCCGAGGGGTAAAAATTAATGTATCTTTAAAAATTGTAATGAGTAGAAAAAAACTATATAAATTACTGTTAATCGCAATAGTTTGCTTTGGTTTCATCACCACAGCGACTGCACAACCTATTGCATCGGTTGTTATTCCTAAAGATTCTATTGATAAACATTTGGAAAAAATATTTAAAGATTCTACAGAAGCTTCTTTAATTGTTCCTGATTCTGTTGCAGCAGGAAAAGCAGTGCTTTTATCGCCAAAATTTGCTCGTGCCAATAAGCAATACCAGTTTATGATTGATTCCCTTTCTCGTGTCCTGTTTCAATTTCCGGTGATTGATTCTCCGGGATTAGCTTATTCCGATTATTGGGTAGGTAGTCCCAATATGGGCTTACGTCGCCCGAATTATGTAATCCTTCATTACACTGCAACAAACGGATTGAATGAAGTACTACAAGAATTTACCACTACAGGAGGAAGAGAAGCAAGTTCACATTATGTAGTTGCCAAAGACGGAACAGTGTATCACATGCTGAATGATTTATTGCGCTCACATCATGCAGGCGTTAGTAAATGGGGCAATACAACAGACTTGAACTCTTCCAGCATTGGTATTGAGATTGTGAATAATGGAAAAGAAAATTATACAGATGCGCAAATCAATAGTCTTCTTATATTGCTAACCCGTTTGAAAAATCAATATAATATTCCGGATGCAAATTTTATTGGTCATGCGGATATTGCACCCACACGTAAGCCTGATCCCGGTGCTAAGTTTCCTTGGAAACAATTTGCTGATAGCGGTTTCGGGCTTTGGTGGGGAGATACTACGAATCTAAAAGTGCCCGATAATTTTGACTACTTGATGGGCTTGCGCATTATCGGCTATGATATTTCTTATCCTGCTTCTGCTGTTGCTGCTTTCAAAAAGCATTTTATGGGAGATAACTCCGGTGGCGGAATGAATGCTACTGTTCGCAAAGTAATCTATGCACTGCATAGAAAGTATTTGTAATACCTGCAATCACCAATTTGATTTAGTACTTTAGCTTCCTCTTTTTAAATTTTATAAAGATGAATAGGCTAACGATTCTTTTAACCTGCATTGTATTCACTGTTATTATATTAAGTTGTACTCAATCAAAATATAGTGCAACAAATAAAGTATATCAGAAAAAGGCCGATGCTTATGCCAAAATATTGGAACAATATCCGTTGAGGGATTCGACAGGATTATCTTATGCTCCAGAATGGGCGGGCACAACAAATTTCACCATGCGGCGCCCGAGTTTTGTGATCATTCATCATACTGCACAAAATAGTTGTGATGAAACCGTAAAAACTTTTACCACTCAAGACAAAAGAGAAGTAAGTGCACATTATGTTATTTGTAAAGACGGTACTGTGTTTCACATGCTCAATGATTTACTTCGTGCTCATCATGCAGGAGTAAGCAAGTGGGGAAATTTGATAGATATAAACTCCGCAAGTATTGGAATAGAAATAGACAACAACGGTTTCGAATATTTTACCGAACAACAAATCAACAGCTTGACTATTTTGTTAGGAAGATTAAAAAATGCCTTTAATATTCCCGCAGCAAATTTTATTGGCCACGGCGACATTGCACCAACTCGAAAAAATGATCCAAATTGGCGATTCCCTTGGAAGCAGTTAAGCGAAAAAGGTTTTGGCCTTTGGTGGAGCGATACCACGAATGTAAAAGTTCCTGCTGATTTTAAGAACACTACTGCTTTGCGTATTATCGGTTATGACGTAAAAGATAGTAGTGCTGCAATACTAAGTTTTAAGCGCCACTTTTTACAAGACACTACAAAAAAAATGACACCCGAAGCACAAAAGATACTTTATACTTTATATCAAAAATATGAATAGCTGTACTTAGTAAAGTAGAAACGGAGTGATTTCTTTTTGCCAGTTATTGGCATTATAATTTTGGAAAATAAACTTTTCTTCTTTTAGTTTTTGTAAAGAATTATCTACGCCGGTAAGTTTGTTCAAGTGCCCAGAGCCTGAAGGATTGGCAACTGTTTTATATAAACGCTCTGTGCAATTTGCAGTATAGTGCTTTAATAATTGTGCAATAATTTTAAGTCCGGTTAATACAGGTTTGAAATCTTCTTTACTTGTTATTTCAAGTTTTAATCCATTGCAAATTTGTTGAGCATAAACAGATTCATTCGGTGTGTAACTAATTTCACTGAATTTTATTCCGGATAGATTTAATTCATTCATTTTTTCTAACAGGAATGTTGCATCTATCCATGGTGCGCCAAATATTTTAAATGGAACATTTGTGCCTCGCCCTTCATTTATATTGATTCCTTCTAATAGTCCCATACACGGATAGAGTAGTGCTGTTTCTAAATCAGTTATTGCAGGTGAAGTAGGTATGAAATTCCATTGCGGCTCATTCGTTGTGTTGTTTCTTGATAAATGGTTTACTTCAATGACTTGAAGATCTACTTCTTTAATTTTTGTAAAAGCAAAATATTTTGCCAGTTCTCCAAATGTACATGAGTGACGAATAGGAATATTCCATCTGCCAATGAATGAAGAACAAGTTTTTTCATCCAGCATTGGCCCTTCTGCTTGATATAGATTTATTCCAATGGGATTTGGGCGATCTAATAAAAAAAATAATTTATTGTATTGGGCACAAGCCTCCATCATATAAGTCATTGTCCACAGATAAGTATAGAAGCGACAGCCCACATCCGGAATATCAAATATTACCGCATCGATATCAGTAAGATCTTCTTCTGAAGGTTGCAATTTTTCTCCATAAAGACTGATGACAGGAAGATTTGTTACAGCATCAATAAAGTTTGCTTGAAAACTTCCATCTGCACCTTTGGCATTCAATCCATGTTCGGGTGAAAACAGTTTTACCAATTGAATAGATGATTTCGCCAATACAACTCTTGATGGAATACCCGAATTGTTTTTTGCCACATCGTTGGTAACAAGACCGAATTTTAAGTGCTTGTATTTTTCAGCATGTTCTATAAAAGTATCGATACCAAATTGGAGGGCTTGCATATCGTGAAATTATACAAAAATAGTTTTTACAACGCAGGATATTCGCTTTGCAATGGTGTAACGACTGTTTCATCATCTATTTTTTTTGTTCGGATGGTGCGCACCGGCCATGCTTCCATTTCGTTGTCCGGAAATTCAAAGTTTAGTGTTTCGCTTATCTGTTCATCAGTGAGTGATGCTTTAAGCCATTGAAGTGCTAATGATTGGGTAAGTATTAAAGGCATTCGTTCGCCATTCGGCCCGGCGTTATGAATTTTTTTCATCAATGCATTTGCCGGTCGAGTGATGATGGTGAAAGTGCCGACCATTTCACCTGTTTCCATATCGGGAATGGGGGAATAATTGTAAAGTCCTGCAAAACAAAAGATTTCCTGATTTTTTATTTTGATGAAATAAGGTAGTTTCTTTTTTGTACCAATATCGCGGTGTTCAAAAAATCCGGTAGTGAAAACAAGACATCTATTATTTCTCAAGCGATGCCAGATTGATTTTTTATCATCAATAATTTTTTCACTTCGGGCATTCGCCATGCTGGAGCGGTATTGTTTTATTTTTTCGGGCGTATTCATATAGTCTGCAATAAGCCCCCATTCAAAGAGTTTTATTTTTAAACCATGTTCGTTTATTGCCACTGGCCATTGCTGATATGCTTGTGCAACAGCGTGATATGTAGGATGAAAATCTAAAGGCTCAAGCGGAATTTGTAAATAAGTACTGATATGTTTTAGATTGCTGAAAAAGCTCATGTCGTAACACATAAACAAACTCGTTGATTAATTCAAAATTACAAGAGTGTGGGCAATGAAAATCGAGGAACCATATTAATATGACAATATTAAGAGGCCATAGAAGAATACTGCTTGGATATTGAAACTATGTTTGCGTACTTGCACTCATTTATTGTTTACTTTCTTCATTGTCTTAATATTCATAATATGTTTATCAGTACACTTTCTGTGAACTTATCCCGTTTTTTTGGGAAAATTCACATAATTAAAGTGCCTATATTGCAGCCTATTTTTTAAACCAAAAATGCAGATTATGAAATCTAACAAAAAACTATTGCTATCCGTAGCTATAGCCACCGGCATATTCTATGCTGCGTGTAGAAAGACGGATAGTGCAGTTACCCCCCCC
>JAFDXF010000063.1 GCA_018268055.1 Bacteroidota bacterium
AAGAGTTAGAGTGAATTGAAATAATAGAGAATGCCACTTTAGCTCAGCTGGTAGAGCATCCCGAAATTGTATCGGGAAGGTCGTTGGAAAGGAGTTAAAGTGAATTGAAATAATAGAGAATGCCACTTTAGCTCAGCTGGTAGAGCAACTGATTTGTAATCAGTAGGTCGTTGGTTCGATTCCGACAAGTGGCTCAAAAATTTGACTCCTAATTTTAAGCTTAGTGATTAAGAAAGGAGCCAATATTTTGATTGTAGAAAAGGGCAAGTAGCCAAGTGGCCAACGGCAACAGACTGTAAATCTGTCCTCTTCGGAGTTCGGTGGTTCGAATCCATCCTTGCCCACAGTTCTTTTAAATTGGTTTGAATGATTCAAGCCTTATTAGAAGTTAAAAGTCAGCTCGATTTTTAGTGATAACTAAACTTTCGGCAGTCTTTAAACATTTTGCGGAAGTAGCTCATTTGGTAGAGCGATAGCCTTCCAAGCTATAGGTGGCGAGTTCGAGCCTCGTCTTCCGCTCATAAGGAATAGACCCGGTCAAATAAGTCAAGTGCCTGACAATCGGCAGGTCATTAGCTGGTCACTATGTATTGACTTATTTGACCTACTGACTTCAATGACTGTAAAAGCCGTTGTAGCTCAGTGGTAGAGCACTTCCTTGGTAAGGAAGAGGTCGTGAGTTCAATTCTCATCAACGGCTCAAAAAAAGTGAAATAATTTAACCGGGAATTCCGGTATTTTATATTAAACACAACCTAAAAAACAGATAACATGGCAAGTAAAGAGACCTTCAAAAGGGACAAACCCCACGTTAACGTTGGTACTATCGGTCACATTGACCACGGTAAAACCACTTTAACAGCTGCTATCACCACTATCCTCGCAAAATCGGGTATGGCTGAAGCAAGAAAGTATGATGATATTGATGCTGCTCCTGAAGAAAAAGAAAGGGGTATCACGATTAACACAGCTCACGTTGAGTATCAGACGGTAAATCGTCACTATGCACACGTTGACTGTCCTGGACACGCCGATTATGTAAAAAACATGATTACAGGTGCTGCACAGATGGACGGAGCTATCCTTGTAGTAGCTGCAACTGATGGTCCTATGCCACAAACTAAAGAGCACATCCTTCTTGCACGTCAGGTAGGAGTACCTCGTATGGTAGTGTTTATGAATAAAGTTGATCTTGTTGATGATCCTGAACTTCTTGATTTAGTTGAAATGGAAATTCGTGACCTTCTTACCTTCTACGGTTTTGATGGTAACAATACTCCAATCATTAAAGGTTCTGCTTCTGGCGCACTTGCCGGTGATGAAAAGTGGGTTAAGGGTGTTGAAGAATTGATGGCTGCTGTGGATGAATATATCCCGCTTCCTCCTCGCCCGGTTGATCAACCATTCTTGATGTCTGTAGAAGATGTATTTTCTATAACAGGTCGTGGCACTGTTGCTACAGGTCGTATTGAAAGAGGTCGTATCAAAGTTGGTGAAGCTGTAGAAATCGTTGGACTTATGGAAGCTCCACTTGCATCTACAGTTACTGGCGTAGAAATGTTCCGTAAGCTTCTTGATGAGGGTGAAGCTGGCGATAATGCAGGTTTATTACTACGTGGTATTGATAAAACGCAAATTCGTCGTGGTATGGTTATCGTGAAGCCTGGTTCTATCACGCCACATACTGAATTCAAAGCTGAAGTTTACGTATTGAGCAAAGAAGAAGGCGGTCGTCATACTCCTTTCTTCAATAAGTATCGCCCTCAGTTTTATTTCCGTACTACTGACGTAACAGGTGAGGTTGAATTACCTGCAGGAACTGAAATGGTAATGCCTGGTGATAATACACCTTTAACTGTAAAACTTATCCAGCCAATCGCGATGGAAAAAGGTTTGAAGTTTGCGATTCGTGAAGGTGGACGTACAGTAGGTGCCGGTCAGGTTACTGAGATTTTAAAATAAAAATTGGTGAGTGAACAGGCATTGTCTGATAGCTTCACCGTTTTTTAAAGAAGATATTTATCTTCGCAACATAGTGCTAAAAGCTGTTTCGGTAACACGGAATAGCTTTTAGCTTTCTACGGGTATAGTTCAACGGTAGAATAGAGGTCTCCAAAACCTTAGATCTGGGTTCGAATCCTAGTACCCGTGCTTCTTTAGATAATTGAAAATTAAAGATTATGAACAAGATCGTAACTTATTGCAAAGATTCTTATAAAGAATTATTGGAAAAAGTGACCTGGCCTACATGGCCGGAATTGCAGCAATCCACAATGATTGTATTGGCTGCTACCATTGTGATTACACTTATTGTAATGGGAATGGATTTTGTTGCCGGTAATGGCCTCAAATTTATCTATAATGTACTGAAGTAATTATATCAAATGGAAACAACGACTTCAAATACTGAAAACACACAACAGCAAGAAACCAAATGGTATGTACTGCGTGTGATTAGTGGTAAGGAAAAAAAAGTAAAGGAATATCTAGATAAAGAAGTAAGCCGTGGTGGATGGCAACAGGTGAAACAAGTTTTCCTACCTGTAGAGAAAGTGTATAAGGTAGCCAACGGCAAAAAAGTGATGAGAGAAAGAAACTACTATCCGGGCTATGTGATGATTGAAATTGACAATGGTAAATTGAATGATGATCTAAGAGATGTTATTAAGAATACCACCAATGTAATTCAATTTTTGGGTAAAGAAAATCCTATTGCTTTACGCAAAGCCGAAGTAAATAAAATGCTTGGCAAGATGGATGAAATGGCAGAAGTAGGTGGCATCAGCATGATTGAACCATTTATCGTTGGGGAAACCATTAAAATCATAGAAGGCGCCTTCAATGATTTTAATGGGGTAATAGAGGAGGTTAATGATGAAAAGAAAAAATTGAAAGTAACAGTGAAAATATTTGGTCGCTCTACTCCTGTAGAACTCACTTATATGCAAGTGGAGAAAATAAGTTAAGCAATTACCTGCTTTGAATATTTTATTATGCCGCCCTTTGAGGCGGCATAATTATTTTACAACTATCAAAATTTTTTACTTAGTTTTTTTACCTTTATCCTCTTTCAATTTTTCAGCATCTTTTTTCTCTTGCTGTGCTGCGCTTTTTTCTTCATCTTTATTACCCACTGCTGTTTTAATGGTTGCAGAATCATCACTTAAAACTGCAGAATCTTTTTGCACTTGTGTTGGGTTTAGTGGAATGCTAGTGTCACCCGTGCCTTGGGTTTTATTATTTCCGGAGTTTGATGAGCAAGCTGCAAAAATAAATATTGCAATAATCGCAATATGTGAAAGTTTGTTTTTCATTTTAGTAAATTTTATGACTAAAAGTAAGAAATAATTTTAGCACCATAAAAAACCTGTACCGTGTGTTTTATATAGGAGCATAAATATATTGTAAAGGGTAACAAAGTTTGATTTATCTGTTGCAATGTTTAACTTTGATACAAATCATAAGAATATGCATGCACATAATGAAAAAACAATTACACTACATGTTTTTAGTACCCCGATTGAGGCACAAATAGCGCAAGAGAAATTAAGAGAAAGTGGCATTGACTCCTTTTTAAATGATGAAAATGTTTTGGGTATGGATCCGGTAGCAGGAGTGGAGTTGAAAATTTTTGAAAAGGATAAAGCAGCTGCAGAGAAAATTATAAGTGTTTAATATTTTAATGTCTGCTCACATTCTTTCAAGTATTTGATTATCATCTATTAGTATAAAGAGAATACTCTTTTTGCAGGAATTAATTTGAAATGTTATCAAAATATAGAGATTTATCTGTAATTTTGCAACCCCAATTAGTTCTTTTGATATCCACAAATTTGTGGAACAAGAGTTTGGGAGACTAAATAATTCGGTATAAAAGCCTGAAAGAAAAGTCGTTAACACCAAAAAAAATTTTAAAATGGCAAAAGAAATCAGTGGCTTTGTAAAGCTACAGTGCAAGGGTGGCCAAGCCAATCCTG
The DNA here is from genome assembly GCA_018268055.1 of Bacteroidota bacterium. Taxonomy (GTDB): domain Bacteria; phylum Bacteroidota; class Bacteroidia; order Chitinophagales; family Chitinophagaceae; genus JJ008. The sequence continues at coordinate 3,978 of JAFDXF010000063.1, forward strand.
CACCTCCAATCGGTCCGGCGCTGGGTTCCAAGGGTGTAAACATCATGGAATTTTGCAAGCAGTTCAACGCAAGAACTCAGGACAAACCAGGGAAGGTACTCCCCGTATTAATTACAGTTTATTCTGACAAGAGTTTTGATTTTGTTATCAAAACGCCACCTGCTTCTATTCAATTGATGGAAGCTGCAAAGGTTCAGAAGGGTTCCAAAGAAAGCAACCGAAATAAAGTAGGTAAAGTAAACTGGGGCCAAGTAGAAGCTATTGCAAAAGACAAAATGCCCGATTTAAACTGCTTTACAGTAGAAAGTGCTATGAAAATGGTAGCCGGTACTGCACGTAGCATGGGTATTACTGTTGAAGGAAAAGCACCATGGGAAAACTAATCTTCTGAATCTTAAAAAAGAATTACAATGGCATTTGTAAGTAAAAAAAGAAAAATTGCGGACTCTAAGATAGACGCAAATAAAACATACTCTTTGAAAGAGGCTTCTGCTTTAGTAAAGCAGATTAACACCACGAAATTTGACGCTTCAGTGGATTTGCATATACGCTTGGGCGTAGATCCTAAAAAAGCCGATCAGGCAATTCGTGGAACAGTTACTTTACCACATGGTACAGGTAAAACAAAAAAAGTATTAGTGCTTTGCACACCTGATAAAGAAGCAGAAGCAAAAGCAGCCGGCGCTGACTATGTTGGTCTGGATGAATTTGTAACAAAAATTGAAGGAGGATGGGTAGATATAGATGTAATCATCGCTACACCATCTGTGATGCCTAAAATAGGTAAATTAGGTAAAGTGTTAGGCCCTCGTAATTTGATGCCCAATCCTAAAACAGGTACTGTTACCAATGATGTAGCTAATGCAATCAATGACGTTAAAGGCGGTAAAATCGCTTTTAAAGTGGATAAAGTTGGTATCATCCATGCTTCAATCGGTCGTGTGAGTTTTGCTCCTGAAAAAATTGAAGCAAACAGTCAGGAACTTCTTAATGCAATTATCAAGGCGAAGCCTTCTACTGCAAAAGGAACCTACCTGAAAGGCGTAAGCATGGCTAGCAGTATGAGTCCTGGAATTACTATTGACGCAAAAGCATTTGCTCACTAAAAAAGTAATCACCCGTTCAGGGCATTAGTAAACAAAATTTTGAAGAGTCAAAAAAGATAATAAAATGACTAAAGATCAAAAAAACGAAGTAATAGAAGTTCTGAAAGACAAATTTGCTCAGTATAATAACTTCTATGTAACCGATACAGAATCACTCACTGTAGAACAGGTGGGCAAATTACGCCGTGCTTGCTTCGACAAGAATGTAGAAATGAAGGTGGCTAAAAACACACTCATTAAAAAAGCTTTAGAAACATTAGACAGCGAAAAGTATGCAGGTATGTATGATTCATTGCATAATGTAACAGCCTTGATGTTTTCTGAAAATCCTAAAGAGCCTGCTTTAATCATCAGCTCTTTTAGAAAAGAAAGCAAAGGTGAAAAGCCTGTAATGAAAGCAGCTTTCATTAATGGAGATGTGTATATGGGCGATAACCAATTAGTAGCATTGACGCAAATCAAAACTAAGAATGAATTGATTGGTGATGTTATTGGCTTATTGCAATCGCCAGCTAAGCGTGTTATTGCTGCTTTATTGCATAATGCAGAAAAGAAAGCAGAAACAGCGCCGGCTGAATAATTGATTTAAAGTTCTTTTAAATAATACTCACTGCCTCGGGTGAGTAAAAAAAATCGGGGAATAACAATTTTTTTAAACTGCCGTCGGATTGAGGTCTTTAGTTTTATACAAAGACAACAAATTGAAGACGGTAAAAATTCAAAACAAATGGCAGACGTAAAAGCATTAGCAGAAAGCTTAGTAAGCTTAACAGTAAAAGAAGTACAGGAACTTGCTGACTTCTTAAAATCAGAGTACGGAATTGAGCCCGCAGCAGCAGCAGTAGTTGTAGCAGCAGGTGGAGACGGTGGTGGCGCAGCAGCTGCTGAGAAAACATCTTTTGATGTATTATTGAAGAGCGGTGGCGCTTCTAAATTGGGTGTTGTTAAAGTAGTAAAAGAGTTGACCGGCCTTGGCTTGAAAGAAGCTAAAGACTTAGTTGACGGCGCACCTAAGAATGTAAAAGAAGGTGTTTCTAAAGCTGAAGCTGAAGATATCGCAGCTAAGTTGAAAGAAGCAGGTGCTGATGTAGAAATCGTTTAATCTGATTTTCTCAAATAAATTTTTAAAACCCTTTGCAAATAGCAGAGGGTTTTTTATTGTAGTGTTAGATAAGGCTCCAGTTTTCTATAGGCCTCATCTGTGATTACCATAATTTTTTTGAGATCTTCAATTTTAGTAAAGAGTCCATGTTCTGTTCTATAATTAATAATTGGTTTGGCAAGTTCCCATCGGATGTAAGGATGGGCTTTTAAAAGTTCTGCTGTAGCACTATTGATATTGATTTTTTGTATTGAATTTTCATCTACACTTAAATATTGTTTTATCTTTTGAAAAGTAGAATCAGGCAATCCATACGTTTCTGCAACTTGATTAATAGAGTAGAAACCGCCCAATTTATCTCTGAAGTTTACTATTCTTGCGGCCAATTTGCTGCCGATGCCCGGGAGTGCAATGAAAGCTGTTGTGTCCGCAGTATTGATATGGACAATATTATATTTTGGTGTGTTTGATTTCGCCTGCCTTGTATCGGTTTGAGCTGTAGTTGTATTGTTTGCATTGCTTATTGTCGCATTGGAAGCAGTTATTTGAATATATGGAGCAATGCGATCATACTCATCGGGAAATAAACCATAAACTTTTTTTAAGTCATCCGGAGTTTTGAAATGCCCGCCTTTGCTCAAATAGTTTTTGATGGTTTGAATGGTCTTGTCTCTGAGTCCTAGTTTTTGCCAACCTTCAAAAGATAATGTGTTTGGATCAAAGTAAAATAATTCTCCCTTTCGTTTTCCCATGTATGTATTGGCATTACGATCGTATTGATAATTGTTACTGTTATCGTCGTTATATCTATTGTACGTATTGTTATTTCTGCTGTCAGAATCTTTTATAATTAAAGCCTGCATCTTATTGGCCCAACTTGTATCAATGATTGTGTTTGCTTTATTCTTTTTAGGAAGAATGGTTGGCATTAAGAATACGGCAATTATAAGTGTAACCAAAACGAGCACACCAATTCGATCTCTTTTAGAAAATGTGAGATAATCTTTTACAAAGTCCTGCCAGCCCATTTGTGTTATTTTTAAAAATTTACTAAATGAAATTAGTTAAAATATATTAATTAACCAGTCACACTTGTTAGTTGAATCTGCCTGTGTATTTTAAAAACATTTCTTGCGTTTAATGCTAAAACTACATTGAGCAAAAATGTATTACGTTTTCAATTCACGGCAGTTGAAGCAAAATGTTAGATACTCTATTTTCTATTTTATCTTGTTGTACTTTTTTAGTAAGTCAATAACTAAGTTATGCGGAAGTCCATACGCTTTATTCCCATTGATGCCTTCCATCGTTTCCGCAGCCACCATTGCGTTGATGATGGCTTCTTCTACGGCTTGCACCGTGGCATCAAACAGTGGATTGATTAAATCATTTGGCAATACATCAACTTTTGTAAAATCTTTTCTTTGGAAAGCAGAAGTGTTTGCTGTAGAAAAAGCGATAAAAATATCGCCTGAGCCATTTTCGCCACGACCACCAACAATACCTACTCCAAGCGGTATTCTTGCAGCAATGCGCTTTAATTGGTGAGGGAGCAATGGTGCATCTGTTGCCACTACCACTATAATTGAACCATCTCCTTCTTGTCTGTAAGATGGTGCTGCTTTGAATTCACTATTCAGGGTGTCTTTTAGTTCTTTGCCGATAGGCACACCTGCAATTGTAAAATTCTTTTTACTCCCAAAGTTTGATTGTACTAATACGCCAACTGTGTAGGTGGAGTCTTTTATTTTTACAACTCTTGAAGAAGTACCTGTACCTCCCTTAAACCCTAAACACATCATTCCCGTTCCGCCTCCTACATTACCTTCTTTTAAATAACCTGTTTTGGCGCTGTCCAATGCTTCAAAGGCATTGCTTTCTTTTACATGAAAGCCATAAATATCATTTAAGAAGCCATCATAAGTTTCTGCGACAACAGGATAGGTGTACCAAAAATATTCATGATACCAATTTGTTTTTACAAACCATTTTAAAACAGCATCTCTAACAACACCAACACTGTTTGTGTTCGTTATCATTATTGGCGTTTCCAAAAAGCCCGATTCAGTTATCCATGTTGTACCAGTCATTTCTCCATTTCCATTTAAAGAATACCAATTTGCATACACAGGATTGTTGTTTCTGCCTCTTGGCAATATTGCGGTTACTCCTGTTCTTACGGGACCTTTACCTCTAATGTTTTTACCTTGTCCGGAAATGATTGTACTATAACCAACCTCAACACCTTTCACATCAGTTATAGCATTAAATTTTCCGGTGGTGCCGTAAAAAGGGATTCCGATATCTCTCGCTCTTGTTTTCTGTCCAATGGCTGATGATTGAATGACAAAGATGAAGAAGAGTAATTTAAGATATTTCATAATTGATAATTGTTTATTTATAAACTGTACAATTAAAGCTAATGCTTGTGGTTTGTTCATTGGAAAGAACACTCTCAACATATCCCAAACAGAAGCTCAATTAAAAGCCAATATTGAAGTTAATAACAAAAGATAAAATTTTGAAAACAATGATGAAATAAGAATCAATTTGCTATCACTAAACTATAACTTTATTCTTTCGGCAATACAGAAGTACACGCACGGAATTATTTTAAACATATTTTCTGAAGGTGTGTAAAAATTAAGACTCTTGGCTATTTTTAAATCGTACTGTTTTTGGGGAAGCTTACAGCTGCTCTTCGCCAATATCTAACCCTGATATTTTTTCATTATTTATTTTCTTTGGATAATTTGGGATATTTAATCCGAGAATAATATTGTGTTCGGCTATTTGTAAATTATCATTTAATAAAACCCTTACCACACCACTTCCGCCTCTATTTTCTTGTGGATATTTTTTAAAATGTGGAATGAGAAGTTTATCCTCATCAAAGTTGATTTCATCGGTATAATACTCGTTTTCAATATCAGGTTCTTTGATTGACAAATGAATATGTGCGGGTAAAACATCATTAGGATATGGAGCAGGACGAATGGTCTTTATAGTATATTTTCCATTTGCATCCGTTTTTACCCAACCCCGAATATGACCGTGCCGTTTTGTTCTTTCGTCCATTCCCGCTTTTGGTGAATAATAGCCGTCATTATCCGTTTGCCAATAATAAATGATAACATCTTTTGCAGGCGTTTTTCCGTCTAATTGAAAAACGGTTCCGGTAACTATTAGCCTTTGCCCTTTTTCGTTCCAACCGGCACTTGTATCAACCGAATGGATTTCTTTGGGCATTCCAATATACATCAGCTCGCAACCATCACAGCCACCTCCAACAATTCTATTACTTCCTGTTTTTGAACTTGTTTGTCCGTTACAGCTTATAAAAAATAAGCAGATAAATACTACTTTGCAGATAACCAATATTTTCATTAGTCTGGATTTTTCTGCAAATATGAATATGAAAAGAAGTGATTTTCAAATGAACTACAGTAAGACGAGTTTATTATACGGTAAGCTGAGTAAGCTGTTCAAACTTAGATTTGAAATTTTTAGCATAGTTGCGGCTTACTCTCAAAATTGTGTTGTCTGAAATTGTAATATCATAATCTCCGTTTTGTCGGGATTGGATAGTTGATATTTTATGAAGGTTCACGATATGTGATTTGTGAATACGCACAAACTGCTTGTCATCTAATTGGACTTCCAAAGATTTCAGCGTTTCGGTATGCAGGTATTTTTTTAAAGTATGATGTATGGTGATATATGGTGAATTAGCTGAGAAATAGTAAATTTCATTTACCTGCAGAAGTGATTTTTTATTATTGCTGTCTGTGATTAAAATAGAACTGATAAAGATTTTCTTATCTTTTTTTTCTTCTATTTGCTTGTCCGTTTGTGCTATTTTACTTTTCTTATTGAATAGGGTAAAAGCCGTAAATGAAAATCCGTAGATAAGTACTGTTTTTATGAAATATTCTGATAGCCCAAAATTGAAAGTTTGCCAATATTCAAAAGTATGAGGATAGAATATTTTTGAGATAATCCACACCAATACAGGATACGAAAACACATGAAATACAATTACTAAAATTAAAACAAGTGTTTTTAGTTCTAATCTTTCTATTTGGTTTGTCAATTTTAAAATGAATGGAAGCAACGGCAGATATACAAGCCAATAAGAGCTAAACAGTAACGATTCAGAAATATAGAATGAGCTGTTGTGAAACACCGTAAACAAAAAATCCAATATTACATTTGCAGTAATGAACAACACTATGCAAATCGTCATAATGAAATTCAGTTTCTGCTTACTTTGAAAGATTTGATATGTCTGTTGAATGGTCAAAGTGTTCTTTTTAATTAGTGGTTTTTAATACACTTGCACATAACGGCAGTCCGTCTAAAAACTCCGTTTCCTCAAAAATAATATTTGTAAAGCAGAATTACAAGACAATTAATGTGTTTTAGAGGAAGCCAAAAACAAGAGTGAAAATTGATGCGTAAAAAATG
>JAFDXF010000064.1 GCA_018268055.1 Bacteroidota bacterium
AACTCTTTCAAAATTCCAAATCTGATTATCAATTAGTTGTAAAAAATATACGCAAGTTTTGTGTTTTGCGGATATTTAATATGCGCAGGTTTACATATTGTCTAATGGGCTTTTTACTTTTTTCAAGTCTTTTTGCCCTACCTGTGTGTATAACAGTGTGGTTTTGATGTTGTTATGCCCCAATAGCTGCTGAATATAGCTGATGTCTGTTCCTGCTTCGAGCAGGTGCGTAGCATAGCTGTGTCTTAAACTGTGAATACCAACTTGCTTGTTAACCTTGGCTTTGTTCAGCGCCTCTTTGAATACCAATTGGGCACTTCTTAAACTGTATTGGCCACCATACTGCCCTTCAAATAAATACTCTTTTGGCAAATAGGTCTTGTAATAAATTCTTAGATCGGGCAACACAGATTCCGGCAAGTTTACATATCTGTCTTTTTTGCCTTTGGCTTGCGCTATCAGTACCTGCATATTTTTACTGTCAATATCTGTTATTTTGAGTTTTACTATTTCGCTTACACGCAAGCCCATGCCATAGCAAAGTTTTAAAATCAATAAATGTTTTAAATTCTTTGTCACCGCAAACATTCTTTTTATATCCTGAGCATTGATTACTTTGGGCAGCGAAGATGGCTTTTTGGGGCGTGGTATGGCAACAAATATTTTTTCTCTTTTGAGCACCACTTCAAAATAGAATTTTACTGCATTAAAACGACTGTGCAGCATTGTTTCTGTCATCTTTAACTTGTTAATACAGTAAAGAAAATAGCTGCGAATGCGTTCAGCACTTAAATCGTCCACAGGATTGTCTTTTAGAATGTAAAGCAATTGTGCAAATTCATTCCGGTAGGTTTTAATGGTGTTCTCGCTATAGCCTCTCAATTTCAATTCTTCAATCATTTTAACAAGTGCAAGTTTATTCACATCTTGAATTTTTGAGATAACTTCTTTAGATACTATTGTTTTTTCAATTCCAAATCTGTTTCGATATTCTGCAGTGTCGGGCAAATGCCAAACTTTAAGAGTGTTGCTCCATTTTGCCCCTTTTAATTTTTTAAATCGGGCAATCAGTTCGGGTTTTTTTTCAAATGTTACGGCAATGCGTTTTTGATTATTGTGGGTTATGAGTTTAGCAGTAAACATTTTCTACATTTATTTTATTGAATATCCGATGTGTTGATTATGCTTTTTAAAACAGGTTCTTTATGCATAAAGTTAAGAATATGTAGTAAGTAAATAAAAGTGTTGTGGTGTTATGAATGTGATAAGATGTAAGATGAAGGTGCAAGGATACTGAATACCTCGCTCTATCCTGAGTTTAAATTATATAATGTTTCATTCTTCTCTGCTCAATAGATATTCCCCAGCCCAAAAGCTGCCGGATAGAAACGGATACCCCGCTGATGGTTTAGTGCCCAGGCTCTTGCGGCGGAGTAGGAGTGGATAGCCGGTGTCCCGAAAGTTGAATAGCGAACAAAAAGCTGATAGCCCCGATTGATATTTATTTGAAAAAAAGTGTTACAACTTTTATTAAGGTTTCCTTTAGATTCTGGTTTTTAATTTTGTCTAAATTAATTTTTATGAAATATATAATCCGCAATTCGACTATTCGTCTTTTTACGTTTTTGATTGCAGTGTGTTTAGCGATAGGTAGTTCTGCACAAAATACAGATAAGGATAATAAGTTGATGAATGATAGTAAAGAAGCAAAAGCAGATTTTATCAAAACAGATGAATTGATGAAGAACTTATTTAAAAATGCGTATGCTTATGTTATTTTTCCGAATGTAGGTAAAGGTGGATTCGGTATAGGCGGTGCTACCGGAAATGGAATTTTGTTTCAACAAGGTGCAGTCGTTGGGAAAGCAAAGATGACGCAAGTGAGTATTGGTTTTCAGTGGGGCGGGCAGATGTATCGCGAAGTTATATTTTTTGAGAATAAGGAAGCTTTGGATCGTTTTAAAGAAAACAGGTTGGAGTTTTCTGCTCAGGCATCTGCAGTGGCAGCCACAGCCGGCGCTTCGGCCAATGTGAAGTATGCAGAAGGTGTGATGATTTTTACTCAAGTGAAAGGCGGCTTGATGTACGAAGCGAGTATAGGTGGACAAAAATTCAAATACACAGCTTTTTAGTAAGTTTGTACTTTAATTCATTTAGTAAACTATAAATTGAAATATGAAAACTTTATTACTCTTTGCTTTTCTTTTTACATCGGGAATTGCCAATGCGCAAAACATTACTACAGTTGGTGTGAAAGATCCGAATAAAAAAACACAGTTGGTAGAAGCGTCTTGCGGCGAATGTAATTTTAAGATGGATGGTAAAAGCTGTGATTTGGCAGTGCGTATAGATGGTAAAACTTATTTTGTAGATGGTGCAGAGATTAATCAATTTGGCGATGCTCATGCAAAAGATGGATTTTGTGAAGCAGTTCGCAAAGCAGAAGTACAAGGCGAAGTAGAGAATAATCGTTTCAGAGTGAGCTATTTCAAGTTGCTGAAAAGCGATAATAAAAAAGATGCAAAGAAGAAGAATTAATTCAAAAGCATAAAAAAAGGAAGTCACAAAATATTTTGTGACTTCCTTTTTTTTAGACTCTACACTACCATATTCGCACTCTAAGACTATCTGCTCTGAACATTTTCTCACCTTGCTTTACATCAAATGCAGTATAGAAATCATCTACATCTTGAAATGGACCAATCACACGATATTTGGCAGGAGCATGGACATCAGTCAGTAATTGGTTTCTCAACTTAGCTTCACGAATATCGCCTAACCAGCCCAAGGCATACCCAAGAAAATAACGCTTCAATGGTGAAAGGCCTGCAATGTCTTTTCCGCTTATATATTCATTTGTTTTTTTGTACGCATCAAGGCCAATTAAAATTCCGCCAAGGTCAGCTATGTTTTCGCCGGTGGTAGCTTTACCATTGATGTGATAACCGGGTAGTGGTTCAAATTCATCAAATTGTTTGATGATCATTTGCGAACGCTTATTAAATTCTGCTTCATCATTTTTTGTCCACCAGCTTACCAGGTTACCATTTGCATCAAACTGACGGCCTTCATCATCAAAGCCGTGTGTAATTTCGTGGCCGATAGTAGAAGCGCCTGCATAACCGTAAACGGTCGCATCATCCAACTCTTCATCTCTGTAGCCGGGCACTGTAAAGATACCTGCCGGTAAAACGATTTCATTGTTGGATGGATTGTAATATGCATTATAGGTCTGTGGTGTCATTTCCCATTCATCTCTATCCACCGGCTTGCCTAATTTGTTTATATTGTATTCGTGCCACCATTTATTGGCGCTCATAATGTTTTGAACCAAGCTTTCTTTACCGATTTCCATTTTGCTGAAATCTTTCCACTTGTTAGGATAGCCTACTTTCTTTTTTATAGCAGCTAATTTGGTATAAGCTTTTTGTTTGGTGCTGTCGCTCATCCAAGTCAATTTTTCAATTCTATTTTTGAAAGCAGTTCTGATTGCTTCTACCAAATCTTCGTAACGTTTTTTTGTTTTTTCGTTGAAGTATTCTTTTACATATAGTTTTCCCAATAGTTCGCCCATTGCACCTTCTTGTGCATTCATCATTCTTTTCCAGCGTGGTCTTCTTTCTTTAGCCCCACTAAATAATTTGCCGTAGTTAAATGCAGCGATGCCATATTTGTCCGGTAGCGCATTCGCAAAATCACTAATCAGGTTAAATTTCAGATAGCTTTTCCAATCGGAGAGTGGTGTAGTTTTTAATTCTTTATCCAACGCTTTGAAAAATTCCGGTTGTCCTACAATTACTGAATCAAGTTTTTGTACACCTGCAATACTCAGATAGTTTTTCCAATCAATGGAGCCATTCATTTTGTCTAAATCTGTAATGGCTATTTTATTGTAGTTGGCATAAGGGTCACGTAGGTCTTCAATCTTTCTACTTGCTTGAGCCAAGCGTGTTTCTAATGCAAGAATTTTTTTAGCTTCATCAAGTGTAGCAGTTGCTCCTTCACCGCTCATTGTGAGAACTTCGCTTATGTATTGCTGATAGTGTGTGCGAATATTGTTTGTGGCGGAATCGTTTTTAAAATAATATTCTCTTTCGGGCAATCCTAAACCGCCTTGCCAGAATTTATAAGTCATCATTGCACTATTCTTGTCATCTTGCGTTACAAAATCGCTAAAGAGTGTGCTACTGCCAATTTTTTTGAGCTCTGCAACTGTTGAGACCAACTCATTCGTATTGCTGATTGCTGCAATTTTATCCAACCATGGTTGTAGTGGTTTTAGCCCATCTGTTTCTATTTTGGCGCTGTCATTCGCAGTAGCCCAAAAGTCGCCAATTTTTTGTTCATCACTTCCTTTAGCTGCATTGGCAGATGCAGCTTTTTCAGTTATGGAACGTAGTCTATTCAGATTTTCTTCTATTACAAGATTGCCAATTCCCCATGCAGCTTGATCTGAAGGAATAGGATTTTTTTTAATCCAACTGCCATTTGCATAGAGAAAGATATCATCGCCGGGTTTTACGGTGGTATCTAAGTCGGTAGCAAGTACGTCCGGTTTGGATTTACCCGAGTTGGAATTGTTATTGCAAGCGCTAAGTGCAGCAATAATAAATACTCCGGCTGGAATAATTTTTTTGAATTGCATATTGTGTTTTTGTGGGAACTAAATTAGTGGAATTAAAATTAAGAAATTTAAAGAATGGATGAATTCAGAAAAAATCTTTTGAACGGCGTTTCTGTACTGACAGTCCGCTGATTTTTCAAAAAGGAGTTCCGTGTTTATAAATATACTCAAACCCAATTATTCTTATGTGCCAAATTTATTACTTGTGCTTTACTGTTGACATGCAGTTTGTTGTAAATATTGGAGATGTGTTTTCTTATCGTCAATACACTAAGTTCAAGAATGGAAGCAATTCGTTTGGCATCTGCGCCATTAATGGTATGCGTCAATATTTCTTTTTCTCTATCAGTTAATAGCGAGTCTAAAAAAGAAGTATCGGTTTTTTTATTTCCAGTAATATTTGCTCTGCTCAGCAATGAAAGCGTTTTGCGGGCAATGGCCGCACTCATTGGTGCACCATTATTATCAATTGCATTGATGATGGCATCGTATAGATTGACGGCACTTTCTTCTTTTAAAAGATAACCGTGAGCGCCTGCTTTAATCGCTTCAAATATTTTATCGTCGTCATCAAATACGGTGAGGACGATATAAAAAATATCAGGATATAACGTTCTTGCCAATTGAATGGTTTGTACACCATCCATTATTGGCATTTCTAAGTCCATAAAGATTACATGTGGAAGTTTATCGGGTGGCAGGCCTTTGAGTTGGTCTAAGCAATCGGAGCCATTTATAGCAATAAAACAAAGATCAATATCTTTATAGGGCTTCAATTTATTGACAATGCTGGTTCTGTTCACCAACTTGTCATCTACCAATCCAATGCGTAAGATTTTACTCATAACTATTGCTCAAATACAAATTGAACCATAATCTGCTACAGAAAAAATACTCAATTTGTAGTACATATTTTTAATGAAATTACAGTTCCATTATTAATTATTGATTCAAAATTCAATAGAATCCCTGATTCGGCCGCTCTATTAGTCATAGTGTCCATTCCATTACCTGAATGATTGTTTTTGGAAATACCAACTCCATTATCTGAAACGGATAAATATATTTCATTATTACTTTTTAGTGTAAAGGCGATAATATTTGCCTTACTGTGTTTAATAGAATTATGAATAGCTTCCTGAACAATTCTAAAAATGTTTAAAGCTTGTTGTGAGCTAAGTTCTCTTTCCTGCTCAATTTTCTCTTCAACAGTAAAGTTGATATTAGGATAAGAATTAACCATTCGGTTAATATAATTTTTGATTCTGTCTGAAACGCCTGTAATGGTAATTTTATCTTTGTTCAATACCCAAATAGTATCACGTAATGAAGTCAAAATTTCTTTGGAGTGCTGCTGTAAGTTTATCAGCGATTGAGTTTGCGTTTTATTTTGCTTTTGTATAATGTTATCTACATCTGCTTGAATAGCTGAAGCATAAGCTCCAAGATTGTCGTGTAAGTCTGCTGCAATTCTTTTACGTTCTTGTTCTTCCGCTATATGAACAGATTGTTCTGTATTTCGTTTTTCTTCTTCAATCGCTAATTTCAAGGAGAGCTTTTGCCTGCGTTTATAATTAGAGAAGATGAGCCAAAAGATTAAGCCGCCCGTTAGTATTATTAGAGAACCGGCAAAGAGCCAGTAATTCTTAGTGGTTATTTTTAGTTTTTGCTCAAGAATTGTTTTTTCATTTTTTTGAACTTTAGCACCGGCTTCCATTTCAACTATTTGTTTCGTCGTGTTGATTTTGAAAAATGAGTCTTTAAGTGAAATGATATCTTCCAATATTCTGCCGTATTGCGCCATATTACCTTGCGCTTTGTAATTCTCAGCAAGCGTTCTATAAATCATTAATAATTGAGGCTGTAAATTTAGTTTTCGAGCAATTTCAATTCCTTCCAAGCACAATTCAATACCTTTTTGTGGCTGATTATTGTTTGCATAATAGCTGGCCAAACTACTCATGTCATAAACAGTGTAATAAGGATCGTTCAAAATTTTACGTATTTGAACAACTTCTTTTAGCGGTTCTTCAGCTAGATATGCTTTGTGATGATTTAGAAATATTTTGGCTTGAATACTAAGTGCTGTTGCTAAAAAACCAAGGTTCTCATTTTGACGAGCATCATTGATGGCTATATTAATATAATACAAAGCAGAATCTTCTTTACTTAATCCATTAAAAGCAATTGCCATATTGCTATATAATGCGCCATAGTTATGATAATAATTCTGATTAGTTGTGGTAGATTTTGCATCATTAAGCCATTTTAATGCATCGGCATACTGTTCCATTTCTGTCATCACCCATCCAATACCTGTTTTTGCTTGAATCAGGATCAATGTGTCTTTTTGATTTTCGGCTTCCTGAATTACATCCATTAACGAAGTGACTGCTAAACTCAATTGATTTCCTCTATCATATATTTTGGATTTAAAAAAAAGTAAATCCATGTATTTGTTTCTCAAAGTCGGTTTATCTCGATATTTGGAAAGGAGTATTTCGGTAATAACCATAGCACTATCCACAATATTTCTTTTAGTATAATATATTGCTCTGCTATAGGCAGCAATATCTTTTAAAGAATCATTTTTTGAAAGATGGGCAATGCGTTCTGCTTCTAAGATATAGGGATAAAGCGTATCAGGATTGATGGAAACATTACTTAATGAAAAAATGGTTTTAATGATTTCTTCATTAGTATCTGCCATAGCTATCATTTTCCTAATGCTATCTACTACTTTTGTTTGTGCTAAGCAATGCTGTTGCAGTAGGATAAGAAAAAATAAAATTCGTAATGACCGCAATTTTTTATTTAAAAATACAAAAAATAAATAAGGCTCACCCACTGCATTAAAAAATTAGTAATTGCAGATTGATGAGCCTTTTGCTTTGTAAAAACGTATGATTATTTATTCTTCAGCTTATATCTTAAACCACTGTAAATCATCCTGCCGGAAACTGGCCCCCAAACCATTGAAGCATCAAAATAATTGCTGAAAGGATGGGCAGCATCTATGATGACTGATTTCTGTTTGAAATTTCCTAAGTTTTCAGAACCGAGGTACAATTCAAAGTTTTTACCAAATTGTTTACTGATTTGTGCATTGGCCAGCACATATCCGGGGGAATAATTGCCCATTTGTTTATCCACCGGATTAGAAGCTGTATTAGGTAAACGTTTCGAAGAAAGCCATTGCATTGTATAATCAAATTTCCATCCGCCTTTTGCTTCATAAGCCAGATTGATAAATGCTCTGTGTTTTGCTGTAAGCGGTTTTTCCATAAGATTTCCGCTATACGTAGTTTTTACATTTAGCCATCTGTAAGCAGCACGCACATCAAAGCCCGGCAGTAATGGATAGTTTACTTCTAACTGAATGCTGGTGGAATATGATTTGCCAATCAAGTTGTAGAAATATACTTTTTGCGGGCTAGCGTCAACATCTACAACTACTTGATTGTTGAATTGAGTATGATAAGCATCCAAACTTATAGAACCTGTTCTATTTTGTTTTTTAAAATTTTGTACAATACCTATCCCATAGTTTGTTGCTTTTTCAGGCTGCAATCCATATCCATAAGAACTGCTTCCGTTAATTACAAACTGGCGGGCACTTGCCATCAACCCTGTATTCTCTGCAAAAATATTGGCAGTGCGGAAACCGGAGCCTGCTGAAAAACGGAAACTGGTATTTTTTCCGGCTGTATATTTTGCATGAAGTCTTGGTGTGATTTGCGTTTTGTATTGATTGTGAAAATCAGAACGTATTCCGGCAATCACATCTAAGTTTTTGATTCCATTGAAAGTGTATTCAAAAAATAAACCGGGTACGTTTTCTATACGATTGAAATTAGTCAGTTTGTATTTTTCATTGTATTTATCATAAGCCCAACTAAATCCTGTTCTGAATTTATGATTGCTATTGCCAATGATAGATTGATAAATCAAATTGGCATAAAAACTTTTTTGATCTCCTGTATATGATGTTAATCCGTAATAAGCATCACTTTTATAGCGAACGCCACTTATCATAAATCCAATGCTTTTATATTTTTGTTGCGGAAACACGTAACCAATTTTTGTTTGCGCTTCATATTGTTCAGCAGTTAGTCCAGCACCATAAGCATTTGTCGTGAATTTATCTGTCGTAGGATTGAAATCTACTTGCCCTGCTTGTCTCTTATCTTTTAAAGCTTTGATAGCTGTTTGAAAAATGAATCCTTTGTTGTCAATATATTTCCAACGATTGACAACGTTTATTTGATTTCCGATTGGTAAATCCAAAAAGCCATCTTTGTTCTTATCTGTTTTCATGGATACATTATTGCCGTGCAGTAATAGGGCAGAGCTCCATTTATTATTTATCTTCTGGGCAATGTTTACGTTAGCTTCAAGACGTCCCATATCATTTCCATATAGATTGACCAACAGCTTTTCCGGACCATCCGGTTTTTTCTCTTCTACATTTATTTGCCCTGCTATACTTTCATATCCATTTACTACGGAGCCTGTTCCTTTTGTTACTTGAATACTTTCTACCCAAGGGCCGGGAATAAACGTCAATCCAAAGCTACCGGGGAGCCCACGCAAAGCGGGTAAATTTTCAACGAGCATTTGAGAATAATTTCCGGACAGCCCGAGTAGTTGTATTTGCTTCATTCCGGTTACTGCATCCGCATAGCTTACGTCAACAGATGGACTGGTTTCAAAACTCTCACTCAAATTACAACATGCTGCTTTAGTCAATTCACGAGCACCAAGATTCAATGTATTCAAAGTACTTAAACGGGAAATGTATGAAGAAGGCGTTCTCGATGTTACGACTACTTCATTTAACTTATTGTTGCCGGAGCTTTTTAAAATAATTTTTAAATCATCTACTTCAGAAATCTTTAAGGTATCCGAAACAAAGCCAACGTAACTAACTTGAACCGTTGCAGGCAATGCAACAGACATTCTAAAAATCCCGGTACTGTCCG
This sequence comes from Bacteroidota bacterium, assembly GCA_018268055.1. Lineage (GTDB taxonomy): Bacteria > Bacteroidota > Bacteroidia > Chitinophagales > Chitinophagaceae > JJ008. Next base: position 9,607 of record JAFDXF010000064.1, read on the forward strand.
TTACAATTGTGCTGCTGTTGTGACTAATATATTTTATGTAAGCATTGGCAAGTGGAGTAAATTTTCCCTTGTTGTTTTCTTCCAAAACAATACCCGTGATGAGATGTTCGGTGGGATTGATAGGATTTTTGCCGGTATCGGAAGTCCCATCTTTTCTAATATAATGACAACATTCAGGAAGTTTTTCATAGGTCTCAGCTTTTGCAACATAGTCTTCCGTATCATGCCCGGCATCTGCAATTTTCTGTTCAATTTTTGCCTTCGTTATTTTTAATGAGTCATAACTTACTATGAGCAAATGTGTTTCTACATTCCAGTTTGCTTTGTAAACGCCTACTTTATGTGCAGCGTTCTCGATACGTTCTTTACACATCTCACATGCACCCCAGATTTTAATGGTATCTGTTTTGCTGTTCTTTTTTTGTGCTTGTAAAATAAATGTTGATAAAATACTAATGGATAAAAATAAAATACGTTTCATGTAAATAATAATTTTAAGCCTGATGAATAATTAAAGTCAGTTATTCAGTACGGTTGAAACAACCGGGCAAAATCAAATTTTGAAAACGCAATAATATATGTTTGAGCCCTCCGGATATAATGGAGGTGGCTTTTGCAATTGAATGATACTGATTGGATGTTCAATAAGTGTGTAAGCAATCAGTGTGTTTTGAGGAATAGGTGCTACAATGGATGGTGCATGAATGGTGAAATCAACTTTAGGTGTTTGTTTTTGGTCCGCCTTTAGTTTGATTTGTACTTTTTTATACTTGCAACATTTTTTATTTTTCTTTCCGGGACAGTTGTTGTCTTCTTTCTTTATTTCATTGATAGAAACTGTTTTCAACTTGCCGCAACAATAAAAATAGTTCAATGTTACTCCGTAAGAGGCAACACTGTAACTAATCAAAAGCAGTATGACAAGCAATTTTTTCACCGTTGCAAAGGTAATGCACGTACATTTTAAAATACCAAGTGTATTGTGAATAAGTGTATATAATTGTTAAAGTACTGTAAAAAGAAGTGTGTTTTGATTTGTTTTAAGGTGGTTTATTCTGATTGATTAGCGTTGAATATTGATTAAACGGAATTACAAATAATTTAAACGCTCAGTTTTATTTTATCCAACAAAATATGAACGAGCATTATTTATGTCATATATCTTACATAAGCATTGTTTGTCAGTTATTATCTTTGCAACCTAAATTTTAACACTATGCAAGTTGGTACTTTCTCTTATCCAATGCCGGTTAATGAACCTGTTCATCATTATAGCCCCGGAAGCCCCGAAAAAAAACGTTTGAAAGAAGTTTTGGCAATGCTTAAAAAAGAAGAAGCAGATATACCTATGTATATCGGATCAAAAGAAGTTCGTACAGGAAAAAAAGTAGCCATACATCCACCACATGAAACCAAACACACTTTAGGATATTTCCACGCCGGTGAAGAGAAGCATTTAAAACAAGCAATAGAAGCAGCACTTGCCGCTAAAGAAGCTTGGGCCAATATGAGTTGGGAAAATCGTGCAAATATCTTTTTGAAAGCAGCAGACCTGATTGCAACAAAATATCGCCCATACTTGAATGGCACAACAATGCTGGGGCAAAGTAAAAATGCTTTCCAAGCAGAGATTGATAGCGCTTGTGAGATTATAGATTTCCTTCGCTTCAATGTACATTTCTTATCAGAGATTTATAAACAACAACCCATCAGCAGCCCGGGAATTCACAATCGTATGGAGTATCGCCCACTCGAAGGATTTGTATTGGCTGTAACACCGTTTAATTTTACAGCAATAGGAGGGAACTTACCTACCTCTGCTGCTATGTGTGGCAATGTAGTGGTTTGGAAACCTGCCAATACACAAATTTATTCAGCGCAAATGTTTATGCGTATTTTGAAGGAAGCTGGTTTGCCGGATGGTGTGATTAATTTGATTTATGTAGATGGACCTACTGTAGGAAAAGTGTGTTTCAATCACCGAGAATTTGCCGGAGTACATTTTACAGGTTCAACCGGTGTGTTCAATAACATGTGGGAAACAATAGGTAAGAATATGGCGATGTATAAATCTTATCCACGCATCGTAGGCGAAACAGGAGGAAAAGATTTTGTGATTGCACATAAATCAGCTGATCCTGATATTGTAGCTACAGCATTACTACGCGGTGCATTTGAATATCAAGGACAAAAATGCTCTGCAGCATCTCGGGCATATATTCCTTCCAACATTGCAGAAGAAGTTAAAAAGAAGCTCATTGCAGGTGTAAAGAGTTTTAAAATGGGAACGGTAGAAGATTTTACCAATTTTGTAAATGCCGTTATTGACGAGAAAAGTTTTAACAACATAAAGAGATATATCGATAACGCTAAAAAAGATCCGAAAGCAGAAATATGGGTTGGAGGAAAATGTGAAAGCAAAGAAGGTTGGTTTGTACAACCTACAGTGATTCATGCGAAAGATCCAAATTATGTAACGATGTGCGAGGAGATTTTCGGGCCAGTACTTACTGTGTATGTTTATCCGGCCAATAGTTTCGAAAAAACATTAGAGTTAGTTGATGCTACATCTCCTTATGCATTGACCGGTTCTATTATTTCGCAAGACAGAACTGCAGTGGAATTGGCAACGAATAAATTAAGAAATACTGCCGGCAATTTTTATATTAATGATAAACCAACTGGAGCTGTTGTGGGGCAACAACCATTTGGCGGTGCCCGTGCAAGTGGTACCAATGATAAAGCCGGAAGTATTTTAAATCTTTATCGTTGGTTGAGTGCAAGAACTATTAAAGAAACATTTAATCCACCTACAGAATACGAATATGTGTTTATGAAGGAGAAGTAATCAAATCCAAAGTTATTTGTGAACATCGTGTAAAAATTGAAAGTGAACATGCTATGAAAGATACATTCAGATATATTTGCACGAAATTTTAAAAAAAATAAATTTATGAAAAGAACAATTTTAATCCTTACCCTGATTTGCGGAATGACAAGTGCTTATGCACAAGCGCCCAGTGGTTTTCAGTTAGGCGGTGGCCTTCGTATCAGTATCCCTACCGGTGATTTCAATAAGACGCACAGTTTTGGCTTAGGCCCTGAGCTGCAAGCGGAATATGGTTTTTCAGACAATGTAAGTGGTGTGATCACCACAGGCTATAGCAGCTTTTGGGGAAAGTCAGTTACTTCTATCGGTGGTACATCTGTTAAATATAAAGCAGAAGGATATTTTCCTCTTTTGGCAGGTGCGAGAGTGTATGCACAAGGTGGTTTCTTTGCTGGTGCTCAATTAGGTCTTGGTGTATATACCTATAATGGAAATAGCAATAGCGGTTTTAACTGGCAACCTCAAGTTGGGTATAATGCCGATGGATATCAACTGTTATTAAACTATAATGGTCTTACATCTAAGGGAAATAATATGAGCCACATTGCACTTAGCGCTATATATAAATTCAAAAGTGCTGTAAAAGGGAAGAAGAAGTAAACAATATTTTTAACTCTTGATTAAAGAGTAACTTTATCAATCCGGAGATTTTTATCATAAATTCTCCGGATTTATTTTTTAATAATATTCATTTCATCACTTTAGATTATATTCACATCAAATATGCAAACAATACTTTCATCAGGTGAATTGGCAGAAATCATTAAAGTTCTGGCGCAATCAATTTTAAAAAATCATCCTGTTATGAGTGATGTAGTATTGGCCGGAATACAACGTGGTGGTGCAGTAGTAGGAGCGCAAATAGTAGCCGAAATTCAAAAGTTAAATCCTGAGGTCAATGTAAAAAATGGTCAATTAGATATTACTTTTTACAGAGATGATATTAGAAATACGATTTTATCTCCAGATCCTATGAATATGCCTTTTGACATAGAAAATAAAACCGTAATCTTAATTGATGATGTACTTTTTACGGGAAGAACCATAAAGGCAGCATTAGATACTTTATTGGACTATGGACGACCTGCCAAAGTGGAACTATGTGTACTGATAGACCGCAAAGAACACCGGCAGTTCCCGATACAAGCAGATTATATTGGAAAATCGGTAACGTCAACCAAATCGGAAAAAGTAAAATTAATTGATAATGAAGTAGTGATTTTATAAAAATGTTTTTGATAAAAGTCTTTTTGCTAATTTTTAAAATGAAATAGGAAAAGAGACTCACTTAAAATAAATCAACAACATCTGTAATTTTCTTGTTTAGAAACTATAACTTCGCTTTTTAATGCAACTATCTACCAGACATCTACTCGGCATTAAAGACCTTACACAGCAAGATATTTCCCTTATTTTATCTACCGCAGTTCAATTTAAAGAAGTTTTGCAGCGCCCTGTCAAAAAAGTGCCTTCACTACGTGATGTTACAATCGTCAATCTTTTTTATGAGAACTCAACGAGAACAAGATTTTCGTTTGAATTGGCTGAAAAACGCCTTAGTGCGGATACTATCAATTTTGCCGTTTCCGGTTCTTCTGCCGCCAAAGGAGAAACTTTATTAGATACAGTGAACAATATTTTATCTATGAAAGTGGATATGGTAGTTATGCGACACAGTGCAAGTGGTGCACCACATTTTTTATCACAGCATATACCGGCAGCCATCATCAATGCAGGAGATGGCATCAACGAGCATCCTACTCAGGCACTTTTAGATGCTTTTTCCATACAAGAGAAAATCGGAAAATTGGATGGGAATAAAATTGCTATAATTGGCGATATAATGCACAGTCGTGTGGCACAGAGCAATATTTATCTACTGAAGAAAATGGGAGCGGAGGTTACGGTATGTGGCCCACCTACTTTGATTCCAAAATATATCGGTGAGGCCTTGGGTGTAAATGTAAGCTACAACCTTCAGGAAACATTAGCTTGGTGCGATGTAGCAAACGTATTACGGATTCAGTTGGAAAGACAAAATCAGGTGCTGTTTTCATCATTACGAGAATACAATATCGCTTATGGCATCAATAAAAAATTATTAGATAGTTTACATAAAGAAATTGTAATCATGCACCCCGGCCCGATCAACAGAGGTGTAGAAATAGATAGTGATGTTGCAGACAGTAAACAATCTATTATCTTGCAGCAGGTAGAAAACGGTGTGGCAGTGCGAATGGCAGTTTTATACCTTTTGTCAGGTAAGAACGAGATTTCATAGTTTTTAAAACGATACATTTTCTCCTTTAAAAAATTTATATAATGAGAATCTGCCTATTTCCCGGAACATTTGATCCCGTTACATTGGGACATGTAGATATTATCAATCGTGCCTTACCATTATTTGATAAAATTGTGGTCGGTATTGGTGTGAATACTGCAAAAGCTCCCATGTTTTCAGCAGAACAAAGAGTGCAATGGATAAAAGACATTTATAAAGACGATAAAAGAGTAGAAGGAGCAATTTATGAAGGACTAACCATTGATTTCTGTAAAAAAATTAATGCACAATTTATCTTACGCGGTATCCGATATGTAAGCGATTTTGAATATGAAAAAACAATTGCCGATGCAAATCGCACAATGGATAAAACAATAGAAACGATATTTCTTACCGGCGAGCCTAAATATACCTCTGTGGCTTCCACTATTGTACGAGATATTATTCGTAATGGTGGTGATGCAAGCCATTTTTTGCCCGAAGAGGTTTACCAATCATTACATTAATAATAGCAAGATGTCTATCTGGTTTAAGCAAGATCTTTCATTAAGTGATTTTGAAAGCATTGGCAAAGGAACACTTGCTGAGCATATTGGCATAGAATGGCTTGAACTAGGTACTGATTTTCTGAAAGCTAAGATGCCGGTAGATCATCGTACAGTACAGCCTTATGGTTTATTACATGGCGGCGCTTCTTGTGTACTGGCGGAAACAATAGGAAGTGTTGCTTCTGCAATGGTTATTGATCATTCAAAATATTACTGCGTTGGCCTGGAAATAAATGCAAATCATATAAGAAGTGTAAAGAATGGATTTGTAATAGGGGAGGCAAAGCCGCTGCATTTAGGCGCTAGCACTCATGTATGGGATATTAAAATATATGATGAAAAAGAAAAATTAACCTGTATTAGTCGCTTAACTGTTGCTATAATAGCTCAGAAAAAATAAAATTGAACTATACGAGTGTTAATACTTCTACAACGGAAGGATAGCTTTCTAAAAAATAATTGGTTAATTGACGTGGTTTAACCCAAATCACTTTTTCAATATCTTCAATAGTTTGTGGTATTAATTGTTGCTGTCCATTTACTTTCATTTTATACCAATACGATTCTTTCAAAACGAATGAAGTGCCTTGATGATAAGTGTGGTAGGTGACTATCAATGGTGAAAGAAGTTCTATATTTTTTAAACCTGTTTCTTCTTCTACTTCTCGAATAGCACATTGTTCCAAAGTTTCATCTTCATCTAATTTCCCTTTAGGTAAATCCCATTTCCCTCTTCTGAAAATTAGTAAAATTTCATCTTTGTCGTTTTGCACTAATCCGCCTGCAGCTTGTATTAATTCAAATTTTTTGAAAAATGTTTTTTTTAATTCTTCTAAACTTTGATGAAAAAATACACCGGCATGAACTTTTTCCTGCTGCATTTCATGAATCATTGTTTTTATTGTGTGAATATTCAGTTCATCAATAAATACAGCATCGTCGTGATGTATTAGTGGCTCTATTGTTTCATCAATAGCATCACATAGAAATAAAGGCTTGTTGCCAAAATAAATTTTTAGGTGCATTTTAGTTTTGTTGCTTGCTCAAAACTAAATCAAATATTTGTTATCGTATTGAAAAGAGCAATATTTGCCATAGCACGTGTAACTTTGCATTATGACAGATGCAAAAATAGTAGCCGAGAAATTATTACAAGTTAATGCGATTAAATTAAGCCCAAACCAGCCGTTTACTTGGGCAAGTGGGTGGAAAAGTCCCATATATTGTGACAACAGAAAAGTGCTTTCCTTTCCATACATCAGAGATTTTATTAAGTCCGAATTATGCAATATAATTTTTGAAAAATTTCCGGATGCAGAAATGTTGGCAGGAGTCGCCACTGCCGGAATTGCTTGGGGAGCAATGGCATCTGATCAATTAAAACTACCTTATATCTATGTACGGCCAAAGCCCAAAGAACATGGCCTGGGAAATCAGATTGAAGGATATTATGAAACAGGTAAAAAGGTCGTGGTTATTGAAGATCTCGTGTCAACCGGAAAAAGCAGTTTACAAGTAGTAGATGTATTGAGAGCACAGGGTTTAGAAGTATTTGGCATGGTTTCTATTTTCACCTATAACTTTCAGATTGCAACGAATGCTATTAAATTGTCATCATTAGCATATTATTCGCTGACAGATTATAATTCACTGATAGAATTAGCCGTTAAAAAAAGAATTATTACAGACCATGATCAGCATTTATTGATGGCTTGGAGAGAAAATCCCTCTGAATGGGGTAAATAATATTTATAAATTATGAAGAAAATTATTTTAGCAGTTACTTTTTTGATAGGTATATCATTTTTTGCTCAATCCCAGACTTTCTCCAAGAAGGATAGAGTAGATACAGTAATAAAAACGCCCAATGCATTGTGTGAAAACTGTAAAAAAAGAATAGAAGGCTATTTGAAAAGCTATGATGGTGTTTTAGATGTAAATGTAAATTTCCGCAAAGGTGAAACCAGAGTAAAGTTTTTGACAGATAGAATTAATATCGAAGAAATAAAAGCATATATCGCCAATTGCGGATATGATGCAAATGATGTTCCCGCAGCTGAGGATATGTATCGGCGTTTGCCTTTAAGCTGTAAAAAACCGGAAGACGGGGGAGGACATCCCAAACCTAAAGTAGCTCCGCCGCCTGCTAAAGTTGATCAAAATTAAAAATTGAATTACAACTTATTTTAAAAGGTCGTTCAGCGCTTCTTTCCTTTCTATTTCTATGGGATAGTTTTTGAACACCATTCCTTTGCCTATTCGTGCAGTGCCTTTAAGTTTTAAAAGAACTTTTTTCCCTAAAAACGCAGTGGACATATTCTCTACAAAATGGGTCATATCTAATTTTAATTTAACAGGGATATTAAAATCTGCATTCTTTGGTATTTTAATTAAAGTATCTACTACAAAATCGCCAAGTGGATTTCCATCTACCCAGGCATTCCCATTGACACTTTTCAATTTAAGTCCGATTTTATTGGGATTGTGAAAAAGTACATTAAAGGACAAGGTTGATTGCGTAAGCCCAATTTTACCTAAATCTATTTTCTCTATGCCTTTCATCACAGGGGCTTTGAATGAAGAACACCCAGTCAAAAAGAAAAGGTTAAAGGTCAAAAGAAGGAGAGTGGTAATTTTCTGCAACATTTTAATTTATTAGTTAGCAAGATAACTTACAAAGGCTTTATAATTTGTTATAAAATAAATTAATTACTTCTGTACTAAAATAAATAGTATTAATATTAAGATGTTGATTTTTAAATTACTAAATATATTAGAATTGTATAAAATGCTTAATAGATTAATAATCAGTAAAATATAAATTTTATTAATTGTTTATAATAATATTAATAATTATTAAATATTGAGTGTAATTGTATAAAATATATTACGATAATATTACTAATAATATAATATTATTACTATGATACACAATATTTAATATATCATATTTAGATATATGCTTTATATAAATTTTTGTATTATAATTAATTTATATTTATCAATTAGTTGTATCCCTATTCTTAACACCTGTGAGTTTATAGGTAAAATTTGTTTAATCTGACGGTTGGGGAATATTGTACGAGTAATCTGGTTTAGAGTAAAATTTGTAAACTGAGAACCCTGCTTTTTTATAAATTAATTGCTTGAAAACGATTGTTTTAGCCATTCCTGTATTTGTATAAAAATATTTAGATACAATGTGTGATTTTAGTAAATTCGTTCCCGCATTCAACAACAGTTTGAACGTACTATTATGAGAAAACATTATTTTCTATTCTTCCTGCTAATTTTTGTTTTTTTGAATAAGCAAAATTTTGCTCAAGATTATTCAAATAAAGGAACCAATTTTTGGATTAGTTATCCCGAACATATTGATGGAACTAACTCTATGATGGGTTTGTACATAACGAGTGATGTGAATACGAGCGGTACTATAACAATCAACGGGGCCAATGTTCCTTTTACTGTTACTGCCAATACTATTCAACCAAGATTTATAACTGCAACAGGTGTGGGAACAAATGTTATAGGCACCAATAGTTATGTTCACTTAGGCAGTTTGCAAGATGGAATCAGAACGAATGGTGCAATTCATATTACTTCATTAATGCCTGTTGTAGTATATGCTCACATAATCCGCTCTGCAAGATCCGGTGCTACACTTGCCTTGCCAACACAGGTTTGGGGCAAAGAATATATTGTACCAAGCTACGCAAATAGCGGAGGAAACGGAGCAAATCAAGGATATGGAGAATTAAATATAATGGCTTCATTGCCAAATACTCAAGTAGAAATAACTCCTTCGATCAATACAAGAAATAACACTCATAGTGCAGGTACTCCTTACACTATAACGCTTGCCAATCCGGGTGATGTATATCAGGTACAGTTTCCTCAAAATGGAGATATGTCAGGTACAATTGTAAAGTCAGTTGCAAGTGGAAGCACAGGGTGTCAGCCGATAGCAGTTATATCAGCTACTACATGGACAGCTCTCAATTGTGGAAGTGGAAATGGGGGCGATAATTTATATCAGCAACTTTTCCCTTATGGAGCTTGGGGTAAGGAATTTGTAACATCTCCATTGAAAAAAACTTCAAATCCGGCAGACCTCAATATTGATGTTTTAAGAGTTTATGTTAAAGACCCAACTACAGTTGTAAAGAAAATTGAAAACGGTTTAACTACTGTATTGGCAGGATATAATGCTACAGGAATGTATTATGAATATTCAACTTCTAACCCTACATTTCTATATGCCGATAAACCGGTTCAAGTAGTTCAATATATCACTACACAAAATTGTGGAACATGGCCAAGTGCTAACAGCCCTACACAGTCAGATCCTGAAATGATCTCACTTAGCTCTACAGAACAAACTATAGAAGACATTACTGTATATTCTGCAATAAGTAATAATGTACCGAGTGGTAACAGTCAGGTGAATGTTCATTATATCAATGTAATAATGAAAAGTGCGAATACCGGCACTTTTACAATAAATGGTACTCCTCCTTCTGCATCATGGAATACAATACCAGGGACTTCTTATTCTTATCTTAAACAGCAAATTACAAATGCTGCAACGGATCCTGTTTCTCGCTTAAAAGCTGATTCAGGCTTTAATGCTTATGCTTATGGTTTGGGAAATGTGGAAAGCTATGGATACAATGCCGGTACTTATGTAAAGGATCTTAACACAGCCCTTGAAATTGGTAATGTTTATGGAATTGAGAATTTCCCTGTTGCTTGTGTTGGTTCACCTTTCAATTTTAAAATTTATTTACCTGATAAATCAAATTCAAGCCCTCCTGTTCCTATTAGATATGATTCTATTCGCTGGGATTGTAGTAATATAGGAGCAATGAGCCCTTCAAATTTTCCATATATTCAATACGGGGCACCAACGATAAATCCCGATTCAGTAACCATTCGGAATGGAAAAGATGTGGCATGGTATTCAGTTCCCGGTTTATACAGTTTTACTACTCCGGGCGTTTATACCATTACGATAACAGTATATAGAACATCTGCTGATGGCTGCGGTAATTCTCAGGAGTATTCATTTCCACTTACTGTTACAGCACCTCCTTCCGCTGATTTTAATTTTGCTAATTCAGTATGTACCAATTCGCCTATTCAGTTTAACGATAATACGCCGCCGGTAGGTAGCCCTCCATATAAATGGTGGTGGGATTTTGGCGATCCTCCAAGTGGTGTTAATAATAATTCATTATTGCAAAACCCTACACATCTATTCAGTAGCCCCGGCACATACAGTGTAAAGTTTTCAAATATTACAAGAGCGGGATGTTTGAGTGATACTGTAACCAAAACAATAGAAGTAACCAATCCTCCAACTGCAAACTTTACAGTGGTTTCTCCAAATTGTAGCAATACAAGTATTCAATTTACTGATGCATCTACTTTAGCAGGATCGGGTTCAATCACACAATGGAGTTGGGATTTTGGAGACCCTGCAAGTGGTGCAAGTAACACTTCTACTTCACAAAACCCAGCACATACTTATGCCACTACAGGGACTTATACAGTAACATTAATTTCAAAGACCAATACAAACTGTGCAAGCGCTCCTTATACTTTTCAGGTGGTCATTCAACCCGATGCAACTATCACACTAAGTTCAGCAGCAGGTACAGATAATCAGACAATATGTATCAATACTGCACTGTCAAATATTACTTATACCATTGGTGGAAGTGGAAATGGTGGCACTGTAACCGGATTACCTGCAGGTGTTACCGGTACTTATGCAGGAGGTGTTGTTACTATTACAGGTACTCCAACTGCTAGTGGCACATTCAATTATACTGTTCAGACTCAAGGACCATGTATTACTCCTTCATTGACAGGAGTCATTACTATTACCGCTGATGCTACTATTGGACTTACCTCTCCTGCAGGAAGCGATCAACAAACTATTTGTATCAATACACCTCTTTCACTTTTGACATACAATGTTGGAGGAAGTGGGACAGGCGGTACAGTTACGGGATTACCTGCAGGTGTAACAGGAGCATATTCAAGTGGCGTAATAACTATTTCAGGTTCACCAACTGTTAGTGGCACTTTTAACTATACTGTAAACACTGCAGGCCCTTGTGTAAAACCTACGGCAACAGGCACCATTATAGTTACACCGGATGCAACAATAAATCTTACTTCAGGTGCCGGAACAAATAACCAAACAAAATGTATTAATACACCAATTGCAAATATCACTTACGCCATTGGTGGAAGTGGAAATGGTGGTACCGTTTCAGGATTGCCGGCAGGTGTTACAGGTACTTATGCAGGAGGAGTAGTTACCATTTCAGGTACTCCTACTGTTAGTGGTACATTTAACTATACCGTAAACACAACAGGACCTTGCGTTACGCCATCTGCTACAGGAACAATTATTATTACACCTGATGCGCATGTGAATCTTACTTCCGGTGGCCCAAGTGCTGCTCAGGAATTATGTGTCAATTCAACACTTACAAATATTACTTATTCTGTAACAGCTTCGGGTACAGGTGGAACAGTAACCGGATTACCAGCTGGTGTTACGGGCACTTTTGCAGGAGGAGTGATAACTATTAGTGGTGTACCTACTGTAAGTGGAACATTTACCTACACCGTTACTGCTACAGGCCCATGTGCTTCTGCTTCTGCAACTGGAACCATAACTGTAAATGCATTGCCTACTAGTAATTTTAATAATACTATTCCTTCTTGTGAAACTAGAACTATTAATTTCACAGATCTATCTATCGCAAATTCAGGTAATAATGTAAGATGGGTTTGGGATTTTGGCGATGCTACATCTCCAGTTACGATTAATGCTCCTGCGAGTCCAAATATCACACACACTTACAGCGCTGCAGGAACTTATAATGTTAGTTTGGTTGTTACAACAGATAAAGGTTGTATAAGTATTCAACCGCCAAAACCCGTAACGATTAATCTCAAACCTAAAGCAGGTTTCATCATACCTGATTTCTGTATCAATGATGTGGCTACTGTGTTTACAGATACAAGTCGCATTGCAGCTCCAGGTACATTTGATCCAAATGGATATTATTGGGATTTTGGTGATCCGGCAAGCGGCGCAGGAAATATATCTACTGCAATGAATGGTACTCATACATTTACTGCAGTGGGTAACTATAATATTATGCATATTGCAACAAGTGCACAAGGTTGCAGAGATACAATCTATCAGAGTGTATTTGTAAATGCTTCCGATCCTGTAGCTGACTTTACGGTGAATATTCCGGCAAATCTTTGCTCTTATGATTCTGTTGCAATCAAAAATCTATCTTCTGTAAGTCAGGGTAGAGTATTTAAGTTAGAAGTTTATTGGGATGCTGTAGGTGCACCTGGAGTATTTCAAACGATTAATAATCCTAATGTAAACGATATCTATAGACATAAGTATCCAACATTGCATACGACTCAGACATACACCATCAAAATGGTTGCTTACTCAGGTTCTGTTTGTTTTAATACTAAATCTATTAATGTAACAGTTAATGCTTCTCCTATAACTCAATTCTTACAAGTGCCGAATGTTTGTTTTGATGCTGCACCTTTTCAAATCACTCAGGCATCAGAAACAGGAAGTTTACCGGGAACAGTATTTTATAGTGGGCCGGGAGTTTCGCCCACCGGATTGTTTACGCCATCATCCGTAGTACCGGGAAGCACCAACACTATTCAATACTTATTCGTATCTACTGCTGGTGGTTGTAAGGATTCAATTACACAAACAATAACAGTTTGGGACACAGCAGCAGCAAAGATTACAGTAGCACCAATTACTTGTGAAAAAAATGCTATTGCATTTAGTAGCGGAAGCTCCACACTATCTACGAATGCAGGCACAATCAGTGGATGGAATTGGAACTTTGGTGACCCTGCAAGTGGGCCATTAAATACTTCAACGAATGCTAATCCATCACACCAATACAATACGTGGGGTAATTATACAGTGAGTCTGCAAGTAACAACGAGCAACAACTGTAAGAGTACTATACAAACAATACCGGTAAAAGTAAATCCATTACCAATTCCCAATTTCTCTTTACCTGCAGCTTCTTGTTTACCATCAGCGAGTTTAGTATTTGTGGATAATAGCTCTGTACCTGATGGAAGTACTCCGGGTGGTTATCTTTGGAACTTTGGCGATCCTGCAAGTGGTGTAAATAATTTTGCCTCTAATTCTAATCCGACACATATTTATAATACAGTGGGGCCTTTCAATGTAAAGCTAAATGTAACGACCAATGCCGGATGCATAGATAGTATAACTAAAGTGGTCAATAATATTCATCCACAGCCTATAACAGCTATTAATGTAAATAAAGTGGATGTTTGTATCGGTGATAGCTTTACATTTTCTAATACAAGTGATCCTGTAGAAGGAAGTATTACACAATATGTATGGTCTTTGGATAATGGTGACACCAGAAACATTCCTTCATTCACCTATACGTATCCTACTGTGGGTGTTTACAATGTTAGCTTATACATCTATAATACACAAGGTTGCAAAAGTAATGTTGCTGTGAAAACAGTATCGGCAAATCCATATCCTGTTGCCAATGCAGGTCCGGATAAATTTATGTTGGAAGGCGGTCAGGTAGAACTAACACCGGTTCTGGTAACAAATATTCCGGTAAGTTATTCATGGACACCCATTACGTACTTAGTAAATCCGAATGTATCGAATGCATTAGCATCGCCACCGAATGACTTTACTTATACTTTAAAAGTTACCAGCGATAAAGGATGTAGCAGCACTGACCAAGTATTTATCAAGGTATTAAAGATGCCTGCTATACCCAATATCTTTAGCCCGAATGGTGATGGCGTGCATGATACTTGGGTTATAGAATATTTAGATACATATCCGGGTAGTACTGTTGATATTTACAATCGTTATGGTCAGCCTATATTCCATTCAAATGGATATACAAAACCATGGGATGGAACTGTAAATGGGAAACCGGTTCCTGTGGGAACATATTATTATGTAATAGATCCAAAGAATGGTAGAAAAATATTAACCGGATACGTTGATGTAATCCGATAAAACAAAAACAAAGTGAGGTTAATGAAAACGAAATTATTGATAGCCATATTATTGGTTTGTGTGCAAGGGTGGGGGCAACAAAGACCACATTATACTCAGTATATTTTAAATAATTACATACTAAACCCTGCATTGAGTGGTATTGAAAACTATGTTGATGTAAAGTTTAGTGCAAGAGATCAATGGGTAGGTTTGAATGGTGCGCCTAAGACATCCTATTTATCAATTCAAGGACCTATCGGAAAAAAAGATTATAGAACGTCTTCTACATCTTTTCAGGTGCCGGGACAAAATCCAAGAGGAAGTTATTACTGGGAAAATTATACAGCAGCAGCACCACATCATGGAATTGGAGCAACGATTATCAATGACCGAACTGGAAGTTTTAATCGATTTACAGCGGATGTTACCTATGCTTATCATTTAGGTTTAAATCCATCCACAAACATTGCAGCAGGATTTTCTGCAGGTATTACAAACGTAAGTATTGACCGTACAAAACATGATTTTTCGGGAAGTGGAGATATTTATGATCCGGCAACTGGAGCATCAATGAGTAAAGAATTAAATAAAATACGCCCTGATCTTGGTTTTGGTATTTGGCTTTATTCAAAAAATTATTTTGTAGGCGCATCTGCTCAACAGATAATTCCTCAAAAGCTGGCATTTGCAGACGATGCTGCTTTTTTAACAAAAGGACGATTGATACCACACTTGTTTGTGACGGCAGGATACAGATATTTACTTTCTGAAGACATCAATGTAATACCTTCTGTGATGTTGAAATATGTACATGGCAGTTCTAATCTCGATTTTCAACCGGAGTTAAACGTAAAAGCTCAATATCAAGATTTGTTTTGGCTTGGCGGAAGTTACCGCTATCAGGATGGATATGCAGCAATGGCCGGGTTTAATTTAAGTAACAAGTTAAATGTTGGATATGCTTATGATATTACAACATCAAAATTAAAAACAGTTTCAAAAGGCACTCACGAAATTGTTGTAGGATTGATATTTGGAAATAAGTATAGCGAAAAGTGTCCGAGGTGTTGGTAATAAAGAATGAAGTGTACTACAAATGAACAACTTTTCCTTTTTTAATTGCATTGATAAAATCAATTGCTTTAATGTATTCCTGCTTTTTATGCTCCAATGTTAAAATAAGACTCTTATAGTTATCGTTCATTTTGTATGGAGTAATTTGTTTTTTTACCTCATTCAATGTTGCCACCGAATTCGTATATAGTTTCAACATGCTGTCTGCACGGTTTAAGAGTGTAGATTTATCAAATTTTTCATTGATGTTATCCCAGTCTATTTGTGCATAGTCGGCTCTTAGCTTGTTTTCTAGTTTATTCCAATCAAGCTTCTCTAATTCATTTTTATAAACAGTCTTAAGTTCTTCTTTTTCATTTTCAGTTAGCACATCTGCTACTTGAGCTTCAATTTGATTCCATTCAAACTGCTCAACAAGGCTTTTTGATTTGGCTACAACGTCTTGCACTTGTTGTTCCTGATGTTTATTTAATTCAGGTTTTCCTGCTCTTTCAGTGTATGCTACATTGATGTAATCCAATTTTTTTGAGTTTGGTGTAAGCTCATTTTCTGAAGGTATAGTTTTGGAAGTAAGATTTTTTACGGTACTTGTCTTATTCGGCTTTGAATAGGCAAAAGAATTTATTTCACTGATTGGTTTATCAACATTTGCAGATGCAAATAAAATATCCTCAGGAATAGGAGATAGGTTGGAGAAATTAGTTATAGATTTTTGTCGGCTACTGTTTGTCTTATTTTCGGTATTGATATATATATTTAAAAATAAAAGACAGAAAATTCCTGCCATAAAAGAAAGTAATTTAGATACTGAAAAAACAGATTTTGTTTTTTTATCCAAAATCAATTCTACTCTTTGTAATAGTAATGAGCGTTTATTGACAGCAGGTAGAGAAAGGCTATTGGGAGTGGTCATATTTTTTCCAATGGTCAATAATGCCGAAGCATAATGGTATGCATTATATTCAAATTGCAACACTAACTCGTCACAACTCTTTTCTCGTTCTAATTCCAATTCTCTACAAAGAAATTTTACAAATGGATTGAAGTATAAAATGGTATTAACAAACTGAACACAAATATTGATTAGGTAGTCATATCTTTTAATGTGTGCTAATTCGTGCAATAGGACTGCTTCTATCTGTTGAGTAGTTAATTGATTGATTACAGCTAATGGCAAAAGAATTAAAGGCTTATAGAAGCCGACAGTCAGTGGTGATTTTATTAATTTTGAAAACCGGATATTGATATTTCTTTTGATGCCCATTGCCACAGCTGTTCTTGAAGCAAATAGTCTGAATGAAAAATCTACTTTTAATAAATCGGTATTGCGTATTTGCTTAATGTATTGAATATTTTTTATAAAATTCAATATGGGGAAAAACAGTAGGGCAAAATAGATAATTGAACCAAAGTAAATAATTTTAGCGACGATAGAGTCTGCTTGTATAGATTGAGTGATAAATAAAGCGGAGTAATTTTCATTTTGCAAAGAAAAAAACATCAATGAAACAAAGGTGTAAATAAACCACCCAAAACCTGCAATAATAAAAGTAGCAGCTATTGTTGCTTTGGTAGATGATTTTAGTTTAATAAAAATATTGGTGAACGTCTTATAGAATATCCATAGTAAAGCCATTTGCCATATACTGTGCAATAACGCAATACCAAATATTTGTATCAAACTATGTTGATTCATTTTACTGACGCAAATTGTCTAATAAAGATTGAATTTTTTCCAACTCTTCTTTGCTCGCTTTATAATTATTGTCACCCAATGCCTGCATTACTAATTGAGTAGGAGAGCCGCCAAAAAGACTATCAATCATTTTGTGCAACAAATGTTTTTGAGTTGATTCTTTGTTTGCAACAGGCTGATAAATGTGGGTACGCATAGAATCATCTCTTTTCACTATTCCTTTTTCATGCATTATTTGCATCAACTTCAGGGTAGTGGTATATCCAACGTCTTTTGATTGAATAAGTTCTTCATGTACATCGCGTACGGTAGCAGTTCCCTTTGCCCATAATATTTGAAGAATTTCTAATTCACTTTCGGTCGGTTTATGAATTTTTTGCGTACGCATAAGAAAAAATTTTATCGAATTTACGATTAGTTTCGTAAATAGGTTTGATTTTTATATAAATGGTAGGACTTTAACCAAATTTTTACAGAGTTTTAAAATTCGGCTATCGCATAAAAAATAAGTCCCACTGTAGAAACAGCAGGACTTAATGTGAATGGTTCTGATTAAGCTTTTATCTGTAAGAAACCGTATTGCTCATTTCTGTTTTTGCAATTGGAGTCTCAACTATTATAGTTTTTGTTTTACTGTTTTCGCTTTTAGGAGCAGTAGCATTAGTTGTATTCTTGCTATGAATCTGTGCCAGAGTTGGTGCGATAACCAAAGATACAATAGACATTAGTTTTATCAAAATATTCATTGAAGGACCTGAAGTATCTTTAAATGGATCACCCACTGTGTCTCCCGTTACTGATGCCTTATGAGGTTCAGATTTCTTGTAATACATCTCGCCATTGATTTCAACACCTTTCTCAAATGATTTTTTAGCGTTATCCCAAGCACCACCTGCATTGTTTTGGAACATACCCATAAGCACACCGCTCACAGTAGCACCTGCTAAGAAACCGCCTAAAGCTTCTGGGCCAAGTAAAAACCCAATAACAATAGGAGAGATAATTGTAATTGCACCGGGCAATAACATTTTTTTAATTGAAGCTTGTGTAGAGATGGCAACACATTTATCATATTCCGGTTTGCCTGTTCCTTCCATAATACCCGGTATTGTTCTGAATTGTCGACGTACTTCTTCCACCATACTCATAGCTGCTTCGCCTACTGCGCGGATGGCCAATGAAGAGAAAATAAACGGAATCATACCTCCAATAAAAAGAGCAGCAAGAACATCAGCTTTATAAATGTCAATATGTTGATTGTCTGGTAATGCTACTCCAACAAAAGCTGCAAACAAAGCGAGTGCTGTTAATGCAGCAGATGCTATTGCAAAACCTTTACCGGTAGCAGCAGTTGTATTTCCTACTGCATCTAAGACGTCTGTTTTTTCACGAACTTCTTTTGGTAATTCACTCATTTCAGCGATTCCCCCTGCATTATCTGCAATAGGTCCAAAAGCATCAATCGCCAACTGCATTGCGGTAGTAGCCATCATACCTGCTGCAGCAATAGCCACACCATAAAGCCCGGCAAATTGATATGAACCCCAAATTCCACCGGCCAATACTAGTATAGGTAAGAAAGTAGATTCCATTCCGATTGCTAATCCGCCGATAACGTTTGTAGCGTGCCCGGTAGATGATTGTTTAATAATAGATAAAACCGGTCTTTTGCCCATGGCTGTATAATATTCAGTAATTGTACTCATCAAAGCACCAACCAAAAGACCTACACCGATTGCACCTAAAACATCCCATTTTGAAAAATGAAAACCACGGAGCTCCATTTGCTCAGGCAAAATAAAATAAACAAGTCCGGCAGAAGCAATAGCAGTAAGTATGATTGAACCCCAGTTACCCATGTTTAATGCTTTCTGTACATTATTTGTACTTATACCTGCCGATTCGCTAATGCGAACGAAGAATGTACCAAATATTGAGAAAAGAATGCCAAGTCCTGCAATCAACATTGGAAGTACAATGGGAGAGAAGCCGGACATATTATCATTGCCCGCAGTAACTACAGTTTGTTGGCCTAATACAATAGTTGCCAGTACTGTGGCAACATAAGAACCGAAAAGATCAGCACCCATACCTGCAACATCACCTACATTATCGCCTACGTTGTCGGCAATAGTTGCAGGGTTTCTTGGATCGTCTTCAGGAATACCTGCTTCTACCTTTCCTACAAGGTCAGCACCCACATCGGCAGCTTTGGTATAGATACCGCCGCCTACACGAGCAAATAATGCAATAGATTCAGCACCAAGTGAAAAACCGGTTAATACTTCAATTGTTTGAAGCATTTCTGAACTGTTTACACCTGCATCGCCTGCAAAGTATGTTTTGAATAAAATGTAAAGGCCACCTAAGCCAAGTACAGCTAAGCCGGCAACGCCTAATCCCATCACGGCACCACCGGTAAAAGATACATTCAATGCTTTACTAAGACTTGATTTTGCTGCTTGTGCAGTACGCACATTTGCTTTTGTTGCCACCCGCATACCAATGTATCCGGCAGTTGCGCTAAATACAGCGCCAATAACAAATGCTACTGCAATCAGCCAATGAGAATGTGGGTTTGTCGTAGCCATTACTGCTAGCAGAATTCCTACGATTACAACGAAATAGCCCAATATTTTCCATTCTGCTTTTAAAAAAGCCATTGCGCCTTCAGCAATATAATTGCTGATTTCTTTCATCCTGTCGTTTCCGGCATCTTGTTTAGATACCCAATTAAACTTAATTAAGGTGTAAATCAATCCAATAACTCCAAAAACGGGAACGAGGTAAATCAAATTATTCATAAGTGTTGTTTCTTATTCAGCAATAATGCAAAAATTTTAACTTTTTTGCAGGGCGGCAAAGATAGGGGAAAAAGAATTTCGTAAATAAAGTTGAATGGTGCTATTTTTTCAATAAATACCAATGAAAATCAATGTTCTGATACGCTGAAAAAGGCCTCCGAAAGTGTCGAAATAATATCAGAAGCGGTCATTGCTTCTGGAGAATATTTTTTTTCTGCAATATCGCCTGCTAAACCATGCAAAAAGACACCAAAAATGGCGGCATTTGTGGGTGTATAACCTTGAGCTAATAGTCCGGTCAATAAACCTGTAAGCACATCGCCACTGCCGCCTTTTGCCATACCTGAATTTCCGGTTTGATTATAATATTGCTTCCCTTCAGGAGTGTTGATACAAGTATGATGCCCTTTCAAAACAATGACGCAGTTTAATTTCTTCGCCATTACACCGGCTTTATTAATTCTGTCAAAATCATTTTCTAAGAAGCCAAACAGTCTTTCAAATTCTTTGGGGTGTGGGGTTAGTATAGACTGTTCCGGTATTAAATTCATTAATTCAATATTGCTGGCTATTATATTTAACGCATCAGCGTCAATAACCATTGGTTTTTTATAGGACGAAAGAATTTTTTTTAAGCATTGCATTGTTTCATTTTCTGTACCAATTCCCGGACCGATTCCAATGGCTGTATATTTATTTAAATCATCAATAACATTTGAAATCATTAAAAAATTATCATCAACAGAAACCATAGCTTCAGGCACAGAAGATTGAATAATTTCATAACCGCTTTTGGGAATATGGCAAGAAACCAATCCGGCGCCACTATGAATGCAAGCTTTGGATGCAAGAACAGCAGCACCCATTTTGCCATAACTGCCGGCAATCAAAAGCGCATGACCGAAATTCCCTTTGTGTGCAAAACGATTCCTTGGTTTGTAAACATTTTTAATAAAATCTAATTCTGTAATAATAGATGTATCGTTGAGTTGAGCTTCAAAAGCTTTGTGTAAGCCAATATCCAGAATATGCACCTCACCGAGAGCCGATGCATTTTCCGCTACTAAAAATGCAGGTTTAAAACATTGAAAACTTAAAGTGTGCGTAGCAAGTATCGTTGTATTTCCTTTTGAAGAACCATCGACAAACAAACCACTTGGTATATCAATTGAAATAATTTTACAGCCTGAACGATTGATAAATTCAATTAAACTTTTTGCAATTCCTTCAACAGCTCTGTTGATTCCGGAGCCGAGTAATGCATCAATAATTATTTCATCATTTGAGGGTTGATGAAAATCTTCTTCTTTCTGAATAAAAAATATTTTTACTTCAGGATATTGTTGTAATCGTTCTAAATTAATTTGAAAGTCATCTGTTCCTTTGTGACCAATATCTAAAATAAAAACAGAAACTTTAATATTTTGTTTGGCAAGCAATCTGGCAATAGCAAGGCCATCGCCACCATTATTCCCTTTGCCGCAAAAAATATTAAACGGCTTATTGTTGTAGCCATTTTCTTCAAGCCAAAAAACACATTTTGTAGCGGCTCTTTCCATTAAGTTTACAGAAGAAATAGGTTCATATTGAATGGTGAACTGATCCCATTCCCTAATTTGGACTGCATTTAATATTTCCATTACCATAAAGTTGATAAACTTTTATGGTATTTCTTAAATTAGTTTTTTGTTTTTTTTGAAGAACGCTGTTTCATCTCTAACTTTTGCTTTTGATCTGTATTTTCACTTTCATCATCCGAGTGAATTTTTCTCTGTAAGTAAGGGCCAAAAATATCATAACATAAATGGGCTGCATCATAAATTTTATGATTAAAACGGTTGCCTATTATAATGATCGTTGCTTTTTCATCTATCAGTCGTGCAAATGCTGCATTGCTTCCGTGCCATTTTCCAAAATGATAAACAATTTTTTTCCCGTTTGGTAAGAGTTGTAATCTCCAGCCTAATCCATAATTATGAATTCCATCTTTTTCAAAACTGTATCCTTTAAATGCAGAGTCAAGCAATGGTTGATCAAGTAGTTGATTGGTATAAAGAGCCTGATCCCATTTCAATAAATCTCGGGGCGTTGTATAAACGTTTTTATCCCCATACGTTGCATCCAAGAAATCAAAATTCCAATATGTACCGCTGGTGGTAAATGAAGGTGTGGCTGTTGCTGTGTCTTTTAAAGTGAAAATATAAGTGTGGTCCATCTGTAATGGCTTGAATATTTTTTGCTCCATATATTCAGGAAATGGAGTACTTGTAATCTTTTCTATAATTAATGCAAGCATTAAATAATTTGTATTGCAATAATTAAATTTATTATCCGGCTTTGCTATCGGATCAGGTTTTTTATCTATCATCATTTGCAATACATCCTGATTGGTGGCAAATTGATGATTCCATTTACCTTTTTCGTCTGTTCCCCATTTATTATTACTCATAAAATAAAGATAATTGGGTAAGCCACTTCGATGGTTCAACAACATTTTAATAGTAACACCCTGGTAGGGGAATTTTGGAAAAAATTTTGTAACTGTATCTTGAAGAGATAATAAACCCTTTTGAACCAATTGTAAAATGGCAATAGCCGTGAAAGTTTTACTGGTGGAGGCAATGTGTAAGGTAGTGCTTTCGGTTAATGAATCAGATTTTCTTAAATCTCTTTTTCCAATAATTTTTTCATAGATTATTGCACCTTCTTTTGCTATTAAAATACTTCCATTAAATCCGGTATTGAGTAGTGTAGTATCAAAAAAGTCATTTAATTCATTATAATAATGCCGAAATTCTTGTTTGCTTAATGCCGCAGGTGTCGGTGGGTAATAGTCCAATGAATCATCTTTATCTTTTTTGACGGTAGTACTGCTTTGGCATCCCGTTATAAAAGCAAGCCAACAAATAATCGCAACAATTTTTAACTGCATATAATATCAATTGCGGCAAATGTAATTGCCCATCTGAAGTTCATACTAATTATTTTTCCCCAGCCTTGCAAAAATCTTAATATTGCAGTATGGCAATCAATAGCAATACAAGTTATCCAAAAGAAAAAATCCGCATTTTATTTTTAGAAAATATCAGCGATGCCGCTGTAAGAAAATTTCGTGAACAAGGATATAAGCATGTAGAGAAAATATCAAAAGCATTGACAGAGGATCAATTGATTGAAGTAATTAAAGACGTTCATATACTTGGCATTCGTTCTAAAACACAGATTTCGGATAACGTACTTAGAGCTGCAAATAAATTGCAAGCAATAGGTTGTTTTTGTATTGGGGTGAATCAGGTGAATTTAAAAGAAGCCACCAAAAATGGTGTAGTGGTATTCAATGCACCTTATTCCAATACTCGATCAGTAGCTGAGTTGGTAATCGGTTCAGCGATTATGCTAATACGTAGAATACCAGATAAAA
The DNA here is from genome assembly GCA_018268055.1 of Bacteroidota bacterium. Taxonomy (GTDB): domain Bacteria; phylum Bacteroidota; class Bacteroidia; order Chitinophagales; family Chitinophagaceae; genus JJ008. The sequence goes on from JAFDXF010000064.1 coordinate 33,406, forward strand.
ACAAAGCAGCCCATGAAGGTGTGTGGTTTAAAGAGTCAACAGGTAGCTTTGAGTTAAGAGGTAAAACTTTAGGCATTATTGGATATGGAAATATCGGTAGCCAGGTTAGTGTTTTGGCAGAATCATTAGGAATGAAAGTTATTTTTTATGATGTAGAAACAAAGTTGCCATTGGGAAATGCTACTGATGCAAAATCATTAAAAGAAGTTATTGCCGGCTCTGATATTGTTACATTACACGTACCTGAAACTTCACAGACTAAGAATCTCATTAATAAAAATAATTTACGCTATTTCAAAAAGGGTGCTATACTGATAAATTATGCAAGGGGAGAAGTGGTGGACTTAGAAGCTTTGCATAAATCTTTAAAAGAAGGAATAATTGGTGGCGCAGCAATAGATGTTTTTCCTGCAGAGCCGGAAAAAAATGGAGATAAGTTCTATACCCCTTTACAAGGTTGTGCCAATGTTATTCTTACACCACATATTGGAGGAAGTACAGAAGAAGCGCAACAGAATATTGGCGAGGATGTAGGCGTTAAACTATTTAATTATTTAGAAAAAGGAATCACGTTTGGTTCCCATACTGTTCCGGCATTAGCCTTGCCTCCGCAAGAAGGCAGTCATCGTATTTTACATATACATAATAATATACCCGGCGTACTATCAGAGATAAATACACAAATGTCTCAAAACAAAATCAACATCCTTAGTCAATATCTAAAAACAAATGAAGATATTGGATATGTTGTGTTAGATGTTAATAAGAACATTTCTTCAAAAGCTATGAAACTATTGAAAAATGTAAAAGGCACTATCAAAGTGCGGGTACTGTATTAATTCCGTATTGTATTTTTTCGTATATCGGTATAATTTCTTTCACCTGAAGTAGTATAAATACTTAAGTAATTTGTTATGCAAAAAGTAATCTTACTATTGCATAAGCTGATAACGTACTATACTTTTGCATTTAGAAATCACGAATCAATCCTAAGAAAAATATTTTTTTAATCTGTATTTATACAAAGACCAAATGAGAAAAACATACACAATACTTCTTAAAAGCACTTTTTGCTTTTTACTTATTATTGCAATCCAAAATAGAATTACAGCTCAATGCGTTTCAAGCAGTTGGCAAAATGGTACAGTGTTCAGCAATAACACTGGTATCGGTGATTTTAGTTTCGGCACACCGAGTGATGCAAAATTGCCAGATACCAAACGAGCAACAGCTGCTTCTATTTCATCATTAAGTTCAGGTTATACAAATAATCTGATTGTGAAAGGGTTTAACTTCTCTATTCCATCTTATGCAAGTATTTGTGGCGTAACAGTTGAGGTACAACGAAAGGCAGGTGGTCTTATTTTTTTTACAAGTGTTATAGACAATCAAGTGAAGCTCATTAAAAACGGAAGTATCATAGGTTCCAATAAAAGTAAAAGTGATTATTGGAGTGATGCTGACAAAACAGTAAGTTATGGAGGTGCAACTGATTTATGGGGCATTTCTTTAACTTCTGCCGATGTAAATAATGCAGAATTTGGTATTGCAATATCTGCAGAAATTTCAGGTTTCTTTACATTAACTGCTTCTGCAGAAATCAATTATGTAAGAATGAAGGTTGATTATAATCCAATTCTTCCGGTGACATTAAATTATTTCACAGCGGAAAAGAAGAGTAATGGTGTTTCACTTAATTGGCAAACCACTGAAACGGAAGATGGATCTTCTATAACCTTGCAAAGAAATATAGGTAATGGAGAATGGAAAGTACTACAATCTTATGCTTTGTCATTCAATTACCCGAATCAGAAATTTACTTATAGTGATAATGAATATTTGAATAATGATGTAGTACAATATCGTTTGAAAATTGTATTAACAACAGGCGTTACTACTTATTCGGATATAAGAAAAATAAACTTCAATACTGCCAAAGAGCTAAAAGTTTATCCTAATCCTGCAACCGATAAAATTATCGTCAATGCAACCGGGGTTGAAGTTTATGATATGGTAGGGAGAAGAATACCGATAAATAGTCAATTGCAAGAAGGAAGCACGATTGTTGACTTAAGTAAAATAACTCCGGGTATGTATTTGATTAAAGCGGGATCACACACTCAATCTTTTATTAAGCAATAATCTTTTCCGAATAAATTCAGAAAGCGTACGAAGTAGTTAAATTTTACTTTATACGCTTTTCGTTTTTCCTCAACAGTCACTTAACTGTCATAAATCTTACATTTATTTTTATTCTTTCAAGAAATATTGAAAATATAATAACTTTGCGGGACTAAAGTTCCTAAAATGAAAGTGGTTATAGTAGGTGCGGGCTTTGGTGGTCTTCGCTTAGCTCGTAAATTAAATAATAAACCAGGTATAGAAGTTGTTTTAATAGATCGGTTTAACTTCCATCAGTTTCAGCCATTATTTTATCAAGTAGCAACCGCTGGTTTGGATGCCAGTAATATCTCTTTTCCATTGAGAAAAGTATTTCAGCATAGCAAGAATGTAAGAATACGGCTGGCTGAATTAAAAGAAGTAAAACCCGAATTGAATACCATAATAACCAATGAAGAAGAAATCAGTTATGATGCCTTGGTCATTGCTACGGGTGCGGATACCAACTTCTTTGGAAATAAAAAAATTGAAGCAGCTGCCTATCCGATGAAAACAACAATTGAGGCATTACAATTACGATATCGGATTCTCAAAAATTATGAAAAAGCAATTACAGTTACAGATGAAGAAGAGTTGCAAAGATTAATGAATATTGTAGTGGTGGGAGCAGGCCCGACAGGAGTGGAGGTAAGCGGTGCATTGGCAGAAATGAAAAAATTTGTCTTACCCAGAGATTATCCTGATCTGAGTTTTTCAAAGATGAATATTTTTCTATTGGAAGGAAGTGACAGGACTTTGGCTACTATGAGTAAAAAATCATCTGAACAATCAAAAAAGTATCTTGAAAAATTGGGTGTTAAAGTGCTGACGAATGCCTTGGTTCAAGACTATGATGGAACAAACGTTGAATTAAAAGATGGAACAAACATTCCATCTGCAACGGTAATATGGGCTGCCGGAATAAAAGGAAATATTCCAATAGGTATTGATCAGAATTTGATAACGAGAGGTAATAGAATTATCGTTGATAGATACTGCAAAATCCAAAAGGCCGAAAATATTTATGCCATTGGTGATATAGCATGGATGGTAACACCCCAATATTCTAAAGGCCATCCACAGGTTGCGTCTGTTGCCATTCAAATGGCAGATGTTCTTGCCTATAATTTTAAATTGCAAGCAAAGCAAACTTCCAATAAAAAGTATAAAGTATTTGAATACCGAGATAAAGGCTCAATGGCAACTGTAGGCAAAAACCTCGCTGTGGTGGACATGGCAAAGCCAAAAATGCATTTTGGTGGTTTTTTCGCATGGATGGTTTGGATGAGTTTACATCTGATGCTGATATTGGGCGTAAAGAATCGTTTTTTTATTTTTATTAACTGGTTACAAAGCTATTTTACCAGAGATCAGAATCTTAGGTTGATATTCCGAAATTTAGGTAAAACAGATGTTTAGATTTCTTTAATGAATTTTTTAGCTCTGGATTTGAATGCTGCTGATTCCAGATGCATTCGTTCCTCAATTATGATTTTTAATTCCTGTTTAAGATCAGGATAAATTTGAGAAAGATTTTGAAGTATAGTTATGGAAAATGCTTTAATCGCAGGTTTTTCTTTGGATGATATAATGTAATCAAAGCAGGTATTTATGGTTAACGCATGATATTTTTTTGGTATATCTATGAATTGTAAAAGCCTTAGCGTATTTCTTTTTACAGCTTCCAAAATATTTGTTTTTTGAAGATTTTTAAATAATGCCGCAAAATGTTTTGTAATAAATTTTGGATGCTGGATTACACAATAACTTAACGGCCATGCTGCACGTTGTACAACCCGGATCTCTACATCATTTAAAAATATCTGAAAGAGTTCATCAAAACGTTTTGAATCAGAACCCACATAATGCACAATCCTCAGACAATTAGTTTTAGTATGTTCTTCCAGTAACGTTTTACGCATATCCATTGTTGGCTAAGATAATGTCAATTTTCATTATAATGTTATTCTTATAATTTATATTATGTTAAATAGATATAAGAAGAATAAAGCCACCGAAGTGGCTTTATTGTATCAGATATTATTTGATTGAATCCCATAGATCGTTCCACTTCTTCTCTTCTGCTGCATATTTAGCAGCGTCCGCCGTATTCTTTTTCTGATTTGCCATAGCTTTTTTGAATGCTGCAATATCAGCCAGATAACTTGCTGCTTTTTTGTATTGTTGTTTTTCTTTTTGATTAATATTTGTTTTAGCCGCTAAGATTGCTGCCGCTTTTTCATAAGGTTCACGTGCTTGTTCTAAAATGTCGCCATATTGTTTATCTAAAGCATCGCGTTTTGCAATATCTTCTTTAGAAATTGGCTGACCGGGCTTAGTCCTTGCTTTTATATCAGCCTGTAGTTTTTCTCTTTCTTTTCCAAAACCGGCTGCTTTATTGATAAAATGATCGCCCAAGTATAAATAAGGATTTTCAAATCCCGGTTTTGCAGCTGCTGCTTTTTGAAAAGCCGAAACCATTTTCTTTTCCAATTCATCTGTATTTGCAGGCAGTTTTCCTTTTTCTTCATCTACATTTAATGTATCGTAAATAATTTCTCCTAATACTTGATTCGCTTTAAAATCATTTGGTGAAGAGGCCAATACTTCTTCTACAGATTTTAGTTTATCGTTAAAGTTAGTTTCCAAGCCTACTGCAAAATCAACTTTATCATAAGTAAAGAATTCACTTTTGGGGAAAAGTTCAGCGCCTAATGCTTTGTATTTTTCAAAATTGGCAAAATCTCTTTTACCAAAATAATAGTTTACTAAATAGCGATAAATGCTTTCATAATCGTGTCCTGCTATTTTATGGTCAGCTAAACGTTTGTAGTAAGTTGCAGCATCATCTGTGTGTTTTGCATTTTCAGAAGTAATGCCGGCTAATATTAATACGTTTGTATCTAAAGGAGCTTGTAGAAGATTCTTTGAAATAAGAATATCTGAGTATTCAACGGCTTTTTTCAATTTAGAAGCACCATCACTCCATTTCTTTCCTGCGTAATCTTCATATCCCAGAGAATAATAGCCGGAATAAATATTGATTGGACCATTTTGATAAACCTGATCGGCGACTAATGCCTGTGACGGGTCCATTTCTTTATATTTTTTGAAAGCTGCATCAGCTTCATCTAAAAGTTGTACAGCTTCTGCTGTTCCTTTTTTGGAAGGGTCCATTGCCAAGCTGCCATATACAAAAGCTTTTAATATAAAGGCTTCAGGTTTTGAAGCGAATTTTGTATTACTCATTGCTTTATCCAGATCCTCTTTTGCTTTTTTGAATTGTTGCAAAAGAGCGGTATTACGAATAGACTCGATACTTTGAGCCTGAATACCTGTAAAAACAGCCAGTACACCAATTAATAGAAGGATTTTTTTCATTTCTCTGTTTTTAAATTTAATTTTTAAGTTTTTTATTCCCCGTTATTTGTCTCAGATGAATTTTTTTCTTCATCGGTTGCTTTATCTGAATTTGTATCAGGTACATCAGCAACATCTTGAATTGAGTCATCTTCATTGTGTTCATCAAGGCTTGTGATAGCGGCAATCTCATCACCTTCATCCAAGCGTATCAGTTTTACACCTTGCGTAGCTCTTCCTTGCTCACTGATTCCATTTACCGGCATACGAATAGTAACTCCGCTTTTGCAAGTAATCATTAAGTCTTCAGTATTAGCTACTGCTAATATACCAACTAAGCTACCTGTTTTCTCAGTTACATTGATAGTCTTTACACCTTTTCCGCCTCTGTTTGTAAAACGATATTCGTCTATGGGTGTTCGTTTTCCATAACCTTGTTCGCTTACTACTAATATAGTGATGGCTGCTTTTTGTTCTTCGCTTACACAAACCATACCTACTACATCACTACCATCATCAGTGTCTATACCGCCAACACCAATAGCACCTCTTCCGGTTGCTCTTACTTTGTCTTCGGAAAACCTGATAGCACGGCCACTACCTACTGCCATCATAATTTCTGATTTTCCATCGGTCAATTTTGCATCTAGTAGCTCATCGCCTTCTACTATTGTTATTGCATTGACTCCGGTTTGTCTCGGGCGACTAAAGTCTTCCAAAGCAGTTTTTTTGATGACACCTTTTTTAGTGCATAAAACGATATTATGTTCTTTTACAAAATCTTCGTCTTTTAAATCTTGTACATCTATAATTGCTTTTACTTTATCATCAGGTGGCAATTGGATCAAATTTTGAATAGCTCTGCCCTTCCCTGTTTTCTCTCCTTCCGGTATTTCCCAAATATTCAACCAGTAGCATCTTCCTTTTTCAGTAAAGAAAAGCATCGTATGGTGTGTGCTAGCGACAAATAGATGATCGATGTAATCTTCCTCTCTTGTTTTGCCACCCATTACACCACGGCCACCTCTGCGCTGTGCTCTATACTCATCAGCAGGTGTGCGTTTGATATATCCAAGATGTGAAATGGTAATTACTACATCTTCTTCTTTTATCAGGTCTTTGATCTTTACTTCATCATCTAAATAAGTGATTTCAGTTTTACGTGCATCGCCAAAGCGTTCTTTAATTTCTAATAGCTCTGTTTTGATAAGCTCAAAGCGCATTCCTTCATTGCTCAACAATTCATTCAGGTGTGCAATTAGTTTTTGGAGTTCATCATATTCTTCTTTGATCTTATCTCGCTCCATTCCGGTAAGACGTTGCAATCTTAATTCCAGAATTGCTTTTGCTTGAATTTCGTCAAGCCCCCACCCTGCATTGATTAAATTTTCTTTTGCAATCTCCGGTGTTGCAGAACTGCGTATCAACGCAATTACTTCATCCAGATGATCTAAGGCGATTAAATAACCTTTTAGTATATGTGCTCTTTTTTCTGCTTCTTTCAGTTCGAATTTTGTACGGCGCACTACCACTTCGTGTCTGAACTCAACAAATTCACTAATCAGGTCTTTGAGGTTGAGTGTTTTAGGGCGACCTTTTACAATTGCTACATTGTTGATGCCATAAGAAGTTTGCAAATCGGTCATTTTGTATAACTGATTTACAATGACACTTGATATTGCATCTCTTTTCAAATCTATAACTACACGAGTTCCTTCTTTGTTATTAGATTCGTTATTAACATGCGAAATGCCGTCAATTATTTTTTCGTTGACTAATTCTCCAATGCGGTTAGTAAGTGCATCACGATTTACTTGGTATGGAACTTCTGTGATAATGATTTGCTCCCTTCCACTTGCCTTGGTTTCAATATTTACTTTTCCTCTTACTACTACCCTACCACGACCATAGTGCATACCGGCTTTTACACCTTCCATTCCGTAAATAACACCACCGGTTGGAAAATCAGGTGCTTTTACATATTGCATTAAATCATCGATACTTATTTCACGATTATCAATATATGCAACACAGCCGTCTATTACTTCGGTTAAATTATGCGGCATCATGTTAGTCGCCATTCCTACAGCGATACCACTTGATCCGTTGATCAATAATTGAGGAACACGTGTAGGAAGAACTGTGGGCTCTGATTCTGAATCATCAAAGTTGAGTTGAAAATCAACCGTATCCTTTTCAATATCATCCAGCATGTGACCGGCCAATCGTTGCAGTCTTGCTTCTGTATAACGCATGGCTGCCGGGCCATCACCATCTTGATTACCAAAGTTACCTTGACCATCTATCATTGTATAACGCATACTCCAATCTTGCGCCATACGCACCATTGCATCATATACGGATGAGTCGCCGTGCGGGTGATATTTACCCAACACCTCTCCCACTATACGAGCTGATTTTTTATAGGGTCTGTTGTAATGAATACCCAACTCATTCATTGCAAATAATACACGACGATGTACCGGCTTTAAGCCATCTCTTACATCCGGTAAGGCACGACCAACAATCACAGACATTGAGTAATCAATGTATGCAGTTTTCATTTGTTCTTCGATATTGATCGGTATTATCCTATCTTGATCTTGCGTTCCTTGCGGGTCTAAATTTTCTTCCATTAAATTGTTTTCTCGACTTTATTAAATCAATTTGAATCGTGCCATTTCTATATGAAAAGACATATTTTTAAAGGCTTGCAAATCTAACTTTTTATAGCGGCAAAACCTGAAAAATAAGACTGTTTTTTAGCCTATTTTTCCACTAATGTGTATTAAAAAATTATGCCTTTTTACTTGCAACCGTTTATGTCAATATTTATCCTTTTATATCGGATTTTCATCTTAATTTCCCACTCTAATTATGAAGACAATATTACTCTTTGGCGCAGGCAAGTCAGCTACAGTTTTAATTGATTATATTTTGAAAAACGCTGTATCCGAAAATTGGCATTTGATTGTGGTTGATGCCAATCTTGAACTAGCCCGGACTAAAATTGGCAATACAGCCAATGCAACTGCCCTATCTTTTGATATAAATATTGTTGAAGAAAGAATAGCGCTTATTCAAAAAGCAGATATCGTTATTTCAATGATGCCACCTGCATTGCATATTCTTATTGCTCGAGATTGTATCTCACTAAAGAAGCATTTATTGACAGCTTCCTATTTAGACAAGGAGATTAAAGCATTGCAAAGCGATATTGAAAACAGCCAAGTTTTATTCCTATATGAAATGGGGCTTGACCCGGGTATTGACCACATGAGTGCGATGAAAATATTTGATGAAATTAAAGAGCAAGGAGGTTCTATTGAAAGTTTTAAATCTCATTGTGGAGGTTTGGTAGCGCCGGAGAGCGATGATAATCCATGGCATTATAAAATCAGTTGGAATCCAAGAAATATAATCCTTGCAGGAAAAGCAGGTGCTCATTATTTAGAAAATGGAAAAGAAAAGAATGAGCAGTATGAGGAACTTTTTAAACCGGGAAGAATAATAAATGTGCCCGAAGTTGGTACATTGAGCTGGTATCCAAATAGAGACTCATTAGGTTATTTAGAATTATATGATTTAAAAGGCGTTTCCACTTTTGTCCGTACTACTTTACGTCATCCTGATTTTATGTATGGTTGGAAAAATGTAGTTGAGTTAAAATTGACAGACGAAACGAAACAATATGAAACAGATGGAAAAACCTTGTTCGATCTTTTTGAAGAACATTTTAAAAAACACGGGTTTGGTGATTGGCTCAAGGATAAACTTAAAGAGCAGTTGCATAATGAAAAAAAGATTGTAAAAATTCTAAAGGAATTAGATGAGGAGGAATTACAAGCTGCAGAAGAAGATGAATCAAATAGAAAAAGTTTTATGCTTGCAGATACTGAAGGCAATCTAAAAGAATTTGAATTATTTGATGTCAAAACAAAGATGGTAGAACAATTAGCTTTAAAAATACGTCATTCAAATTTGCTATTGAAGCAACTTGTCCTTTTGGGAATAATTGATCAGCATACAATAGTTAACAAAGGGTTATGCAGTTTTGCTGATATTATACAATTTGCTGCAGAGGAAAATTTAATATTACAACCTGATGATAAAGACATGATTGTAATGCTGCATGAATTAGATGCAAACATTCAAGGGAAAAAATCTAGCATTAAAAGTTCTTTAGTAGTGAAAGGTGAAAACAGTCTGCATACCGCAATGGCTAAAACAGTTGGTCTGCCATTGGCAATTGCTGCAAAGTTTATATTGAATGGAAAAATAAAACTAACCGGCTTACACGTACCTACTCCAAAAGAAATTTATGAACCTGTTTTGGCTGAATTGGAAACATTAGGTATAAAATTTCACGAAACTATTTCAACTGAGTAAGCAGTTTCTTTAATTCTACAACTCCCTCAGTAGCCGGTTTTTCAATTAAAGTAAGATTTTTCATTCCGGGCATTGAAGGAAGTTTTTTGTCCACTACAAACTTTGGCACCTTCAATGCAACATAGTTGATTAATCCTGCAGCCGGATAAACTACTAATGAAGTGCCAATTACTACAAATATATCTGCATCGTATGCCATCTTAATCGCCGTTTCAATCATTGGAACATCTTCACCAAACCATACGATAAATGGACGGTATTGAAATCCATCTTCTGCTAAGTCACCTATATGAATATCTCCTCTTATTTCTTTGACAAGTGCCTTATCTTTTTCACTACACATCTTAAATATTTCGCCGTGCAGATGAATTATTTTGGACGAACCGGCTCTTTCGTGTAGATCATCAATGTTTTGAGTGATGATGGTAACATCAAAATCCTTTTCTAATTCAGCAATACCAATATGTGCTGCATTGGGTTGCGCTTCGGCAATGTTTTTTCTTCGTTCATTGTAAAATCGAAGTACCATTTCGGCATTTTTAAGCCATGCTCCGGGTGTAGCCACATCTTCTACTCTATGTCCTTCCCATAAGCCATCACTATCTCGAAATGTTTTCAAACCGCTTTCTGCACTGATGCCTGCACCTGTAAGTACTATTAATTTTTTTTTAGGCATAAACAAATCTCTACATCATTTTTCTCCTGCTAATTCCAATATTATTTTCCATTCTTTATCTGTAACAGGTTGACACGATAAACGACTAATGCGAACCAAAGCCATTTCTGCTAATCTTTTATCATTTTTAATCGTTATCAGCGAAACAGGGGTTTTAAATTTCTTTACCGGTTTTATGTCAACAGCCACCCAGCGATCGTCGTCAATCGTTGGATCGGGATATGCTTCTTTTGCAATTTTTGCTATACCAACAATTTCCATTCCTTCATTGCTATGATAAAAGAATACTTCATCACCCTTCTTCATTTCTTTCAAATAAATTCTTGCTGAATAATTACGTACTCCACTCCAGCAGGTTTGTTTTTCTTTTATCAGGTCATCATAACTGTAAACAAAAGGTTCAGATTTTAAAAGCCAGTATGCCATACTATTTTTTTTGTAATAAGATTAAATACCACAAGCCAATACATCAGCAATGTGCATCGTTTTAATATTATATCCTTTGTTGTCGATATAACCCTGCAAATGCATCAGACAAGAAGCATCGGTTGAAATTATATATGCTGCTCCTGTAGCCATTGCATTGTCCACTTTTTGTTCGCCCATAGCAATGGATATTGGCTCATACTTCACGGCGAATGTTCCTCCAAAACCGCAGCAGGTCTCTACATCATTCATTTCTATTAGTTCAAGCCCTTTCACTTGTGCCAATAATTTTCTTGGTTCTTTTTTGATATGACATTCTCTGAGCCCTGTGCATGAATCATGGTAAGTAGCTTTTCCGATTAATGAAGATCCTACATTTTCTACTTTCAACACATTGACCAGAAAATCTGTGAACTCATAGATTCTATTGCCTAAATCTTTGACTTCATTATGCATGGATGAATTATCAAAAAGACCACTGTAATAATTTTTTACAAATCCTACACAACTTGCACTGGGTGCAACAACCACATCTGCTCCTTTAAAATCTTTAATAAACTTTGTTCCAACAGATTTTGATTCATCCCAAAATCCCGCATTGAAAGCAGGCTGGCCACAGCAGGTTTGTTGTGGGTTGTATGAAACAGTACATCCAGCTTTCTCCAACACTTTCACCATATTGAAAGCCGTTTCAGGATAAAGTTGATCTACAAAACAGGGTATAAAAAGTTGAACATTCAATTGAAATGAGTTTTAGCAATATTACAAACAAAAAAGGCATCCCGTTAAGAATGCCTATTGATTATTTTTTGATGTTCTAATTAAAGAACGCCTAATTGAGCAAGATAGTTATCTGCATTTCTGCCAGCCTGTGTATCAGGGAATTTTGTTTTTAATTCTTTGTACAAATCAATAGCTTGCTTTGAATCTTTCATTACTCTATCTGCAAGGTATGCAGCACTAAATAATGCATTTGATGAAGATTCTTTATCATCTTCAAATGTATGCGCTGCTTTTTTATAATAACTGAGGGCGTCAGCATTTTTACCTAAATCGCCATAAGCATCACCTAAAAGTTTGTAAGCCCTTGCCTGCACCGGCTTAGAATCAGTGCTAAAATTTTTCAGATATGTAACTGCTTTATCGTTTTCATTTAGCTTGACATAGCATACGCCTGCATAAAAGTTAGCAAGATTTGCTGCATCTGTACCACTGTAATTTTTAATAATTTTTAAAAATCCGGCATTCGGTCCATCACCGTTTAAAGCAAGATTAATAGAATCTTTTCTGAAATAATTCTCCGCCATAAACATCGCGTCTGATGCTTTTGCTTCTTTCGGATTTTTGAAGAAATTTTTGTAAACATAAATTCCTCCTACAATGAGGATGATTGCAGCGGCAATACCAATAATGTATTTACCATATTTTGTCCAAACATCTTTAGCCTGAGCTATTACGGCATCATTATTTGTGTTTGCTACTGTTTCTTTTTTGTCAGCCATATTATTTTTGATTACTTGTTTTTTAATTTAAAATTAGTCAACAATAAAAGGATAGTTTTTATCCATATACACATCGCCCAAAACTTCACTATCATCAGGTAGTGGACTTTCTTCGGCAAATTTTACTGATTCTGCTACCATCGCATCTACACGAGTGTTGATGACGTCAATTTCAGCCTGAGTAGCATAATTGTTTTCCAATATTGTTTTTAACACTTGTTGTATCGGGTCTCTTTGGTTTTTATATTCATCCACTTCTTCTCTTGATCTGTATTTTTGTGGATCGCTGATTGAGTGACCTTTATAACGGTATGTTTTAATTTCAATTAAAGTAGGACCACCTTTTTCTCTAGCACGTTTTACTGCTCTGCTCAATCCTTCATGTACTGTTTCCGGCTTCATTCCATCTATTGTATCGGCAGGCATTTCATAACCATCAGCCAGCTTGTAGATGTCCACTACATTGGAAGTACGCTCAATGGATGTGCCCATTGCATAATTGTTATTCTCGCAAATGAAAATAACAGGTAGTTTCCAAAGCATAGCGAGATTAAAGGTTTCGTGCAAAATTCCTTGTCTTGCTGCACCATCGCCGAAGAAGCAAAGCACTACATTATCTGTTCCTCTGTATTGTTCGGCAAAAGCAAGTCCGGCACCTGTGCCTATTTGCGCACCCACGATACCATGACCACCAAAGAAGTTTACATCTCTACCAAAAAAGTGCATACTACCGCCCTTCCCTTTTGCACATCCGGTAGCTTTTCCATAAAGTTCCGCCATACAGCTGTTTACAGATACGCCTTTTGCAATGGCGAGTCCGTGATCGCGGTAGCCGGTTATAAACAAATCTTCCGGTCTGGTAGCACTGATACAACCTGCGGCAATGGCTTCTTGACCCACATAGGCGTGAAAAAAGCCACGGATTTTGCCTTCCATTTTGTATTTTTCTTCTGCCACCAATTCAAATTGGCGGATGAGTTGCATCAACTCATACCAATACAGATAAACGTCTTTTGAAAATTTTGTAGCCAAGACTAAAAATTTGAGGTGCGAAAATAAGGAAAAATTGCAAATTTTGAGTGCAAATTTTGGGCAATAATTTGGCTCATTTAAAACGTCTGAAAGTTCCTAAGCAAATATAGTTTACCGAAAGTGTATGCGTTAATTGCAACATCATAATTATTTTTAAAATAATTGAGCTAATACGCTGTTCCTTGTACCTTGCATCTATGCTTCGTTTAGAGAAAATAAATATTACACAATTTAAAAACTATAAAGCCAGAGCCTTCGATTTTTCTACACGAATCATTGGCATTTGGGGTAATAACGGTTTAGGAAAAACCAATCTTTTGGATGCCATTCACTATTTGTGTTTTACCAAAAGCTATTTTGGTCGCTCGGATGCACAAAATGTGCTATATGGAACTAATGGTTTTCGGATTGAAGGTAATTTTGTTATAAATGATTTGCCCGAAAATGCTGTTTGCATCCTTCGCGAAACCGGTAAAAAAGAATTTTCTATCAATCATAAAGTTTACGAACGATTTTCACATCATATCGGCCACTTTCCATGCGTAGTAATAGCCCCGGATGATGCTGTGCTTATAACTGGAGAAAGCAAAGAAAGAAGAACTTTTTTAGATACGCTGATTGCACAGTTTGATAAAGATTATTTGCAACATCTGATTAACTATCAAAAACTATTACAGCAACGAAATTCTTCTTTAAAAGTATTTGCTGAAACAGGGAAACGAGATTATTCATTATTGGATGTTTTAGATAGCCAAATGACTACTCCCGCAGATTATATTTTTAAAAAAAGAGCTTCATTCCTTCTTGCCTTTTTGCCGCGTGTGATTGAGTTGTATCATGAGATAAGTCAGCATAATGAAAAAATCAGTTTGATTTATGAAAGCTCATTACATCACACAAGTTTTGAAGCGCTTATAAAAATACAACGCGAAAAAGATTTGTTGTTGCAAAGAACTAGTGCAGGTATTCATCGTGATGAAATAGAAATAAAAATGGATGATATACTTTTTAAAAATACAGCTTCGCAAGGCCAAAGAAAGAGTTTACTATTTGCATTAAAACTTGCTGAAGTGCAAGTGCTGAAAGAAGAAAAAGGATTTGCCCCACTTCTACTACTGGATGATGTTTTTGAAAAATTGGATGAAAACAGAATTGAGAATCTATTGAAAATGGTTTGCATTGAAAATGAAGGACAGGTTTTTATCACTGATACGAATAAAGAAAGATTGAACAATCATTTGAAAAATTTGAATCTGCAATTTCAATTGATTGGTATTTGATTATACTGATGCCCATTGATTTTAATTTATATTTTGTGGACTACAATACTTATTACATAAACCATTATACCTAAAACTAAAGAGTTATCTTTACACCATGGCAGAGTTATCCATAGCAGAAGCAATGCAACAATTTCTTGCAGCCAGTAAATTGCGAGGCGGCATTCAAGCATTACAGATAGAAGATGTATGGGAGGATATTATGGGAAAAACGATTGCCCGTTATACAGATAAACTACAAATCATCGGCGACAAGCTCATTATTACTACCCATGTTGCACCATTGAGGAATGAGCTTGTTTATCAGAAAGAAAAAATTAAGCAAAGAGTAAATGAAGCGTTGAAAGAAAAAATAATCAAAGACGTAATTGTGCAATGAGTGGAGATTGAAAATAAAACGCCTACTCTACCCTCACTCTTGGATCAACCACACCGTATAAAATATCTGCCAATATATTTACCAATATAAAGAAAGTTGCGGCAATCAAAACAGCACCCATCACTACCGGATAATCTAATTTTTCCAATGCATCTACTGTTACTTTTCCTAAGCCCTGCCATCCAAAAATATATTCCACAAAAAATGCACCGGCTAAAAGTTCGGCAAACCAACCGGTAATTGCGGTGATAACCGGATTGAGTGCATTTTTCAAGCCATGTTTCCAAATTACTTTTTTGGTGCTTAAACCTTTTGCATAAGCAGTGCGCATATAATCTTGATCCATTACATCGAGCATGGAGCTACGTGTAAGTTGTGTGATAATGGCTAATGGTCGAATGCCTAAAGTAATGGCCGGCAGGATTAAATTTTGTAAAGACAAACGTTTCTCGCCGGTAATTTCATCAAGAGCCATCCAACTTCCGGAAATATGTAAACCTGTCCAATCGCTCAATACAAAGCCAAATAAATAAGCAATGATAATGCCCATAAAAAATGATGGTGCTGAAATGCCGATGATACTTCCAAAAACTGCTGATGTATCCATCCATGTATTTTGCTTGGTAGCTGCAATTACGCCCAAAGGAATACCTAATACAATAGCAAGCAACATAGCTGCTGCGGCCAGCATTATTGTGCCAGGCAATGCTTGCATCAACACATTCCAAACAGGTCTTTTGCTTTGATATGACTTGCTTAGATAAGGAATTTTAAGTCCAAGCTTTTTATTACCGCCAATGAAAATTCCTTTCAGATTTTTTTTAGCGATATCTTCTTTGCTATGCACACTGATTGGTGAAATATCGTTAAGGTAATAGAGAAATTGTTGAAAGCGAGAGATACTTTCCCCTTTGTCATTGATCAAATAAAGTTCTTTACGAATGTTGCTTTGAGTGGTAGAATCACCGGTTTGTCCCATTACCATTCGTGACGGATCGCCAAAACCTTGAAATAAAAAGAAAACTAATGTAACTATTCCTATTAATACCAACAGGCCATAAACGATTTTTTTAAAAATGTACCTGAGCATAGGACTGCTATTGCTGTTTTACTTTAAGTTGTTTAATGCTGATTCTAATTTGTTCATTCTTTTGTAACTAACTTTATCTATAACAACTCCTGTCTTCAAAAAATAAATTGTTGGGTTTACTCTTGCAGCAGTTCTAATCGTTGTAAAATCGCATTTTAATACTTGTATGTTATTAAAATTTGTCCCTTTTAATTGTTCTGTTGCCTGCGTAGGGTTTCCGGAAATCATATAAACAGGAATTCCTTTTTGTTTGGCTGTGTTGTAAATCGTTGAGAAATCTTGTTGCCATTTAGATACAGGTGTTGAAAAATCTGTACTGATTAAAAGAATTGCATAAGGCTGTGATAAAATTAGCTGAGTAGAATCTTCATCTGTTATGCCTTTCAATACAAAGCCTTTTATGGGTGGTTCATTGTTTTTCCCTTTTTGAATCAGTTTATCATACCTTTTAATTAATGTATAATGTTCATCACTGTAATCGGCAGGGAAATTAGCAGCCGAAAATTCTACCGGCATTCCTCCTTTTACAAATACTTTTAATTTTTTGCTGCTGCCATCCGGCAATTCCTCCGTTTGGTCCATTGCGGCAGTATAATCCTTTTTATTAAAGTTGGCGGGCATACTGTCTTCAGGAAATTTTACTACTGTCCCATCTTTTATGTATGAGAAAGTAATCTCAATTTTATCGGGAACTGCATCTGCCGGCATTTTTATTTTTTCTGTAATGTTGCTTCCTTTTTTAAACGGCAAGCAATCGACAATTGGTAAATAGTTTAATGTGTACCATTGAAAACCGAAAGCAAAGGCAGTAATACCCAGCATAGATATTGTATTTATCTTGTCTGCGAAAACTGGCTTTATAAATTTTTGTTTCCAAAACAGTAAACCGATTAAAACAGTAAGAACCACATCTTTCAAGAAAGAAGTTTTGGAAGTAATCGGCAAACAATCACCAAAGCAGCCGCAGTTCTTAGGCATACCGGTGATATATGTATAACCTGTAAGGAAAGTAAAGAAAACGATCAATATTAAAAGTAGCCAACTGAATAATTTGATTCTCCAGCCCAGCAATAATGCAAATCCAGCAATGATTTCAAAGGCATTCATCAAGACTGACATCAACAAAGTCCAAGAATTAAACTGCGTCAATCTCCAAATTTCAAAAAACTCTTCCATTTTATAGCTCAAGCCCAAAGGGTCATTTGCTTTCACAAGGCCTGAGAAAATAAAGAGCAGTCCTACTGCAATTCTTGCAATATTGATTATCAATTTCATTATAATAAGATTAAAGCAAACACTGCATAATTAATAATATCTAAATAATTGGCATCTATACCTTCGCTGATTAAAGTTTTACCATCATTATTTAATATCTGCCGTACACGTTGAAGTTTCATTAAAATTAAATCTACAAAACTTTCCTGACTCATATTTCGCCACGCTTCTCCATAGTCAGAGTTTTTGTCGTTCATCAACTTTTTTGCTATCTCAATATACCTGTCATAGAAAAGAGATATTTCTGTAACCGGCATTTCTTCAGGTGCATCAGCAGGTAATTCAAGTTGAATCAATCCTATCACTGCATAATTAATAATTCCTTTAAATTCTGCAGATATATCGTCAGCTATACGCTGTTCTCCTTTCTCCTGAATGGTACGAATGCGTTGTGCTTTGATAAATATTTGATCAATAATAGAAATAGTACGCAGCACACGCCAAGCTGTACCATAATCTGTTGCTTTTTTTAAAAATATTTCTTTACAGGAAATGATAACAGAGTCGTATTGTTGATTTGTTGTATTCATTATTACAAAATAAACTTTTATATCGTTAATACTATGCTATTTTATCAGAACAATTTTTGTGTTAGTATCTTAGCTTTTCTGCCAAATGACAGGCTTCAAAAATAACAAACAAAAACCGATGTTTAAACTGAACTGCAAAGGAAGATTATTATCTATAGAAAAACCACTTGTGATGGGTATCTTGAACATCACGCCCGATTCTTTTTACAAGGGAAGCAGATTATCGGGCTTGGATGCGATTTTGAAAAAATGCGAGCAAATGGTTTCAGAGGGTGCTACGATTATCGACATTGGCGGGCAAAGCAGCCGCCCGAATAGCATACAATTAAATGCAGCTGATGAATTGGAAAGAGTGATAAAGCCAATAGAATTCATTCGTAAAAACTATCCCCAAATTTTTATTTCAATCGATACTTTTTATTCAATGGTGGCTCAAGAAGCAGTTTTGGCAGGTGCAGATATGGTAAACGATATTAGTGCAGGGCAATTAGATACAGATATGATGCAAACAGTTGGCGGTTTAAATGTTCCTTATATCATGATGCACATGCGAGGTACGCCCAAAACGATGCAGGAGTTTACCGATTATGAGAATGTGACTGAAGAGGTATATCTATTTTTAAGCAAAAAAAGAAATGAAGCGATTGAGGCTGGTATAAAAGATATCATCATTGATCCCGGATTTGGGTTTAGTAAAACGATACAGCAAAACCTTACGATTCTTCACGAACTATCAAAATTTGAATCATTGAATTTGCCAATATTGTTGGGCGTTTCACGTAAATCAACAATTTATAAAACATTAGGCGTTACCGCAGATGAAGCGTTAAATGGTACCACTGTTTTAAATACGATTGGATTAATAAATGGAGCATCTATTCTAAGAGTGCACGATGTGAAAGAAGCGGTAGAAACTATCAAATTAGTACAAGCTTATTTGCAAAAATAAAACAGGGTAATTTTTCAATTACCCTGCTAACAATTTCAACCAAGAGCCATCAATCTAACTTCAACACTGGTTCATTGTCACATTCATCTTCAAAGGGACGTTTAGGATAGTTAGACTAAAAACGGAGCATAACCATTATCAACGAATTGACTTTGCAAAGATGCTGCATTTTTGAATATTTTTTAAAAATTTGCTCGTCTTTTATAAAATTTTTAATTAACTGGCTTACGCATTGCCGGTTGTTGTGGTGCAGGTTGCTTATCCTGAACATCTAAAATCTTCACATCAAAAATTAGATTTTCATAAGGCTTGATACCCGAAGCAGGATTTGGATTGGCTCCATAAGCTAAAACAGAAGGGATATAAAAAATGGCATCTGCTCCTTTGCGCAATAATTTCATTCCATCATTAAAACCTTCTGTCATTCCGGGTGCATCTACTGTAAATTCAAGAGGTTGGGTATGATGAAATGCAGTATCTACATTACTGTCAAACTTAAATCCAGCAAAAGTTTTTCCTGTATAGTTTACAGAAATATATTTTCCTGAATCAATCTGGTTTCCTGTACCCGGATTTAGAATCTGAACATAAACGCCTGATGGTGTTTTTTCGGTTTTAATATTCTTTTCCGCTAAATATTTTTCAATTTCTTTTGACTCTTCAACCAATTTTGCTTTCTTTTCTTTTTCCATTTTAGCCATCATCTCTGCCTGTTCTTTTTCCTGACGTGGCTTGTCTTTTTCCATATCGGCAGTATAATCAATCATAGCAATACTATCATTGTTATATACTTTAAGAATTTTCATTGTAGTGATGATTCTATCACCTTTTTTAGCCATAGGCGGCATTTGATCTTGTCTCTTCATTAAACTATCTGCTAATTGTACTACTACAGCGCTATCTCCTACTTTCATCAATCGGAGAATTTCCAAAATGTTGTAGTTGGCGCCTACATCTTGTAGTTTCAGATATACAGGCATTTTGCCATAAGAACTATAAAGCAATGAGTCATTGAGTTTAGTCGTTGCTTCCATCTTTATAACTTCGCCATTTTTTATCAATGAGTCTTTACCATTGGAAGGAAATAATTGATAAGCAAGGCCACTGCTTGTTTTTTTGTAATCTACTTTATTACAAGCTGCAGCAAAGATCATTACTACTGCTAATAACATTAATTGATTCAACTTTTTCATGTTTATTTTTTAATTTTTAATTGGTGCAAAAAAAATTATTATTGAAGTAAGGCTTCATTTTCTTTTAAAACTGTTTTAAACTTTTTTACGGTATCTTCTAAACTATCACTGCTTCTGCCTCCTGCGGCGCTGTAATGTCCACCACCTTCAAAATACTTGCGAGCAAATGTATTACAGTCAAACTCTCCTTTGCCACGAAAACTCCATTTACGTTCTTCATCGCGGTCAATTACCAACGCAACTAATTTAATTCCTTGAATTGATTGTGGAAAATTGACTAAGCCTTCGGTATCGCCGGTTTTAATTTGATATTTTAATAAATCAGATTTTGGAATGGCTATTAGCACGGTATTGTATTCATAAAAGACTTCCATTCTATGTAATAATACATGTCCGGTAAAACGTAAACGATTTTCTAAAAAATTATCAAACAGTTTATCATGAACTTTCTCATGGCTGAAGCCTCTTGATTTCAAATCGGCAACTAATAGATGTACTTTATCTGTTGTAATTGGAAATCGGAATGAACCGGTATCTCCTACCACTCCTGCATAAATACATTCGCATATAGTTTCATTGATTTTATCACTGCCGTTTGTAGCAATTATAAAATCATAAATCATTTCGCAGGTAGAGCTCTTGGTCACATCGCTGACACCATAATCAAAAGCTGCTTCATCCGGCTCGCGATGATGATCTATCAAGATTTTCGTACAGGATAAACTTGCCAAAGCTGTTGCCAATGATTTAGTCCTGCTGAAATTATTGAAGTCCAAACAAAATAACCAATCAGCTTTGGTTAAAACTTCTTCAGCATTTTGTTTTTTAAGTTCGAAGTCAATGACCTCATTTGATCCATTCATCCAGTTTACCCAGCCTGCCCAATTGGTTGGTGAAATAACCGTGACTTGATGCCCTAATTGTAGCAAATAGCTTTTTAAGGCCAAAGAAGAACCCATCGCATCTGCATCGGGTTTCATGTGTGTGGTAATTACAACGTTCCTTGGCTGATGTAAGAGAGGGAATATTTCCTGAATTGGTTTCATAAAAATGTGTGCGAAGATAAGGTTTTGTAAAGTTTTGACTGATTGGAATTATTTTTAGGTGTACCTTTGCCGCCGCAAAAACATAATAAATGACTAATAGAACATTCACAATGATTAAGCCCGATGCAATGAAAAATGGTCATGCAGGGGCGATTTTAGACAGAATTATCAAAGAAGGTTATAAAGTAAAAGCACTGAAAATGTTGAAACTTTCAGCAGAAAAAGCAGGCGAATTTTATGCCGTACATAAAGAAAGACCTTTCTATGGCGAGTTGGTTGATTTTATGAGTAGTGGCCCTATCATTGCTGCAATTCTTGAAAAAGAAAATGCGGTAGCTGCTTTTCGTGAGTTAATTGGTGCTACCAATCCTGCTCAAGCAGCTGAAGGAACGATTCGTAAGCAGTTTGCAACTTCTCTTGGTGAAAATGCTATTCATGGAAGTGATAGTGATGAGAATGCAAAAATTGAAGGTGATTTTATGTTTTCTGGTTTGGAGCAGATTTAATTTGACCTAAAAATTTTATTTAAAAGCCGGCTCAAAAATTTGCGCCGGCTTTTAAAATATAAAAAATCAGTAACCGCTATCTTGTGAATATAAAACTCTTTTCAGTTAAATATTTTAATACTGTTCCATCCGGCTTAATAATTTTTGCCACCATTTTCATATCAATTTTTCCCGTACCCGGTATTTCATCATAAGGCATAAACAATACTAAATTTTTATAATCTGTAAAGTCATAGCTTGGCTTTATTTTTTTATAAGTAATTAGCTGACCGTCCTTACTACTGAAATCAGGATTTTTATTAAGTATCTTTCTATTATCCTTATAAAAAAAATAAACAATTGCAAATGCATCCGAATCTTTTAAGTATTCTGTTGAGAAATTCAAATGTATATCCATACCTGTTTTATCACCTCTTTTTACATCATAATTAACGGACAGTTCTTTAAAAATGATATTTATAGTTTTTACTTTAGCATTATTGTTTTCGCTTAATGGTTGTGTATTATTTAATTCGATGTCAAAAATATCAGTAGCGAGCAATAGAGCTATTTTTCCTGAATTATCATTAATGACGGCATCATATAGAATAGATTGATAGCCAGAATCTAAATGAAACTCAGAATAAGGCATAAATATTTTAAAATCTTTATAAACAGCAGGGTCATAATTAGGCTTTATCTCCTTAAATGCTGAAACATATCCTTCTTTAGATACATACTTCCCGTTTTTATCTTCAAGAGGCTCATCTGTGTCTGCATCATAAAAATAAATTGATACATAGGTATTCACTCCTTTTAGGCCATAAGTAGTAAATGTGAAATGAAACATCATTCCTTTTTGATTGTTTTCATATACATCATATTGTATCCAAGAAGTATCTAAAACAGCACTCGTATCTATTTTCTTATTGTTTGAAGTATATGTATTTCTGGAGTAGATAGATTCACTCTTTATTAGTAATATTAATACAATAGAACAGAAAATTTTATTCATAGATAAAGTTTTAAAAAGTAATTATAATAACATTTGAGTCTAAATTGGTTTAATAGCATCTGCAGAAATATTCGTATCCAAATTGTTTGAATATTGATTCTGAACAGGAGTAACGGTATAACCTTCCTTTTTCAATAAATTGATTACTCCGTTTTCTCCGGGTAAATGACCTGCACCAACAGCAATGACTAATGATTTTTCAGGCAGTAATGTGTTTAATTTATTTACCCAATTTCTATTTCTATTATATAAAAGAATATCCATAAATGCAGACATTCCTGCATCTTCTTCTATCATCATCTTTCCAAGTGCATTCAAATCTTGTTTTTTATAAACTTCTATCATTTCTTTCATTTGTTTATCGGACTCATCTTTCTTGTCTGATTTAGCAATGTACTCGAATAACTGTTGAGCTTGCAATTTATATGGAATACTGTCAAGCACACTTGCTTGATAAGACATCGTTTCTAATCCTTTAATTTTCTTATCATTCTTTTTTGCTTCTTGCATGATTAACTGTTCCATCATAGCCGTTTTTTCGCACGGCATTGCTTTTTGTTCTAAAAGGGATGCCGCAAGTAATGGTTTGTAGGTATTGATCATGGCAAAAGGCAGCAAAGTGTTTTCATTTTCAAAATAGTCTTTTATTTTTTGAAATTCAACTTTCGTTAATAAAGTTTCTAAAGTAGTATCGCCTTTCATCTTCATCTTAGACATTGCATCTGCCATTTCCATGAGATTGCTCATATCTACTTCTAAATATACATTATCACTTTGAGCAATTGCTGCACGTAAGTTTTTGCCTAATTCGGCATCATCTGCACACAAAATGTGCATTGTTCCAAAAAGATAAGACGGTTTTTTCAAACCCTTTCCTTCAATCTTCCAAAGTAAAGTGTTTTCTTGTTGTCCAAAAGATACGACTGAGAAAAGACTAAAGAATAATATTAAGTTCCACTTCTTCATAATTGTTATCTATTTATTTAATAAAATACTTCTTCCCAATATCTGGAAAATTTCGTCCCCCATTTTACAATCAATTCATCAGCACTGATCGGTAAATTTAATCCTTGTTTTATTGCCAATGTAGGGAGATTTACCCCTGCACCTAAAGCAGATGAAAGAGTTCCCTGCACTCTTGGATTGACCTCTAAAATAAAAAATGCATCATTGGAAGATTTTTTTACTTGAATACCAATGTTGCCATGCAGTTGTAATTCCTGAATAATTTGTTTGCAATAGTTGATAATATTTTCATCTTTCACAAACTCACCTTCTACTGTAATTCCATTAATAGTTTTCTTACGCAATCTTGGCATGATTAAAACAGATGTTCCATGATGGGCCAAACAGTCAACAGAATATTCTTCTCCCGGCAAATACTCACTTATCAGTAATTCAGGAAATGTTTTTTGAGAAAGAATGCTGAGTGCATGATTGTAATTGATGAAAGTAGCTGAAGGTTTTTGATTAAAAAGTAAACTCCATTCATCAGCTTTTTCATCAATGATTCTAAAACCTCTACTACCATTGGAAACAGAAGGTTTGAAACAAATTGGCTTGTTGGGATAACCCAAAGTAGTAGCTGCTTCTTTAAATTGCTCAATTGTTTCTACTACTTTATATTCAGGCACAGCCATTCCACGCCATTCCAAAAATTCATAAAGTCTGCTTTTGTTATTAGCAATTTCTAAAGATTGCAGTGAAGAAACCAAAACCTGAACACCGACTTGTTCAAACCTTTCTTTTGCTTGCGCTAGAGGAATTAATTCTTTTGTAACTAATGGAAGAATTGCATTGATATCTCTTTTGACACAAATAGCTAATAGCGCATCAATGAAAGTTGAATCACTTGCTAAAGGAATGTTTTCAAAATCATCTGCTAAGTATTTCCCAACTGCATTGGGATTTGCATCGGCAGCAATTACATGAAATAATTTTTCTTGCTGCAGACATTTTAATATGCCTGCTGCACCGGGAGCGCCACCACCTGTCATTAAAATATTTAGCTTATGCACACTTAAAAATAAGTATTTATCAGATTCAAAATGTTTTATTGAACAGCTGCTTCATTACCATACATCTGATCCTTAAATTTTAGAGATGGAGATGAGATAAAACGACCAATGCCTAACTGATGCCATTTGGCATCAACGGCTTTTATGGTTTCATCATCTGCTACAATGATATTTGGCCAATCTCGTTGAAAATTGTCGAACTCTTTTGTTTTCCTTGTTCCATCCAAGCCCATGCAACTTGTGTAATTATTTGCATTAGATTTTTTGTGTAAAAAATGATCTCTTACCGGATCCAGATTATTGCAGAAGCGCCACAATGCAATAGGAAGATCGTTAGCATCAACAGTATGCTCTACATATAAAATCATTTTCACACAAGCTAATTCATTGTGTTTGCAAAGTTCTTCATGCAGTTCTTTTATATGACCGGGTCTGTTTTTTTCTACTGAAATAATAAGGCAAGGAATTTTTTTATCTAACAAAGAATCATTAATGGACTTAATTTCAGCAAAGGATGAAGTTATTTTCTCTTTTGAAAAAGAATCAAAACTATTTTTCGGCTTATAATCATCTTCAATTTCTTCATCAAATTTTTTAGTTCCATCAATACACATCTTCCCGCCAAAGCCTAATTTATTGCAACTATGATCCAGCACATCCATTGGGCCGGTTGAAAAATAAATATCAGTAGCAGGATTCAAGTTTTTAAAAACTGTTTGAGCTAATTTTTCATAATCTTGTATTGAAATATCGCCGCTTGCCAATACTAAAATTTTATTAAACATCATTTGTCCTGCGCCCCACATTGCATTCATTACTTTTTGGCCCTGTCCTGCATATTCTTTTTCAATTTTTGTAATCACCAAATTATGAAACACACCTTCCACCGGCATATCCATATCTTTTATTTCGGGCACTAAAGTCATTTTGATCGGTGCTAAGAATATTCTTTCGGTTGCTTTGCCTAACCATGCATCTTCTTGAGGTGGAATGCCTACAATAGTAGCAGGATACACAGGATTTTTTTTATGTGTAATAGCGGTGATATGAAAACGAGGATACCAATCGGGTAATGAATAATATCCCGTATGATCGCCAAACGGACCTTCCCAAATCAATTCATCATTTGGATCCACATAGCCTTCAATCACAAAATCTGCATCGGCAGGAACTTCGATTTCAGGCTGTGTGATACACTTTACGAGTTCTACTTTTTTCTTTCTAAGAAATCCGGCTAACATATATTCATCCACATTCTCCGGCAGTGGCGCAGTAGCTGAATAAGCATAAGTGGGATCGCCACCCAGTGCTACAGCAACGGGCATTTTCTTATTCAATTTTTTATACTCATTGAAATGCTTTGCCGAAACTTTATGTTTATGCCAGTGCATACCGGTAAGTTGCGGTCCAAATATTTGCATCCGATACATACCTACATTTCGTGTACCAATATTTGGCTCCTTGGTATGTATGATTGGTAATGTTACAAATGGCCCGCCGTCTTTTGGCCAGCAAGTGATGACAGGGAGCTTCGTGATATCAGGATTTTGCATTACCACTTCTTGACAAGCACCTCTGCCTTTTTTTACTTTAGGCATCCAAGAAGCAAATTGACTCAGTTTCGGTAAAAGTTTTAGTTTGTCTAATATGCCTTCTTTCGGAGCAGACAATAATTTGAATAAGTTTTCAATTTCATTTGCTACATCATCAAGATGATTTACGCCGAGTGCCAAACACATTCTTTTTTCACTACCATAAGCATTCATCATCACAGGGAAATCATATCCTGTATTTTCAAACAATAAAGCTTTACCACCTCCCGGCTGCTTACTCATCCGATCTGTTAACTCAGCAATTTCAAGTTTAGGATTCACATAAGTTTTTATGCGAAGTAATTCTCCTGCTTTTTCCAATGTATCGATAAAATGTTGCTGATTATGGTAAGCCATAGAAATAATTTATGATGCTGCTTCTTTCTCATTCATTAAATATGCCTTGATGAACCCATCCAATTCGCCATCCATCACCGGTTGCACATTCCCTGTTTCAAAATCGGTGCGATGATCTTTAATCATCTTATATGGATGAAAAACATAAGATCGAATTTGCGAACCCCATTCTATTTTTTTCTTTTTGCTGTTGACCGCATCTTTCGCTTCATTTCTCCGACGCAATTCTTCCTCATACAAGCGGCTTTTCAACATGGTCATTGCTTTTTCACGATTGCCTAATTGTGTTCTTTCGGTTTGACAAACAACTACAAGGCCGGTTGCAATGTGGGTGAGCATAACTTTCGTTTCCACTTTGTTTACATTCTGCCCTCCTGCTCCACCGCTACGTGCAGTTTCCATTTTCACCTCGGAGTCTTTTATTTCAATATTAATTGTGTCATCAACAAGTGGATAAACAAAAATGGAAGCAAATGAAGTATGTCTTCTTGCATTACTGTCAAAAGGTGAAATACGTACCAAACGATGTACACCGCTTTCTGCTTTTAAAAAGCCGTAAGCAAATGCTCCATCAAATTGAAGCGTGGCAGTTTTAATTCCTGCACCATCACCCCAAACCCAATCCAGCTCAGTTACTTTCCAACCTTGCTTTTCGCCATACATGCGATACATACGAGCTAACATTTCAGCCCAGTCTTGGCTTTCTGTACCGCCTGCGCCGGAATTGATTTGTACTACTGCCGGCAATTCATCTTCCGGTTCATTCAAAGTTGCTTTGAATTCAGAATCTTCCAATGCATTCAATGCTTTGTCATAAGATTCTTTTGTTTCTTCTTCTGTCGCATCGCCTGATTTCCAAAAATCAAACAACACGGCAAAATCTTCTACAGCAGTATTTGTCTGCTCATATAGACTCACCCAATATTCATTCACTTTGATTTCTTTCATGATGGAGGTAGCTCTTGCATTATCATCCCAAAAGCCCGGACTCAACGAAAGCTGCTTATCGTTTTCTATTTTTGCAAGTCGGTTCTCGACGTCAAAGAAACCTCCTTATCCCGGCAATGCGGGACCGCATATCCTGTAATTTTTCCTGTGTCATAGTGTGTGCGAAGGTAACTGATTTCATCTATATTCGCTCTTCAATAATCTTGCTCAAAAATTATTTTTATGAAGCGAATATGGAATTTGTCATTACTTATTTTTTTGACTTTCAATTTGAATGCGCAAAAAGACAAGAATCTTATACAACACGATTATCCGATAAGTACTGATTTAAGAGCAGTACAATTCTTGACAGAGTTCAGTTTAAAAAGCATCGGTGATAATAAAAGATTTGAATTAAATATTTCTTCTGAAAGTATCTCAATTGAATTTGTTGCTAAAAAAAAGAAGAAAAGCATTGAGCTAAACTATTCTAATACTTACAAGCTTTTAGAAAAAGGAATGGATTGTAAAGAAGTATCCGGCACTTTGTTGAATAAAGTTGTTTTTAAATATCCTTGGCAAATGAATACAGAATATAAAGTGCTTATTGCAAAAGCAGTTGATACTACAAATATGTTTACGATATATTCAGGTTATATATGGCTTCCTGAATTAAGCAAATGGAAATTTTTAGCATGTACAAAAATGAGTGGTACAGTGAGTGCTTTTCCAAGAACTACAATTCAATACAATAAAGGGAAAAAGATACAATCTGAAATTACCTTCAATAATGTTTGGGCTCAAAGCATAAATGGCTCTTGGAAAAATTTGAGCAACGAAAACAAGACAGCGCCTATCATTAATTTAAACAATAATTTAGATAGCGCCGCACAAAGAAATCAAGAAATTAAATTCATTGAACGAGCAATCAACTCGGGTAAAACAGATGTAAAATCAAATGAGCAAGGTGTTTATTATACCATGATGAAAGAAGGCAACGGCAAACAAGTAAACATTAATGACACTGTAACCGTAAATTACAAAGGGTATTTATTTAGCAACGGAGAAGTTTTTGATGAAACAAAAACCAAACCTGCTACTTTCCCTTTAATGCGATTGATAAAAGGTTGGCAAATAGGAATACCTTTATGCAAAGTGGGTGGCAAAATTAAATTGGTCATTCCATCAGATATGGCTTATTCTATTCGTACAAGATCGCCAAAAATTCCACCCAATAGTATTTTGGTATTTGAAATTGAAGTGATAGAAACAAAGAGCCCATTTAGCGCAAATTAAATTTCATCTGATGAAAATAAAACTAACGGTAACATTACTTTTTTTCACTTGCTTTGCATTAATCATATCATGCAATAGCAATAAAAACAAGGAACCAAAAATGAAAGAATCAAAATTTAAAGAAGAAATTGTTAGCTACCCATTGCATAGCAGTACAAGAAATAATTTTGTCGTGTATGACGAAAGTTTGACGGGCAAAATACCTGTTGTATTCATCATTCACGAATGGTGGGGTATCAATGACTATATCAGACAACGTGCAAGGCAAATAGCCTCTCTTGGATATTTTGCAGTTGCAATAGATATGTATGGTGATAATAAATATGGCCCCGATCCTGAATCGGCAGGCGCATTAGCTGCACCGTTTTATGATAAACCTGAGATTGCCAAACCGATTTTTGAAGCTGCATTAGCAAAAATTACTTCTTTTACACAAGCCGATACTTCAAAGATGGCCGCTATTGGATATTGCTATGGTGGTGCAATGGTTTTAAACCTTGCTCGTTTTGGCGAAAATTTAAAAGGTGTAGTTGGATTTCACGGAAATCTGAATGTAACACAACCTGAAAAAGGAGTTTTAAAAGCTGAAATTTTGGTATGCCATGGTGCTGCAGATCCTTATGTAAAGGAAGAAGAAGTGGTGAAGTTTAAAAAGCAGATGGACTCAATTGGTGCACCATATATTGTAAAAGAATATCCCGATGCCGTTCATGGATTTACCAACCCTGCTGCTACTGAAATAGGGAAAAAATACAATATGGCCGTTGCTTATGATGAAAAGGCTGATAAAGAATCATGGGCTGAAATGAAATCATTTTTGAGTAAAATATTCAACATTACAAAATCCTGAAATACATTCCCCGTTTGGTCAAATATATCTCTATCGCAATTGGCGTTTAATTGCTGCCGCATTGCATACAAGCAACACAGATCGTCGTTGTGTTACTTGTAGCAATATTTGCAATCGTATTTTATTTATTGATAATTTCTATACTCGATGCCAAATCATTCCAAGTGGTATGCTCATTGTTCAGGGTCAAACCCATGGTGTTAAAATTTCCGTAATCGTAGCTTAATATGGTTGGTTGTGTGCTATAACAATTCATACATTGCCGGATTCCATAGCCTGCATATTGATCTTTCATTCCACTAAAAGTATCATCCGAATATAGGATAACTGCCAAATTAGTAGGAACCAACATACTGCTTATTCTATCGTTCCAATAAATTCCCAAATCTTTCAAAGTGTACTTTCCTACTTTCAGAACTTTCTTTCTTCCGCCGTACATTATATCTTCATACAACCAAATTTCATTGCCATTGATATTGAAGGCGTTCATCTCGGCATTAGCTATTTGCATTTTTCTTTCATATTCACTTTGATTACATTTTTTTTTCAAAGAATCAATATTGTTTTTTAGTACTAGTGATTCTTTGGCAACTCCCGACGCTTGACGACTTGTTGCATTTCCTTTACCCGGATTCTTATATTTTTCATCAATTCTTTTTTGGCTAAAAGAATGGTTTATGTTTAATAAAAGAATGGTGAAAAAAATTGCTTTTTTCATTTTTTAAAATTTAGAATTTAAAGTAATGTGATATTCCCTGTTTCAAAAGTTCCTGATACGGAAAGTGTCTTTTTGGTTTTCTCGTTATACACTGTTCCTGAAAAATTTCCTTTCACAATTTTCCCATCATATAAAGTTATAGTGGCCACATTATCCTTGCTTCTTCGGGAATATGGCAAACCATCTACAATGAGCATTAAAACTTTACAATGATAGCTTTGCCCTTTTTTGAAAGTGTGTAGCTCACCATCGCCAATAGAAACTGTGTGATTGGCATTGGCAATATCCCCTATTTGTCCACCAATTATTGTAGTACTTATTTCCTTAGTTTCTGTGTAGGTCTTTCCACTTACAGTATAAATAATTTTTCCATTTGTATTTCCTTTCGGTTCTTGCTTTTTTTTGCTCATGCCCTGCATCTCTTTCATTTTTGCGCTCACTTCAGGACTTACTTGTTGCTGTGTTTGTGCTTTTATGGTAAATAAAACCAGAAAAAAGAGAATAAGATGTTTCATGTTTTTTTAAATATTTTTTATTGTAAAGCCATAACTAACCTTAAAATTATCGGTGCCATCGCTGCCTTTATCCATAAAGTTTTTTGTTTTTCCGTTACGTATTATTTCCTTCAATTTTATTTCGCGATAAGGATGATCACCACCATTGTAATTCCATCTTCCATTATAGTTTTCAAGTTTCAAATAATCATCGGAGCTGGTAACATCTTTATCATTCAGCCAGTAGGTAATACGGATATAGGCGTTGCCGTCAATATCAGATTGGGTAATGTTGTAATGTCTGCTAGCAACATTTTCTTTAAAAAAGTAAGGTGTAAAATCATTTACATCTACCGGTTGTTTTTTCTGGATATTAAATAGACTGTAGCTCTTGCCGTCAGCATCAGAAATTTCCTGTCCGTTCCCTCTATAAATACGCAAATCCATCCATCCGTAAAGTTCTATACTGCTTCCTTCATTAACATCAATAGTTGGTTCAAAACCTGTCAAAGATTTTGGGATAAATGCAAGTTCCATTGACTCATCTTTAGGAGGCATTGTTGCATTGGGGTTATTGCTATACAAAATCGGTTTTCCGGATCCAAAAAATAATGTACCTCTTTCAAATTGTTGGTAGCGGGTGTAACCATTTTCATTGATAGCTATTTCGTCTGTTTTAGGGAAACCTAAATCCGGGCTATTTTCATAACCTCTTTTTGCCCATTCACTTCTAAATGCACCGCCTATATAATGCATTCCGGTTTTTGTACTGCTATAAATACTTCCGTTTTCAAATGCGGTGTAAAAACCATATACTTTTGGCGTTTCCAAATTATCAGAAATTGGGAACCCCATCCAGCCTGTTTCGTAACCAGCTTCGCCCCATTTTTTCATCATATTTTCCATAATGGCAAAGGCTTTTTTTAATTGTGGATTATAATAAACCCAACCGTGTTCATAGCGTAAAAACCATCCGCCTTTTCCTGCTGTAGGGCGCATTTTAGGACTTTCACTGTGAATTGCTCCAAGATTCCGTTGTTTGGCTTTGTCTGCAATTTTTTGGGCAATAGCATATTCTGAATTGTCTTCACTGGATTTTAGTTGTGCATTGCTTTGAAGTGTAACTAAAGTGCTGAGGATTAAAATTAAATTTCTCATTTGTTGTAGTTTTTAATAAATGTTTCAAAATCTGGTAAGGCTTTATTCTCATATATTTCCACAAACTGCGAGAACTGAATGTAACCGTATTTGTAGGGGTCTTTGGAAAGTTCTTCGTAATGTTTAGTCATATATTCCTTAAAGTTTTCTTTATCAGGAACAGGATTTTTCAGGTGTTTCAGTATTTTTTTGGCGTAGGTATAGCATTTTGCCAGTTGCTTTTTATTGCCGGAACTTCGCCAATATAAAATAGCAATTGTATTGGCATCGTACTCACTGTCGTATGCGTTATCAATTTTTTTTCCGGCACCTTCTGCCAATCCGTGTCCTAATTCGTGAACGAGATAGAAGCCATTGAAGAACAAACCGAATACTTCCTTCCCTTGTTTTTTCCCGCCTGAAACTTCGTAGAAAAAATCTTTTTGTTGTGGAATAACTTCCTTCCAAAACGGAAGATTGACGGTTTTGTTTAAAATATAAATCAGATAAGGCGTGGTATTTTTCACAACTTTCCAATCGTCTAATTTTATAGAAGCATTGGCGATTTTTGTTTCCTGGCGAAATTGGGTTACTATTTTTTCGGCGTCCTGTTTTAGTTTAACACTGTCATTGTAGGTTTGGAACCAATGGTTTTGTGCATTGCCAAAAAGTGATAAAAAAATGGTTGAAATAAGAATTAAATTTTTCATTTGTATATTATTTGCAGTTATTATATTCAAAAGCAATGTTCATCCATACTTGTTTTCTTTGGGTTTCTCCCTGGTTGACAAAAGCATAAGAAAAATCTTTTTCCTTGTTGAGTATCCTTTGAGAAACTGAAGGGCAATCTGACAAAAAACGACTTACCTTTTCATTGAAATTGGGAACAAAACGGTCAGATTGTGCATCAAAAACCTCATTGTTTCTTGCAAGTTTGATATAGAGTTTGGTTACTTTTTCATTATCTCCAAATGAATTTTTCTGTGTGTATTCATCTTCAAATAATTGTAGTTTCCCATCATTTGGACTTATGTTTTTCAAAAATTTGTAGGCGTGTTTATTCCACATATCCATTGCCTGAACCAATTCTAAAGCGTATTTAGCACCGTTAAAATAGATACCGACAATATCAGTCGGGTAATAGGATTGATAATTATTTGTTCCATTTTCTTTGAATAAAATTCTTTGTACAGATGAAAATTGATCAAAACTTCGGATTTCCAATTTACCGTTAAGTGTTTTTCCATTTTGCAGATATAGTATTGCAGGTTGTCCGCCCATATCGTTTACGCTGTGATAGAAAGATGTATTGCAAGCCGTCAAAAAAAACAGGATAAACAGCAGTATATGTATTTTATGAAATTTCATTGCTTATGTTATTATTTGATTTTGAAAAAATGAATGTTTTACCGACAACAACCAATAAAATTCCAAATGCCAACATGAGGAACAAACCCGGAAGCTCTTTGATATTCATTAAAAAAATCTGTTGAGGATTTCTCGGGTTATACGCCACCATAACTTTGTCGCCTAAATGATAACCGGAAAATGAAAACAGTTGTAACGACTTGCTGCATGCTTCCACATCTTGATTGTTTTCTGTTTTGAATTTTACAAAAGGACTTCTGCCTTTAAAAATAGTGGAACTTTCCCGCTGTACTTTTTGTGCCCCATTTCTGTGCAACACAAAACCTGTAACCGCTCCTTGGGTTTTTTCTCCGTAAACGGCAACCGAAAAATAATATCCTTCATAGACAAAAACTGCCAGCCCGACAAGGATTGAAATAAGACCAATGATTTTTTTGTTGCGAATGACCATTTTGTGAAATTATTTACATCAAAATTGAATCAAATTCAAACAAAAAAAAATCCACATTTTATGAAATGCGGACATGAATATTTGAAATGAGTTGTTTTTTATATCTTATGGAATTTCGCCAAAAACTCTTGTTTTTTATTCCTGCTGAGGGCAATATTCTTGCCATCTTCCATGATGATGTCGCCGCCTTCGCCACGAATATATTGGCGGATGTTTTTCAGGTTAATGATAAATGATTTCTGTGCCCGAAAAAATTGGGGATTATCTTGCAAAATATCTTCAAAATTGGATAACGGTTTACTTGCCAGATGTTTGGTTTTGTCGCTCAATACGATGTGCGTATAAGAACCGTCTGCTTCTAAGTAAGATATATTTTCAATTTTAATAAAAATCAATCCTTGCTGCGTAGAAAGTGCTAATGTATCGGGAACTTTGCCATTATTAAATTGGTGTACTTGTGCAAGCTGTTCTTTGGAAATCTGCATTTCGTTCGCTTTAAATTTCTTGATGGTTTCTTCCAAATCATTTGCAGTTACTGGTTTCAATAAATAATCAAGAGCGTTCATTTTTAATGCTTTGATGGCATATTGGTTGTACGCCGTAGTAAAAACAACTTTACAAGGAATATTTTCAAATTGCTCCAACACTTCAAATCCGCTGAGCAAAGGCATTTCTATATCTATAAAAATAATTTGCGGCGAATGTTTTTCTATTAAAAGTTTTGCCTGTGTACTGTCGTTGGTTACAAACAAAACTTCAACTTCATTCATATTAGAAAAATGTATGGAAAGGGTTTCCGTACAATGTTTTTCATCGTCAATTATTCCTATTTTAATCATTTCAATAGTTTTTTAATAGAAATTTTATTTCTGTGCCGGTTGCAATTCCATCGTTGTACAAATCTACTATTTCAACTTTGTTATCGGGGTTGAGCATTTTTATTCTATTAATGGTTGTTGCTATTCCGTAAGATTTTCGGTTTTCCGGTTTGCTATATTTTTCGGCTGCTTTTCTGCCAATGCCGTTGTCAATAATTTTAATTATCAAATCTTCATTTTCTGCAAAAAAAATATCAATCTCAATCAAGCCTTTATCCTTCCTGTGGTTCAGCCCGTGCCAAATAGCATTTTCCACAAAAGGTTGCAGTACCAAAGGTGGAATGTAGGTATTTTCGGTATCTACATTCGGGGCAATATTTATTTTATAGTCAAAGGAATGTTCTAATCGTGCCGCTTCCAATTCCATATACCATTTCAGGGTTTCCAGTTCTTTGTTCAATGTTATTTCTGTCTGTTGCGAATTGTCCAAAATACTTCGCATGAGTCGGGCAAAGGTTGTTAGGTATTTACTGGCTGTTTCTTTTTCATTTTTGAGAATAAAATTATTGATGGAATTGATGGAGTTGAACATAAAATGCGGGTTCATCTGCGAACGCAAGCTTTGCATTTCGGCTTCTTTTATTTCGTTTTTCAGAACAAGTTCCTCTTGCTGTTGTTGGGCTTTTTGTTTTTGAAGTTCATTTTTTGCTTTTAAGTTTTTTATTCTTAGCCGACTGATGATAAGCGATGCCAAACCTATCAATGCCAAAATAGAAATACCGGCATAGAGCCAAAAATTTTTCAGTTGAAGTGCTTGTAGTTGTTTTTCGTTTTGTAGCTCGGTGTTTTTAGCTTTTTGCACTTCTTTTTCCTGTTCCGAAAGTTTCAGTTTTTTTTGGTTGTTTTCTGAAATGAATTGTTGTTTTTCTAATTCGGCTTGACTTTTTAAAAAATTAAGATTTTCAATTTGCTTCTGCTTTTCGGCTTCGGAAAGTTGGAGTTTATTGTTTTTTAATTCAAGGTCTTGTTGGGTAATTCTTGTTTGGGCAAGCAGTTGCTCATTTTTGTATTTTTCCTCTTTGGTATCAAATTCATATTGTGTTTCCAGCCGTAGGATTTGCTTACGATTGTTATCATTGTCAATAGAATTTTGTTCGGCAATGTATTTCTTGTAGGCTTCCAAAGCTTCTGCATATTTGTTTTGGTTTTGATAAGCAGTGCTTAATATTTTATATGTTTCAGCTTTTACATCTCCCAAGTTTATGTCATTGGCTATTTTCAGTGCATTCTGTGCATAGTCAACTGATTGTTCCCAATTTTTAGCTACTAAATAATAATTTGCCAGCTCCTGATTAATAACTGCCAATCCTTTTTTGTTTCCTATTTCGGTATTCATTTGCCATGCTTTTTGATAAGCCGCTGTTGCTTTGTCGGGTTCATTCAATTCCAAATAGGCATTACCAAGGTTGCCGTATTCTCTTGCCGTTGCGAGTTTGTTACCGAGTTCAATATTTTTATCCAGAGCTTGTTGATAATAGGTTTTAGCTTCCTGAAATTTTTTCTGTTTAAAATATACATTGCCAATATTTCCCAAACCATTAGCCACACCAATTTTATAGTCAATTTTTTTATGCATTTCCATTCCACCCCGGAAATGTTCTAATGCTTTATCATAATCTTTTAGTTCAGAAAAAATAACGCCCATATTTCCGTAAGTAATCCCCGAATTCAAATCGTCTTTTTCGGCAATACTTGTTTTTAGTGCTTGTTGATAAAACTGTAAGGCTTTAGGAAAATTATTCTGTACCATATTAACACTGCCCAAATTGGAAAGGCAAGCGATAATTCCTTTTGCATTTTTGCTTTCTTGTTGTATTCTTAGTGCTTCTGAAAAATATTGCTCGGCACTTTTAAAATCTCCTTTCATATATGCTCCAATGCCTTTGAAACGCAAAGCACCGGCTTCTCCATTTTTATATTTTGCTTGTAGAGAAGTTTGTAGTGCATCATCTGCGTACTGCAACATTTTATCAGGATTTTTACCGTAATAGGCACTGGCTATTTTCAGTAATAGGTCCGCTTTCCCTTGTGTTGCTGAAGTGTATTGCGATAACTCTTTCAATAGATTTTCTGTGCCGTCACTTTGCTGAGCAACAACAGCCTGTGAAAGAAATATTAGCGATAGGAAGAAAAGTTTTAAACGCATAAACTATATAAAAAAAGTGTATAAAAATAGTGGTTTTAAAAAGATGAATCTAAAGCGTAATTTAATATTGCTGCGATAGTGTACTTTAAGTATGCTTTGAGAAAATTTGAAGTGTATTAATATTGTATATGATACAATAGATAAAAAAAATGCTAGACTATATTACTAAGTGAGCATACTTCAAAAATTGAAAATTAGTTTATACTCCTATTCATTTTCTACTCTATTACTAACGATTGATCGGAAAACAAAAATCATTACTATAAAAATGAACAAAGCAAATGCCTTAAAAAGCAGAAAAGCAAAAAACTTATGCGCTTAAGCTCGTTAAAGTATTTATAGATTTGTAATAAATAAAAATCTTACTTTCAAAAATTTGCAATTTTTCGTAATAAAAAATTCAAATAAGCAAGCTTTTTTTAAAGTTTTTGATGATTTTACGTAAAATTTCTCTGGGTCTATTAGTGCATGTGGAAATTACGATTTTAAAATTTCGTAAAATTTCTTAGTAAAAGTTATGAGGTTTCAAATATGCTTTCTATTTTGTCAACCCTAACGACTAAATCGAAACCTTTGAAAAAGATAATCTTTAGCTTTACACTTTTAATTTTCCTGTTGAGTGCTTGCACAAAACACGAAATCATTATGCCGCCAATCGCAGGGAAAACTTGTGAATTGCAAACAGGTAATCCTTCGGGTAAATCATATAGCGCTGACTCTGTGGTCACTTACAACTGCACCAACAGTCATTGCGGTGTTTTACCTTTAAGCAGTAATAATTATTGGATTTATCAGGATTCAATCTTCACAAATGGTGTATTTGCCAAAGTTCAATTGGATACATTGCGCTTTGATAAGCAGGTACAATCTCTTTCAGATGGTCTTGTATGGTGGAAAGGTAGTAAAAATGTCGGTTTGCCCGAAACATTATACGCCAATGATTCATCCTTTTTCGGGTTAGAAAATAGAATGTTTATGCCCGGTGTAATGGCTGCAAAAAAGGAATTTGGACTTTTTGCTGGTGATTCGCTACGATTTCTTTCCAGCTTTGAAGATATGGCGGCTCAAGCTCGTTTACTAAAATCTCAATCCCCTGTTTCTACTCCTGCCGGTTCTTTTAATGATTGTCTTTTCTTTGAAAAGAATGCACGGTTTTTCAGAAATGATCAAGTGTTTTTTAAACCCGGTGTAGGCGTTGTGAAATATGTACAAATGCTTTATTCATATTCAACTCGCCAATTTGAACCACAACAAATTTCTACTTTAGTTAAAGTGCATATTGAATAATACACTTTAATTTTTTGTAACAAAAGTATTGTCATTATTTTTTTGAATGTTCGTTAATGGTTGAAAGCCTTGTGTTTTTAACCATGTGTCTGCTTGCAAAAGAAGATATAGAAAGGCAAATTCAATTTTTAATTAGTTGTTTTTTCAAAATGATGTACTTTTCAGCGATTGAAACCAATCGTTAAATATATTCGTTTATACTATCAGATAGTTAATAAAAGATCGCTACTGAGTATTAGCTTGTTTACGGCATTGCTTATTTTTATCAATTTTTATTTTGGAATCGATGATAAAATAAGGACTTACTCTTGGTTGACTAAACTTTCATTGTGGTATTTGGAATATTGTATTGCATTCATCATTCCGTATTTCATTGTCAATTTCGTTGACAAATCAGCTCTTCAATTTAACAAAAGGTTTCTGACTCTATTATTTATCGCCCCGCTCCTTTTTGCATTAAAGCAAACGATCAATTTTGATTTTCATTTTACAGAGAATATTGAATTAAATAGTTATTGGCAAAAAGTGATTTATTGGCCTGCACTATTGCTCATATCTTTTGTTTTAATCTATTTTATTTGGCTTTGGAATGACAAAAAATATCAGCCCTTTTATGGATTCAAAGCGAAAGGAACTAATTGGCGGCCTTATTGGCTGATGTTAGTATTCATGATTCCTTTAATAGCTGCCGCATCCACACAAAATGATTTTTTAGCTGTATATCCTAAGCTGCAATCACTCATTGAGTTAAGCAGTATTGGAGAAATTCCTATTTGGCAAAAAGTTCTGTATGAACTTTCTTACGGAAGTGATTTTATCAATATCGAACTTTTCTTTCGTGGATTTTTAGTGTTAGCATTTATAAAATGGGCAGGAAAAGATGCATTACTGCCAATGGCTTGTTTTTATTGTGCCATACATTTTGGGAAACCTTTAGGCGAATGTATCAGTTCTTTTTTTGGAGGAATGCTTTTAGGTATTATTGTTTATAATACTCGTTCTATTTTGGGTGGCTTAATCGTGCATTTAGGAATTGCCTGGATGATGGAATTGGGCGGATTTATCGGAAATGATTTTTTAAATAATCTTTCCGTAACAATCATACACACATAAAATATTGGTGAAACTACTTTTTCTTTGGCTTGAATAAAGAAACTAATTTTTGTCCTTGAATCAATATTTTTAGCCGTTGTCTATTCAATGAAATATGTTTTTGCATTTTTAAATGTTCATCAATACCTGTTTTGTAGATAGCTATAATATGCTGATAGGTTAATATACCAATGATCTTATTTTCTAAGACAACAGGTAATGTGTCAACATTTTCTTTTGCCATTGTTTCAACTGTATTTCTTAATGTATCGGTGGGCAGCACAAATACGTTATTTCTTTTTAATATAGAAGCCAATTGATTGTGTGTATTATGATGTGCATTAAACAGATTAGAAGAACTCAAAATACCTTTGTATGCTCCTTCCAAATCAGAAACAATAAAATAATTTGATTTTAAATCAGATTCATTAGATAACCAATTTCTCACATCGCCAATTTCCATTTTCTCGTTTAATACAATTCCATTTTCAGTCATCACTTCTTCTACCATTGTCTTTTCAAGTATATCCGGTTCATAAGAATGTGGTGTCATCACTCCTCTTCGTGCAATTTTTTCTGTCATAATTGTATTTTCCATCAGGAAAAATGAAATAAAATAAGAAGTAGTGCATGTGGCTAATAATGGTAATAATGCATTGGATTGACCAGTTGTTTCCAAAGCAAAAACAATGGATGTAAGAAATGCTCTTGATGCACCTGCAAATAATGCGGACATGCCAACAAGTACTGCTAATGGTATATTTATTCCGGCATCAGGAAACCAATAAATTCCAATATTCCCCATCAATGCACCCACTGCACCACCAATAGTGAGTAATGGAGCTAATGTACCACCTGATGTGCCACTACCAAGAGAAATGGACCATGAGATAAATTTTAAAAGACATAATGAAATTACTATTTGTATAGATAATGAACCTGAGAGCAAATCTGTTATGTTGTTATAACCTACACCGAAAGTGCGGGGTGCAAAATAGCCTACCACACCCACAGCAATTCCACCTATTGCAGGCCATAATGCCCAATGCACAGGAAGTTTTTCAAATAAATCTTCTATCCAATAAACAATTTTTGTTACCAGCACAGATAACAACCCAATACCAATACCCATGATGCTATAGAATAGCAATGCGTAATTTGAAGCGGTTGGGATACTATTCGTAAGAGGAAATACTACTCCATCATCAAATAACAAATGATGGCCTGCTGCTCCGGTAATACAAGCCAATGCCACAGGAATGAAAGAACGAGCAGAAAATTCAAAAAGCAAAAGTTCGATTGCTAAAAGAATTGCAGCTAAAGGACTACCAAATATTGACGCCATACCTGCCGTTGCGCCTGCTGCTAATAATATCTTTCTTTCATTGGGTGTTATTCTTATTATTTGTCCCAGTGTAGAACCTAAAGCTCCACCCGTTGCGATGATTGGGCCTTCTGCACCAAATGGCCCGCCTGTGCCGATAGAAATAGCAGATGATATTGGTTTTAAAAATGTGATCGCAGGTTTTATTCTGCTTTGATTTGTT
The DNA here is from genome assembly GCA_018268055.1 of Bacteroidota bacterium. Classification (GTDB taxonomy): domain Bacteria; phylum Bacteroidota; class Bacteroidia; order Chitinophagales; family Chitinophagaceae; genus JJ008. The sequence continues at coordinate 74,351 of JAFDXF010000064.1, forward strand.
AAGATTTGTTCCATTGCTTCCGGAATGCCATGTCCTCTTATTGCTTTGGAACCATATAAAGCCATAAGACCAACAATCAAACCACCAATAACAGGCACTACTATTACTAAAACTCCCAATATTGATGTTGTAGGAATTGTAGCTTCTATTGAAAAATTACCGTAGAATGAAATATTTGTAATAATATTAATCAGATAGATCAACAATTTTGCTATGCCACTGATGCACATTGCTATCAAAACTGCCAATAAAGAAAGGCGTATGATGCGTATCTTATTATTTTTCTTTGTTATACCTTCTTCACTTTGCTCAAAGTTGTTCAGTGAAGTTGATATAGGTATTCCGTTATTCAACATTGATATGAAGCTGTGGTTTCTATTAATATATTTTCTACAACATAAACTTACATAGTCCATTCATCATGAACTACAGCTACCAAATAATATTGTTCATCTGATTTTTCAAATATTAAACGAAGGCTTCGCCAGTCAAAATTTTCTGTATTCTTGTTGCTGCCTTTGTAAAAACTTTCCGTAAATACACAGTCAGGATAAATATCCAAAATATTATTTTGCATTGTACCGCTTCCAATAAATCGGTTGGTTACAATAGAGTCTGCTCTCAAAAAATCAACATCATTTACATATTTCTTTACATATTCATTAGGTGTAAGGCTAATTGGGTCTCCGGACGCATCTGCCACTCCCCAATTTATTTTTGGTTGTTTCTTGTTATCCATCCATTGATACATATCGGATGAGGTGATAGTATGATATTTTGAAGTGTCAATAAAAGTGTAAGGCGAAAAGAGAAGGCCTTTCTTTGTATCTAAAAATTTTATCAATGAGTCATAATTCCTATTCTTAAAATAAGTTACAATATGTTTGGTGTAAGTAAGTAAGATAGAATCTCTTACCGGATCGTTAATGTTGCGTTCATATATTTTTACTTTCAAGCTGTCATTGTTGTTTAATGAATCTTTGTTTTCATTTTTTCCCTTACCTGAATTATTACAACTGAAAGTAAGAAAAGCAATAAAATAAAGTAGTCCAACTGTTTTAGAATTCATACTTGCTATTTTGATATAGTTTCAATAAAAAAATGCTACAAGCCTATAAGCCGGATTCTGTCTAGGACTATCATTTATCTGCTCCTGCAGTTGCCCGCAAGATTCCATCTGCCTACCCTGTACCATCGGACGAGCAGCCCTCAATCGGTACTATACGTGGCATTTCAGCTTGCAAGGTTTACCCACTAATAATGTTGCCATCAATAGTCGTAGGCTCTTACTCTACGTTTTCACCCTTACCACGCCATTAGCGTGACGGTCATTTTCTGTGGCACTTTCTCTTATCCTATTTTGCAAGGATAGCCTTGCTTATCACAAGGTGCATTGCTCTATACTGTCCGGACTTTCCTCCCTTTTCACATTAGCTGGAAGCGCTAATAGAAAAAAGCGATAGTCAAGCTTGTAGCAGTGCAAAATTATGTCCTAAATATCAGTATTGAAAGTAAATCTCTGTAGCTCCGAAACCATATTTGGGATGAAATTCATTTTTAACAGTTATTTTTTCTTGCTTCTCTCTTAAAAGTTGATGAATTTCTTCTTTGAGCTTACCTGAGCCAATGCCATGAATAACGATTAATGATGGCTGATGATGAATAACAGAAAGATGATAATATTTTTCAAATGTTTTTAATTGTAATGTCAACATTTCAAAATTGCCCATTCCGCTAAAATTATCCGTCAGTTTTTCTATATGTAAATCAATTACCGGTTTGGGTGTTTCAAGATGCTGTTTTATTTCGGATAAGCGATAAAAACCTTGACCGCTTCTCACCTGCTCACTCAGTTCTACTTTAATATCAATTTTTTTGTCAGGATATTTTTCAAATAGCAATTGCGAAAACGTAGCTTGATTCTTTTTCTGTAGCTCATTAATCCTCTTAAATATTTGTTTGGGTTTCAATTTTACTACAGTATCAAAATAAACTTCTTTTGTCTTATCCGGTTCAGTCAGATGAAATTCAAATTCATAAGTTGGGCTATCATTCAAATCTTCAAATCGTATATCATGTAAATAAAAGTCTTCAAAAGGATGCAGTATGTTTTTTATTTCAAAGTCGGGTTTTCCGAAAAAATGTAGTGCATATATAAAGTTATATTCTGTTTTTGTATGGTTGACCAAATGAAGTTTTAACTCTTTAACAATGGAATCGCCGGCATCGTCAATTGTCATTACAGGTAAAAAAGTAAGCCATACACCGTCTTCATTTTTGTCTTTATGGAAATTAGAATCTTTTCTTACTTGGTCAATATATTTTTTTTCTTTTTTATCTGTATTCAGTTTTTGCTCGGTAAATCGTTTGAAGTATGGATGATCTACCTGATCCATATAAACAGGAAATGTAACTCCCTCCACCGATACGAGCAACATCTCATCATTGATAATGTCCACCACATCTGCTTCTTCATTGGAGTGAAGTATTAATACCCTATCGCCTATCTGATATTTCATTATGCAAATTTATGATTGCATGAGCAAAACAGGAATCAGAATGACTGGAAATGCAAGTTACTATTTATGTTTTGGTCAAAAGAAGTACAATAGTTTCAAAAAAAGCGCACAAGGTATAAAAGCATTAACAAAATTAACTTTGGCATTTACAAATCTCAAAGCACATTAATTAGCGACCTTCGCCAACTTACTATTCTTATAGCTATACAAGAAGTAGATGCACAAACCGATTGCTAACCAAATTAAAAATCTTAACCACACTGTATGTGTTTCTTGCGCCATTAAATAAAGGCAACTTACCATACCCAGAATTGGAATCAATGATAGATTTTTCATAAATGCAATTACGGATAATGCAATGGTGCAAACCCAAAATATAGCCATAGGCCAAGCATCTTTGGTCCAAATATCGTTGGTGAAATGCTCCGGAACATATTTCGCAATTAAAACAAATGCTGCAATCAACATAGCTGGGAATACAAACTTGCCATTGATATAAGGTACTTTAAACTTGCTCTCTGGTCGGTCTTTCTTTTGCTGTAATACTAATACGCCGCCACAAACAAGTACAAATGCAAATAGAGTTCCTATACTGGTCAAAGAAAACACTTCATTTAAGTTCATAAATAATGCAGGTATTGCAACTACAAACCCTGTAAGTATTGTCGAGAAAGATGGTGTACCATATTTAGGATGAATTTTTGAAAATATTTTTGGCAAAAGCCCATCACGACTCATACTCATCCAGATGCGTGGCTGACCTAATTGGAATACTAATAGCACACTTGCAGTTGCTATAATAGCACTTACAGCTATAATGCCTGAAACAAATTTCATTCCGTGTTTGTCAAAAACCATGGCCAAAGGATCGCCAACACCCAGTAAAGAATAATTGACCATTCCGGTGAGTACTAATGAAAGTAATACATATACGATAGTACAAATGATCAATGAATAAATCATACCGCGAGGGAGATCGCGTTGCGGGTCCTTACATTCTTCGGCTGTAGTAGAGATAGCATCAAAACCGATATAAGCAAAAAATACGGCCGATACTCCTTTTAAAATACCACTTATTCCATTGGGTGCAAAAGGCGACCAGTTATCAGGATTGATATAAAATGATCCCAAAACAATTACAAAAAATATGACTACCAATTTTAGAATTACCATCAGATTCGCAGCAGATCTTGACTCTTTAATACCCACAAAAACAATGTAGGTTATCAATATAACAATCAATAATGCCGGTAGATCAAAAACCAAACGGATACCAAAAATTTCAGGAGCATTTGTCCAAGCAGCAACAGCTTCAGCCGTTTCCCCTGCTTTAGCACTTACAAAGTCCATCGTCATCCATTCTGGAATATGAAAACCGGCCGAGTCCATCAATCGTGTAAAATAATCACTCCATGAAATAGCTACGGCAATGTTTCCAATGGCATATTCCATTAATAAATCCCAGCCGATAATCCATGCTATAATTTCGCCGAAGGCAACATAAGAATAAGTATATGCACTTCCTGATACAGGAACTGTGGATGCAAACTCCGCATAGCATAATGCGGCAAAGCCACAAGCAACGGAAGTGAAAATGTATAAAAATATTACAGCCGGCCCACCATTTACTGATGCAGAACCAATACCGCTAAAAATACCGGCACCGATTACTGCGGCAACACCCAACAGTGTAAGGTCACGCACACCCAATACTTTTTTTAGACCAATGGAATGACTGTCACCATAACCACCCTCAGCTTCTTTTAGAATATGTGCAACAGATTTTTTGCGAAAAAGTTGATTCACCATAAGGTTTATTTTTGGGAGTTCAAAATAGGGAAAATTCTTTTACAATTGTATCCTTTGGATTGAAAATCGTAACTTGCCTTATAAATTTATTTAGACGATGCAAAAACTTATTCTAATTTAAATAATTTTACGCTATAACTAACAATTAAATCAACAATATGTCAAACTTAACTCATCAAGATGTTTCTAATGACTCCAATCCTACTTCTCTTTGGGGACGATTTATTAAATGGTGTGAAGGCCAAGAAGTCAATAGAATTGGCTGGAGTGCCGGTATGCTTGTAGCACATGGTACTGTTATTACAATAATTACAATGCTGGTTGTTGTAGCTACAGGAAATCATTTTATATTTTGGCCAATAGCCATTATTGCAATGGGCGCTTGCTTGATTACAAGCCTTTCTGCTATGCCAACAAAAATTACAATACCTGTTTTTTTTATAAGTGTATTAGTTGATTTAGCCATTATCATTGCCAGTTTTGCTATTGCAGCTATCTAAAAATTAGTGGTCTCGCTTGATTAAATAATGAGCTAATTCCAATAGTGGCGCTTTTCTTTTTGATAGCACAGCAATATCTTCCAGATGAGCAATTGCCTCATCTAAATATTTATTTTTTAATTTTAGTACCCATTCATTGGCATTACAGTCTATAAATAATTGTTGCATCTTGGCTACTTTATCCGTTGTGTTATGTGTCATCAGATGATGCAATTCTTTTTTTTGCGCTGCAGAAGCTGCTTCTAAAGTATGTATTAATAAAAAGGTTTTTTTATTGGCCATAATATCTCCCCCAACCTGTTTGCCAAATTTTTCGGGAACGCCAAAAGCATCTAAATAGTCATCTTGTATTTGAAAAGCAATGCCAAGCTTTCTACCGAAATCATAAAGCAATTCTTGATTTCGTTGGCCTGCTCCTCCAAGAATGGCTCCGGTTTGTAAACTCGCAGCAAGAGCAACAGAAGTTTTCAACTCTATCATTTTAATATATTCATCATAACTTACGCTTTCCAATTTTTCAAAATCCATATCCATTTGCTGTCCTTCGCAAACTTCTTTTGCTGTTTTATTAAAAATAGAAAGGATAGAACGCAAATAGTGTTCTGAAATTTTGTTTAACTCTTCATAAGCGGTAACTAACATAACATCACCGGCTAAAATAGCAGTATTGGAGCCAAATTTTTGATGCACCGTTTCTTTACCTCTACGCAGAGGCGCTTCATCCATTATATCATCGTGTATCAAGGTGAAATTATGAAACAGTTCTATAGCAGTACCTAAGTACCATGCATCTTCGCTTATTTCATCAAAGAGTTCATTACCCATCAAGCATAATACTGGGCGAATACGTTTACCACCCATCTGGAGAAAATATTCATTGGGATCATACAATGTAGCAGGCTCAGTAGGGAAATGTCGTTTATTAAAATAGGTTCCAAATTGCTCTGCTAATGTTTCAAAATTTTTCATATTTATATTATAAACTTTAATTCTTTTTCTTCTTCTTTTTTACTTTTGTAGGTGTAATATCTATGTCGTGTACCCACTCGTAATCTAATTGCCTACGAGAAAGGTTCGCAGATAGTACTTTTATTTTTAACTTATCTCCCATTCTGAATTTTTGTCCACTTCGCATTCCTACCAATGAATAGTCTGATTCTACTAAACGAAACTCATCATATTCCATTAAACTATTAATGCTCACCAATCCTTCGCATTTGTGTTCTACTGTTTCAACCCAAAATCCAAAAGAAGCTACTCCGCTGATGATTCCTTCAAACTCATCACCAATAAACTGTTTCATAAATTGAACTTGCTTAAATTTATTGGATGCTCTTTCTGCTTCCATTGCGGCCCTTTCTCTTTCGCTTGTGTGTTTGCATTTCTCTTCCATTTTTTTATCGATGTGAATATTGTTACGCAACACATCAAATAAAATACGATGCACTTGAATATCGGGATAGCGTCTGATAGGAGAAGTAAAATGGCAATAATTTTCAAATCCCAAACCATAGTGACCAACATTTTCAGTCGTGTATTTCGCTTTAGCCATTGTGCGAATGCCTAACTGTTCCAAAACATGCTGTTCCGGTTGCCCCTTTAAGTCTCTTAATAATAAATTGAATGATTCAGCTACTTTCTCAGGAGACGAAGTATCAAATTTATACCCGAATTTTTTTGCAAAAGCCGCAAATGGAATTAGCTTTTCTTCATCCGGATCATCGTGTACCCGATATGGGAAAGGAATTGGTTTATTATTGATTTTTATTTTAGAAATATTTTCAGCAACTGTTCGGTTGGCTAATAACATTAGCTCTTCAATCAATTGATGAGATTCTTTGCTTTCCTTTATAATGATACCAATTGGATCACCTTTTTCATCCAATTTAAAACGAACTTCCTGTGATGAAAAATTAATAGCACCATTTTGAAACCTCATTTTTCTGAAGTGCTGTGAAATATCATTTAGTATAAGCACTTCTTCAGCATAATTTCCGAATTTTGTTTCAATGATTGTTTGCACATCTTCATAAGTAAAACGATGGTCAGAATGAATGACCGTTTTGCCAAGCCAATAATTTTTTACTTCTGCCTTTTCATTGATTTGAAAAATTGCAGAGAAAGTCAATTTATCTTCATTGGGTCTTAAGGAACATAAAAAATTGGAAATATGTTCCGGAAGCATAGGATTAACACGATCCGGCAGATAGACAGATGTAGCTCGCTGATAAGCTTCATTATCCAATGCGGTTTCGGGTTCTAAGTAATGACTTACATCGGCAATATGCACGCCAATTTCATAATTACCATTCAGTAATTTTCTGAATGAAATGGCATCGTCAAAATCTTTTGCATCTACCGGGTCAATAGTGAATGTGAGGATGGAACGAATATCTTTTCTACTGTTGATTTCTGCTTCGCTGATGGCATCAGGTATCCTTGCAGCGATTTCCATTGCTTCATCTGAAAAATTAAGAGGGAAACCGGATTCTAAAAGAATTTCTTTCATCGCTGTATCATTCAAATTCTCTTTATCCATTATAGACACAACTGTACCAACAGGGCGCTTATCTCCTTGCTCCCAATGTAATAGCTGTACCACTACTTTATCATCAGCTGTAGCACCATGCACATTTTCTAATGGAATAAAAATATCCGGCATCGGTTTATCTGTATCAGCTATAAAAAAAGCAAACCCTTTGCTCATTTCCAAATGACCTATAAATTCTGTACGTCTTCGTTGAAGCACTTCAATAACTTCACCTTGCAATCTTCTACCACCACCGGATTTAAGGTGCACACGAACTGTATCGCCATGCAAGGCTGTATTGAAATCGTTAGGTCTTATCAGAATATCCGTTTCTACATCAGGAATGATAACAAAGCCCATACCTGATCGGGTAACATCTAATACTCCTTTTAAAGATTGACCAGCCGTAGAACGATTTTTGTTTTTTTTCTTTTTGGCGTTTTTTCTACCCATCTTATTGGCTATGCTTTTTTAAAATTTTTAATAAAATCTACAACTAATTGATCAAATAAGGTCGCTTCATTAAATAAGAAACTATGATTAATGGGAATGATATAAAGAGGTAACCCTTCTAATTCGTTTTTAAATTTAAATAAGCGCACCGCATCTTTTTCTGTTGTTAAAATTATTCTTTTAGCTGCATTAATTTTTTCAAATCTTTTTTTAATCTCATTTAAATCGTCAATAGAAAAAATATGATGATCGTTGTATTGAATTAAATAATATGCTTTAAATAAAGCTTCCATTTTTTTCTTTATTGGTCTTGGATTGGCAATTCCTGTCACTAAGAGTACTTCATATTCGTCAGACAGTGCAGCATTTTCATTTGTAAGGATATGATAAGGCAGACCATAATCAGTCGTTGTAAAGAAAATATGTTGCGATTCAAGCGGATTAATTTCTCGAATGATTTTATTTTTTTCTTCATCAGCCAAATCTGATTTACATTTCGTAACGATAATTACATCTGATCTTTTATAACTTTTTTTCTGATCTCTTAAATCGCCGGTAGGTAAATAAAAGTCGCGGGTGAAAAGATTATTGTAATCGGTTAGCAATATATTTAAACCAGCTGAAATAGATCTGTGTTGAAATGCATCATCCAAAATGATACATTGTGTTTCAGGATGATCATGCAGTAGTTGTGGAATCGCTTCTATTCTTTTTTCGCCTACAGCAACTGCAATATCCGGAAATTTCAAATGGAATTGCATGGGCTCATCTCCTATATCCAATGCCGTAGATGATATAGTTGCTAATGCATATCCTTTTGTTTTTCTTTTATACCCTCTGCTTAATGTAGCAATTTTATAATTCGTTTTTAATAATCTAACTAAATATTCCACCATTGGCGACTTACCGGTACCTCCTACAGATAAATTTCCCACACAGATCAGTGGCAGCCCGAAAGTTGTAGTCTTGAATATTTTTTTGTTATAAAAAAAATTACGGAGCGAAATACCAGCCCAATAAATTAACGAAAAGGGCAATAATAAAATTCTGAAGGATATAAGAAAAAAATCTGCAAGCATATTGTGTTATGATATCTGAAATATGCGTATAAAGATAACTTAAATTTGTTTATTACCTCGTTTCAATAAATATGGAGAAAATGGTTGTACCGTAATTCCGTTCGGTTTTATAAAAAGGAAATTGTTTATAGTCATTGCGTGGTGTATGTTCCAGTATAAACCATCCTTTCATTTTTAAAAGATGTTTTTCAAAAATTAACTTAGGCAAGTCGTCAATATTGGTCAGTGCATAAGGGGGGCCGGCAAATATTAAATCAAATTGATCTGTACAGTTTTGAATAAATTTAAAAACATCTAATTTGATTGGGTTTATGTTTTCAATTTTTAAATCTGCAATGGTCTTTTTTATAAACTCATACATCTGACTATCCTTTTCCACTATTGTAAGGTCTTGAGCTCCTCTGGATGCTAATTCATAACTGATACTTCCTGTCCCGCCAAAGAGATCAAGCGTTTTGAGCGCTTTAATATCAAGGTTGTTTTGAATGATGTTAAATAATCCTTCTTTTGCTACGTCAGTAGTTGGCCTCGTATAAGGCATTTTATTGGGTGGGTTAAATCTTCGACCTCCATATTCTCCGCTTATGATACGCATGCTGCTAAGTCATTGAGTGAAGTAAAATAATGTAACGGATAGTCGGTATTCTTGCTTTGCCAAGTTACATTTCTAAAATTAATATTGGAAAAATATAAATACAAATCTTTATACAAAGCAGAATTTTGCTCTATCAATCCCGAAAGTTGAAGTATTAATTCATTTTGTGATAACGAAAAATAATGACAAAGTTTCAAGAGTTTATAAAGTACATCATCAGTATTAGCGTATTCAAAATTCCCTGCAAACAATAACTTGTTATTCACTGAAACTATTGTTGTAAAACCCGAATTATAAAAATCTACTTGTACTACTCCTCCTATTGAATTTGATATAGCATTTTTTAAATCAAGTGTATATCTGTGACGAAATTTAGCTGTTGGGTAATTTTCCTGAATCCAGTTCCATAAATCTTTATTTACTAAATATAAATTGGTCAATTGCCATTCTGAAACTCTTTCTGTAATAACAATTGTATTTTCATTTACTCCGATTGTGTTTTTAATAATATCTTCATTATTAATAATTGGAGTAAACGAAGCAAATGAGCCGGAAAATGAAACTTGAATATCATAAAATGCCTCTTCTTTTAAACTCGGATATTTTTTTATAAAAGAAAATAAAGTATCACTATTCATCTGATCTACATTGCAAAGAGCAAGTTCGTGAAGTGTGGATACGTTTTTATTAACAATTGCATAATAGAAATAGTTATCTCCTAATTGTAAAAAGAGAACAGGCTGAACTAATTCAACATCATTTTTTATGTATAGTATTTCTTTCAATTTTATTCTTTCGCGGCAATAATAGACAAAATTGTTGTAATGTTCTTTGTCTTTTTGTACTGCAAATGTATTTATGCTTGGCCAATTATGGTACATTTGTCGCTTTTAAATGAGCGTAAAGACAATAGAAAGTGAATTAAAGGTAGGTACTACAAACAGGCATATTCTACAATTAGCCCTGCCCATTTGTCTTGCCATGATGGTTCCGCAAATCAATCTCATCACCAATAATATATTTCTAGGCTTTTATAGTAGAGAGTCTTTAGCTGCCGTAAGTATTACCGGAGTTTATTATCTCATTTTTGCCATGATTGGTGTGGGGTTGAATAATGGAATACAAACTTTAATTGCACGCAGAGCAGGCGAAGACAGACCTAAAGAAATAGGAGTAATTTTCGGTCAAGGTATTTACATATCATTTCTTATAGCTGCTATTGGAATATTTATTACTCTTTTTATTGCCCCAACTATTTTACGAAATGCATTAAGTAATCAAAAAATTGCTGAAGATGCTATTGGTTTTTTAAAAATAAGAATTTGGGGGCTTCCCTTTCTTTACATTTATCAAATGCGTAATGCATTATTGGTAGGTACAAACAATAGCCGTTACTTAGTAGCAGGCACATTGGCTGAAACTATCATAAATGTGGCGCTTGACTATTTACTCATCTTTGGAAAATGCGGCTTTCCGGAAATGGGCTTCAATGGTGCTGCTTTAGCTTCTATTATAGCAGAGTTTACGGGAATGTTTGTTATTTATTTAGTTATTCACAATAAAGGTATCGGCAAACGCTTTGCTTTATTTAGCAATTTAAAATGGAGCAATAAAAACGCTTCACTCATTTTCTCCATTTCCTTACCACTTATATTTCAATTAGCAATCAGCATCATCAGCTGGGAGTTTTTTTATATTCTTATTGAGCATCATGGAGAACTCGCTTTGGCGGTATCTACTGTTATGCGTGTGGCTTTCGGTGTGTTGGCGAGTATGTCTTGGGCTTTTGCATCTACGGCATCTGCAATGGTTAGCAATCTGATCGGACAGGGAAAGAAAGAAGAAGTAATTCCTTTAATTAAAAAAATTGTGAAACTGAGCTTTAGTGTTGCATTTGTTTTAGCCGCATTAATCAATTTATTTCCACATTTATTTTTAATAATCTATGGACAAGGAGAAGATTTTATTATGGCAGGAATACCTGTGTTGCGAGTTGTTTCAATCAGTATCTTGTTATTGTCTTTTTCCACTATTTGGCTTAATGCTGTAACCGGTACCGGAAATAGTAGAGTTACTTTAAAAATTGAATTAGCAATTATTATTCTTTATTGTATTTACGTCTATTTGATTCTGGAAGTATTCAAACTTTCTATCACCATTGGTTGGATGAGCGAATGGATTTATTGGATTGGGCTTTTCTTATTATCATTTATTTATATCAAAAGCGGTAAATGGAAACAAAAAGTGTTGTAGCCTTTTTTGTTTTATTCCATAAATGAAAGCATTTGTTGTTGATGCCATTAATTATTTTACTGAAAAATTGTTAACAAACCCTTTATTTAAAATTTAATGCTTTTATTATATTTGTAAAAAGCATTTATAATATGTCATTATTAAATCAACAAAAAGGAAGTAACAAAAAGAAAGGGGCTAAAGGCAATCAGTCGGCTTCCACACAAGGTTCAAAATTTATTGCAAAAGGAAAGTCTTCCGGATTTTCTGTAAAACCTCATAAAGCCGGTGGTAGCCGCGGTAGTTAAATATTAAAAGCAGGATACTGCTTTCATAAGAATCAAGAAGTTTTATTTGAATAATCTCTTTCGCCAAAAAGCAAACTGCCAATGCGTACCATTGTGCTGCCTTCTTCAATGGCGATTTTATAATCCCCACTCATTCCCATTGAGAGTACTGTCGGTTTGTATTGGTCCGAAGACTGTTTAAGGCTATTGATAAATATTTGCTTTAATGTACGAAATTCAGTTTTTACTTTATGGGTATCCTCTGTAAAGCTTGCCATGCCCATCAATCCATTTATCTGAACGTTTCGTAAATCCTTTAAAGAAGTTATAGCGACATTCAATTCGGCTTCATCAAATCCGAATTTAGATTCTTCCTCAGCAATGTGTATTTGTAAAAGACATTCGATAATGCGATTTTCTTTTGCGCCTTGTTTGTTTATTTCCTTTAAGAGTTTTAGGCTATCTACACCGTGAATCAAATGAACAAAAGCTGCAATATATTTTACTTTATTACTTTGCAAATGGCCGATAAAATGCCAGCGAATGTCTTTCGGTAATTGCTCTGCTTTATTTACTAATTCCTGAACATAGTTTTCGCCAAAGTCGCGATGGCCCAATTCATATAACTCCAAAATATCACTGATTGGTTTTGTTTTAGAAACAGCAATCAATGCAACATTCATTTTTCCTAGTTCTTCTTTTAGACTATAATAGTTTTTGTGATTAACTGACATTGCACCGCAAATAAAAATGAGAAATAAAAGTATAGAGAAAATTTAGTGATACACTATCCTTTTAAAATACTTCTGCTGATTACAATACGCTGTACTTCACTTGTACCTTCATATATCTGTGTGATTTTGGCATCACGCATCAGACGCTCAACATGGTATTCTTTTACGAAGCCGTAACCACCATGTATCTGCACTGCTTCTATTGCAGTCCACATTGCAGTTTCAGATGAAAATACTTTTGCCATTGATGAACTTACTGTGTAATCAATATAATTGTCTTTTTCCCATGCAGCTTTCAAACAAAGCAATCTTGCGGCTTCGATCTTTGTAGCCATATCAGCGAGCTTAAATGCAATAGCCTGATGATTCATGATTTCTGTACCAAATGCTTTTCGTGTTTTTGAATATTCTCTAGCCAATTCAAAAGCGCCACTTGCAATACCAAGCGCTTGAGAAGCAATACCAATACGTCCGCCGGCTAAGGTCTTCATCGCAAACTTAAATCCAAAACCATCCTCACCTATCCTATTTTCTTTAGGTACTTTCACATCTGTAAACATAACAGTATGTGTATCACTTCCACGAATACCTAATTTGTTTTCTTTTGCTGCTACTACTACACCCGGCCAGTTTTTTTCTACGATAAAACAATTGATGCCTTTTGCACCTTTAGACGCATCAGTTTGCGCCATCACTAAATAAACAGATGCGGTGCCGCCATTTGTAATCCAATTTTTAGTACCACTAAGTAAATAATAATCGCCTTTGTCTTCTGCAGTCGTTCTTTGAGAGGTTGCATCACTTCCGGCTTCAGGTTCGCTGAGCATAAAAGCGCCGATATATAATTCGCCATCCTTTTTTCCTTGAGCAAGAGGTGTAAGATATTTTTGCTTTTGCTCTTCAGTTCCATAAGCTTGCAATCCATAACATACCAAACTATTATTGACACTCATCACCACACTCACACTCGCATCAATCTTACTGATTTCTTCCATTGCCAATACATAACTGATAGTATCCATCCCGGCACCACCATATTTGGTATCCACCATCATACCTAAAAAACCTAAATCGGCCAATTTCATAATCTGCTCACGTGGAAAAGTTTGCTTCTCATCTCTTTCAATTACGCCGGGCAAACATTCGTTTTTCGCAAAATCTCTTGCGGCTTGCTGAATCATCAGTTGTTCTTCAGTGAGTTGAAATTGCATTGGGTGTTTATTTTTGGCAAAGATAAGATCAAAGGATTTTAAACAGCATTTCTACTGTTTCAATATTATTGACATCTATGAAAGCGCTACAAACTTTTACATTTTTTTCAAAAATATAATCTCTTCAGAAACAGCATCTGTCGTAGCTTTACTGTCTGATTTAATGACACGAAGGAAGCCCCTGATGAAAATGATAAAGAAATATCGATTCTATTTTGTATGCTTCCTTGGTTATTTATTTTTTGCCGATCACGCTGCTGCTCAAATTTATTCTGATACTACATTTAAAGACTCTACACAATATGCTATAGCTGCTATGAAAGAGCAACGCAAGAAATGGGGTCCGAATGATTCTATTTTTGTACCTGCTGTTTTCTATCATAATGAAATAGTGAATTACAAGGAAGAAGAGATGGTTTGGGTATCCAAATTATCGGATAGAAAATTGGCAAAATACATTGAAGAATGGACAAGGCTACGCAATGCAGTTTATGTTACTTATCCTTATGCCCGAGCCGCCGGCGGTGTAATTAATGATATAAATAAAAATATGGAACAGCTGAATAGTAAAATTGAGCGTAAAGCTTATATTAAATCCAGAGAAAGTGATTTACGAAAACAATTTGCTGACCCATTGAGTGAGTTATCAGTATATCAAGGGAAAATATTAATGAAATTGATTAACCGTCAAACCGGAAACAACTGTTATGAAATTATCAAAGAATATAAAGGCGGATTAAAAGCAAGGCTCTATCAAACAGTTTTTTGGTTTGTTGGTGGTAATCTGAAACAGGATTGGGATTTAAAAGAAAACGACATAGACCGTCAAATAGAAAACATAGTAAAAGAAATAGACGGGAACTGGTATAACAATCCTTATCGTCATTAACGCTTAAATAATTTAACTACCAATAATTCCTTTTTACCAATCTTTCAAGATAGATCTATAAATAGAATCTTTTTGAGCAGTAGTTAAATTGCGTTGATATTTATAAATAGCATTTTCCCATTCTCCATAAGAAGGATTAGGCAATACAAAAAACTGTGTACCAAATTGATTTCTGTTTTCATCGGTTGCCTTCATTCTGTCTGCAACTGATTTCTTTTCAAAAGCTCCGCTAAAGTCATTTAAGTTATCGCCAAATTGCATTAAAAGAATATGTGTAGCTTCAATACTATCTCTTCTTTGCACTTTAGAAGAACTTTTCCCCATTAGCATCAAATGTTGATTATCTGTATTGGGAAAATTAAATTTCTGTAGATTTTTTAAAGTCCCTACACGTTCTGCTTCATCACGATTGGTAACATAAAATACTTCTACTCCTCTTGATGCTGCATATTGAAAAAAGCTTAGAGCGCCGGGCACTGTATCTGCACTGGCCTTGGCTGTCCACTCGTGCCAAGAAATAGGGTCATAATCCTTATTCATTAGTGCTTGATGCACTTGATAAGGGCTATTATTTAATACGGTTTCATCAATATCCGTCATTACTGCCAAAGGCCTTGCATACTTACCGGTCATCAAAATTTCATCCAATTTGAATTTTGCAAGATTGTATGCTTGATAACATAATGCTTTATACTCTGCAGCACTTTGTTGAAATGTTGCTGTAAATAATTTTGCAGCAGCAACGGCATCAGTAGTATTTACTTGATGGGCAATTGCTGTTTGATTGACGGATTGTTTCGTTGTCTTACATGCTGAAATAAAGGCAGCTGCTATAAAAAACACTAATATTTTTTTATTTCTCATTTGGTAAAAATACAAATAATTAAAAAACTGTAACATTTCCTAATTTTGATATTGTTTCTTAAAGTTTAAATTGAAAACTTAAAAATGGACTTTGTAGATTATTATAGTACACTGGGTGTGCTCAAAAACGCTTCTCAGGATGAAATCAAAAAAGCCTATCGTAAGTTGGCTCGCAAATATCATCCCGATGTAAATCCTAATGATAAAGAAGCACACTTAAAATTTCAACAAATTAATGAAGCCAATGAAGTATTGAGTGATTCGGAGAAACGAAAGAAGTATGATCAATACGGTGAAAATTGGAAACATGCCGATCAATTTGAAAAAGCTAAAGCACAACAGGGCTCAGGTGGTTTTGGAAATGCTCAAGGTTTTGGAGGTTCCGGATATGAGGGATACACCTACTCTTCCGGCGAAGATGAAGGGTTCAGCGATTTCTTTGAGTCACTATTTGGTAGAAGTACTTCAAAAAGGCACGGGAGAAGCACAGCTTACAGAGGACAAGATTTTAATGCTGAGCTAAAACTTTCATTGAAAGATATTTTTAATACACACAAACAAGAGCTGACTGTGAATGGTAAAAACATTCGCATCACTATTCCGGCAGGCGTAGCCAATGGACAAAAAATAAAACTATCGGGTTATGGTGCAGCCGGTGTAAATGGAGGACCAAATGGAGATTTATACATTACATTCAACATCCCGAATGATTCTTCTTATATCCGCAAGGGTGATGATTTATATCAAAACGAAGAATTAGATTTATATACTGCCTTATTAGGCGGAGATAAGATAGTGGATACCTTAAACGGGAAAATAAAATTGAATATCAACCCCACTACACAAAATGAGGCTAAAATCAGATTAAAAGGGAAAGGTTTTCCCATATATAAAGAAGATGGAAAATTTGGTGATTTATATATTACATGGAAAATAAAACTTCCTACACAGTTGAGTGAAAAAGAAAAAGAATTAGTAAAACAATTATCCGAACTTTCAAAAAATAATTGATATGACTCAGGAAATGATAACCATTGTTGATTTCTGCAATCACTATCAAACAGAAATTACTTTTATCCGATCATTGCAAGACTCCGGTTTAATAGAGTTTGTTCAAAAAGATAATGAACAATATATCTGCTTTGATGAAATGCCACGTATTGAAAAGTTTATACGCTTACATTATGATTTAAATATAAACATGGAAGGCTTAGAAACCATTGATCACTTACTAAAAAAAATTGAATCCCTTCAAAATAAAATTTTGCAATTGCATCATTCTGAATGATTCTTTTTGATGCAAGGATTATACAATTATAATATCAACGAAATGAAATTAGATATTTTGGCAATTGGCGTTCATCCGGATGATGTTGAGTTAGGCTGCTCCGGCACCATCATCAATGAAATTAAAAATGGAAAGAAAGTCGGCATAGTAGATCTTACTCAAGGAGAATTGGGCACGAGAGGAACTGCAGTGACAAGATATGCCGAAGCAGCACACGCTTCTATGATAATGGGCATTCATGCGCGAGAAAACCTAAAAATGCGAGATGGTTTTTTTGAAAATGATGAAACGAACAAATTAAAACTCATTAGTGCCATTCGTAAGTATCAGCCCAATATTGTATTAGCAAACTCACTGCACGATCGCCATCCGGATCATGGCAGGGCAGGAAAAATGATTGCTGAATGTTGTTTTTTAGCAGGGTTAGTAAAAATTGAAACAAAAGACGAGGCGGGGAACAATCAAGAAAAATGGCGACCTACTTATGTATTGCACTATATTCAAGACTGGTATCATGAGCCTGATTTAGTTATTGACATTAGCGATTCTTTTGAGCAACGTATGCAGGCAGTTCAGGCTTACAGTACTCAATTTCATTCCAATACTCAAGACCAAAGCGAACCTCAAACCTATATTTCTACCCCGGATTTTTTAGATTCTATAATTGCTCGTGCAAGAATGATGGGTAAAAAAATAGGCGTGAAATATGCAGAAGGTTATATTTCTGAGAAAAATATCGGAATTAGTAACTTAGATGCTTTAATTCAAATTGAAACCTGAGCAACCGATTGATAATAATCATAAAGTTTGTCGTCTGTTTTTAGTCTTGAGCACCTACCTTTGTCCGAATTCAGCCGCCAATGGTAACTCCTAAATTTACAAATCGCTCTCTTTCCTTTCATGCAGAATTGAAAAGAAGAATCAATGAATACTTTTCACAAGCAGGAAAAGTATCAACCGGTAACTATAAGTTATACCTTAAAGCTATTGTATTGGTAGTTACTTATATTGGCATTTATGTTCATCTTTTGTTTTTCACGCCTGCTGTTTGGCTTGCTATCTTAGAATGTCTTGTTTTGGGCGGACTTACTGCCGCAATAGGTTTTAATATTATGCACGATGGTATGCACGGTAGTTTCAGTAGCCACAAATGGGTGAACAGATTGGCCGGAATTACATTAAACTTTCTGGGAGCAAACGATTTTATGTGGAAAACAAAGCATAATATTATTCATCATACATATACAAATGTGCATGGCGTAGATGATGATATTGAAGCAAGACCATTCCTTCGACTTTGTGATGAGCAAAAGTTTTACAAAATTCACCGCTATCAACATTGGTATTTTTGGGCAGCCTATTCACTACTGTATATTTGGTGGGTATTCGTTACTGATTATAAAAAATATTTTACCGGAATGGTGCATAATACACCACTTCAGAAAATGAAACTGAAAGACCATATCTCTTTCTGGGGTTTTAAATTATTGCATGCTTTCTTATTTATAGGCCTGCCGATTTGGGTTTTAGGTTTTAAGGCTTGGATTATCGGTTTTATACCATTTGCACTATTTGCGGGCTTTGTTTTGAGTATTGTGTTTCAATTGGCACATACAGTAGAACATACTGAATTCCCGACTCCCAATGCTGCAACAAATCAAATGGAAGACGAATGGGCAGTACATCAATTAAAAACTACCGCCAATTTTTCTACCAAAAATAAATTTATCACCTGGTGGTTAGGCGGGCTTAACTTTCAGATTGAGCATCATCTCTTTCCTCGTATATCGCATATCCACTACCCTGCCATCAGTAAAATAGTTAAAAAAGCCTGTCAGGATTTTGGTATTCCATATATTGAATATCCCAAGATGCAAACAGCAATTGTTTCGCATGTTTTGCACCTGAAGAACCTAAGTCAAAGACGACTTGCTTAATTTAACGTCAAATTTCTTTACTATATTTTGCTGCTATCTGAAAGGCTGCTAACTTGCAGCGCTTTTCAATAAAAGTATTATGATAGATATTACCAATTACGACCCGAATAGTGTAGGGAATCCTAACAACAACATTTTTGGCCTTCCCACTACAGAAGACGATGCAAGATTAATAATTGTTCCTGTTCCATGGGAAGTTACTGTGAGTTATGGCGCTGGTACTGCCCGTGCAGCGGAGGCAATGTTCAAAGCGAGCTTACAAGTTGATTTGTATGATCCTGAATTTCCTGATACATGGCAGCAGGGCTACTTTATGCGTGCTACAGATAAAAAGATTTTAATGAAAAGCGATTACCTGCGTAAAGAAGCAGAGCTTTTTATTGACTATATTTCTAAGGGCGAAGAAGTGCTTGCTAATTCATTTATGTGTAAAACTTTGAAAGAAGTAAATGAAGGCGGCCATTTTCTCAACCACTGGGTATATGAACAGACGAAAGCCCTTTTAGATAAAAACAAATTAGTTGCCGTATTAGGTGGCGATCACAGTACACCACTTGGTTTTTTTAAAGCCATTGGTGAAAAGCACGGAGAATTTGGCATACTACAGATTGATGCACATTTAGATTTGCGTAAAGCGTATGAAGGATTCACTTATTCACATGCAAGTATTATGTATAATGCGCTGACTGAAAACAACTCAATTGTAAAGTTAGTACAGGCCGGCTCAAGAGACTTTGGCAGTGATGAATTTGATTTTATTCAAAAAAGTAATGGACGTGTTGTTACTTATCAAGATAGAGTTATTCGCCGCCGAACTTATGAAGGTGAGAGCTGGAAAAATATTGCAGAAGAAATAGTAAGCCATCTACCCCAAAAAGTTTACATTAGTTTCGATATTGACGGACTTGATCGCAAACTATGTCCTTTCACCGGCACTCCTGTTCCCGGTGGCTTTGAATTGGAGCAAGTGTTCTATCTCTTTACTAAAGTATATGAATCAGGAAGACAAATAATAGGATTTGACTTGAATGAAGTAGGTATTGGCGGAGATACGGATTGGGATGCTAATGTAGGCGCAAGAGCTTTATACAAAATGTGTAACCTGCTTGTTGCCGCTAATAGCGAAAAGAAATAAATTGTATTATGCCCGAGCAATTTCAAATTACACTTATCAATGACAAGATCAAATTATATCAACGCTTCGGGTGGTTTTTAATCATTGTCTTTTTTGCTGTAGCTAGCTATTTTTATTTTTTTGTAAATAGCACCAATGACTATACTGGAGGAATTATATTTCTTGCATCCATTGCATTACTATTGACGCTTAAATTTGCAGTAAAAAAAACAAAACAAATAATTGATATACGTTACTTTTTTGCATTAGCCATTCTCGCTCTTTTTATAAATCAACAATATCTGTTTGCTTCGCTGGCTTTGGTGCTAATGTTTTTATTTACTATTTCAACCTTACCGAAAATCTTAACATTAAATATTGACGGGATTCAATATCCTTCTTTTCCAATAAGAAAAATTCATTGGCAAGAATTGAATACTGCACTATTAAAAGATGGTTTGCTTACTATTGATTTTAAATCGGACAAGATAATTCAGCAATTCATAGACGAAACAAAAACAAATGTGAATGAGCAGGAATTTAACGAATTTTGCAATAAATATATCAGCAAATGAGTCTCAACCAATCACCATACATATTATACTCCGACGGAAATGGAAACATTTTTGAAGACACATCCTTATATGCTACCGGCCGCAGCGGTTGGGATGCTGTTCCTATTTCCGAAGATGAATGGATAGAACTTCCTGACGGTGGTTCACTCTATGAATTGCCCGGAAGAAGAGGCATTGGCATTGATGTAGCAACAGGCGAAATGCGACTTTGTGAAAAAGGTTGGGCTGTTGCCGCTTTTATCCCTCCTGCACACACGGGTTTTTATATTGCTGCGTATGAAACTGCTCCTGACGCTCCTACGCTCCCACTCTTTTGCTACACTGCAGCAGGTTGGTTGAATAATAAATTTTATGTGCCCGCTACAAGGATAGAATCAGACATACGTCAAGAATGTGCAGGCTTTGATCAAAAAAGCATTCAAGAAGGAGCTGCACACTTGATAGAGCATTATCCTCACAATCGATTGGTGAAACATTTGATGAATACTTGTGCCTTAACTTATCATTGTCCGGCAGCACGAAATTTTTCAATGGGCAGATGGGAATGTCCTGTACCGGCATCACCCGCTTGCAATGCAAACTGCATTGGATGTATTTCTTTTCAACCGGAAGATGAAACAATCGTTTCCAATCAAGATAGATTAAGTTTTAAACCTACGGTGGAAGAAATTGTTGAGTTTACTGTGCCGCATTTAGAAACTGCTCCTTATCCTATTATTAGTTTTGGTCAAGGCTGTGAAGGTGAACCATTATTGATGTGGGAAACGATTAGAGATTCCATAATAGAAATAAGAAAACACACACAACAAGGTAGCATCAATATGAATACGAATGGCTCAAAACCTGATGCTGTAGAAGAATTGTGCAAAGTCGGTTTGGATTCTATCAGAGTAAGTACCAATTCCGCACGTAGAGAAATTTATACACCTTATTATCGTCCTAATAATTATGCCTTTGAGGATATCGTAGAAAGCCTAAAAGTTGTCAATCGTTATGGTGGTTGGACATCACTCAATTATTTTGTATTTCCGGGTATGACAGATGCCGTAGCCGAATATGAAGCATTACGAAAACTCATCAAAGAAACAGGGTTGAATATGATACAGTGGCGCAATTTTAATATTGACCCTGATTGGTATCTAGGGAAAATTGGTGTAGTAGATTCGGGCGAGCGTTTAGGAATGAAGCAATTATTGAGTTTGATAAAAGAAGAATTTCCTCACTTAAAATACGGATATTTCAATCCACCTAAAGAACGCATTGCGGGTGATTTTGAGAATGATTTTGCACATTAAATACGTTTAACCATTAAGGCATTAAGTTACATTAAGAAAAAGCCTTAATACCCTTAACTTCTAAATGGTTCAAAAAAAAATAACCATTAAGGCTTTAAGATACATTAAGAGAAAGCCTTAATACCCTTAACTTCTAAATGGTTCAAAAAAAAAATAACCATTAAGGAATTAAGATACATTAAGAGTAAGCCTTAATATTCTTAACTTCTTAATGGTTCAAAAAAAATAACTATTAAAGCATTAAGTTACATTAAGAAAAAGCCTTAATATTCTTAACTTCTTAATAGTTCAAAAAAAATAACTATTAAAGCATTAAGTTACATTAAGAAAAAGCCTTAATATTCTTAACTTCTTAAT
>JAFDXF010000065.1 GCA_018268055.1 Bacteroidota bacterium
GCTGTTGCCAAAGAATTAGAAAATTTTGATAGTAAAAGAGAATATTAATTCATCTTCGGCGGAGCACCGAATTTTTGCACTTTGAATTGATACGCTTTACCTTTTCTTTTCAGGATAAAAAGATTATCATAAATCCGTTCGTCCAAATCACCGGGAATAACTGTTTTGCCACACAATGCATTTACAATATCATCAACTGTATTTGAGTGACCAACGATTAAAACATTTTCTCTTTTATACTGTTTAATACGATTGATGAATACATTCAACGAATCAGGCTTTGAGCTATAAATATTGATGGGCGTGTTGAGATATAATTCTTTCAAAGGCATTGCAGTAGAAATTGTTCTCAACGTATTGGTGGAATAAAACACTCGGATTCCTTTACTTCCCAAAATCTCTTTCAGTTTTATGGCTCTCTCCTGCCCTTCTATTGACAAGGGCGGATCTTTTACCGGTTTCATTGTTGCAGGATCAATACCTGTAGCTTTTTCAGCATGGCGAACTACATAAATAGTATTGCTGCAAGAAGCAAAAAACACGAATAATATTAGTAATAAAAAGGTGAACCTCATAGCCGGCTATTTCAATTAAAATTAAATGTTTTTAAAATAACATCGTTTAAAACATAAACGCAAACGTTTATCAAAAAACAAATTATCCAGTATTAAAATGTGTACCTTGTGCATCCTAAAATTTTTAAGCATGAAAAAGAAACTTTTATATACTTCATTGTTGGCTCTTGGTCTTTCAATCGTAACTACAATTGCTTGGGCTTGGGGAAGCTGGGGGCATAAGCATATTGCACGTGCAGCCGTATTTGCATTGCCGGATAGTATGCGTTTATTTTACTATAATCATATTGATTACATAACAGAAAGAGCTGTGGAGCCGGACGTAAGACAATCATTAGTTACTGATAAAAATGAAGGGCCACGACATTTTTTAGATGTGGAAGATTTTAAAATTAATAATATTGCTGATTTCCCAAAAACATATCCGGAAGTGCTCAAAAAATATGACAGCACTTTTTTAAGTAAATATGGTTTTCTTCCTTGGCATATTGAAAACTTGATGGATAAACTAACTCAGGCATTCAAACGTAAAAACAAATCTTCCATTCTATTTCTTTCTTCTGAAATTTCGCATTATGTAGCAGATGCGCATCAACCATTGCACACGTCAAGTAATTATAACGGACAGCTCTCCGGACAGAATGGCGTGCATTCACTTTGGGAAAGCGCTATTCCTCCAATGTTTGGCGATCAATATAATTTCAAAACAAATCCACCGCAATATATTTCTGATGTAACAAATTACACTTGGAAAATGATAGAGCAATCGCACAACCTTGTAAAACCTTTGCTGGATGCTGAAATGCGTGTACGTCAGAAATTTGATACCACCAGTATGTATAAGCGTGATGCCAATGGCAACCGAGTAAAATTTTACAGCGACCCTGTTTACTCAGATGCCTATGCAACTGCATTCAATAAAGAATTAGGAACAATGATTGAAGATCAGCTACGCCTCTCCATTTATGACTTATCTTGCTATTGGTACACAGCATGGGTAAATGGCGGTAGTCCGGACCTTACACAGCTGGATGATCCTAAACTCACTACTCGCAACCACAAGAACTACAAACGTGAATACAAAGCTTGGAAGAAGAAAGGGAAACTTGTAAATATGGCTCAGAATACTAAGATGGATTAGTATTCTGATTTATTTTTCTATTTTAATGTATTATTAGTTTTTGATGTAACGCTTCGCTTGCGTCATTCACAAATCGCCCGATGCGACGCTACGCTTGCATCATTCATTTTCAACGCCTGATGCGACGCTACGCTTGCATCAGGCTCAATGTATATTTGCCTTTCAGGCAATGGCGAATGATTGTAAAATCAAAATGCTATTCTAAATCCATGGAATGAAATTTTTACAGCGATATGGTTAATCTACGATTTCCAATCCCCAGTCTTTTCCTTTTTGCACTGCTGGAACTCCTTCGGTAATCCATTTTGCAGGTTTATCGCCTTTCAGAATCCAGTCAAAGAACTGTTGCATTCTGATTTGATAATCCAGCATATCCTGCCGCTGTGTAAGGCCGTGTCCTTGACCATTGTAGTTAAACATCCACACTTTTTTTCCGAGTCTTCTCATGGCAGTGAATAATTCAATGCCTTGATACCAAGGTACAGCACCATCTGCATCATTGTGCAAAATAACCATAGGTGCTGTTACTTTATCCAAATGAAATAAAGGCGAATTTTCCATATACAATGGAAGCCCTCTCCAAAGTGTAGCGCCTATTCGGCTTTGTGTTTTCTCATATTGAAATTGTCTGTTCACGCCGCTCTCCCATCTGATGCCACCGTAGGCACTCGTCATATTGGCAACAGGAGCACCTGCCCATACTGCTTTAAATAATTTTGTCATTGTAGCTAACTGAGCAGATTGATATCCACCCCAACTATGTCCTTGAATAGCAATTTTTGTACTATCCACAAATCCATTTTTCACTACTGCCCTTGCACCGCTAACTATATAGTCGTAAGCACCTTTTGCCGGATGTCCTGTTTGATATGAGATGTCGGGCATGAAAATTATATACCCACGACTCACAAAAAACGGCACATTGATGGCACTACGAATAGGTGCAGGCTCCATATAATCATATAAACGATCACTTAGTTTTTCATAGAAATAACAAATCATTGGATATTTTTTCTTTGGATCAAAATCTTCGGGTTTATAGATTAGCCCAGTTGCATCTTTTCCATTATATGCTTTCCATTTAAACTGTTCTACTGTTCCCCAGTTATATTCTTTTTGTTGTGGATTGATTGACGAAAGTTTGAAATTCGGTATCAATGCTTCAGCTTTTGAGGCAGTGCTTATATCTCCTACACTGGATGAGATATAATTTGAATAAATATCCGGTGAGTTGATAAATGTTTTTTTACTGGCAATGATTACATCAGCATTTTTGCTCTTCAATACATTTGCTATTGAATTAGCTTGTAATGTACCAAGACTAATTGAACCAGGTTTTGAGCTGCTTATATCTGAAGATGCAATCGTTTCTTTCTTATCTATTTCATTTTTTACAGAAAAGAAATTTTTAGTTGACCAATTGATACCTTTTTCCTCTCTATCTAATTTCAGATAGCGATATACATTTTTTTTCATCCTTCCTAATGTAATCGGTTGGGCATCAAAATCTTTGTATATATCAATCGCCCATGCATCATATTTATCATACACATAAAAGAAAGAATCATTTGCTTGCCAGCCCATCGCCCCATAAGACGCAGGAACTTCAGGTGTATCCCAGTCTTCTTGATACAAAGGTGTCTTGATTTTTGTAGAAATATTTTTTATTGAACTTCCATTCCACAAGAAATAATTTTTTGCATTGGCATCATACCATGCCAGGCTATTCCCTGTAGTAGATGGATAAAGATTGCCGTACAAATTTTCTTTGATCAATTTCTTTTCTCCGGTGTTTACATCTATTGCGTAAATATCTTTCAATGTATAGCCTTGCCATTGACTTTGTATTCTTTTACCATAATCTGTAACGCCATAAAATACAGAACCATTGCCTTCATTGGTTTGCATCACCTGAGGTATTTCTTTACTACCCAATTGTTTGATTGTTTTATTGTCGAAATTATAAACTGCTAAAAAATTTTCTTGCAATGCTGCTTTCAATCGCATAGGATTGGTTTGTACCGTTTGTAAGTAATCGTCTTTGTAATGCCAAATATCGAGCTTGGCATGTTCGAAATCTACCAACGTTGTATCCTTTGGTGGCTGTATCGGTGCTGTTCCAAAAAACAATTTTTTACCGTTTTTACTGAAGCTCAAGTTGGCAAATTCACTAATCGTCATACCCAACTTCATACCTACTGAAAATTTATCTGCCAGTAAAACAGCAGAGTCCATTCCATTTTTAAAATACCATAGCTTATAAAATTTTTGCAAATCCTTTGGTTGCGCATCTCTTTCTGCCACATAAGCAATTTGATCGCCATCTTCTGTCATTGTAAAATTTTTAAAATCATTCCCAACTTTACTGAGTATGGTTGTTTTAGCAGATGGGCAATCAAACAATATCACTTGAGCAACACTGATAGAGTCTTTCGGGTTTCTGGCAATTTCAATAAGAAGCTTATTGCCTGTTTTACTGAAATAATATTCCAATACATTTTTAAATATTTTTTCCTCACCGCTTGAAAGATTGCGCAATACCAAATCGCTTCCTGTATCTGCAGCGCCACCCGATGTTTCATCACCATCTGCATCTAATGAATCTCCATTTTCAGCATCATCCTTTTTCTTTTTTGCAGGTATTGACTGAATTATTTTTTCCAAGGAATCTATCACATGCGTTAAGCTATCGGCAATCTTTTTTACACCATTATCAGACTTTGGACTATCCATTTTCTTTACAGCTGCCATTGGTGCATCCTCTACCTGATAAGCTACCCAACCATAAGATTTTTCAGGCGCTTTAAAATTTTTTACTTTTTCCTTTTTCCATATTTCTTCTTTACCAAGAGCTATAATACCGATGGAATCTTTTGGCATATCCGCCGATTTCTTCTTTTTAATTTTAGCGTCGCGAGTGTCTTTAAAAAATGGTTTTATTTTAAAAACTACATAACGATTATCTTCTGTAATAACAGCATTATACCCTCTGTCCACTGTCTTTTTATAACTTCCATCTGTAGATTGTATCACCAATTGATTGTCGCCTTGTTGTGGATCAATGGTATAAACCACCCACCGGCCATCATTGCTAATCATTCGCTCTCCGATATGTTGCCATCCATCATACACACTATGATCTAATGGTTTTTTCTGACCATAACTATAACTGAGGGTTAATAAAAAGACACAGCATACAGCCAAACTTTTCATATCTGTAGTTTTAGAGTTGAAAGATAATGTAAAATAAATATGTGTTATTTATAAAAATGCGTTTGTGCTTACCGTTTGTAAAAAAGGCATGAGTGTCATATATTATCATTTACGATACTCAATCACTCTTTTTGACTGTCGGAACAGTAGAAGCATGTGCAAGATTAAAGCAAATGCAATCATCGCAAAACCGATATAGAACCATTTGCTCAGTAATTTATTCTCGTGATAAACAATGAATGCAAGTATGATTCCATAAACAGGCTCCATATTGAAAGTCAGGTTTACGGTAAAAGCTGAGAGTTTTCTCAATGCATGACCTGTTAATTGAAATGCCCAAACAGAACACAACCATGCCAATACTAAAAGCCATAGAAAATCACTTGTATCGGGCAAATAAACTTCCGGAGGGAAATAATAAACAAGTAAGGGCATAAATGCAGACAGCATCAAAAAGCCACCTGATATTTGATAGGTCAACACTGTTTCGGGATTGTATTTTTTAATAAACTCTCGTAATAAAATAATGTTGATTGAAATAACTAATGCGGATATGATACCTAAGATAATTCCCGTTTTATATTGTGGATCAAAATTAAAAATGAGCAAGATTGCCCCTATCACAATAAGTCCCAAGAAAAGTTCTGTTTTATCAAATTTCATTTTTAAAATAAAGGGCGAAAAGATGGCTGTAAAAAATCCTACCGCCGAAAAACAAACCAAGGCAACCGAAACATTGGCCACTTTAATAGCAGCATAAAAACACACCCAATGTATCGCAGCTAATAATCCTATTCCAAATAGCTTGACAATATCTTTAAATGGAACACGCAGTAATTTTTTCGTAAGTGAATATAAAATAATCATGGTTACTGATGTTAGCAGCAACCTATACCACACTAACCATGCAGCATCCAATTTTATAAGTCTTCCTAAAATACCAGTAAAGCCAGCAAGGAAAACAGAAATATGTAATTGTATAAAAGCTTTTCTCATGTATGTAGCGACGAAGCTCCGCCTTATTTATGATACAGTGATTCGCTCTGTATTCGTTACTCTTTTTTTGTAACTTCTGAAAAATGATAGCCAGCGTAATTGAAGCACACCCAAGATCCCTTCCTTTACAATACTTTTATTCATTTTAGATTCGCCAAGTGTTCTATCTTGAAAAATTATCGGCACTTCCAAAATTTTAAAACCAAGTTTCCAAGCTGTAAATTTCATTTCAATCTGAAAAGCATAACCTACAAAATGTATCTTATCCAGATTGATTGATTGTAAAACTTCTTTTCGATAACACATAAAGCCTGCTGTTGGATCTTTAACAGGCATCCATGTTATCATTCTTGTGTAAAAAGATGCGCCTTTTGAAAGTGCAATCCTATTGGATGGCCAGTTTACTACACCTCCACCTTGTACATATCTGGAACCCACTGCTAAATCAGCGCCTTTATTTTTACAAGCATCATACAATCGAGGCAGGTCTTCAGGGTTGTGTGAAAAATCTGCATCCATTTCAAAAATAAAATGATACCCTTTGGATAATGCCCACTTAAACCCGTGAATATAAGCAGTACCTAATCCGGCTTTCCCTTTTCTTTCTTCAAGAAATAATTGTTCCGGAAATTTAGTTTGTAAATCCTTTACTATTTGCGCAGTTCCATCAGGAGACCCATCGTCAATGACTAAAACATGAAAGCCTTCATTCAATGCAAATACTGCATGCAGTATCTTACTGATGTTTTCTTTTTCATTGTAAGTAGGTATTACGACTAATTTTTCCATTCGCAAAGAACGAATTTACGATATTATACTTGGTAGAGAAGCGAAACTTTACAATTGGCAACTAACTGAATTGCATAAAACCGCAAATCTTATTTTTTAAGAAATGTAGCTCTTGTCAAAATTTCTGTAAGCTTCTGTTTGGTATGTTGTGGAAAATCTCCTTTCATCATCCAGTCGTAATATTGAGGCTCAGCTTTTAATACTTCCGCAACAGGCTTTCCTTTATGCTTTCCAAAATTAAAAACTTCTACTCCATTCTCCATTACCAACCGACGAGCAAAATCTACAATCTGATCGTCACCAACGAATTTTAGAATTGACTCAATTGAGTTTCCTAAATCAGGATATTTCTCCACTTGAGCCTGTAAAACTTCGTAGGTAGCAGTAGCATCTGCCTCAGCGCCATGCGCTCCTTCCAATTCTTTATTGCAATAGAACCTGTAAGCGGCGCCTAATGTTCTTGGCTCCATTTTATAAAATATATTTTGGACGTCTAGCAGCTTTCTATTTTTCATATCGAATTCCACACTTACACGATGATACTCTTCCATCAACAATGGAATGTCAAAACGATTTGAGTTGTAGCCGGACAAATCGCAGCCATCTAACATTTGCTTAATCTCATTAGCCACTTGTTTGAAAGTAGGTGCATCTTTAACCATCTCATTCGTGATACCGTGCACATCACTTGAAGCCTTTGGAATTGGCATTTCAGGGTTAATGAGTTTTCTTTTTACTGTGCGTGTACCATCCGTAAGGACTTTTACGATAGCAATTTCCACAATTCGGTCAGTTCCAAGATTTATTCCTGTAGTTTCCAAATCGATAAATGCAAGCGGCTTTTTGAGTTGTAGCATGAGATAAAAATTTCTCTTAGTGATTGATTCTTAATGAAATAATTTGAAGAGCAAATTTAATTGTATTGTATTATCCTGCAAAATAATAGGTAAAGTACTACTATTTGAAAATAAATTTACTATTGACAAATTTGACGAATACATTTTATCTTTGAGGCATTAAAATAACAATCCAATAATTTCGTTTAAGATTTTACAAACCACAAAAATCTACCTATTATGAAAAACAAATTCTTACTTTTCGCCTTACTGATTTCTTTAGTCGCAACAATTACTTCTTGTGCTTCTCAAAAATATGGCTGCCCAATGGCCAATCAAAATTCAAGATTTAATAAATAAATTTTTATCGCAATAACTTATTTACAGTGCTTCAGTAAAGTTGTGTAAATCTCTTTGCATCAAAGCGAAGCTTAGTCTGCTATTTATTATAGTAGTAAAAAAAGTGGAGGTGAGGAGAATCGAACTCCTGTCCAAACATATTCCTCAAAAGCTTTCTACATGTTTATCCCGTTTTAGATTTTCGGGAACCTACTGGGAACGTGCAACCGATAGATTCCTTAGCTGTATTATCTTAATCGGCAGGCACAGCCTATTGCCGAAGCATCCTGTTTTCTTTTTAAGTCGGCGGCGGGGCGTGGTAACAGAACTACCTGCCCGGCGGCCCGAATGACTACTTAATCACTGATTAGGCAGCCATGGCAAATTGAGTATTGCCATTTATGGTTTTCGTATTCAGATTATGCTGCTAATTACGCAACGCAGCACATGCTTACACTCTCAAAGATCTATGCTGTCAAAACCGGGCACCCCCCAAATTATAAATTGCATCTGACAAACAATACTGCAAATTTAATCATTCTCTTTCAAAGTAATACTTTTACTGTATGAATGAAACGTTAGAATTTTATAAAAAGAGTATTGCAGCACTGAATGATGCGTTAAAAGAGTTGAAACAAACGAAAAGGAAGATTGCTTGGTCACGTTTTTTTTCTATGGCATTGACGATTGCAGTAGCATGGTTTCTCTGGCAATGGGGAGCAGCTATTGTTATCCCTGTAATATTAATTGGTCTTACAGTTTTTTTATTTTTTGTTCGAAAAGATGCAGCCAAATCAAATGAAATTCAAAACCATCAACGACTTATAGCAATCAATGAAACAGAAATTCAGATTCTGAACCATCAATACTTACACCTTTCGGATGGCGCACCATTTCTACCTAAAGACCATCCCTGCGCCAATGACCTTGATTTTTTTGGCAAGGCATCATTATATCAATTCATCAATAGAACAGAAACAGAACAGGGTAATGAACTGCTTTCAGAGCAATTTTTATTTCCCGAAATGAATGTGCCTATAATTCAGGCAAAACAAGAGGCCATAAAAGAATTAGAAAAACATACAGAATGGCGGCAACAATTACAAGCTCATCTCCTACCCGATAAAGTAACATTAAAGATGCAGCATAATATTAAAGAATGGATGAACCAAAAACAACAATTTATTGCTCAACCAAAATGGGAATTGCTAAGGTTTCTGCTGCCTACAATCAGTTTCGGGCTTTTATTCTTGCATTTATTTGATATCCTTTCTGCTGCTGTGTTTTACCCTTTAATAACGGTGATGCTGCTTCTTTCTCTTCTTATTACAAAAAAAATAATGAACCAATGGCTGCAGGTAAGTAAAATTTCACCACAGTTGAACGTTTTAAGTAATAGCATCGCACACATACAAAACAGTCGATTCAAGTCTCCATTATTACAACAGTCCGTACTGCATTTTAAAACAAAAGAAAAAGATGCAGCACAAAGCATTAAAAAATTAGAACGCATTTTGGATATGCTCGATATCCGACTCAATCCATTACTCTTTCTCCCACTAAACACCTTTCTATTTTGGGATTTGCAACAAGTATTTGCATTAGAAAAATGGAAAAAAAATCAAAGTGCTGAAACTGATAAATGGTTTTCATCACTTGCAACATTAGAAACACTTTCATCTTTCGCTACATTTTCTTTTAACCACCCCAATTGGATCTACCCGGTATTTACAAACGAAGAAGGTGTGTTTGCAGCAAACAATATCGGTCATCCATTAATTCCGGAACAAAAATCTGTATTAAACAGTTTTTCAACCAATGGAAACGGAATCATCAACATCGTCACAGGAAGTAATATGGCCGGCAAAAGTACTTTTCTCAGAAGCGTGGGATGTAATATTACACTTGCACTTGCAGGTGCTCCTGTGTGTGCCTCTTATATGCAATTGACGCCGATGCAGATCATGAGTAGTATGCGCATCAGCGACAATCTGGAAGAAAGCACTTCTACTTTTTATGCCGAATTGAAAAAACTAAAAAGTATTATAGAAGCCGTAAAAGAAAGAAAACCATTATTCCTTTTATTAGATGAAATACTCAGAGGCACAAACTCTGCCGACAGACATACCGGATCAAAAGCGCTTATAAAGCAATTGGTATTGAATGATGCCGCGGGTATTGTTGCTACACACGATATTGAACTTACAAATCTTAGTCAAGAATATCCAAATGGTATTCACAACTATCACTTTGATGTGCAAGTAACGGGCGAAGAGTTGTACTTTGATTACAAACTTAAACCCGGTGTGTGCCAAAGTATGAACGCTTCACTATTGATGAAAAAAATCGGAATTGAAATCTAATTACTTAAACATTCTAAAAATATCTAAGCCGAGTGCATAAGCCATTAAGCCCAGCAATAAAATCATTCCGACCATTTGCGCATATTCCAAAAACTTATCACTTGGTTTTCGACCGGTAATCATTTCTACTAATGTAAATAATGCATGGCCACCGTCCAATCCCGGAATTGGTAAAACATTCATGAAGGCTAATATGATACTGAACACAGCAGTAAGTGTCCAGAAAATTTGCCAATTCCAAACACCGGGATAAATACCGCCAATGCTGAATACACTTCCTACTGATTCACTTGCTTTAGCTTTCCCATTAAACAACTGTTGCAAGCCTTTCATATAAGTACCGAGTGTTGTCCAGCACTCGCTGAAGCCACCGCCTACTGCTTCAAAGAAAGAATATTTTTTTGTTTGAAATTTAAAACCCATTTCTTCCAATCCATCTCTTTCTACACCCAGCAAACCTTTACTATCTAAGGTGGTAGCAATTGTTAACGTATCTGCTCCACGCAAAACAGATAAGTTTATATTTTCATCTTTCTTTCCTTTTACCAGCTTTGCATAGTCATTATAATATAAGGCAGGCAAGCTATTTACACCTACTATCCTATCACCTGTTTTTAAACCGGCTTTCTCTGCACCTGATTCTTTTGATACTTTTTTTACTATGAATGGTGCTCGTATAAAAACAAAATCACCTGCATCCCGACTATTTAATTTTCTTCTTAGTTGATCATCATATTTTAATGCTACGATACTATCTCCACGCTTCACTGTAATGACATCCGGTCCTTCATTATACACAATATCAATTCTCAACTTCGTCAAATTCTTCACATCCTTATTACCTACTTTCAATACCATATCGCCATCTTTGAAGCCAACAGTTTGTGCTAAGCTATCAGTGGCAATGCCATACTTTGCATTTTCAGGAGGCATAAATTCTTTTCCCCAAATCCAAAGGATGAAAATAAAAATCACAATGGCTAAAAGAATATTAATGATGATGCCGGCAAGCATAATAATCAATCGCTGCCATGCCGGTTTACTTCTGAATTCATAAGGCTGTGGAGGCTGTTTCATCTGTTCCTTATCCATGCTTTCATCTATCATGCCGGAGATTTTTACATATCCGCCTAAAGGAATCCAGCCAAGACCATATTCAGTATCGCCTTTCTTTTTCTTCCAAAGAGAAAACCACGGATTGAAAAACAAATAAAATTTTTCTACGCGACATTTAAACCACTTCGCTGTGATAAAATGTCCGAACTCGTGCAAAACGATAAGTATTGAAAAGGACAAAATAAACTGAGCTGCTTTTACGCCTACTGTACTCCAATCAATTGCTAATAGTTGATTCATATTGGTAAAAAATTTCCCGCCTGCAAGCGGGAATAATTATAGTTTAATTAAATCTGCCGCAAAATTACGAGCCTCTCCGTCACTGTCAAAATATTCCTGAAGTGTTGGATTGGGTATAAATGTTATCGCACCCATTGTCTTTTCTATGACGTCTGTCATATCTAAGAAGTTGATTTTATTTCTAAGAAAAGCATAAACCGCTATTTCATTTGCCGCATTCATGATGGAAGGCAGGTTTCCGCCTTTATGCAGCGCATCAATCGACAATGAAAGATTACGAAAAGTTTTATAATCCGGTTCTTCAAATGTAAGTGTGTTAAATTTTTTAAAATCAAATCTTGGAAAGTCATTTTTGATTCTCTGAGGAAATGTCATGGCGTATTGAATCGGCAATTTCATATCCGGCAAACCCATTTGAGCTTTGATACTTCCGTCTTCAAACTGCACCATACTGTGAATAATGCTTTGTGGATGAATCACTACATGTACTTGTTCGGGTTTCAAATTAAAAAGCCATTTTGCCTCAATCATCTCCAAACCTTTGTTCATCAATGTAGCAGAATCAATACTGATTTTCGCACCCATTGTCCAGTTTGGATGTTGTAAAGCATGTTCTCGTTTTACATTAACTAAATAGTTAGGCTTGCGTCCAATAAAAGGGCCGCCAGAGGCAGTAAGAATTACTTTTTCAATACGATTTCTTCCTTCGCCTACCAAGCATTGAAAAATAGCAGAATGTTCAGAATCCACAGGTATGATTGGTACTCTGTTTTCATAGGCTTTACGCATCACAATATCACCTGCTACTACTAAAGTTTCTTTATTTGCTAAGCCGATTGCTTTTTTATTTTCAATTGCTTTTAATGTTGGTTTCAACCCTGCATAACCTACAATAGCTGCCAGCATAAAATCGTAACAATCCATTGCAGCAACTTCTTCCAATGCTGCTTCTCCGGCAAACACTTTAACATCAGTAGAAGCCAATGCCGATTTTACTTTCACATATTTCTGCTCGTCAACAATCACAACAATATTCGGATTAAACTTCATTGCTTGCTCTATCAATAACTCATCATTCTGATGAGCCGTAAGCACCTCAACAGAAAACTTATCCGGATTGGCCGCAATAACATCCAATGCCTGTGTACCGATAGAACCGGTGGAGCCAAAAATGGCAATTCGTTTTAATGGAGTTTCTGAAGTGTTTTGCTGCATTGTCATTATAGTGGTCAGTTCATTAATTTAAAATAGATTGCGTTTCAATTTCATTTGATGCATATTAGGATTCATTGCTTTTCGCAAACTTTTTTAATTCATCTGCAATCTTACGATCATTACTCAATCTCGGCACTTTATTTTGTCCGCCCAATTTACCAATTGATTTCATATAATCAATAAACCCATTTTTGCGAATTTGTGTAATTTTTAATGGCAGCAAAATATTGCCGCCGATTAAATCTTCATAATAAGTATTTTTTATTCTTAGATTATTATCCAACTCTTTTGCAAAAGCAACAATATCTTCCGGCTCATTTTCAAATTCAATAAACCATTCGTGATAAGATTTCCCTTTGTCAGAACTTATATAAGGAGCTACTGTAAATTCTGTTATTTGCACATTCTTTCCTTCACTTGCTTTCAGCATACTCGCTTCTACTTCTTCGCCGATTACATGCTCGCCAAAGGCAGAAATAAAATGTTTCGTTCTTCCGGTAACTATTAATCGATAAGGATTGGTAGAAACAAATTTTACCGTATCGCCAATATTATATGACCAAAGGCCTGCATTACTACTAATGATTAATGCATAGTTTTCGCCAACCTTCACGTCTTTTAAAGATAGCCTTGTTGGATGCTCATTAAAAATTTCTGCAGCCGGCACAAACTCAAAGAAAATTCCACTATTGGTATTGAGCAATAATCCTTCAGCCTCTTGCGAATCTTGAAAAGCAAAAAAACCTTCACTTGCAGGAAACAATTCTATTGTATCTATTTTTCTTCCAATGCTCTCAAGCAGCTTTGCTTTGTATGGTTCAAAGTTTACACCGCCTTGTACCATTACGCTGAAATTAGGGAACAACTCTCCAACTTTTTTACCGCTTCTTTTTATCAGTTCATCAAAATACATTTGCATCCACGGCGGAATACCGCTGATGAGTGTCATGTCTTTATTAATTGTTTCATCCACAATTTTATTCAACTTCGTTTCCCAATCCTCAATACAGTTTGTTTCATAAGAAGGCAATTGGTTAGTGCGTAGATATTTCGGCACATGATGATTCACGATGCCGCTCAATCTTCCCGTTGGAATACCACCGATCCGTTCCAAAACCGGTGAGCCTGACAGAAAAATCATTTTACCATCCGCAAAACGAGCATTTCCTGTTTCTGCCATGTAGCACAACAAAGCATTTCTGGCAGTATTTATATGATTATGAATCGAATCCTTTGTAATAGGAATATACTTTGTCCCGCTGGTAGTTCCGGATGTTTTGGCAAAATAAATAGGGAGGCCCCTCCATAATATATTATGCTTGCCCAGTTTGATTCGTTCTATCCATGGTTTAAAATCTTCATAATCGCGAATTGGGACAGCTTCTTTAAATTCTTCGTAGGTATTTACCTCATTTA
Organism: Bacteroidota bacterium; assembly: GCA_018268055.1. Classification (GTDB taxonomy): domain Bacteria; phylum Bacteroidota; class Bacteroidia; order Chitinophagales; family Chitinophagaceae; genus JJ008. Next base: position 14,240 of record JAFDXF010000065.1, read on the forward strand.
GATGCGATTCTGAGCCAAATTCGGTACTTTTTCCCGTTTTTAGCAGGTTTTTGAAAATATTCTCCTGATCTGACACAGCAGTTTGCATTCCTTTACGAATACCTTTGTACACGTAAGAGGCAAACGGTTTGGCGAAGAAAGACTTGATTTTCATACTCTATTAAGCCATTTTTGAAACAAGAATGCAAATATAAACCTTGCTTATACAATAAATGCTTGTATAAATGTTATAAAACTTTGGCTTTCTGTTTGTCAAAACAAGTTTTAATCCTACCTTTGCCGTCCTTAATTTTAAACGTATGGTAGCTGTAGTAAAAGTTGCTGGTCAGCAATATAAAGTAGAAAAAGACCAAACCCTTTATGTACCTCACCTTGGTGGTAATGCAGGCGATAAAGTAAACCTTGAAGTATTATTAGTTGATGCAGATGGAAAACTATCTGTTGGCAACGGAACAGTAAATGCAGAAATTCTGGATCACGTAAAAGGTGAAACAGTAATTGCATACAAACAAAAAAGAAGAAAAGGCTTTCATAAAAAGAAAGGCCATCGCACACTTTATACAAAAATTAAAGTAACCAGCATCGCTTAATTAAATGATGCAATTAAATTTTAATTCAATTAAAAAATTTTAATACAAACTAATCATGGCACATAAAAAAGGTGAAGGCAGTGTAAAGAATAATCGCGACTCACAAAGCAAACGCTTAGGTGTAAAAATTTATGGTGGCCAACCTGCTATTACAGGTAATGTCATCGTGCGTCAAAGAGGTACAGTTTATCATCCCGGTAAAAATGTTGGTGTAGGAAAAGATTTTACATTATTTGCATTGGCAGATGGTCTTGTTGAGTTTCGCAAAGGAGCAAAGAATAGAACTTTTGTTTCAGTAGCTATAGCTGAAGCATAAAGTATTATGCACATTCTTTTTTGAATTTGTTGAAAAAAAATTTGGGTATTAAAAAAAAAGTCCTATTTTTATATCGTTAACCCATTTTTACTAACATTAAATTCTAAAAAAATGGCTGCAAAAAAGAAAGCTGCTAAGAAAAAAGCTGCTCCTAAGAAGAAAGCTGCTAAGAAAAAAGCTGCTAAGAAGAAGTAAGAGATTATTTCTTCTCAGAATAACTGAAAGTCCTCCATCTCGGAGGACTTTTTTATTTTACACTATTCCTATTATTACTTTTCCTCCTATAATTTAGCACTATGGATAATGCTGCTATAGCTGACAACTTCTCACTCCTCTCCAAACTAATGGATATACATGGTGAAAATTCTTTTAAATCAAAAACTTATTCCATTGCAGCCTACAATATAGAAAAGCTGCCTATACAGTTGAGCGAAACACCTCGAGAAAAAATATTTTCCATCAAAGGCATTGGTCAAAGTGTGGGTGAGAAAGTGCTGGAAATGTTAGACATAGGAAAATTGAAACAATTAGAAGAATACATCACCAATACACCTTCCGGAGTATTTGAATTGATGAATATAAAAGGACTCGGGCCAAAAAAAATCCATACTATTTGGAAAGAAATGGAAATAGAATCCATTGGTGAATTGCAATATGCATGTAACGAAAACAGACTGACTCGCTACAAAGGCTTTGGTGAAAAAACACAACAAAATGTTTTAGATGCTATTGAGTTTTATTTACAAAATCAAGGCAAATTTTTATATGCTCAACTTGAAGCAATATTTCCGCAAATTGATGCTTATCTGAAATTACTTTTTGGCGAAGACAAAGTGCATGTTACCGGAAAATATAGAAGGCAATCGCTCACTATAGAAGAACTTGAGTTTGTAATTTTAGAAACGAATGCTGCCATCAAACCAAAGTTTCAAACGGCACAGCCGCCCGAATTAATACAGGAAGATAAACATGTACTTATGTATCAATTAAAAAACGGGTTGAAACTAAAACTTTTTACCGGTGGGAATATTATGGCGCAAGAATTATTCAACACTACAGGTAGCGAAGAATTTCTGAATGCTTTTACAAAAAATTTTTCAAACATAACTTTCACTGATACAGATAAAGACGATACCGCAGTTTTTCAAATAGCGGGTATTCAAAACATTCATCCTTGCCTGAGAGAAGATGCGAGCATCCTTGAAAAAGCAAAGCAGCATCAAATACCAAAACCAATTCAAGTATCTGACATTCGCTCCATCATTCACAGTCATAGCAACTGGAGCGACGGTAGCAACACAATTGAAGAAATGGCGAAAGAATGTATTCGTAAGGGATTTGAATACATGGTCATCTCCGACCACTCTAAAACTGCTGTGTATGCAAACGGCCTGAAAGAAGATCGGGTAAGAGAACAACATAAATACATTGATGAACTCAATAAGCAATTGGTTCCTTTCAAAATTTTTAAAAGTATAGAAAGTGATATTTTAATGGATGGCAGTCTGGATTATTCAGACGAAGTATTGCAAACCTTCGACTTAGTCATTGCATCCATCCATAGCCAACTCAAAATGACGGAAGAAAAGGCAATGACAAGGTTGATTACTGCTATTGAAAACCCTTACACTACAATTTTAGGACACCTTACCGGTCGTTTGTTATTAAGTAGAAACGGCTATCCGGTCAATCATAAAAAAATAATTGAAGCCTGTGCTGCAAATAATGTGGTGATAGAGCTCAATGCACATCCGCGAAGATTAGATATCGACTGGCAATGGATCGATTATGCCATTTCAAAAAATGTACTTATCTCTATCAATCCCGATGCACACGTTCTTGAGGGATATGATGATATTAAATTTGGTGTACTTGCTGCACAAAAAGGCGGATTATCCAAAGAGCATAATCTGAGTAGCTTTTCATTGAAAGATTTTGAACATTTTTTAAAAGAGAGAAGGAAAAGTTGAACTATTTTTTACCCTCACACTACATCTACATCAGGTGTTATTACTACTGATTTAAAATCTTTGTGTTGATGTAAAATAGCCGTTTGTTCTATTAAATCTTTTTTACACTGCTTGATGAACTGTGTATTACGTGGTAGCTTCAATAATAATTCCATTAAATATTGATTGCGGATACGGCTAACTACAGGTTCGGCAGGGCCAACAATATAACTGCCATAATTTTTTTGCAAACTATGTGTAAATTGATGCGCAGCTCTTTCCACCACATCTTTAAACTTATGTCGGAAAGTGAGATGAATTAATCGACTGAAAGGAGGATAAAAAAATTGTCTTCTTGCTTCCAACTCTTGTTTGAAAAAACTAATATAATTATGTTGTTTCACCAATTGTAAAATTGGATGCATCGGTTGCGATGTTTGTACGATTACATTCCCTGTATTTTCTTTTCTTCCTGCTCGTCCGCTTACCTGCTCCAATAATTGAAAGGCTCTTTCATTCACTCGGAAATCGGCAAAGTGCAACAAACCATCTGCATCGGGAATACCTACTAAATCCACATTGTCGAAATCCAATCCCTTCACCACCATTTGTGTGCCAACCAAAATATCAATTCTTTTTTGTTCAAACTGCTGAATCAAAACATCGTGTGCATTTTTCCCTCTTATCGAATCAATATCCATTCGTGCAATCTTAGCATTAGGAAACACTTCTTGCAGCTGCTCTTCAATTTTTTCAGTACCAAAATTTCTTTGCGAAAATTTATCACTACCACAAGCAGGACAAGAATGTACCGGCGGATAAGTAGTGCCACAATAATGGCAAATCAGTTTATTCGTCAGTTTATGATAAGTGAGGGAAACATCACAATGTTTGCATTGCGGTATCCATCCACAAATCATACACACTTGATATGGTGCATAGCCACGCCTATTTTGAAAAAGTATAATTTGCTTTTGTCTTTCCAATACACTTGTTATAGCTTCAATCAGTTCGGTAGATAATATTAATTTGGACTTATCTTTTTGAACCACTTTTCGGGTATCAATAATCTGAAGTGGCGGCAATTCAAGATTGCCATATCGCTGCATCAACTCTACTAAAGCATACTTATCATTTACAGCATTGTAATAACTTTCCATAGAAGGCGTTCCGCTTCCTAATAAAACCTTGGCATCAAACAGAGAAGCGAGAAAAATAGCTGCATCTCTTCCATTGTAACGAGGTGCCGGATCTTGTTGCTTGTACGATGTATCATGTTCCTCATCACAAACGATCAATCCTAATTGTTGAAATGGTAAAAACAACGACGACCTTGCCCCTAAAACTACTCTCAAATCACCACTTTTTACTTTATTCCAAATTTCTATTCGTTCATTCTGAGAAAATTTTGAATGATACACACCGATGTATCCTCCAAAATGTTTTTCTAACCTGCGAATAACTTGCGAAGTGAGTGCTATCTCCGGCAAAAGATATAAAATCTGCTTTCCATTCTTTATATATTCTTCAATGAGTTTTATATAAACATTTGTTTTCCCGCTCGATGTAACTCCATGAAGCAAACATACATTTTTTGCTTGCAACTTTTCAGAAATCTCTGCGAATGCTTTTTGTTGAGCTTCGGTCAATTCAAAATCAATTGCGACATTTTTGGGTAGATACTTTATTCTGTCCACTACTCTTTTCTCTGCTATCAATATATTTTTTTCAATCAGGCCTTTCAATTGTGCATCAGATGCACCCGACTTTTTGAGCAATGCGGATTTTACAACTTCTCCTTCTGTTTTCATAAGGTGCAGATAGCTAAGTAATAGTTCCATTTGTTTTGGAGCTCTCGACCAATTGTTCAGTAAATCGGCAAGCTTTTCTTCATTGGTATATTCCGGATTCAAAAGAATGAATGTATCTTTTTTGGGCGAATAAGTTTGTTTCAATGCTTCCCACACATAACAAACCCGCTTATTGATTAAACGATTGATAACCGGATAAGCATTATGAGTATCTAAAATTTGTTGTACTTCAGAAAGATTTAGTTCTTTTTTAATCAATAATGCTTCCGCCAAAATAAATTCATCATGATCTAATGAATTAAAATTATCGCCATACTCGTCATTAAACACCAAAATGGTTTCACTCGATAATTTAAAATGTGCAGGTAGTGCAGCTGCCATTACTTCACCTTCTGAACACATATAATATTTTGCAATCCACTCCCACAGTTTCAATTGCACATCATAAATAACCGGTTCAACATCTAACAAATTCAAAATATCTTTTGCCTCAAACATTTCAGGTTTTTCATTGTGCAATCTTTTCACAATGCCTGCATATTTTTTGGTTTTGCCCAAATTCACTTCAACCCTGCACCCAGGCAACACAGCTTCACGCAGCCGCTCCGGTATAGACCAAGTGTAATTCTTAGGCAGTGCAGATGGTATGATAATTTCGGCGTACAAATTTTTTTTTGTTTTTATTAATTTAAAGTTTAAGAAAAGAAAGCAAAGTTACTCTTTTCGCCAAGCAGCATTGTATTCAATCATTTTTTGTTCCATCATCTGAAATACTTTTTCTTTTAGATGAGTTACCTCTTTTAAAGTATATTCTATTACCGATATTTCTTCTAGATAAACAGCTCTACACTTACCCGGCGACATACTGAACAATGATTCATAAGGCATTCTGCAGTATGCATCCAGCAATAGTACAGGCTTCACAGGTGTTTGTGTTTCTATTGCTACTCTGAAAGCACCATCGTAAAATGATTTCAGCGGTGTTGTTCCCATATTAAATGTTCCTTCCGGAAATACTAAAACAGAAATTCCTTTTCTGATGACTGATTTCAAAATCTGAATACTTTTTGTACGGCTGCCGGGATTATTTCTATCCACTGTGACAATGGCATTGCGATAAATAAATCCAAACACCGGCACCTTAGACATTTCTATTTTTCCCAGTGGGCGAAAATGTTGGCGATACACTTTACAAATGATTGCCGCATCTAAATAAGAAATATGATTACTCACAAAAATGTACGGTTTCTTTTTATCATGTGGAGCATGATAAATATTTCTATGCCAAATAAAAATCAAGAAGAACCAAATATCCGCCCATAGCATACAAAGGCGTATAATCATATTACCGCCGGTAATTTTTCCAAACAAACTTGCAATGAGTACAAAAGGAAAAATGAACAACATTACAATTACAAACGTTAGAAATGCATAGACACTGTAAATGCTTTTCAGAAATTTCATCTGCTGCTCCTTAATTTTTATTTTTATACTTGTTCTCATCACCCGGGCAATCGCAACTCCATTCTCTTCCCAAATCAATCACAGTAACTACTTCCGTTTTGTAATCACACTGAGCAAATACAATTCTTACTCGTTGATTATCTTGAGTGATACCTTCTAAAGCATAACGAGGACAACGTGCATTTTGTATTTCACTTTTATTATAATTAATCGTACCATTTTGCATAATATCTTCTACCTCCGACTGCGAGATATGCCTACAAGACATCCTGCATTTTGCATGCTCACTATATTCAAGATAGGAAATTCTTCTGTCGAAACCTCTATTTCTGTTTACATTACTTGAGGGATCTTTTTTTGTATTATTGGTCACCTTTGGTTTCGGCTCGGGTTCATTCTTTTTTTGGCATTGTTTTATTACCAAAAGGAGAACTCCCAGTACAATAACTAATGCTAATGGCATCCATTTCTTATTCACTACTCAATTTTTGGTTAAAAATAAGACATTCAAGCAAGGAAGACCATTTTCTACTCTAATCTTTAGCCATATAACGTAACTTTGCAGCCTTCATTCAACTGATTATGTACAGTGATGAATAGTTTATTTTTCTTTAAAATATTGGATGAACATGGCAACCGCAAAAACAGTAGCATTTCACACATTAGGATGTAAATTAAATTTCGCAGAAACCTCTTCCCTTTCCCGCATTTTAGAAGCAGAGGGTTATGAGAAAAAGGATTTTGATGAAGAAGCCGATGTTTATGTGATTAACACCTGCTCTGTTACCGACAATGCCAATAAAGAATGTAGGCAAATTATACGCCGCATACAACGAAAAGCACCGGAGAGTATGGTGGTGATTACGGGTTGCTATGCTCAGTTGAAACCAAAAGAGATTGCAGAAATTCCCGGAGTTTCACTTGTATTGGGTGCATCGGAGAAGTTTAACATAGCACATCATATTAAAGAATTGGCGCATGGCGATTCTGCAAAAATTTGTAGTTGCGATATTGAAGATGTCAGTGATTTTCATTCTTCTTGGAGTGTAAACGACAGAACGAGAACTTTTCTGAAAGTACAAGATGGTTGCGATTATAATTGCTCCTACTGCACCATACCGATGGCTCGCGGAAAAAGCAGAAGTGATACAATGGAGAATGTACTCACCAATGTAAAAAATCTTGCAGCCAATGGTGTGAAAGAAATTGTATTGACGGGTGTCAACTTAGGAGAGTTTGAAAGTCCGGATGGGGAAAATTTTTATTCCCTCATTCAGGAATTAGAGAAAGTAGAAGACATTCAGCGTTATCGCATTTCATCTATTGAGCCTAACTTATTAACCAATGAAATAATAGATTTCGTGGCAACCAGTAAAAAATTCATGCCGCATTTTCATATACCACTACAAAGTGGTAGCAATAAAATTCTCGGTTTGATGCGTCGCCGATATCAGAGAGAATTGTACGTTGATAGAGTAAATCATATAAAAAGTGTGATGCCTCATTGTGCAATAGGTGTAGATGTCATTGTGGGTTTCCCCGGAGAAACCGATGAATTATTTCAAGAGACTTTTGATTTCCTTCACTCCTTGGAAGTTTCTTATCTGCACGTATTCACTTATTCTGAAAGAGAGCATACACAAGCACTCACGATTAGGCCTATAGTAAATCCTGCTGTACGCAATGAACGAAATAAAATATTACGCAACCTTTCTTATATGAAAATGCAATATTTTACAGAGCAGCATATTGGCAAAGCAAGGCCTGTACTATTTGAAGGTCGTGGTGGGGGGATAATGATGGAAGGCTACACCGACAATTACATCAGAATCACCACACCTTACCGCGAAGAATGGGCAAATGAAATTGTAGATTGGAAAGTTTAAAAAGTATAATTATGGCAACAATTAATCCTTACATCAATTTTAATGGCAATGCAGAAGAGGCATTTCTATTTTACAAATCGGTATTTGGCGGAGAGTTCACCGCATTAGTCCGTTTCAAGGATATACCCGGTAATCCTGATTTTACTATTCCGGAAAATGAAGCGAACAAAATCATGCATATTAAATTGCCTATCGGGAAACACAATGTATTAATCGCAAATGATGTTCCCGAATTTATGGGGCGGGTAAATGAAAATGAGAATCGAAGTAAAATTGCAGTAACAGCAGAAAGTAGAGAAGAGGCAGACCATATCTACAATGGACTTTCGGCAGGTGGCACTATAGAAATGGCGATTGGTGATAGTCCATGGGGCTCTTATTTTGCCATGTTCCGAGATAAATATGGCATTGAGTGGACAATTGATTTTGACCCGAGAGAAACAGCAAATTAAAACAAACCATTTTCATTATTTGCCAACAAAAAACTTTGAAGAGTAATAATCATTTAATCCTCAAAATATTTTTTCATCTCTTCAATCTTTGACTCACCGTCTTTTATTGGAATAATTTTAGCCTTTGGCAAAACAATGTGGGGCGCTCTTTTTTTAACAGAAACGGCTTTGATATAAAACACATAAGCGCCTCTACTTTCTACCAGTAGAACCATTCCGGGTAATCCTCTAAATTGATTAGGTCCAAAAGGAACAGGCAATGAAGGCGCATACCATGCTATCACTTCTTCACCTACTGCTACTTTACATAAATAACCGGCGATAGTCATCGTGTCACTATACAATGTCCAATCAATATTTTTATTTTCATATTCCAATAAAAGAGGTGGATTTTCTATATAATTTACTCGCAGGGTACGACTAAATTTTGGAAAATAAAATTCCATGTGATTGTCATATCTTTTACCAACTTCACTATTCCTCTTATTTTCCCTTCTTGTACCTCCACTAGAAAATGAAAGAGAATCTCCTTGTGTATATACCATATTTATCCGCTTATTTTCTTTTGGCATTCTCTGATCATCTTTAGAAAAGGTTTTATAAACAGTATTATACTCAACCGTGTAATTGTCTTGTGCATCTACCAGACTACTTAGTCTAAGACAAAAAACAAAGAATATATATTTCCTTTTCATAATTGACGGCACTTAAATTCGATTAATAATTTCTACTCTTATTAAAGTATTACATTAAATCCAGATAAAAAACATTACTTCACTTCTATAAATACAAGTTTAAATACTTCAATCTTTAAAATATTTTTTCATCTCTTCAATCTTTGACTCACCGTCTTTTATTGGAATAATTTTAGCTTTTGGCAAAACAATGTGTGGTGCACCTTTTTTTACGGATAACGCTTTAAGAAAATAAGCTCGTTCACCCCGACTTTCCAACATCAATATTGTACCGGGCAATCCTACAAGGTATCCATGTCCAAAGGATGCAGGTAATGACGGCGCATACCAAGCTTTCATTCCATCTACTACGGCTGATTGGCAAAAATATCCTGCAATGGTCATCGTGTCGGAATGCAGCACCCAATCAAAATTTTTCTTTTTATATTCCAATAAACCCGAAGGTTCTGCATAAAAGCTTTCCTCAAGACTTCTATTTAATTTGGGAAAATAGTATGAAGAATGTTGGTCTCTCTGTCTTCCCACTTCATTTCTTTTCTTCTTCGGTCGCTGGCCACTTACACTTAAAAACGAAAGAGAATCACCATTGATATAAAGGATATCTTTTCTATCAAAATCATTTGGTCGTAAGGGAATTTGATTCGCAAAAGTCAAAGAAGAATAACCATACACTATCGTATAATTTTCTTGCGCATATAACAAATTGCTAAACACAAGACAAAAAACAATGAATATATATTTCCATTTCATAGTGGAACGTACTGGGTTCGAACCGGTGACCTCTGCTCTGTCAAAGCAGCGCTCTAAACCAACTGAGCTAACGTTCCTAAAAAGCTAAAAATAAAGATATTTTCTATCAGAAAATGTACAATAATAATCTATTCATTTCCGAAATTTGCAGCAAAATAAGCAAGAATGTTACTGTTCAAACAATTTACTTTCGACTCCGCACACTATCTGCCCCATGTGCCCGATGGACATAAATGCAAAGAAACACATGGCCATACTTATCGATTAGTAGTATATATAGAAGGAACTTTGGATGAGAAACTCGGTTGGGTAATGGATTTTGGCGATTTAAAATCTGTGGTAAATCCAATCATTGACCAACTAGACCATAAAATGCTCAACAACATAAAAGGTTTGGAGAACCCTACCTGCGAACTAATCGCCGTATGGATTTGGAATCATATAAAACCTGCTGTTCCCGCACTCAAAAAAATAGAACTACACGAAACGCCTACTTCGGGAGTGGTGTATGACGGAAGTTAGCTCTTCGCAAGAATGAATGAATGAATTTACTACGACCAAAGCCCTGAAGGATATTCGCCTGCGGTTATTAACTTATTCAAACTATCTTTTACAAACGGAGCATCTTCTTTATAGGTAACACCAAACCATGTGGAGCTCGTAGGAATCACTTGCACTTGTCCACCTTCTTTGATAAATTCATCAGCCACTATGGGAATAAAAAATTCTGATTTCAATTCCTGACCATAAGTATTCAAAAACTTTTGAAATAATTTCTTTGTATAAGGAAAAAATGAAGGATGAAAGCACCAAAAGTTCATTGACACTCGTGTATTCACTGATAATTCTTTAGGTTCTAAACCATCTTCACTGACAATCTTTCCTCCCTTCTGTGAAATATTGATTCTCTCAGTAACTGTTGCTAAGTTTCCATCATTATCCAATCCGCAAACGCCTCTGTTCACTGTTCCATAATCGGAAAGTGTTTTGATTAAATCATAACCAACAATGGCATAATTTTTTTCAGTGCAACCAACGGATAAAAATGAAGCTGCATTTTGAAAAGCATTTTTCCCATAGAAATCATCTGCATTGATTACAGCGAAAGGTTCTTTCGCAGCATCCATTGCACAAAGAACAGCATGTGCTGTGCCCCAAGGCTTTGTTCGCTCTGTTGGAAATTTATATCCTTCTAAAAAATAATTCAATTCTTGATATACATACTCCGTTTGAATTTTCCCTTTCAACTTAGGTTCAAAAATGTTTTTAAAATTTTCGGCAAAAGATTCTCTAATAATAAAAACTACTTTCCCAAAGCCTGCACGAATAGCATCAAAAATGGAGTAGTCCATAATTGTTTCCCCTTCGGGCCCGAACCCTTCTACCTGTTTCATACTACCATAACGAGAGGCCATTCCTGCTGCTAAAATCACTAAAGTTGGTTTGCTCATATTCTTTATTTTAAGCCATGCGAAATTAAAGTAAATTCGCCAGTCGTAAAACGAAATAATGGAAGCTTTAAACCCTTTAAATATTACTCTTGATGCTGCTCCATTCCCTATTTTCAATAAAGCAAATATTGAAGTATCAGTTCTCCGTTTAGACAAGATTCATTCAGTTATTTCAGGCAACAAGTGGTTTAAACTTCGTTATTATTTAGAAGATTTTAAAAAATCAACTAAAAAAGCTTTAATCACTTTTGGTGGTGCTTGGTCCAATCATATTGTAGCTACTGCAGCAGCATGCAATCAAGAAAACATTCCATGCATTGGAATCATTCGGGGCGAAGAAGCAGCAACACTTTCAACTACCTTGATAGAGGCACGCAATTATGGCATGCACCTCATATTCATCACAAGGCAAGATTTCAAACAAAAGAAATTGCCTCAAAATTTATTAAGTGATGAAAATTATATTATTCCCGAAGGAGGATACGGCATATTAGGTATGCAAGGAGCAGCAACCATTCTTGAATTTGTAAATAAAAATAATTTTACGCATGTCTGTTGTGCTGCAGGTACAGGCACAATGGCTGCAGGCATATTAAAAGCAACAAACGATAATCAACAAGTAGTTGTTATCAGTGCCCTGAGAAATAATATTAGCTTGCTGGGCTCTATCAATAGTTTAACCTGTACAGAATCTTCAAGATTACAAATATTTCACGATTATCATTTTGGCGGGTATGCACATCACCGACCTGAGCTGCTTAAATTTATGAATGAATTTTATCAACAAACAAAAATCCCATCAGACTTTGTTTACACAGGAAAAATGTTTTTTGCTATTGCTGACTTGGCAACTTTAAAATATTTTCCGGAAGGAAGCAAGTTATTACTCATACACAGCGGCGGATTGCAAGGCAACACATCGCTTGAGAAAGGAACGTTAATATTTTAATTTTATCTGAAGCAGCATCTTATCTTTGTTTCTACTCGTTTGAGTAAATTTTAAAAGAATTCAGTATCAACTTATGAAAAAAATTATAGCGACACTTTTCTTTTTCAATATTCTAAACTCATTGAATGTCTCCGCACAGCAGACTGTAATTACCGGAATGGATACATTGCCTCAATTTTCTGTTATCAATACTTCCGGCAATCGCAATATTATTAGTTGGGTAAATAATTATTCATTGGTGAAACAAATCAGTATTCAACGCTCTATTGACAGCCTTTCCAATTTTAAAACCATCTTAAATGTGGCAGATCCAATGGCTGTTCAAAATGGTTTTATGGATACCAAAGCACCGATTGGCAAAGTGTTCTATCGTATTTACATACAATTAGATAAAGGGGAATACCTATTCAGTAAAACGAAAAGTCCTTTCCCTGATTCATTAATAAAAAAGAAAATAACTGAAGCAACCGGAAAAAGAGATACGTTAATAGAGAACGGGCAGATGATTATTACTAAAACAGATACTGTTTTTATAGAAAGCAAACCGGTCATTGTAAAAGCGGCACCAATAATAATAAAGTTAGACACATTGCAATGGGGCGACACTATTGCATCGCCAAAGCCGGTTTATACTCCACCGAAAGTGCCTGCTTATACTCCTTCGCTCTATGTATTCACCGGTCGGGATGGATATGTGCGTGTAACAGTACCAAATGAAGAAAGGCTGAAACTTTACACAATAAAATTTTTTGATGATGACAATACGCTATTGTTTGAATTGAAAGACTTAAAGGAAAAGGATTTCAAATTGGATAAAACGAATTTTTATCATGCCGGCTGGTTTCATTTCGAATTGTATGACGATGGAAAACTAATAGAACGTCATAAATTTTATTTACAGAAGGATTTCTGATACTAATTCAGCAGAAAATATTTTTTCAAAATTTCGTTTCACTTTTTCTTTTACTTCCATCATATCCACTGGTCGACCTAATTCTTTTTCCAAAGAAGTAACTTGCTTATTAACAATTCCACAAGGGATGATAAAATTAAAATAAGACAAATCGGTATTCACATTAAATGCAAACCCATGCATCGTTATCCACCGACTACAACGAACACCGATAGCGCAGATCTTTCGCTCTTTTCCGGGCATATCAGGATCTATCCAGACACCGGTCTCTCCATTTGAACGATCCGCCTTCACTCCATATTCATCTAATGTTTGAATGATTACCTCTTCAATATTTCTTAGATACTTTCCAATATCAGTCGTAAATTTTTCTAAATCCAGAATCGGGTAGCCTACTATTTGCCCCGGCCCATGAAAAGTAATATCCCCCCCACGATTGGTTTGAAAAAATTGTATATGCTTTGCATCTAATTCTTCATCAGCCAATAATACGTTTTCTTTATTGCCGCTTTTTCCCAGTGTGTAAACAAGAGGATGCTCTGTGAATAATAAATAATTGGTAGTGTCTTTATCATTTTCAGAAGCAGGTTCTTCTGTTTGATTGTATTGCGCTGATTTAATCTTTACGTTTTCTTGCAATAATTTTTCTTGATAATCCCAGGCTTGCTTATACTCCATCAGCCCTAAATCTCGAAATATAATTTTTTGATGACTCATAATCTATGTCGCAAATTTAAGTTATTCTTTCACGTTAAAGCCGTTCTACCGTAAAGAGCAAAAACTGCCTTCAATACTTACCTTTGCCCGAATGAGTGAAGCACAACAAAATAATCGTCCCGAAATAACAGAAGGAAGCGACGAGCTTTATGAACGTTTTAGCATTACAATTGATAAAGGTCAAGAACCTTTGCGTATTGATAAATTTCTGACCAATCGTATAGAAGGTGCTACCAGAAACAAAATACAACAAGCCCTGAATGCAGGAATGGTATTAGTAAACGGGAACAGTGTAAAATCAAATTACAAAATAAAACCCGGTGACAGTATTATTACTTACTCCGATACAAGTCCTGAAGAAACAGATGTTGTAGCCGAAAAAATGGATTTGAATATTGTTTATGAAGATGATAGCTTGATGGTCGTCAATAAACCGGCAGGAATGGTAGTGCATCCCGGAAGTGGAAATTATACAGGTACATTACTCAATGGAATCGCTTGGTATCTGCAACAAAAAATCCCCAACCTCTCAGAAGAAACGCTACCAAGATTTGGGTTAGTACATCGCATTGATAAAAACACAAGTGGCTTATTAGTACTGGCCAAGACACATAAAGCCATGCGTCATTTGGCCAAACAATTTTTTGATCATACTATCAGAAGACAATACGCTGCATTAGTTTGGGGCGATCTTGAAAATGAAGAAGGAACAATTGTAGCACACGTTGGAAGACATCAACGATTCAGAAAATTATTTGAGGCATATCCGGATGGAGAATATGGTAAAGATGCCACTACACATTACAAGGTAAAAGAACGATTTGGTTATGTCACTTTAATAGAATGTGTTTTAGAAACCGGTCGCACACATCAAATCAGGGTGCACATGAAACATCTCGGGCATCCGATCTTCAATGATGATTTTTATGGTGGCGACAAAATAGTAAAAGGAACTGTTTTTGCTAAGTACAAACAATTTGTAGATAATTGTTTTGAAATTTGTAAAAGACAGGCACTCCATGCCCAAACACTTGGCTTCATACATCCCGAAACAGGAAAAGAATTATTTTTTGAAGCTCCATTACCCAATGATATAGCAGAAGTCATAGATAAATGGAGAAAATATGTTTCTGTTATTGGCAATAGAAAATAATTTTTGGTTATAAATTAGATTTTTCCCATTCTTTACTTTCTTAAAACCTGATAAAAGAATTGATGATATTTTGGTTGTGAAACACTATTTTTACACCTCATTAAACCTATAAAATGAAGGCTTAATTCAAGGGCTTTTAATTCGCTCCATTAAACGATTCAGCTTTCAAAAACACATTAAACATTTAAAAAATTTAAGTCATGAAGAAGTCCGTATTATTGATTATTTTTTTTAGTTCTACAATTTTATTGCATGCGCAGGATGGCGATCAATTAAAAAAGCATTATTTAAAAACTTATACGCAATCACTCAGCTACAATGATGTGAACAGCGCTATTGGTGCGTTGCAAGGTTATTTAGCCATAGACAAAGCCTATAATTATTTGGATACATTATCCATGCTTTATTTTTCTGTAAAGAATTATTATAGTGCACTACTTACCTCTGAAGAAGTGTATAAAGCAGATGCCAAAAACTTGGAAGCTATGGCACGCACTGCAGAATGTTATGACGAATTGGGAGATCCCAAAACTGCAACCGGACTTTTTGAACAGGTTGTACCTAAAATCAGAAATCCGTTTTATGCTTATAAATTAGCGGTGTGCCAATATCAAATTAAGCGCACAGCGGAAAGTGAAGCATCTGCTAAAATCGTTCTTGCAGATACATTGAGCAGAAAAATAGGTGTGCCATTTACTACAATAAGCGGTCAAGAGCAAAATGTATCTGTTGCAGCTGCTGCTGCAAATCTGATTGGCGTTATGCGCTTGGATGTGAAAAATTATGCAGAAGCAAAAAAATATTTTGAGCAAGCATTGGCATTATTCCCTGATTTTGCCGGAGCGAAAGACAATCTTGCTGCAATAGAAAGACTAACTAAAGGAGCTAAGACTACACCTGCGACAAAATCGCCTGCAAAAAGAAATTAAAAAAAATAAAAATCCAAAACAAACTGATAAGGAGAGGCCAAAAGGCCTCTTTTTTTATTAACATTCAGGAAGGCTCAACGGAACATTTATAGCCAATCCTCCATCAGAAGTTTCTTTGTATTTATAATTCATATCGAGTGCAGTCTGCCACATCGTTTTCACTACGGCATCCAAAGATACCTTGGCATAATCCGGCATACTTTGCAATGCGAGTTGAGAAGCAGTAATTGCCTTTATTGCTCCCATTGTATTACGTTCAATGCAGGGCACTTGTACCAGTCCTGCAATAGGATCACATGTTAAACCTAAATGATGCTCCATTGCTATTTCAGCAGCCATCATAGCTTGTCGCTGAGATCCGCCCAAACATTCGGTAAGCCCACCGGCCGCCATTGCAGAAGAAACGCCTATTTCGGCTTGGCATCCGCCCATTGCAGCAGAAAGTGTTGCTCCTTTTTTAAAAATACTGCCCATTTCACTGGACGTTAAAAAGAATTGCAATATTTTTTCGTCAATCTGATTCTTTGTTAATCCATCAGTGCAAAATGCAATGTAATACTGTAATACTGCGGGAATCACTCCGGCTGCACCATTGGTAGGAGCAGTTACAACACGCCCAAATGAAGCATTTACTTCATTTACCGCTAAAGCAAAACAACTAACCCAATCCAGAATATATTTAAAATCTTTCCCGCCTGAACGAATTGCATTCAGCCATTCATCATAGTTTGATTCTGCTGCACCATTTAATAATTTTTTATTCAGATTGTATGCTCTTCGTTTTACATGAAGGCCTCCGGGTAATGTTCCATCGGTATGACATCCGGTGTACATACTTTCTTTCATTACTTGCCATATTTTCATTATCCCTTCCTTTGTTTCTTGTTCACTGTGCCAGATAAGTTCATTCTCTGCTACTACCTCAGATATTGAAAGTCCGGTTTTCATACACCAATGCAATAAATCATCTGCTTTTTCTATTGGGAAAGGAAGTTGTTTTACTTCTTTTGAGTTTTGTTCTTCTCCTTCTTTTACAACAAAACCTCCGCCTATTGAATAATATGTTTCATAGATAGAGTTACCATTTTTTAAATCGGCTAAAAATGTTACAGCATTAGGATGGAAAGGCAAAGATTCTGTTTTTAAAAATTCAATGTCTTCTGCAGGATCAAAACTTACTTCGTGCAAACCAAGTAATACAATTTTTTTCATACTACTTATATCATGAATCTTCGCATCAATTTGATCTACTGCAAACGTAACAGGATCATCGCCACAAAGACCTAACTGAACTGCGATATCCGTTCCGTGCCCTTTGCCGGTTTTGGCCAATGAGCCATAGAGCAATACTCTTGCACTCACCACATTGAATAAAAGATTTTTATCCTGCAGCATTTGTACAAAACGCTGAGCGGCACGCCAAGGCCCCAATGTATGAGAGCTGGAAGGCCCAACACCAATTTTGAAAATGTCAAAGACGGAAATCGCTTCGTATGGCACTGTATATATTTTCTACAAATTTAATATTGCTTTGTCAAACATCAACACACATTAAAAATATGCAGATTTCGATTTTAGATATTTTCATCACAGACAATAAAAAACCCGGCCTATTAAAAGCCGGGCTTAAAAAATAAAATATAATCCTTTATTGCACATCCACTAATTCAATCTCAAAAAATAAAATTGCATTTCCGGGTACGGTACCATAGCCGGTACATCCATATCCCATAGAGGAAGGTATAATTATTTGAATTTTTCCACCTTTTTGTATCATCGGAAGAGCTACTTGCCAGCCGGTTATTAAACCACCAAGTCCCCAAGGGCCTACTGCATTTGTTTGCTGTTCAAAAATCTGATCATTCATAAATTTTCCAGTATATTTAACAGTAATTCCGGAATTAAGATTCGGCGTAGCACCACTTCCTTGATTGATGACCTGATAATACAATCCACTACTATGAAGCGTTCCAGTCATTCCATGTGAAGAAGCATAGCTCAAAATGGTGGACTCTTCGCTTTGCACTGTTTTGTCTTTACAAACTGCATCTTTCACGCAAGATGGCCACCAAATAACTGAACTAACTACTAATAACAAATAAGCGATTTTTTTCATACGTATATTTTTTATTCAATTTTTTTATGAATTAATTAAAGACACTTGTTCAAAGAGATTCGCTGCAAAAATACTATTGCCCTTTTTCTTCCTTCTTTTTTAATTCCAAATAATGTTTTTCATTCATATCCCACTTATAACGAGCAGAAAAAATAACAATAAAAGACACAATCAATAATGCTGCTATCAAAAGAACAATAATGAGCGATTTATCTTCTGTCCTGATGACCATATCTGCTCGCTTATACCAGCCTGAAAAAAAATTGACAAATGTGGCGATTACCATAATAGCACCCAGCGGTAAACCTGCATACAAATAGTGTATTACCTTTTTTTTCTTATTCCGATTAATTTCCCAGTATTGAATAAACTTTTTTTCTTCCTGATTCAGCATAGTTTACAATGAGTATTTCTGCGTAAAACCCCTCAATTTTGAAGGTGCAAAGATATAATCTATTACAATGCATTTGTACACTTCAACTAAATTAGTTATCTTACTCCTTTAAAATCAAGGCTTTGAAAATTTCAGCAGTATTTGCTCAATATCTTTATGAACACAAGCGGTTGGATTTACCCGGTTTGGGAACATTCTATTTTAAACAAACTTCCGAACCCGAATTAGACGCTAAACACAACACCACCGTTTACTCAGGCAATACAAGTTTTGAAAGCAATATCAAAATCAAAGAAAACAAAGAACTGGTCGAATACATCTCTGCACAAACAGGTAAATTCAAAGCGCTTGCTGCTGCCGATTTGGATACCCAAATAGAGTTAATCAAACAGTTTTTAAACATAGGCAAAGCCTATCATTTTGAAGGCATAGGCACATTAATAAAAACAAAACCCGGACAGTTTGAATTACTCTCAACAGATGATCTCAATCAGCTTAATGATGTTTCAATTAAAAAAGCAATAAGTGCAGAAGTAAAAGATGAAGACAATAAAGGTTTTGGAGAATTATTGATGCCGCATAAACAAAAGTTGAACTTACGCAAGCCGGCATTTGTTTTATTAGCCTTAATAGGAATCGGGCTTGCTATGTGGGGCGGATATACCGTTTATAAATACACAATAGAAAAAAACAAAATAAGTGAAACGACTACCAATGAATTGAAAAAAGAAAATTTAAGCTCCCAACCAGAAAAAACTGAACCGATTTCAACTCCATTGGTTCATGATACAACAAATACTCAAAATATTAATAATCCAATTATTGCAACAAACACTACCAACACATATAAGTTTGTAATAGAAGTAGCGCAAAAGCCAAGAGCGCTTTCTCGATTCGCTCATCTAAATGAAATTGGCGTAAAGGGAGTTCAAATGGAAACTGCCGATTCTATTACATTCAAAATATTTTTTTCTATGAATGTATTGCCTGCCGACACTTCACGAATCATTGATTCTCTCCGACGCAACTATACACCGGCGGGCAAACTTGCATTTGTTGAATAAGCCAACAAAATATAATTTTGTCGCTCATATTAACAACTAATCAAAAAACTTATAAGAATGAAAAAAGAACTTATCACACCTCTTATTGCATTATTATTTATTGCCTGCTCCAATTATGGTGATAAAGAAAAATCCGGCAGTATAGAGGTATTTTACAAAGAAGGTATCAGCAAAGAGCAAGCAAAAAAAACTGCTGACTTAATATATGAAAGTTTGAAATCTGCAAACCAGGATATCAATACCAAAAAAAGTTTTCAATATACCAAAGGCAAAGGTGATACCATCAACTTAAGCATGGTTATAGACGAAGGGAAAATGGCACAGGTAAATGACGAGGCCATGAATGAATTTAGTGTAGTGATTTCAGATAGTATTTTTGCCGCCAAACCGGTGAATTTAGTTCTTACCGACAACCGATTCAAGCCAATAAGGACAATAGTTTTTAAAAAACCGGAGATCAGTGAAAACACACCTAACCTTGTATCCGGAAATATAAACTTAACTTATTCAGAAAAAACAGAACCGGTACTTGCCAAGAATCTCGCAGATTATCTGAACAGCTATTTACCATTCGAAGGTGAAG
Organism: Bacteroidota bacterium; assembly: GCA_018268055.1. Classification (GTDB taxonomy): domain Bacteria; phylum Bacteroidota; class Bacteroidia; order Chitinophagales; family Chitinophagaceae; genus JJ008. The sequence goes on from JAFDXF010000065.1 coordinate 34,422, forward strand.
TCCGTTTTTATTTTACAAAAAATGCAACCAACACTTTTGTCATTAAAATGGTAACGAAAGCAGAAGCCATTAACACACTCTCGCCAAATGATATTGAAGAAATTGCATCAAATATTTCTACCAATGTCTTTCAGGGAGCACCATTAATTTATGAATTGGCTGACGAAAAGTTTAATACAATTCGTTCATTCCCCTACCCTGCACAATAAGTAGAATTTACCTACTTAAAAATTTGCTGCCGATTAAATAATTGGGAATACATAACTTTAATTTCATTTTCTAATTATAAAACCCAAACCATTAATCAAAATCATGAAAAAATTATTTTTTCTACTAATCATCATTGTGGCTTTTACAGCCTGTACAAACTATGGTAGCAAAGAAAAATCCGGCAGTGTAGAAGTCTTTTACAAAGAAGGAATCAATAAAGAACAAGCTAAAAAAACAGCAGACTTATTTTATGAAAGTTTAAAAGCGGCCAACCAAGACCTAAATAAGAAAAGAAGTTTTCAAATCTTTAAAGGCGGTGGCGACACCATTAATCTGAAAATGGTAGTGGAAAAAGAGAAATTATCGCAAGCTAAAGATGATATACTTTACCCAATCAGCAATTTGGTTTCTGACAGTGTATTTGGAGGCAAACCGGTGAATCTAATCCTTACTGATAATGCTTTTAAAGTATTAAGGACATTGGTTTATAAGAAACCAGTTACAGAACAGCCCGTTGATAAAAACAGTCTTGCCAAAGCCACATCGGGCTATATTGAAGTCTATTATACTCAAGATATGGGCGCTACTACAGCACAAAATCTGGCAGATTATATAAACAAAAAGATGGGTGCTGAATCTACAATTAGCTATGGCTTTACAAAAGGCGATGATGGCAATTACTTAATAAAAATGGTGACAAAAACCGGATATGCACAAACAGCAACCTACGACCAATGGCTCGAAGTAATGAAAGATATTTCTACTGATGTATTGCAAGGATCGCCATTGTCATTTGAACTTACGGACGAAAATTTTAATGCACTAAAAACATTTGAATATCCTAAAAAATAGGATTGCAATTAATCACTCTGCATTTCCTACTTAAAAATCCGGCTAAAAATTTAGGCGGATTTTTATTTTATATTCTATGCAGTCATCACTTATTTAGAAACGTAGCAACAAAAAAACTGCACCAAATAATGATGCAGTTTTCTTATGTAGCTTTTTGAGGTCCCTAGCAGATTCGAACTGCTGTACGAGCTTTTGCAGAGCTCTGCCTAGCCACTCGGCCAAAGGACCATCATTGTGTTTTCCCTTTTCAAAATTTAAAGTTAGATTTGAACTCTGAAAGGACGGCAAATATAACGCCTTTTCTGATTATTTTTAACTCTTCTAAATACTTAATTATGAGCCGAATTGCCGAATCTGAACTTATTATCAATGACCGCGGTGCAGTTTATCACCTTGATCTGCGCCCCGCAGAGATTGCAGGTACTGTTATCACCGTAGGCGATCCAGATCGTGTAAAAGAAATCAGTAAATATTTTGACCGAATAGAAATACAAAGACAACATCGCGAATTTGTAAGCCATACCGGATATGTAGGTAAAAAAAGGCTGACTGTACTTTCTTCCGGAATAGGCCCTGACAATATTGATATTGTAGTTAACGAATTGGATGCCTTAGTGAATATTGATTTTGAAACAAGAGAAATTAAGAAACAATTAAAATCTATCAATATTATTCGTTTAGGTACTTCCGGCTCTTTGCAAGGAGATATTCCGGTAGATAGTTTTGTTGCAGCTACTCATGGATTGGGCGTGGACAATCTACTCAATTTTTATAGACATGAACAAAATGATGAAGAAAAACAATTACTTCACTCTTTTGTAACTCATACACAAGTACAAAGTCAAATTGGTAATCCATACATCACAAGTGGCGCTGCATCTTTAATCAAACATTTTGTAAAAGATTTTCATCAAGGCATTACGGTTACTTGTCCCGGCTTTTATGGTCCACAGGGGCGTGTATTAAGGCTTGGCGTTCGTAATCCTGATTTTGTTAATCGACTTACCGATTTTCGTTTCGGCAATCATCGTATTACTAATTTTGAAATGGAAACATCCGCCATTTATGGTTTAGGAAAACTTTTAGGCCATCATTGCCTAGCAGTAAATGCCATTGTAGCCAATCGTGTTGTAAAAGAATTTTCTAAAGATGGAAAGGCAGCAGTGGAAAATCTGATTAAAAAGTTTTTAGAAATTTTTGAAAGAGATATTGAGTAAATGAATTTAAGCTTCTATAAATATCAAGGCACAGGAAACGATTTCATATTAGTTGATAATCGTAATGGCACTTATAATCATCTAACCCTAGAGCAAATTAATAGGCTTTGTCATCGCCGGTTTGGTATTGGCGCAGATGGGTTTATGTTATTGCAAGAAAAATCCGGTTACGATTTTGAAATGAAATACTATAATGCTGATGGCAAAGAAGGAAGCATGTGCGGCAATGGGGGAAGATGTATTGTAAAATTTGCTTCTCATCTGAATATCATAAAAGATAAATGCAGCTTTTGGGCTACTGACGGAGCACATGAAGCGACAATTGATGCTTACGGAATCGTATCGCTGAAAATGAACAATGTGCAAGCCATAGAAACATTTCAAGATGATTTCATTGTTGATACCGGTTCACCACATTATATAAAACGTTGCGAAAACGTAATGCAATTAGATGTATATACGCAAGGATATGAAATAAGGAACAGTAACCCTTTCAAAGAAAAGGGCATTAATGTAAACTTTGTAGAGCAAGCAAAAGATTCCAATCACATTATCGTTCGTACATTTGAACGCGGCGTAGAAGATGAAACGATGAGTTGCGGCACAGGTGTAACAGCAGCTGCATTAACTTGCGGAAATGCTCAAGAAGGATACAATGAAGTAAAAGTAACAACCACAGGTGGAGAGCTCACCATTAAATTTACAAAGACAGCAGCAAATCATTTTGAAAATATCTGGCTTTGCGGTCCGGCGGAAAGAGTATTTGAAGGCGTTTTAAATCTGCAATAAATTAGAATAGGATTATGATTTTTATGAGGAAGTTGGTACATTAAAATTAAAATACAAAATTTGAAATAGCTCACTCCCCCTACCTTTGCGCAGTGATACAATATTTTAAAAACATTGACAATCAAACGGTAGAAGTCGATAATCCTGAATCAGGGAGTTGGATAAATGTTTCTCCGCCGCTACGTCAAGAAGAATTTTCCGATTTGTCAGAGCATCTGGATATTCCGATTGACTTTCTCACAGACTCATTGGATATTGATGAAAAAAGCCGCTTTGAAGAAGATGATAACGTAAAGCTCATTGTCATTAAAACACCAACAGAAAACAATTCTTTTAATGAGAGTGATGCATACTATATCACCATTCCCATTTGTATTATTCTTACACACAATCAAATTGTAACCGTCAATTCATTTGACAATCCGGCCATCAAAAAATTTCTAAATACTTTTCGCAACAGAACAGAAGACAAGAAAAGTATGATGGTACTAAAGATTTTTGAGAAAATCACACAAGCATACATGCAATACCTGAAGGAAATAAACCTTCGACGCAATGCTATGGAGCAAAAACTCTATGCCAGTAGCCGCAATGAAGAGCTGCTGGAGCTGATGAAAATTCAAAAAAGCTTAGTGTATTTTGTTACTGCCTTAAAATCAAATGAAATGTTGTTGATGAAATTGGCACGTACCAATTTTCTAACTTTGACAGAAGATGAAAAAGAATTGCTGGAAGATTTGATTGTAGATACGGCACAGGCTTTGGAAATGGCCAATATTTATACAAACATTCTAAGCAGCACTTTGGATGCCTTTGCCAGCATTATTGCCAATAATCAAAATCTTGTTTTAAAAAGATTGGCTGTAATAACAATTGTACTCACATTCCCTGTTTTGATTGCAAGTTTGTTTGGTATGAATGTACCCAGCGGGTTTGAATATTCTAAATATGCCTTTTACATCGTAGCACTATTATCTTTAGGTATTGCACTCATCATCGGTTGGTACTTCTTTCGTAAAAAAATATTCTAACAAATATGTTCAACGTTCGTGTATATGGCATTTTAATCAATGAACAACGAGAAGTATTGGTGAGTGATGAATTATTTCGCGGAAATTATATTACCAAATTTCCCGGAGGTGGTTTAGAATTTGGAGAAGGTACTCGAGACTGTTTGAAAAGAGAGTTTCAAGAAGAATTGGATTTATTGATTGAAGTTGATCGACATATTTACACTACCGATTTTTTTCAACCTTCTGCCTTCAATCCGGAACATCAGATTATTTCTATTTATTATTCAGTACGAGCACTTGAGCCATTCAAAATTGAATTGGGAACAAAGCCTTTTGATTTCAATGAAGAGCAAATGAAACTTTACAAAAAGAAAAGTGAAATTGAAAAACCACGATTCATTCCGTTGAAAGAGTTTTCTGCTGAACTACTGTCTTTACCTATTGATAAAAGAGTAGCTGATATTATTGTAGCCGAATAAGATTATCCTGCTGTTGGTATATTGGTAAACAATTCCTCTCCTTTTCCCATTGCTTCTCTTTTCATCTTTGCAGCTACTTCATGACCTAAATATTTTTCAATTCTTTTTTCTGCGATATAAATTAGCGGCGTGAGTAATACTGCCATCGTAAATTTATAGATATAGTTTACACAACCTATTGCTAATACTTGTGTCCAAGGCCAATTATTACCTAATTTGAAGGCGATAGCCAACACTACAAAACTGTCAATCAATTGCGATACAATAGTAGAACCTGTTGCACGAAGCCAAATCTTTTTATCCCCCGTTACCTTTTTTATTTTATGAAATACAAATACATCTACAAACTGACTTACCAAAAATGCAACTAAACTTCCCAATATAATCCACATACCCTGACCGAATATTCCGGTGTAAGCTGCCTGCATATCGGGAACACCTTCCGCCGTTTTGGAAGTAATCCACCATCCTGCTGCCGGAGTACTCATACTTACATAAAACATAATAAACGCATACGAAATCAAAATCACAGCAGTATAGCTGATTCGTTTTACTGCTTTGGGGCCATAATATTCATTCACTAAATCGGTAATGATAAATTCAAGCGGCCAAAGTAATACACCACAAGTAAGTGTAAATGACAAACCGCTATGTCCGAATAATGAGATGTTGGCCGGATTAAGACCAAATACTTCTTCTAATGAGAATATTTTTCCTCCAATACATTCGGCAATTAAAGCATTAGCCACAAAAAAAGCTGAAATACCCAGGAATAGTTTTGTGGGTTTATCTCTTAAAATATTTTTTATCATTGAATGGAATGGATGTGATTATTATAGTAAACATAGCCAATATAGACAAAAAAGAAAAAAACATTAGCAATGATTAGCCAACGAGGAACAACGGAAGTTGGCTTTTTCTTCATCAACCAAATAACTAAATAGCAAATGAGTGTAACGGGAACAATTATCATGCCCATAAAAAATCCGATAGTAATGATTGTTGATGCAAGGCTTTTATCATCAATCCAGTCTTTTACAAGAAGGGATAATGCTAATAAAAAAAATATTCCACAGATAAAAGCAAGTTTTGATAAAAATAAAAGCCAGCGCATCAGATATTTTAGGCCAAAATAGCATTATTTTGTCAGTCTAACACAGAAAGAATTATGAAGAATGATTTCTTGAAAAAAGCACTACCTCATGTAGCAGCTATTGCCGTATTCATCATCATAGCCTTACTCTATTGCAAACCTGCATTAGAAGGCAAAGTGGTAAATCAAAGTGATATAACCAACTGGAAAGGTGCCGTACACCAATCTTTGGAATATGCTAAAACGCATGATGGCAAAGGCCCATTGTGGACCAATAGTGTGTTTAGCGGTATGCCCGGATTTCAGATTGGTGGCATTAAAATGAATAACGATGTGCCATGGATTGTTCATAAAATAATGACGCTTAGTTTGCCCGAACCCATCAGTTTTTTCTTCTTGGCATGCATCAGTTTTTATATTCTGTGTATGGTCTTAGGCATCAACAGCATTGCTGCCATAATGGGATCATTGGCTTTTGCTTACGCTACATATAATCCCGTAATCATCAGCGTAGGTCACGTTACCAAAATGTTGACCATTGCTTATATGCCTGTGTTGCTTGGCTCTGTGTTATTGATTTATGAAAAGAAAAAATATTTATTGGGTGCTGCACTCACTGCATTATTTACTTCTGCGCTCATTGCAATGAATCACCCTCAAATCGCTTATTATCTGTTTATTATTTTAGGAGTGCTTACAGTTTTTTATGTAATAAACTGGATCAAACAAAAAGATTTTAAAGGTTTAATACTTGCATTGGGTTGCACATTGGCAGGTGCATTAATTGGTTTGGCTACAAATGCAGTGCATCTAATGTCCACTTATGAATTTCAAAAAGAAACCATTCGCGGCGGCGGTTCTGCTTTGGCAAGTACAGACTCAACAGTAAAGCATACTGCCAAAGGAAGCGGCCTTACTCGTGAATATGGAATGAGTTACAGTATGAAAATCTCTGAACCATTGGTAATGTTTGTCCCAAGAATGTTCGGCGGCTCCAGTGATAAGTTAGAAGTGAATGAAGATAAATCAAAAGCAATTGAAGAGCTTAGATCTATGCCTTCAGAACTACAACAGCAATTACCACCTCCACAATTTTATTGGGGTGGTATGACTTATCCCGGAGAAGTGGGCACATCCGGTCCGCCTTATGTGGGCGCTATTATCATCTTTTTAGCAATTGTCGCAATGTTTGTTTTGGATTACAAGCAAAAGTGGTGGTTGTTCACAGCTATCGTACTCAGTATTATGATGTCGTGGGGACATTTCTTCGGAGCGTTTAATGATTTTCTTTTTGATCATCTTCCGTTTTACAATAAGTTTCGAGCACCTTCTATGATATTAGTAATACCGCAACTATTATTGCCGTTGCTCGCTGCATTAGGTCTTAGTAAAATTATTAAAGAAAATGCTGATAATGCGCTTTGGGATAAATACAAAAAAGCATTAATGGCAACAGGCGGTTTATTTGTTTTATTACTGCTGATCTATCTTACTTCCAATTTTATGGGCTATGCAGATACAGAAACTTTAAAACAAGTAAGAAGCGCAAATGCCCAACAATTGCCCGACAATATTAAGGCAATGATAAAAGCATTTTACGACGGCTTGGTATCAGACAGAAAGGGATTAATGCTGGGAGATATTTTTCGGTCATTAGGTTTTGTACTATTAGCCGCTATTCCTATATTTCTATTGATTAAGAAAAAAATAAAACCTGCTATTACGGTTATCGCTATTACTCTCTTTGCATTTATTGATGTCATCATGATTGACAACAAGTATCTGAATAGCGAAAACTACATGGAAAAAGAAGAGAACGATAATATTTTCACCAAGTCAGCAACTGATGATGCTATTCTTGCAGATAAATCTATCTACAGAGTGTTCAATGTATCTCGTAACCCGACAGGTGATGGCATCACTTCTTATTATTACAATTCGGTAGGCGGTTATAATGCCGCTAAAATTTTAATCTATCAAGATTTATTAGAAAGACAGCTCAGTAAACCGCAACTCAATATGCCGGTACTGAATATGCTGAATGTAAAATATATGATACAATCCGGCAGAGACGGACGCACAGGTTCTTCTCAAAAAAATGAAGGTGCATTAGGCCCTGTTTGGTTTGTAACCAATGTTGCCTTTGTAAAAGATGCAAACGCAGAAATGAGTGCATTAGATAATTTCAATCCCAAAGACACAGCATTCATTCAAGAGTCATTCAAGACACAGGTTACATTACCGGTTGCAGATTCATCAGCAAAAATTAATGTAGTAAAATATGATAACGATGTAAATGAATACAAGTCAGAGTCTGCAACAAATCAATTTGCTGTATTTAGTGAAGTTTATTATACCGCCGGTTGGAAAGCATACATTGATAATAAAGAAGTGCCGATTGTAAAAGTAGATTATGTATTAAGAGGTCTTTCTATTCCTGCAGGCAAACACGATATACGATTTGAATTCAAACCGGAAGGGTTTTATAAAGGATGGAAAATAACAAGCATTTCCTCTATCTTACTTTTATTACTCATTGCCGGTGGTCTTTTTGGAGAATGGTATGCCGAAAAGAAGAAGCGTGCTATTACAGATAAATAGATGTTTTAGAGATTGCCATAAAGGCACGACAACACAAGGTGATTAAAAATAATTCATAGTCCTCTTGAGTTTGGCCAATCGATATGAATAAAATACTAAGCATTGTCTGGTATAAAGTTTTGCCTGCTCATTATGGCGGGCAGAAAGGTATTGTCTTGTTTAATAAATATGTAGGTAAAGAAATTGCGCTTACATGCTTATGCTCAAAAGAAAATCAATCGGAGGAACAACTTTCCTATAAACTAATTTCTGAATTACCAAAAAGTAAAACACAATTTGTAAATCCACTTATTTGGTTCAAGATTATTCGTATAGCAAAAAAAGAACAAGCAACACATCTTATCATTGAGCATCCTTATCATGGAATAGCAGGTTGGTTGACTAAACTATTTACCGGTACAAAATTGATTGTGCATGCACACAACATTGAATACTTGCGTTTTAAAGAATTGGCTAAATGGTGGTGGCCCTTATTACGCTTCTATGAAAAATGGACACATCGCAGAGCTGATTTGAGTCTGTTTAAAACTGAAGCCGATAAGCAATTAGCCATTGCAAAATTTAAGTTGAACCCCACTCGTTGTACTATTCAACTATATGGCATCGATCCGGAAGAAGTAACACCTAATAAAAATTTAGCAAGAAGTATCATTTCAAAAAGACACAATATTAAAGATGATGAAAAGATTCTATTATTCTCCGGCACATTAGATTATGCACCAAATGCAAAAGCAGTTGAAAATATTTATACTGAAATTGCACCAAGGCTTACTTCCGATAATCAAAAAGTAAAAATCATTATTTGCGGAAGAAATAAAGATAAGAATTTCCAATACCTAAAAGACTTATCCCATCCCACCATCATACAAGCCGGCGAGGTAGAAGATATAAACCAATATTTTGCAGCAGCTGATGTTTTTATTAACCCGGTGTTGTTAGCAGCCGGAATACAAACAAAAATGATAGATGCACTGAGTATTGGTTGTCCGGTAGTTTGTTTCAATCAAACAGCACTTCCGCCAGAATATAAAATAAGCGACAAACGAATATTTACTACGGAGAATGATAATTGGGATATATTTTATCAAAACATTCTTTCGGCCGTCAATCCATCATCAAAAGAATTTTCCCAGCAAGACCTGAATTCCCTTTTTTGGAGACAATCAATTAAAGGTGTTTTAGAATATATTAATGCACATTAAATTATATTTACGGCATGAATGCGCCCATCATCAGCGTGGTAATTCCTGTTTATAATTGTGCTCCTTATCTAAAAGAAGCGATAGAATCGGTACTGAATCAAACTTTTTCTGATTTTGAATGTATTATCATCAATGATGGCTCAACTGATAATTCAAAATCAATCATACAATCTTTTAATGATAGCCGAATTGTTTATACGGAGAATGAACAAAATTCAGGCTTAGTCTATTCGCTAAACAAAGGATTGGACTTAGCTAAAGGTCAATATATTGCTCGTATGGATGGTGATGACATTTGTATGCCGGACAGATTTCAAAAGCAACTTGATTTTTTAAAAAGTACAGATATTAGTTTCGTTGGCGCACAAACAATTTTCATTGATGAACAAGGAAATAAAATTGACAAAAATTTATTTGGGAACAAAAATTATACTTATACAGAGTTAAGAAAGATAATTCCCAAAATAAACATCATCCCACATCCCACTATAATGGGCAATGCTGAAATTTTTAAAAAATATAGATATAGAAAAGGCATTAAAACAGAAGACTACGATTTATGGCTTCGAGTTCTATCTGACAAAATAAAAATTGAAATACTCCCTGATATTTTGTTGCAATACAGAGTTCATAATCAGTCTTACACCAATGTTACACTACGCAAAAAGAAAAACCCGAGTTGGCAAGACTTTGTAGGTAAAAAACAATTCATATTATACAGAATTAAAAACAGAAAGTTTGGTTCATTTGAGTTTCGGGTATTGAAATTTGCAATCATTAACTTTGTCACCGGTATCTGGAAATCTATAAAAAACAAATTTTAAATGACCTATCGGCAACTGATTTTTAAAAGGAAGGTTGAGAGTTGCCTGATGTACCCTTTTATTCTATTAGGAAAACTTATAGCAAAAATCAAGCCTTTAAAAAAAGAATACAGAATTTATTTTTTCTTCCCCTTTTATCATGTGGGTGGAGCGGAGAAAGTGCATGCACAGATAGCACAAGCTACAGGTGGAGAAGATTGTATTATTTATTTCACTAGAAAATCCGTTTCCGAAGGATTTTTAAAAGAATTTAAAAAGAGTGGATGCACTATAAAAGATATTTCTAAATACACCGACAACAAGTGGATCTATTTTATCAATATTTTTTTCAGAGGTATTATCAGCGGCTATATCAATCAACAAAAAACAAAGCCTATTGTATTTAACGGGCAATGCAATTTTGGATATAAAATTTCACCATGGGTTAAAAAAGAAATCAAGCAAATAGAATTAATTCATTCCTTCAACAGTTTCTCATTGATTCGCATTCCGTTTATTTCTTATTATCAAAATACTGTAATGATAAGCCGAATAAAAATTGACGAGCATTTAAAGCTTTATAAAAGAAAAAATATTCCTGAAATATACATTCACCGCATCCGCTATATTTCAAATGCTATTTCATTGCCAAATAATCCATTTGAAAAACTTACCGAACCTTTCACCGTGCTTTATGTGGGTAGAGATGGCAAAGAAAAAAGGGTGTATTTAATTGCTGCTATCGCAAAACAAGTATTGGCAAAAGATAAAAATATACGTTTTGAAATATTAGGAGATGTAACGACTATTTTACCAACTGAACAATATCCTTATATTCATTTTTATGGAAATCAATTTGACTCCACTACAATTAATGATATATACAAAAAGGCAGCTTTATTAATATTGACTTCCGAAACCGAAGGATTCCCAATGGTAATCATGGAAGCTATGGCTCACGGATGTGGAATATTAGCCACACCGGTCGGCGATATACCCTTACAAATTCACTCGGGTGAAACAGGTTTTGTATTCAGCACGATAATGGATGAAAAAAAGATTATTAATGAAGCTGTAAATTATATTCTTGACTTAAAAAGCAATAATGAATTGTATCATAAAATATCAGTTAATGCCATGAATTTTGCAACCCTTAATTTTGACATTGAACAATTCAATAACGCATATCGTGCATTATTAAAATATTGATTTATTGAAACCGCTAAGTTTTATCATCATCACTTATAATCGTCCGGCTGACATGCTGGAGTTACTGAATAATATCAGCACTTTAGATGCTGCCGATCAACTATTGGAGGAAGTAATCGTAGTCAATAATGCATCTAACGAAGATTATGGTGCAGTAAGAAATTATATTCATCAAAACCCAACTATTCCTTTTAAATATTTTGATGCACCTGAAAATTTAGGCGTTGCCAAAGGCAGAAATTATGCTTTGCAAAAAGGTACTGCTCCCATTCTGATTATGCTGGATGATGATGCTGTACTACAAAACAAAGATTGCCTTAAAAATTTAATACAGGAATTTGAAATAAAAAACACTGAAAGGCCAAAAGCAATTGTATCTTTTAAGGTTTTGTACTATGAAACATTGACAATGCAAAAAAATGCGTTACCACATAAGAAGTTTAATGAATACAAAGACAAATCATTTTTTGAAACTTATTATTATGCCGGCGGGGCACATGCTATTAAAAGAACAGTGATAGAATCATTGGGTGCATATCCCGAAAATTTCTTTTACGGCATGGAAGAATATGATTTAAGCTATCGTATTTTGAACGCCGGCTTTTCAATTGTTTACAGTGATAAAATAATCATGCTGCACAAAGAGTCGCCACAAGGAAGAAAGCCGAAAGAAGAAAAACTGCGGATGATGTGGGTAAATAAAAGCAAAGTAGCATATCGTTATCTGCCCAAAAAGTATTTTTATTCAACGGCCTTCATGTGGTCATTGCAGTATCTTAAAGAAACCGGTTTCTCCCTTAAGGGGTTTTCTAAGGGATGGAAAGAAATCAACAAAATATCGAGAAACGAAAAGAGAACACCCGTTTCAAATGAAACATTAGATTATTTGAAAAAGGTGAAGGCGAGGCTGTGGTATTAGTTTTTCTTTATTTTACACTCGGCGACATGTGCATAAGAAGCCTGTCCGGCATAAGCATCTCCATTTAAAAACGAAATCCAACCTCCGAGCGCAAATCCAAACTTGCTAATTGTTTCTACAACAGTTCCGCCATTACTATCATAATCTCCTAATGCCGTAACTGAAACAAAACTACTATCAGCAAACTTAACTTTAGTGAAGTACCATGTATCAGGCAAGGCGACATCCGACCCATTATAAATACTAAAACCCGAAAAATTAGTCAAGTCTAATCTTTCTGTATTAGCAGCGCCAGGAGCATCTCTTCTATAATACAATGCAATATTCAGATTAGAATATTTATTAGCTGTATTTGCTTTCCACTTCATGAATAAAGTCTTGTCTTTAAGATAAAATGTCTTCCGAGTAGATAAACGACTTCCTCTCCTATATGCTTGTCCCCAAAATTTCAAGTTATCTCCTATTCGTTCAAAAACATTTGGAGCGGGATCTAAAAATGCATTATCATTTTCGCCATACAGCACCCAATTATCAAAATCCATAGGAATATTGATATCCCGTTCAATAACAGGAGTATTTTCGGCAGGTCTAATGCACATCTCTTTTTGACAAGAGCTAAATATGATAAATATGAAAATGGTAAGCGACAAATGCAAAAAGATTTTTTTCATACTCATAAAAATGGTTTTGACAAATTTAATGAATATAAATCATAATTTATTTTTTTAGTAAAAAAAGCAATTTGAATAGAAACTTAAGGATTAAACAAACTTAACATAAATATCCCCCCACAAAAGATTATCCTTCAAACTGTCTATCGCGTTAAGTAATTCTTTAGGTTTTGCCCAATTGGGTAATAACATTTCCAAAGATTCTCCGATTGAACAATTAAACTCAACATCTCCTATCGATTGAAGATAATTAATACAATCTTTAGTATCAGAAAAAAATTCTTTAGTAAATTCGAAAGAAATAAATGGGATAATTGGTTTCGTCAGCCCTTTTAGAACTGAATATTCATAGCCCTCAACATCTATTTTACAAAAGTTTGGTGTTCCATATTGAGCAATTAGTTTATCTAAAGTTGTTGTTTGTACCTTTTGAGTATTTGTCCATTTAAAATCTTTAGAAAACCGACCTTCCTTCTTCCATTTCTCTGACATTGTAGAAATAGTATTTGCATTTTCACAAACGGATAATTCAGCAAACCCTTCCCTTTCAGAAACAGCATTGCCAACAATAATAACTTCACTATTTTCGCCATATTTTTTATTGAGATGCTTTAAGCACAATTCTTGAGGTTCCACACATATAACTCTTGCTCCTAATTCTAAAAAGATTTCGGTTCTATTACCCAAATTTGCTCCAATATCAAAACATAAATCATTTTTTTTAACAAAATGAGAATAAAATTTTACTAATTTATCATGCTGACTTCTGATGTCAGAAGCCTTTTGCTTAAACAATTTCCTAAACACCTGCACTATTGAAAACTGAATAGCTGATTTATTTTTTTTTGTCATCATTTTTTTGTGATTTTTAATCATTGATTTTCTTATGATAAATATTTAACCGTATGTTATTGTTTAGTAAAATATGTGTATGCTTTTTGCAAACCCTCTTTTAAATTCATTTTGTGTTTCCATCCAAGAGAATGAATTCGTGAGCTGTCCATCAATTTTCGTGGAGTACCATCAGGCTTAGTTGTGTCAAACTCAATTGCTCCTTTAAAGTTTACAACATTGCCAATAAGTAATGCCAAATCTTTAATAGAAACCTCTTCACCTGTGCCAACATTTACAAATAATCTTTCATTGTAATGCAGCATCAAGTGCAAGCAGGCGTCAGCTAAATCATCTACATACATAAACTCCCTAAGCGGTGTTCCTGTCCCCCAAATCTGTACAGATAATTTATTTTCATTTTTGGCTTCATGAAACTTCCTTAACAACCCAGGTATTACATGCGAATTTTGAGGGTGATAATTATCCCCTTGCCCGTAAAGATTTGTTGGCATTGCTGAAATAAAATTACATCCGTATTGATCCCAATATGCTTCGCATAATTTAATACCTGCAATTTTTGCAATTGCATAAGGTTCATTAGTTGGTTCTAATAATCCTTTTAACAGATATTCCTCTTTCAATGGTTGAGGTGCAAGTTTTGGATAAATACAAGAGCTTCCCAAAAACAAAAGTTTTTTGACTCCGGAATGATACGCAGCTTGAATTATATTGGATTCAATCATCAAATTATCATATAAAAATTCTGCACGGTAAGTATTATTTGCAACGATACCGCCAACTTTCGCAGCTGCCAAAAAGACAAATTCAGGCCTTTCTTTTTCGAAGAAATTATTTACGACAGTCTGATTTCGAAGATCCATTTCCTGCGAAGTTCTCAAGAGTAAATTATTAAACCCATTCTCCTTTAACTTCCTAACTATTGCAGAACCTACCATTCCTTTATGCCCTGCTATATATATTAAACTACTATTTTCCATTTCTGTAACTCAAATTTTAAAAAACTCTTTTGTCTGTTAAATCTTTTAAATCAGCGTCAACCATCTCATTTATTAATTGTTGTAAAGTATATATAGGCTCCCACATTAATTTATTTTTTGCTTTGGAAGCATCACCAATCAATAAATCTACTTCTGTTGGCCTAAAATATCGGGCATCTACTTCTACAACAATATCATCAGGCTTTACATTTGCTTTACTATTATTCACTTTTACAACAATTCCTTTTTCTTCAATACCAATACCTTTAAATTCAATCTCAATTCCGGCTCTTGCAAAAGCCATAATTGCAAAATCACGAACAGTAGTGGATTTGCCTGTAGCAATTACAAAATCCTCAGGTTTGGGTAACTGCAAAATTCGCCACATTGCATCAACATAATCTTTTGCATGACCCCAATCTCTTTTCGCATGCAAATTTCCCAGCCATAATTTATTTTTTAATCCTAATGTTATTTCCGCAACGCCTCTTGTAATTTTTCTTGTAACAAAAGTTTCCCCACGCAAGGGGCTTTCATGATTGAATAAGATTCCATTACAAGCATAAATATTATAAGCCTCGCGATAATTTACTGTAATCCAAAAAGCATACATTTTTGCCACCCCATAAGGAGAACGTGGATAAAACGGCGTGCTTTCGCTCTGTGGCACTTCCTGAACTTTTCCATACAACTCCGATGTAGAAGCCTGATAAATTCTAGTTTTCTTTTCTAATCCCAGAATTCGAATCGCTTCCAATAAGCGTAGTGTACCGACCGCATCGGTATTAGCAACATATTCAGGTTCTTCAAAACTTACTTGCACATGGCTCATTGCCCCAAGGTTGTATATTTCATCAGGTTGAACCTGCTGCACAATTCTAATAATATTAGTAGAATCAGTCAAGTCTCCATAATGTAAAACCATTTTCAAATTTGAGTCGTGTGGATCTTGATACAAATGGTCTATGCGTTGAGTGTTAAGTAGTGAGCTACGTCGTTTTATGCCATGAACCTCATAGCCTTTTTTCAATAAAAGTTCAGCAAGATATGCTCCATCCTGACCGGTAATTCCGGTAATGAGCGCTTTCTTCATTAGTTACCTTATTTTCGCAAAAGTAATCTGTTTTTCAGTGTAACATAAAGAAAGATGTATTTCAAAAGCTATATAATTCAGACGGGGAAAAATATTTTGATAAGATTTCCCCAAAAAGCAATTCACTTTTTCAGCTATTGGAGTGAATTTATAAAGTTTAGGAAACAGACAAAAAAAAGAATGTCTGTTTATTTTAGAGACGCATACCCTTGCTTGTCTGATAAATTAAAAACTACTCCCTTTGACCATCATTATACTTACCATCCAGCGTGGGCAGCAAGAATTATTGCCAAGACAAAACCTGTAGAACATACAGACATTTCATCTATCCTGAGCTTTAGCACAATTGTTTCTGCTTTTGTCCCAATAAAATTTTATGACTACCGTCCTGCTGAGCTCAATATCTCTAATTACAATACCGGCTTTGCAGACTTAAAGAAATTACCATTTAAAGATAATTCTATAGAATCTATATCATGTATGCATACAATTGAACACATTGGCTTAGGCAGATATGGTGACGAACTGGATGCCATGGGAGACATTAAAGCAATTGATGAATTAAAACGAGTGTTAAAACCCGGAGGTAATTTACTTTTTGTAACACCTGTCGGTGTACCAAAAGTTGAATTTAATGCACATCGCATATATAGCTACGAACAAGTTAAAGAATATTTCTCTCCTTTAGAAATAGTTGAATTTTCTTTGATTCCTGACAGTGGAGGTTTAATCGAAAATGCGAACATTGAATTAGTAAAAGAGCAAAAATATGGTTGTGGATGTTTCTGGTTTAGAAAATAATACAAAATGATCATCTCCAAAATCATAGGCGGTCTGGGCAATCAGCTTTTTCAATATGCAGCAGCAAAGGCGTTGGCCGTGCATCATACAACCCAATTAAAATTAGATGTTTCCGGTTTTGATTCTTATAAACTCCGCAATTTTGAGTTGGACGCTTTTAATGTGTCTTATGAAAAGGCAAGTGAGCAAGAAATTGCTTCTTTCTCAAACAGAACATTTTTAAAAAAAGTTACAGACAGAATTGGGCCTTACTCCGGTCGTACATTTTTCCGAGAGAAATTTTTCCATTTCCACAAAGGTTTTTTGAAATATCCTTCCAACACTTATTTAAAAGGTTATTGGCAAAGTGAAAAATATTTTTTACCTATTGAAAATATAATCAGACAGGAATTCACACTGAAGCCCAATTTTATCCAAAATGTAAAAGATTATGGCGAAACAATCAAAATAAACGAAACAGTAGCGTTGCACATTCGTAGAGGCGATTATGCCAATAAAGAAACATTAACATTGCACGGCATTATTCCTTTAAGTTATTATAAAGAGGCGGTGCATTTGATGCAACAAAAATCCCCCAACATCCACCTCCTAATCTTCTCCGACGACATCAATTGGGCTAAAGAAAATCTGCATTTTCCCAATATGGTTTTTGTTTCCAATGATATGACGAAAACAGCTTTTGAAGACCTTTATCTGATGAGTCATTGCAAACACAATATTATTGCCAACAGCAGTTTTAGCTGGTGGGGCGCATGGCTCAATAATAATCCGGAGAAAATTGTGATTGCTCCAAAGAATTGGTTCAATCAAGGGCCGAAAGACACTTATGATATTTATCCCAAAGGCTGGATTAAACTATAACTGTTTCATGCAAGTGCTGCAAAAATAATTCCATCCCTTTTCTTTTTCTTTCCGTCAACTCATAACTGATTTGATTGTGATAATATTTTTTCAAATCATACAAAGAAAAATTCTCAGCCTCTGCAATTTCATCAATGTGGCTTAACCCCAAAGCATTGGCTGCATCAAAACGTTCTATAAAATCATCGGGCAATTTTTTTGTACTTACCCATGCAGCAAATACAAAAGGCAGCCCTGTTATTTTTTTCCATTCAGAACCTAAATCATAAATAAATGTGCTGACCTTCCTTTGTTCAAATGCTCTGTTTCCAATGACTAAGCCTGCAGTAGTGCCTATTATTTTTTCGCGATAGCTTTCATCTTTTGCATGAACGATTTCGGGTACGATGCCCCAATATTCTTTCATCAGCCATTGCAATAAGGCTACAGATGTGCGACTTTGATAATCCAAATAAACTGTTTTGATTTCTTCAAGCGGCACTTCGCTAAATAGGCAGACAGTAGCCACTTCTCCTTCCGCACCAATACAATAATTGCCAACGATATGATGCTCCGGCAATCGGGGAATCACTGCCACCGGAATTAATCCTAAATCTATTTCACCATCCATTAATTTTCGTGCAAGTGCTGCTGGATTATCTTCTATCAGTTCCACATAAGGACTCATTTCCGGCATTTGCAATCCGTAAAGCAATGGACGGGCATTCAAATAACTAACCACACCAACTTTTACCTTCTTGTTCAATTCGTTTACTTTTGCACACAAAGGTAACAAACCAATCACCTCATCAATCCCGAAATATGGAATTATCAGCCCTCACTGCAATTTCTGCCATAGATGGCCGCTATCGCAAACAAGTTCAACAATTAGATGAATACTTTTCAGAATACGGATTGATGAAATACCGGGTGCTGATTGAAATAGAATATCTTTTGATGCTTGAAAAAAAGAAATTCTTAAAACTATCTGCTCAAGCACATAAACATTTAAAAAATCTGTTAGAAAACTTTGGCCCCGAAGAAGCACAGCAAATAAAACAAATAGAGAAAACAACCAATCATGATGTTAAAGCCGTAGAATATTTTCTTAAAAATGAATTGGATAAATGTGGTGCAGCCAATGCAAAAGAGTGGGTGCATTTTGGCCTCACTTCGCAAGATGTGAATAATACTGCAATACCACTTTCATGGAAACATGCCATAGAATACGAATACTTGCCTGCATTATTAAATCTGAATACTGAATTAAAATTATTGGCCAAAGAATGGGCAACTATTCCCCTGCTGGCACATACACACGGGCAGCCTGCAAGTCCTACTCAATTGGGTAAAGAATTAATGGTGTTTGTGGAAAGAATACAAAATCAGATTGAACAATTTATCTGCATTCCCTTCACCGGAAAGTTTGGCGGCGCTACCGGAAATTTTAATGCACACCACATTGCATTCCCCAAAACAGATTGGATAAAGTTTGGAAATGAATTTTTAAGTAATATCGGATTAAATCGTCAGCAATTCACTACACAAATAGAACATTTTGATAATCTGGCTGCTCATTTTGATTGTATGCGCCGTATCAATACTATCTTGATAGATTTTTGCAGAGATGTGTGGACTTATATCTCAATGGAATATTTCAAACAGAAAACAAAGAAAGGCGAAGTTGGTTCATCGGCAATGCCACACAAAGTAAACCCGATAGATTTTGAAAATGCAGAAGGAAATCTTGGTATGGCAAATGCAATGTTTGAACATCTGTCTTCCAAACTTCCTATTTCAAGATTGCAAAGAGATTTGACAGACTCAACTGTATTACGAAATATCGGCGTGCCTTTTGCTCATACCATCATCGCCTTTCGCTCTATTGAAAAAGGTTTGGGAAAATTAATTGTGAATGATTCCGCTATACACAATGATTTGGAAAACAACTGGGCGGTAGTTGCGGAAGCAATTCAAACCGTTTTACGCAGAGAAAAATATCCCAATCCCTATGAAGCGTTAAAAGAATTGACAAGAGGAAAAGATAAAATAGATAAAAAAGCTATTCACAAATTTATTGATACACTAAAAGTAAACACTACTTTAAAAAAAGAATTAAAACAAATTACGCCGCACAATTACATTGGCGTTCATCCAAAATATTAATCACTGTATTATTTATGAATTTCACTGGTAAAATGAAATTCAATATCTGGATTATTTGTTTTTTCGGTATTTAAAAACCACTCGCTTTGTGCCAAATAAACTGGATGACCGTCTTTGTCCTCTCCGGAGTTTGCTTGCTTAAAACGAAGGAAGTCTTCCAACTTTTTATCGTCCTTGCTGGTTAACCAACAGGCTTTGTAAAATGGTAAAGAATTAAAGACTACCGAAGCGCCATACTCGTGCAGTAACCGATATTGAATTACTTCAAACTGCAATTCACCCACACAACCAATAATTTTTTTGTTACCTCCAAATTGAGTAAACAATTGCGCTACTCCTTCATCAGTCAATTGCAATAATCCTTTTTCCAATTGCTTTGTTTTCATCGGATCTTTGTTCACCACTTCTTTAAATATCTCGGGCGAGAAAGAAGGAATACCTGTGAAGAAAAAATTCTCACCTTCTGTCAATGTATCGCCTATTTTAAAATTACCGGTATCGAATAAACCAACAACATCGCCTGCATAAGCATCTTCAATTATACTTTTATCTCTAGCCATAAAAGAATAGGGATTGCTGAAGCGAACATCTTTATCCAATCGTACGTGATGAAAATATTTATTGCGTTCAAATTTGCCGGAGCATACTCTAAAGAAGGCAATTCTATCACGATGCTTTGGATCTAAGTTAGCGTGTATCTTAAAAACAAATCCACTCATCTTATCTTCTTCCACATTTAGTTCACGTTCACTCGTCTGCCTACTGCGCGGCGTAGGTGCTATGCGAATGAAAGTATCCAACATTTCTTTTACACCAAAATTATTAATCGCACTTCCAAAAAATACAGGCGCTACTTTTCCGGCCAGATATTCTGTTACATCCAACTCGCCATGCACACCATCTACCAATTCCACATCTTCTCTAAGTTGTGCTGCATCTCTTTCACCCAAATGATTATCCAGCACACTATCATTCAAATCTTTTATAGCTATCGTGTCTTCGTCACCTTTTGTATTGGCCGTAAACAAACGAATATTTTTATCATGCAGATTATAAACTCCTTTAAAATCTTTTCCGCTGTTGATTGGCCACGTAAGCGGATGCAAAGAAATACTCAACTCCTTCTCAATCTCTTCCAATAAATCAAATCTGTTCTTTCCGTCTCTGTCCATTTTATTAATAAACACAATCACCGGTGTATCTCGCATACGACATACTTCCATCAATCTTCTTGTTTGATCTTCCACACCATTCACGCTATCCACTACCAATATTACACTATCCACAGCGGTAAGTGTGCGATAAGTATCTTCGGCAAAATCCTTGTGGCCGGGCGTATCTAATAGATTGATTAAAATTCCATTATATTCAAAGCTCATCACCGATGTAGCAACAGAGATACCGCGTTGGCGTTCTATCTCCATAAAGTCGCTGGTAGCGTGCTTTTTTATTTTATTACTTTTCACAGCACCAGCCACTTGAATAGCACCACCAAACAATAAAAACTTTTCAGTTAGTGTAGTCTTACCGGCATCGGGGTGAGAAATAATTGCAAAGGTGCGTCGGCGTTGTATTTCGTCGTGATATTTCATATTCTTAAAAGCGGCAAAGGTACAAGTTGAAAAGTCCTTGACAAAATGTGCCGGATATGATAATAACAAATTTCTTATAACCAATTTATCTTATAAAACCCAAAAGCTGCCGGATGGTAATAGGCGGAGAGAGAATGTAAAACCGAAATCTTGCCTACTATCAGGATTGATAAATGAAGCAAAAACTAACAGCCCCAAATTTTTCTTTTACTTTTGCCTTATGCTGAAGCGTACAATGGGAATTATTGGAAGCGGGTTTAAAATGGCTTTGCAAGAGCTTCGTAAAAACAAACTGCGCACTTTTCTTTCATTATTCGGTATCACAATCGGAATATTTTGCATCATCAGTGTGCTCGCCGTTGTAAATAGTCTGGAACAAAATATTCAAAACGAAGTAAAGGCGCTTGGTACTAACACTATCTACTTAGACAAATGGAACTATTCGGATGGCGGCGGCCCCAATTTTCCCTGGTGGAAATATGTAAACAGACCGATGCCGAAATATGCAGACATGAAACAAATTACAGAACGTTCTGCAAACACGAAGTATGCCGCATTCAAAATAGAATCTTCGGCAGATGTTGAATATGCAGGAAATAATTTATCCGGTACCAACATGTATGGCATCAGTGAGCACTTTAATGATATTCAACCAATAGAAATCAGTGCGGGCCGTTATGTTTCAGATGCAGAATTTAATTATGGAAGCAATGTAACTGTAATTGGGAACAATATTGCCGAAAAACTTTTTGGCGATGCAGACAGAGCAATAGGAAAAGAAATCTCTACCAAAGGGAAAAAACTACAAGTAATTGGCGTAGTAAAAAAACAAGGCAAGCAAATGATTGGTGGTTGGAACTTTGACGATAACCTGATTACTCCATACAAGTTTGCTCGCACTATTTTGGTAGAAGACAATGCTCAACCTCTTATATTACTGAAAGGAAAAGAAAATATAACAAGTAAAGCACTAAAAGAAGAACTAACCGGTATAGTAAGAGCAGTGCACAAACTAAGCCCGACCAAAGAAGATGACTTTACTTTAAACGACATTAATGATTTTAGTGATGCGATTAGTAGTGCTTTCGTCAGTCTGAATATTGGTGGTTGGATCATAGCAGCATTATCGTTGATAGTTGGCATGTTTGGCGTTGCCAATATTATGTTTGTAACAGTAAGAGAGCGTACTGCTCAAATCGGATTAAAAAAAGCAATCGGTGCAAAAAGCAGAGTTATCCTATCAGAGTTTTTAATGGAATCGGCTTTCCTATGTATCGTAGGCGGTCTTATTGGATTAGTCTTTGTGTTCTTGCTGACACTTGTATTGACCGGTGTTTTAAATTTTCCAGTTTTTATTTCTACAACCAATATGGCATTAGCGATTATTATCTGTATCATTACAGGTGTAGGTGCGGGTTATATTCCTGCCCGTCAGGCTGCAAGATTGGATCCTGTAGTTGCCATCAGAGGTAATTAACTATGCCAACTCTATTGTGCTTAAATTTGCGATTTAAAACTTATTAAGTGTCAGTTATAATTCTTGCGATAGAATCCAGTTGTGATGAAACATCTGCCGCAGTTTGTGTGGATGGGAAAATTCTGTCGAATATAATTGCAAGTCAAAAAGTACATGAGCAATATGGCGGAGTAGTGCCAGAGTTGGCAAGTCGTGCACATGCAGAAAATATCGTACCCGTTGTTCACGCTGCGTTGCAAAAAGCAAATTGTACTGTTGCAGAGGTGGATGCCATTGCATTTACACAAGCTCCGGGATTAATCGGTTCATTATTAGTAGGTGGGCAATTTGCTAAATCACTATCCTTGTCGCTCAATAAACCTTTGATTGCTGTGCATCACATGCAAGCACATGTACTCGCAAATTTGATTGATGAACCGAAACCTTCTTTCCCATTTCTTTGTCTTACGGTAAGTGGCGGCCATACTCAAATTGTGTTATGCAATTCACCTACTGATATGACAATATTGGGCGAAACTATTGATGATGCAGCCGGCGAAGCATTTGATAAATCTGCAAAACTTTTAGGGCTACCATATCCCGGAGGTCCATTAATAGATCAACATGCAACAGAAGGTAACCCAAAGCGCTTTATATTTCCTGAACCACAGATACCGGGTTTAAATTTCAGTTTCAGCGGGCTTAAAACTTCTATTTTATATTTTTTGCAGAATGCCGGCAAAAGCAATTTGTTTAAAGAAGAATTCTCCGCAACGGAAGAAGAAAGAATTGAATTTATTAAAAATAATTTATCTGATATCTGCGCATCTATACAGCATCGTATTGTAACTATTCTATTAAACAAATTAAAAAAAGCTTCTATTGAAACCGGTGTTACAGATATTTGCCTTGCCGGTGGTGTTTCTGCAAACAGTGGTTTAAGAAAAGCATTTGCAGAAATGGGAATGAAATATAATTGGCGAACATTTATTCCATCATTTCAATACTGCACCGATAATGCAGGCATGATTGCCATTACAGGGTATTATAAATTTTTAGCAAATCAATTCGCTGATTTATCAATAAGTTCTACCGCAAGAGCAGAATGGTAATTAGTTTTCATAATGAGTAACTCTTTTTTCAAATTCAAACAGTTTACCATTCACCAAGATAAATGTGCGATGAAGGTAACAACTGATAGTTGCTTATTTGGCGCATGGGTAGCACAGCAATTATCTGAAAGTAAAAACGACGTATCAACCGTGCTGGATATTGGAGGAGGAACAGGCTTACTCTCTCTCATGCTTGCTCAAAAAAATAATACAGCGAAAATAGATGTCCTTGAAATTGACATTGAAGCTACTGCACAGGCTAAAGAAAACGTGGAACAATCGCCTTTCTCGAATCAAATTCAAATCATCAATGCAGATGCACGAACTTATCATTTTTCAAAAAAATATAATGTCATCATCAGTAATCCGCCATTTTATGAAAATGAATTGAAAGGAAATGATGCTGTAAAAAATATAGCACATCACAACGATGGATTATCGATTACCGAATTATTGAAAATCATCAAAGACAACTTAGCAGCAAATGGGAAATTTTTTCTTTTACTTCCCTATAAAAGGTTTGAAGAAATAAAAAAGCTTATTCAGAAAGAAGAGCTTGGCGTAACTAAAGTTGTATTTGTCAAACAATCTGAAAATCATTCTTATTTTAGAGTATTGGTAGCAGGAACTAACACCTCAACAAATACAAATATGGAGGCTGAAATTAACATTACCACCAAAACAAGACAATATACAGCTGAGTTTATCGAATTACTAAAGGACTACTACTTATATCTATAATCTTCCATCAGCATAATCTTGTAGATAAGAATAATAAGTGGTAAGATTTCCGTTATTCGTCATTGTAGCCTTATTGATTATTTCAGAACCATTCCCCGTTAAATTTTCCAGAACATGTTTGATTAACTGTTCGCCAAAATAACGGCTGGCATCTCTCGGTAATTCATTGGGCAAATTACCCACCGCCATTATATCAATTGAATCTTTTAAATAAGGTTCTGTCTTTTGCAACGTATTTTTATTCACTCCATAAACAGGATGAGCAATAGATTGGTCGCCTAAATTAATGGGCACAGATCCATTTTCATCATCAGTAATATCTGCAATGGTCTGAATGATGAAATCTTCATTTTGCACATCTTCTTTCTCAAATAATCTCGGAATGTTTTTTTCCCAATACACACCGTTCATTAAAATATCAGTTTGCTTTGTATAAGGCAAAAATTTACTTCTGTATTGCTGTGGCTCATGATGAAATTCGTCTCGACTATATCTTCCATTATCCATTCGTTCATATAAATCTGCGCCTTTCAATTGAGTATAAACAGGATAAGGAAAACGGCGTGTTAAATATTCATCCGGCTCTACTTCGTGAATACCCATCAGGTTCATCACTTCCAAAATACCATGCGCTACCCTACCCGATCCGGTTACGGCAATTTTTACATTAGGAAGTCGCAATCCGAAATATGTATGAATCAATTCTCTGAAACTCCTTTGCTGATACACCCTACCTAATGCAAATAAACCTGAACGATTGCCATAAGCCATCATCCCATTATGCGCACCTACCACACCTGCAAAAAAACCAAAACCAATGATGCGTTGCCCGTCTTCGTGCTCGAGACATTCATAATCAATTAGCCGAATATTTTTATCCAAAATAGCACGCATCAATGGTTGATTGTGTGCTTGCATTTTTTTTGTATGTGAAAAAAATAAATAAGTCTTATTGGCAATGAGGTTTTTAATCGGTACTTCTTTGATGCCTAAAAGAATATCACAATCACTAATATCGTCTTTTACTTCTACTCCTGCCATAAGATATTCTCTATCCGAAAAACATCTGTCCGGCGAAGATTGAACAACCACTTGAAAAGCGGTTACATTTTTATGAATCCATTTACATTGTGCCGGCGTAAGTGCCACTCTTGTATCTGCTGGAGTTTTTCCTTCTCGTATTAGGCCAATCCTTAACATAGTTCGTGTTTGGTGTAATGTGCAAAGATACTTTTTAAATTTTCTAAAAGCCAAACAGGATACTTGATCTAAAAAACTTCTATCATCCACCCTATCTATTTCGTAACTTTGCAGACTTCAATGCCTGGTCAATAGGCATTGAAAAACAGAAACGATATATTGATAAATTAAAATGAAAAATTATTTCGAGTTGTATGATATGCCAATTCAACTTTCTGTTGATAAAAAGGATTTACCCAAAAAGTACTTTGAGCTGAATCGGATATATCACCCTGATTTTTTTATTCATGAATCAGCAAAAAAAAGGGCTGAGGTATTGGATATTGCAGCGCAGATAAATCGTGCTTTTAAAATATTTCAAAGCACGGATGATACCATTAAATATGTACTAAAACTAAAAGGGCTTTTAGAAGAAGAAGAAAAATATCAACTTCCTCCCGACTACCTAATGGAGGTGATGGAAATAAATGAAGCGTTGATGGATGGCACACCAAAAGAAGACATTAAACCACAAATTGAACAATTGCAAACTGAAATATATGAGCCTATTAAGCAAATTGTGGAAGGCTATCAAGAAGGTATTACTACCGAAAAAGAGTTGCTGCAAGTAAAAGAATATTACTACAAGAAAAAATACTTAGATCGTATCAGGCGACAATTGAATGAAATGACTTAATATTGCAGCCCTTTACTACCAGCCCAGATGGCGGAATTGGTAGACGCGTCAGACTCAAAATCTGGTGTCCGCAAGGATGTGCAGGTTCGATTCCTGTTCTGGGCACAAAAAATGGCTTCTGAAAAGAGGCCATTTTTTATTTCTATCTTCTAAAAAATATTTTACTGCATTACCGAAAACTGAAACATTGTTTCTTGTCTATATTCTTTTCCGGGATATAATATTGTATTGGGAAATTCCGGTCTATTTGGGCTATCTCCAAAATGCTGTGTCTCTATACATAACCCTGCATACTTACCCAACTTTCCATGCTCTAGATAATAACCACTATAAAAATGAACTGCAGGCGTAGTAGTATAAACAGTTAATTTTCTACCGCTTTCAATGTCCACAATAGTTGCCGCTTCTTCCAAGCCAGCATTTTCCCGAAGTATCAACCATGAATGATCAAACTCACCCAATTTTGCGCTTGCTTCTCCAATTCGCCTCAAGGCTGAAAAATCTAATTCTGTATTGGCAACCGGAATAAACCTACCTGTTGGTATTAAGTTCTCATTTACTTCTGCAATAACAGTTCCATTTAATTGAAGATGATGATTCAAAATATTTTTTTCTCTTTTAGCAGATAAATTAAAATAGCTATGATTGGTCAGGTTTATAGGTGTCGCCTTATCAGTTGCTGCGTGATAGCGTATCTGCAATTCATTATTAAAGACACGATAAGTTACAGTTATCTTTAAATTACCCGGAAAGCCTTCTTCCCCATCTTTACTTAAATATGAAAAAGCCACACCATCTCCTTCCGGCAAAACTGTTGCATCCCAATAAACTCTGTCAAACCCTTTGAACCCACCATGCAAACAGAAACCCTCCACATTTGTAGAAACGAAATACTCTTTACCATCTATTAGAAAATTGCCTTTATTGATCCGGCCTGCATATCGTCCACAAACACCGCCAATGTAAAAAATATCATGCTCGATATATTCTTCCATTGTGCCGAAACCAATTACAATGTTTTCCTTGTTGCCATTTTTATCGGGAGTAGTAATTGAAATTATTTTAGCGCCATAATTGATAATACTTACTGAAATTCCATTGTCTTCAACAAAAGAAAATTTTTGTACCTGCTTTCCTTCAAAAACACCGAATGGTTCTATTGTAATTTTAACAGCCATTAATGATTTAATTTTATTTGAAATTTCGGATTATCATTTTTATTTCATTGCACTCACTTTCTTTTGAAGATCGTCAGCAAATTCTGATTTTATTTTTTTTAACTCGTCCACATATTTTTGAGCCAAGGGTTTATTTTTCTTTGCAATATAAATCTGCGTGAGATAGCTCATGGCATACTGAGCTTGAGGATATAATTTCAAAGCCTTGTTCAGTGCAGCAATTGCTTCATCATATTTATTGAGTTTAAAAAGACTAAAACCCATCTGGCTATATGCAGCCGCATATTCGGGGTTCTCTTTAATAGCTTTTTTGAAATAGTCAATAGCCTCTTTATAATTACCATTTGTGTTACTGCATACACCCATTCCTAAAAGAGCTGTAGTTTGATTGGGCTTTTGGGCCAATGCCTTTAAATAATTACTTTGAGCCATCTCGCAATCACCTGAAATTTCACGATACGTATCACCCTTTCCGGCATAAGCAACAAAATTATTGGGTTCCAGTGCAATTGATTTATTGAAATACCATAGCGCACTATCAATATTTTTTAGTCCTTTATAGCTAAAACCTAATTCATTATAAGTATCCAGCACATTGGCATCTAATTTAAGTGATTTTAATAAACTTCCCTTTGCCTCATTATATAAATTCGTTCGGTTTTCTGCTGCCCCTTTTTTAAACCAAAAAACATAATCGTCTATATTTTTTTCTAATTGTGCATATCTGGTAAAATAAAATACGGCTGATTGAAAATCGTTTTTTTCAAACATAGTATTAGCCATATCGTTATATACTTCGCTGACGTTGGGTGCTAATTCAATACATTTTTTGTAAGATGCAATAGACGAGTCGTATTGTTTCAAAGTTCTAAAAATATAACCAAGAAGAGAGTGAATTTTATAAACATTACCCCAGCTTTTCCTAACCATTCTGGCATTTTCCAATGCCTCATTATCTTTAGAAAGCGCTGAATAACTATAGGCTAATTGAAACCTCGCATCAGTATAATCCGGATTTAGCTGAAGTGCTTTACTAAAATTTTCAACAGCTTGATTGAGTGTTGTTTTGGTAACCTTGGTAGGATCTTTAATAAGTAGTAGTCCGTTGTTATAGTATGTTTCAGATGTTTGTGTATAGCAATTTTGACCTAACGTACAAAAAAGTGCAATTATTAAGTATTTCATTAGCTAAAAGTATTAATTTTAAGTTTATAAAAAATTAAACCTATCTATCTTTTTCTATTCACCGGAAATCAAGGATAATTTCTCGTGCATAGCTAAATTCATCTAAACCTATGAAAAGATATTTATTCCTTCTACTACCCTTATTTTTTAACAATCCAATCGGTGCACAAAGAGAACAAAAAAACAGAGGAAACAAAGAACTCAGTGAAAAAATATTCGGTTGGTCTTTATTACAACCATCGAGTGGTAACATCAATGGTAAAAAATACACAACACCAGGTAGAAGTTATACGTCTGACCAATTAGATTTAGCAAATATTTTTATAGATTGGATTAAAAAAACTTATATACCTGTTGGCGGTCTGCCTCAATTCGGAAAATATGCACTACCTGATTGCAAAACAAACTGTCCTTATGTCCCGAATGGTGTAGGAGTTTCATTTCAGATGTGGAAACCCTGTTACACGAATACAGGAACAAAAATAATTAGAGCGCAACCATCCAGTCATGAAGACATTCAAATTTATAGCAATTATTTACCGGGAGCTACAAGTGCTGATTCTTGGATCAATAATAGTAATCAATATATTTTTACACTTTATTATACGCCTACATTAAAACTAATCTCAGCCATAGATCAAAAAACTATTCAGCCTAAATTAGACCTTATAGCAAATTTCTTAGAATTGAAAAATAATTACTTCATCTATCTTACTGCGGGAGGAGAACAAATAAATGTAATTCTAACGCCTCTCTCTAAAATACCCTTACATCAATTGACTAAAGCAGAAGTTTTAGATATAGGGACTGAGGCTATCCAAAGAGCTTTGGTATCAAAAGATATAACAGATTGGCAATATCGAGAATATACAGAAGCGATAGCTTTCTTAAAAGAAAAACATAAAAACACACTGACGCAACCTGCCTATATCACAAGCGAACAATTGACAATTTACTCATTCAATAAAGATCCGGATTTGTTTGAACAAAAACAGCCAAATAAATTCATGTTCCCTGTTTACAAATTTGACACCTTTGTTTATTCAGATTCAAAAAAAACTACTCCGGTTTGGTTAAATATTTCCTTTCCCTATTATGACCCGAATAAAGCAAACTCTAAAACAGTAATAAAAGAAATTTACAATAGCATGGTTCAAAATTTTAACTACCAGTATGTTTATGACTATTACTATAACCCCGAAACAATAAAAAACAAACCTTATACACTTAGAAATCCCAATATTCAAGAAACCAATTTAAAAAACTACCAAAAACTTTATTAGATGAAACAAGTATGTATTTTTATTTTATTATTAAAAACAAGTGCATTATTTGCCCAATTAAAACAATTTGACATTGTATCTACTTCGATGCCGACAGGATGGAAACTTTCCTCTCAAACACAGAATGTTATGCAATTTTCCAAAACAGAAGGCACAAATTGGGCACAAATCAACATATATAAATCCACTGCAAGTAAAGGAACAAACGAATTAGATTTTGAAAAAGAATGGACTGAATTAATTGCAAATCCATTCAAAGTAACCGATAAACCCATAAAGTCAAAATCTGAAAAATTTATTAAAGAATGGCAAAAAATAAGCGGTACTGCAAATTGGACATTTAATGGAAGTGCTGTTACAACTACTGTAACAACCTTTACCAATAGAAATACTTGTATCAGTATTACTTGTAATGCGACGAAGCCCAAATATTTAGAAGAGTATAAACAATGGCTTAAAAAAATACAATTTATTCCAAACAATGAAGTTGAAACAAATTTGCCCGCCACCTCAAAATATGAAACCAATTCTAACAACGCCAATAACTTTCAATTTAATAAAACCAATTTTGACGATGGGTGGACCAGCGTTATTAAAGAAGATTGGGTTGAAACTTCAAAAGGGAACATAAAAGTATTATTACATTTTCCAAACAAACAAGCCGATACTTACAATTCCGTACTGAAAGAAAGCGATTATATGGCATGGAATATTTTAGTTGCCCCTAAATATAAAAATCTTCAAAATATAGTATGGAAAACTATTCAAAGTTGGCAATCTATTAGCTTTATGGAAGCTGATGGCACTGAAATTTCTTCAGGCAAAAATGTACACATCGTTTTATTTAAGAAACATTATAGTAATGGCACAGGTCGCTATTTAGAATTTATTACCAATTCTAAAAGTGAATATGAAAAAGAATTTGGGAGCTATCACAATGACGAACTGGGTTGGGAAAAACCAGCAAATATGCAATACCGAAATAAGTTTCCAATTGCTACAAATGATTTAATGGGATCATGGAGTACTACAGATTATACATCCATCAGCTATTACTATATTAATGGCGGCGGATTGGCTGGCACAAATGCAACCACCACTGCCGATAAATTCACATTCTCTTCAGATAATAATTATCAAAGTCAGCATTCGGGGGCTTCAGGAATGGTAGGGAATATGAAGTTTTCAAATGTAGTTTATAAAGGAAAAACATCTGTTTCAAACTGGACTATTTCCCTCACAAACAGATTTGAAGGCGCAACAGAAAAATATAATGCTTATTTCGAAGCTGTAAAAAATGGTAGAGCATTAATTTTGACAGACCGATTAAATACTACCTATACTTTAGTAAAGCAAATTTCGAAATAAAATATTTCTAACAATAAAAACAAAATGAAAAATTACTTTAAGCTTTTAGCGATACTTCTTATCATTTCATGTACTAATAAAACAAAAGTCGACTTACTCGTTTACAATGCCACCATTTATACTATTGATTCAACTTTCTCCACAACAGAAGCAATAGCCATAAAAGATGGAAAAATAATTGCTACGGGCAAACTCAAAGAATTAGAAAAAAAATATGATGCCAAAGAAAAAATAGACGCCGGCGGAAAATTTATATATCCGGGATTCATTGACGCACATGCTCACTTTGTAGGGTATGGCAATAGTTTACAAACAGTAAATCTGGTAGGAACAGAAAGCTGGCACGAAGTATTGGAACGCTGCAAAAAGTTTGCAGCTGAAAATCCTGATGGATGGCTTACCGGCAGAGGCTGGGATCAAAACGATTGGCCGATAAAAGAATTTCCTAACAATGATTCATTGAATATTTTATTTCCTGATCGCCCTGTTGCTATTACCAGAATAGATGGGCACGCTGTTATCGCCAATAAAAAAGCATTGGAACTTGCCGGACTAAAGCCAAGTGATAAAATTGAAGGCGGAGAAATAAAATTAAGAAAAACAACGATTGTTACAAATAGTGAAAACTCAGTGGATCTATTAACCGGCGTATTGATAGACAATGCAGTTGATTTAGTGCATGCAAAAATACCAGCGCAAACCAAACAACAATTTGAAGAAGCCATTAAAGATGCACAAGCAAATTGTTTTGCAGTCGGGCTAACTACTATAGATGATTGCGGGCTTGGGTTTAAGCAAGTAGAAGCATTGAAAGCAATGCAAGATGCAGGAGATTTAAAAATGCGTCTTTATATTCTATTGAGTGATGAAAAAGCAAATTATGAATATGCTACTCAAAAAGGAAGAATAAAAACAGACCGATTGAATGTAAGAGGTTTTAAAATTTATGGTGATGGTGCTTTAGGTTCCAGAGGCGCTTGCTTACTTCAACCTTATAGCGATGATAAAAATCATTATGGTTTTCTTTTAAGCAAGCCGGAGCATTTTGATTCTGTTGCTGCAGTTATTTCAAAATTAGGATGGCAAATGTGTACACATGCTATTGGAGATAGTGGCAATCGTACTTTATTAAACATTTATGCAAAATACCTGAAAGGCAAAAATGATTTGCGCTGGCGTATTGAACATGCACAGGTAGTCAATCAAAATGACTTCGATATTTTTGGAGCTAATAATATTATTCCATCCGTACAGCCAACACATGCCACCAGCGATATGTATTGGGCAATAGATCGTCTTGGATCTGAGCGAGTAAAAAATGCGTATGCCTATAAAAAACTATTGGGGCAAAACGGTTGGATTCCTTTGGGAACTGATTTTCCGGTTGAAGATATTTCACCTTTTAAAACATTCTATGCTGCAGTAGTAAGAAAAGATGCTAAAGGATGGCCTGTCAACGGCTATCAAACCGAAAATGCTTTAAGCCGACAAGAAGCGCTGAGAGGAATGACTATCTGGGCAGCAAAAGCAAATTTTGAAGAAAATGAAAAAGGCAGTTTGGAAAAAGGGAAATATGCCGACTTTATTATTTTAGATAGGGATTTAATGACAAGCGAAGAAAAAGATTTGCTATCTATTAAAGTTTTAAAAACTTTTGTTGGTGGCGAAAAAGTATTTGAAAGAAAATAATTTAATCAACAATGACCAAATTGAAGAAAAGACAAGATTACATTTCTTGGGATGAATACTTTATGGGTGTAGCACTCCTATCTGCAAAACGCAGTAAAGACCCGAGCACACAAGTAGGCGCCTGTATTGTAAACAATCAAAATAAAATTGTAGGAGCAGGATATAATGGCCTCCCAATGGGCTGCGATGATGATGTATTTCCTTGGGAAAAGAATGGAGATTTTTTAGAAACCAAATATCCATACGTTTGCCACGCCGAATTGAATGCAATTCTGAATAATATTGGAATGGATTTGAAAGGCTGCAAAATCTACACAGCTTTATTTCCCTGCAATGAATGTTCTAAAGCAATAATACAATCGGGTATTTCAGAAGTAATTTATTTATCGGATAAATATGAAGGCAATGATGTTTTTAAAGCATCAAAGATAATGCTGGACAAAGCTGGTGTTCAATATAGAAAAGTAAAAACAGGCTTGAATGACCTCATTCTTTCATTTGACGAAAGTAAAGTTTAGTAATTATTTTACAAACAATATTCTAACTTTAGGGGAGCAAAGAATCATATTTTGAACTGACAAAAGTCAAATCACAATTCTGATTGATTCATTTTTTTTACAAAGTAAATTTATAAAAAATGAAAAAGATACTTGTTCCTACCGATTTCTCTCCCAATGCAGATAAAGCACTTAATTACGCCGTAGAAATTGCTCGCCGTTCTGAAAGCGAATTAACTATTGTACATGCGGTAGAAGCTTACAATTTAGAAGAAGCAACCAAAGTGGCTGAAGATAAAATGGCCTTATTGAAAAAAAGCATCAGTGATGCAGAACGACTTCAAGTAACAACAAAAATATATAACGATTCATCTGTCAACAGTATCATCACTGCAATACAAGATATTAAACCCGATTTGGTAGTAATGGGAACTTTAGGAAGTAGTGGTGTGAAAGAATTAGTGTATGGCAGTAGAACAGGAAACGTCATCAGTCAAAGCCCTGTTCCGGTATTGGCTGTACCCCTTCTAAGTGATTGGAATGCTCCAAAAAATATTTTAATGGCAGTCAATGATTTTACTGTAAATAAAAAATTAACAGACCCTGTTTTTACTTTAGCTGCTCTTTATAATGCATCTGTTCAGGTAGCTGTATTTACCGACACAGTGGATGATTATGTAGAAGACTATGATGAACATGCAAGAAAAATTGCACTCTTCGGCAGCCAATTGAAAGTGTTGTATCCCAATACTGAAATCCACGCTGTGCATCTTGCAGGAAAACATTTCAGAGACAGTTTACAAAGTTGGATTACCGACAATCAAATAGATATGCTGGTAATGCATACACATCGTAGAAATCTAATAGGCAGTATTTTTAACTCAAGTATGACCAAGAAAATGTCGTATCATACTAATATTCCTTTGTTAGCTATTCCAATCAACGACTGATAGCTGCATCTGATAGGTATTGAAAATAAATCTAAGTATAAATTAAATTGCTTACTGAGAAACTTTCATCACTTTGACTACCCATTGCTCAGGGCCTGACTCTAAGTATTCCCACTTGAAAGGTTGATTGCTTTCTGCTTCAATCTGATAATAAAGCGGCTTTGGATCATGGTCATTTGTAAATATAAAAGCCTCACCGGGTTTTATTTCGTCAAAGGCATTAAAAACCATATCATGCCTTTTTGCAGGATGAAAAGGCCGTACATCAAATTCTTTAACCACAATAATTTCGTCAGGTTCATCTCCCCCATCTTTTACTTTGGTAATATGAATGACAAACTCACCGGGTACATTCTTTTTATAAGCCCATTGATGTAATCCATTAAATTTCTTACTGAAAATCTGATGCAATTCTTCAGGCTCTTGTGCTGCAATGATTTCCATAGTATGCCCTTCCTGCATCATACCATAACGGTGAAACACAACATGCTTCCAATCTTTTGCTTCAATTTTGCGTAAATCCATAAGAGTAGATATATCCGTAAACTCACGCCCAATAGAAGACTCTAATCTGGTTACTTTCACTTTCCAATCACGGCCGCCTCGTTGCAGATATTCCCAACCTACCACATCTCCATGTATCGAACGAAATTCATAATAGAGTGGTAAAGGATCATGATCATTGATAAAAATAAAACTATCACCTACCGGCAATTCTTTAAACATCTTCAGTAGATTTTCATGTCTCTTGATGGGTACCCACACCCGAACATCTAATTCATTTATTGATTGAGATTGATTGCTCATATAGATTTTTTTTTATTCTAAGATATTAGGTGCAAAGCTAAAAGCCACATTTTACAGATAGTATCGGAAAAAGGAAAAATTAAAATGTTCTATTTTTTATACTGAAGAACATACACATGAATTAAAGCGAAACTACTTCATTACCCGTTTGTAATATTTTACTGACGAATGACAATATATTCAATTAAGTAAAAATTATAAAAGACTAACTTTGTACACCACACATTATTTCGTACACACGAAAAAAATCCTTTTTATTGCTCAAAGCCGAAATAATAAAACACACAGAAATAACACTCTAAATAAATAAACAAATGGAACCAAAAATGAATGTATATAAATTATTACCTAAAGCTTATGAAATACTGATTGAAATGGAAAATTTTCTGGCTACTACAGATTTAGATCACAAGCTTAAAGAACTTTTAAAAATAAGAGCATCACAAATAAACAAATGTGCTTATTGTTTAGAAATGCACACTTTGGATGCCGTAAAAGCAGGCGAAACAAATCAACGAATTTATGCCTTGCCCGCCTGGCAGGAAAGCCCACACTTTACTGCTCAAGAAAGAGCAGCGCTACAATTTACAGAAGAAATGACCAACCTGAGTGAGCATGGCGTAAAAGATGAAACATTTAATAACTTAAAAGAATATTTTAGCGAAAAGCAAATTGCCGAAATAATTATACTATTGGGGCAAATCAATTTTTGGAATAGAATAAATGTACCAACGCATCAAATTTATACTCCAGAAAATCATTAAAATGTTTAAGCAAGAATGAATTTTCCATTCTCATTGTCGTAAAAAGGAAATAATAAAAGTATTTTAATACTTTTATTAAAATATGATTAGCTTTGCGCTTGAAAACTGTTCATTTATAAAAAACACTTCACTATGCAAACAACCACTGAAAACATTCTGAACGTAACACTTCTGGAACCCATTAAAAAGCACCCGACCATTTTCGCAAAGTTTGATGAACTGGACGGCGGTGAAACGCTCTACATTCATAATGATCATGATCCAAAGCCATTGTATTATCAATTATTGGCACAGCGTGGAAATATCTTTACTTGGGAATATCTGGAAAAAGGCCCCGAATGGTGGAAAATAAAAATCACCAAAGCGGGTGCTAAAAAAACAGAAATTAATACTTCAGGAGAAAACATATTAAACGTTACTCTTTTAGAGCCAAGAATGAAACATCCTACAATTTTTGTTCGTTTTGATCAATTGAATGAAGGAGAAAGTTTGACAATACATAATGACCATGACCCAAAACCCCTTTACTACCAATTATTAGGCGAAAGAGGTAATATTTTCAATTGGGAATATTTAGAGCAAGGGCCACAATGGTGGAAAATAAAAATCACTAAACGCATATCCGGCGAAAATGATGAAACGCTTGGCGAGATAGCAGCAAAAGATCTGCGCAAGGCTGAAATATTTAAAAAATATGGAATTGATTTTTGTTGTGGTGGTAAAAAAACAGTGAAAGAAGCTTGCGAAGAGCAAGGTTTAGACGTAACAAAAGTAGAGCAAGAATTGCAGCAAGCTGATAAAGCATCTTCTTATTCCCGCCCGCTTCCCTACAACGAATGGAGCTTAGATTTTTTAACTGATTACATCGTAAACAATCATCACGCTTATCTTAAAAAGAATCTTCCCGATATTCGTGCTTATGCAAATAAGGTAATGCAGGTACATCGTGCCAGCCATCCCGAGTTGGATAAAGTGCATCAATTAGCAGAAGCTATTGCAACCGAATTGAGCACACACATGCACAAAGAAGAGCAAGCACTCTTTCCCTATATCAAACAATTAGCTATTGCAGCAAAAGAAAAACATACACCGGCAACGAATCCCTTTGGCTCTATTCAAAGCCCTATCAATCTAATGGAAATGGAGCACGCTTCAGTAGGTGATGCATTAGCACAATTACATCACATTACAAAAGCATATACTATTCCTGAAGATGCTTGTGCGAGCTACACTTTATTATATAAAATGTTGGCTGAATTGGAGGAAGACACACATTTGCACATTCACTTAGAGAATAATATTCTATTTCCCAAAGCAGTGGAATTGGAAAAATCATTCAGTGCGAAATAAGATCTTATAAATTCTTTAGCAGTTCATAAACGTAATAAGGTTGTATTTTGATTTAGAATAATCATTTCAAGCCATCATTACTCGAACACAGAGTAAGCATCATCCCTGATCAGTACTCTGTGTTCATTTTAAAAGAAATATTGTTAATTATATAATTATGGGAAACAAAGTAATACCTACTGAATTGGATTGGACAGAAGGAAAAGTGAAAAATTTTTTCGGTAAAGATTTGCTAAAGCAAGAAAACGGTACAGTCAAATTAGTAAAAGTTGCTCCTCATTCAAATTATCCTGAACATCTACATCCTGACAAAACAGAATATGTTTATATCTTAAAAGGGAATCCGCAATTTCATATCAGAACTGAAGAATTCAATGCTGCGCCAGATGAATTTTATATCTTTCCGCAAAATATAAAACATGCTATTCTTAACAATACGGACAAAGAATGTTTACTAATCGTAGGTGCGATAAAAGCTTAGCATACAAATTATGACACCGATAAGCCCCCATACAAAAATTTCAACCTTACTGAAAAGCCATCCTGAGGCGTTGGATGCAATTGTGAGCATTTCTCCAAAGTTCAACAAGTTACGTTTTCCACTACTGAGAAAACTAATGGCTCCAAGAACATCTATAAGCATGGCTTGCAAAATTGGCGGCTGCACTTTTAATGATTTTGCAGAAAAATTAAAACCACTCGGCTTTGAAGTGGATGCTGCTGCAGTAGTCGTAAGCGAAAAAGAAGATACGCCACTACCTGAATTTATGAAGTCACTTTTACCCGATAATATTATCGACTTAGATGTACGTCCTGTTTTAGATTCCGGAAAAGATCCATTAAATCTAATTCTAAAAGAGGTAAATCAGTTACAACCCAATCAGGTCATGAAATTGGCCAATAGCTTTGAACCGATTCCATTGATACAGCTTCTTGGGAAAAGAGGGTTTGAAACATATTCTGAAATTATAGATGAAAATCTTACTTATACTTATTTCCATAAAACAGAGGCGGTAAAAGAAACTACTGCTCAAACAGATACTGCAACTGCTGACTGGGACGCAACCCTACACCGTTTTGAAGGAAAAACGAAAACTATTGATGTAAGAGAATTGGAAATGCCTCTACCAATGCTCACCATCTTAGATGAACTGGATAAACTTCCAACAGGAAGTGCGCTATATGTTTACCATAAACGTATTCCTGTATTTCTTTTGCCCGAACTTCAAGAAAGAAAATTTGAATACCGGATTAAAGAAATCAATGACGGTGAAGTACATTTATTCATCTTTAAGTAAAACAATGTTCCCGACTACCTTCAATACCGGAGCGATTAAAACTACTTCTTATAAAGTAGTGATACCATTTTATATTTATGCAGCTGTATCTTTTTTTGCAGCAACAATTTTATTGTTTACTTCAAGCGAATCATTCTCTGTACATTTTTTTAATCCGCATATTTTAGCTATCACACATACTATGGCGCTTGGTTGGGCCACCATGATCATTTTTGGAGCCAGTTACCAATTGGTACCTGTTGTGGCAGAAGGAAAATTATACAGTAATAAACTTGCGTACATTTCTTTTGGTCTCGCTGCAGTAGGAATTCCTTTATTGGTATACGGATTCTTCATATTCAATATGCACGCACCGGCTAAATGGGGTGGAAGATTTGTTTTATTTGCCGCTTTGTTTCATGTAATAAATATTATCACCAGTATTGCCAAAGGGAAAAGCAATAATATCCATGCAAAGTTTGTTTTGGCGGCTGCGTTATGGCTTTTTGTTACAGTATTTCTTGGGTTGGTTCTTGTTTATAATTTCACTATTTCATTATTGCCGCACGGCTATAACTATATGGATTATCTACCGCTCCATGGTCAAATGGGCATTGTAGGGTGGTTTTTATTATTGGTAATTGGTGTTGGCTCACGGCTCATACCTATGTTTCTCATCTCCAAATACACCAATACCAGACTATTGTGGGCAATTTTTATTTTAATCAATACTGCACTTATCACTTATATCATTTCATTTTACACAGCAACGCAAACCAGGCTTAATTTTATTCCGATTACGCTAATTTTTACCGGCGTACTTTTATTTATCTATTATTGCTTTCAATCTTATAAAAAAAGATTAAGAAAACAAGTTGACGTTCAGGTTAAGATATCCTTATTGTCAGTACTACTACTGCTTATACCCATTATTATTCTTACTGCATTGATTGCAGTATTACTCTCCAATTCGAGTGTAAATATTCATCTAACGTTGACCTACGGATTTGTCGTATTTTTTGGCTGGCTCACTGCTATTATTCTTGGAATGACATTCAAGACCTTGCCATTTATTGTCTGGAATAAAGTATATCATCATCGTGCTTCATTGGGAAAAACACCCAGCCCTAAGGAATTATTTAATGCAAATATTTTTAAAGTAATGACCGTATGCTATCTAGTCGGCTTTGTGTTATTCGCCGTAGGTATTTTACAATCATCTACATTATTTTTAAAAATGGGTGCTGCCTTTTTAATTATTACAGCAGTTTCATATAATCTGAATGTTTTAAAAGTAGTTTATCATAAACCTAAAAGCAAATGAGTACTAAAACAAATAATGATATTTTTTCTACCATTGCATTAGCGGGACTGATGCATGTAGAAGATCCAGAGATAGGTTTGAATGTTGTAGATCTTGGGTTAATCTATGAATTACAATTTCTGGAAGAAGAAAAGAAAATTGTGTGTAATATGACATTGACTACACAATTTTGCCCTATGGGAGAATCTATTGTGGATAATGTAACCCAATCACTTCAGGCTTCATTTCCTGAAGATGCTATTGAAGTAAATTTAATTTTTGAACCTGCCTGGAGTTATGATTTAATTTCAGAAGAGGGTCGTGAATTTTTAGGAAGATAATCTATGTTAAGTATAACTTGTAAAGCATCCATTAAAGCAGTCATTTATCTTGGTTCTAAATTAGCATCTAATGAGAAATCAAGTGTTCTAGAAATTGCTGAATTTATAAACGAGAATGAACATACTGTTGCCAAACTACTTCAAAAGTTGGTAAAAGGGAATATTATAAAAAGTGCCAAAGGCCCTACCGGTGGTTTTTATATTACAACAAAGCAAAAGAACTTACGAGTTATTGACATCGTTGAAGTCATTGACGGTAAAGATGTTTTTACGCAATGTGGCTTAGGCCTTAGTAAATGTAGTGAAGCTCGCCCCTGCCCTTTTCATAACGACTTTAAGCCTGTAAGAGAGCAATTTAAAAACCTTTGCTATTCAAAAAAAGTCTCTGATTTGTATGAAAATATAAACAATGGTTTAGCTTATTTGGTGTAAATTATA
This sequence comes from Bacteroidota bacterium, assembly GCA_018268055.1. Taxonomy (GTDB): domain Bacteria; phylum Bacteroidota; class Bacteroidia; order Chitinophagales; family Chitinophagaceae; genus JJ008. Next base: position 75,419 of record JAFDXF010000065.1, read on the forward strand.
TCGGTTGTAGATTTTGAATTGCCTCAAAATGAATTCTCTCACTTTCAGTTTAGCATATTAAATTAAGAATTGCGCTATAATTTTCGTTATTCAACATTTTTTTCTATCTTAGAATTTGTGTAATTTGTTTTAATCCGAATGCATAATATTTTAAAATAGATCGGAGAAAAACGTATATCTCAACACCACAAAACCTTAAACCATGAGAAAATCTAAAAGCCATGTCTTAGCAAAATTGATTAAATTATTGAATGAAGAAACGGCTACATTAAAAACGAAACAGCCATCAGAAAATTCAACAGCTTACACCCGAAGAGATTTCTTGACACATACTGCCAAAGGCGCAGTAGGCATTACACTCACTTTAAGTCTTCCTGCTTTTTTCTCTGCTTGCGGAGAAGTAAATAAAAATAAAAACAAAGATGAAATTTTAGATATTGCTATTCTTGGTGCAGGAATCGCAGGGCTCAACTGCGCCAATCATTTATTAAATTCCGGACTAAATTTTCAAGTGTATGAAGCTACAAATAGAGTGGGTGGAAGAATTCTTACACATTACAATGATGCACTTCAATTAGGCATCTTCCCTGAGTTTGGCGGCGATTTTATCGACACTGATCACACAGATATGCTCGCATTGGCTGAAGAATTTAAATTGGAAAAATTGGATTTAATTGAAGAACAAAAAACTAAAAAATTAACCAAAGACATTTACTACTTTAACAATCGTAAAATCAGTGAGCAACAAATTATTGCTGAGTTTAAAAAAATTGCACCCAAAATTGCGAAAGATAAAGAAGCGATTGGAGATAATTATGATACTGATGAAGCTATTCGCCTTGACAACTTTCCTCTTTCAGAATATATCCATTCATTAAAATGTGCACAATGGCTTAAAGATATTTTCACAGCCGCCTTTGTAGCAGAGTTTGGCTTAGACTGTTCCGAACAATCTTCTATCAATCTATTGGATATGATAGAAACAAATACTTCAGAAGGTTTTAAAGTTTTTGGCGAAAGCGATGAACGCTACCGCATCAAAGGCGGTAATGCAAAAATTACAGAAGCACTGGCAGATAAAATTGGGAGACAAAATATTCATCATCATTTCATTGTTGAAGCAATCAGCGAAGGCGATGATGGGCTTTATACCATTTCATTTAAGAATGGGAATAAAATAGTTTCAAAAGCTATAGTGTGTACCATTCCCTTTACTGTTTTGCGAAAAATTAATTTGAAATTAAAAAACATGTCAACTGAAAAAAGAAAATGTATTGATGAATTAGGTTATGGGAATAATACAAAACTTATACTTGGATATGATAGTGCTCCTTGGTCTGATAGTAAGAATAAAGCAAGCGGTTATTTATTTCATAAGGACATTACAAACGGCTGGGATGGCGGACAAACCAAAACTGAGCATAACACTAACGAAGCTTATGTATGCTATTTTGGCGCCGCTTTATCCGACAAACTAAATTCCGAAGCAGTTAAAAATAAATTATCTCCGCCCAATCATACATGGAGAACAGAATTGCCTCAAAAAACAGTTGCCGGTTTTGTGAATGAATTAGACAAAATATTTATTGGCTCAAAAGAAAAATTTGTTGGAAAGCATGTGTTCGCCAACTGGATTGATTTTCCCTATACACAAGGCAGTTACAGTTGTTATAAATTAGGTCAGTGGACAACTATTTCCGGAAAAGAAATAGAACCTGTAGGTAATTTCTTTTTTGCCGGAGAACATTGCAGTAGCGATTTTCAAGGATTTATGAATGGAGGAGCAGAAACAGGACGAAGAGTGGCAGAAATGATTGCAGCAGCGGTAAAGAAGCAAAAACAACTCACTTCATAAATTTATAGAGTCATACTTGCCCTTAAAAGTCCATTCACATTTGAATGACAATTAGATATTGTAACTTAGGGCATATCTATGGCAAATACATTTGGAGATAGAGTAATAAAATTTAATAGCGAACTTCATTATACAGGTAAACTTCCATCGGGTTTTCAGGTATTAAATCCATATATGGATAATCCAGAAACGCTGAAGGTGATGGGAACATTCTATCATAAATATTATAATGATAATGCAAAAAGGAAATTCATTATTGGCATTAATCCAAGCAGACATGGTGCAGGCGTTACAGGAGTTCCATTCACAGATACAAAAAGATTGGAATCTGAATGTGGCATTAAAATGACATCTGCTTATACACACGAAGTGTCTTCTGTTTTCGTTTATGACATGATTTCAGCGTATGGCGGCGCAAACGAATTTTACAAAGAGTTTTATATCAACTCCCCTTTTCCATTAGCAATCGTTAGAAAAGCAAAAAATGGTAATTGGTTAAATGCAAATTATTATGATGACCCTAAGTTGTTTCAACATGTAAAAGATTTCATGATTGCATCTTTGAAAAAACATATCGGGATGGGCTTAGACACATCCGAAGTTTTCATTTTGGGCAAAAAGAATGCTGACTTCATTCAGACATTAAATAAAGAAGCAAAATTATTTAAAGAGCTAACAGTACTTGAGCATCCTCGTTTTATTCAACAATATAAATCAAGAGATAAGCAATTATATATAGATAAATACATAAGACTTCTGAATAAAGAAAAATGATAATTGACACACAACATACTATTTATACCATTGGCCACTCCACTCACTTCTTTGAAGACTTTTTGAAAATGCTGCAATTTTTCCATATTGAACTTGTAGCAGACATTAGAAGCCATCCCGGCTCAAGAAAATTTCCGCAATTTAACAAAGAGAACTTAGCAATAACATTACCCGAGAATAATGTTGAATACATACATATTCCAAAGTTGGGTGGTAGAAGACGAGTTAAAAAAGATTCCAAAAACAATCGTTGGCGAAAAAATTCATTTAAAGGTTATGCCGATTATATGGAAACAAATGATTTCAAAATCGGTATTGAGGAGTTAGAAAAGATTGCTGTCGCAAGAACAACCGCCTATATGTGTTCGGAAGCAGTGTGGTGGCGTTGTCATCGCTCAATGGTTTCAGATTATTTGAAAGCAAAAGGATGGAGCGTATTACATATTATGGCAATCGGTAAAACAGAAGAGCATCCATATACTGCTCCGGCAAGAATTATCAATGGAGCAGTATCTTATTCCGATGAAGATTAAAAATAAAAAAAAATGATATGGGTCAAAAATTTAAGATTGGAGATAAAGTAAAATGGAATTCAGAAGCAGGCATAGTTTCAGGAACCATTATAAAAATTCATACAAAAGATTTTAACTACAAAGGCTACACGCATCATGCATCCGAAGAAGAACCTCAATATGAAATAAAGAGTAGCAAAACCGATCACATTGCTGCACATAAAGGGAAAGCGCTTAAAATATTTTGAGTTTTTTAAACCCTTATACTACAAATAATATATTTATCTTTAAGCATCAACATTGCTCTAATTCCATTTTGAAATAGCGATAAAAGAGATATGGTAAAAAATATATTAATATATTTAGTTCTTGCTATATTTATTTGGGGGATACCTATTTATAGAATAATAAGCTCAAATAAAACCACAAGAAATGAGAAAATAGCTTGGCTACTCGCTGTAATTTTTATATCATGGTTTGCTTGGCTTTTCTATTTATTATTAGCGCCGATAATGAAAAAGTGGTAAACACCCATACATCTTTATTTTGATTTAATTTCTAAGCTACTTTAATTACATAACTACTACATACAACATTGTTATCTTTGTAGTCCCATAGTCCAAGAGTGCATTTTCTTGTAAAGCAATGAAATGATATAATAATAAAATAATGAAGAGTAAAAATGAAAATATGACACCACTAATTATAATCGGATTACTGATTTTAGGTTTAGCAGCCGGCTATTTCAGCGGTCTTGTAGGTATTGGCGGCGGCATTATAGTTGTACCTGCTCTTGTTTTCATCTTCGGCTTTTCACAATATGCCGCACAAGGCACCACCTTAGCATTGCTCATACCACCAATCGGTTTATTGGCTGTTTGGAAATATTATCAAAGTGGCCAAGTGGATATAAAAACTGCTGCAATCATTGCAGTTGGGTTTGTGATAGGAAGTTATTTCGGTAGTGCAACTGCTGTTGGAATTTCTCAAGATACACTCAAGAAAATTTTTGCAGTAGCATTAGTACTCATTGGTATTAAAACATATCTTTCTGCTAATTAAACATTACTTCTATCAAAAGAATACTAAAAACCCTTACTTTTTAGTATATTTACCGCATTTCTAATTTTACGCAACTATTTTTATGAGCAAACTTATTATCAATAGCCTGGACTATTCAAGAATAAAGAAGTGTATCAGCGATGCAAAACTTTTTAAATCTATCAACAGCAATGAGGCAGAAAAACTACTGAAAGAGTTAAATACTGCTGAAATTGTAGAGCCTGAAGCAATACCTTCCAATGTAGTTACTATGAACTCTATTGTAAAATTGAGTTTCTTAAACAACAATAAACAAATCCAATTTCAGATTGTTTATCCAACACATGCTAATATAAAGGAAAATAAAATTTCTATTTTCTCTCCTATTGCTACGGCCCTTATCGGTTATCAGGTCAATGATGAAATAGAATGGATTGTTCCTGCCGGTCTTACAAAAATTAGGATTGACGAAATAATTTACCAGCCCGAAGCAGCAGGAGATTATGATTTATAAATGAACAGAATCAATAAATGGCAGTTCAATAGCTATTTCTTAATTATCATTTTTCAATTCACTTTTAATCTATAAAATAACAGTGCGATGAATTGGGTAATACTTTTCATAGCAGGGCTCTTTGAAGTTGCTTTTGCATTTTGCTTAGGCAAAGCAAAAACTGCTACGGGTAACGAACTTATTTTTTGGTATGCAGCATTTTTTGTCACGCTGTGTATCAGTATGATACTGCTCATGAAAGCAACACAAACAATTCCAATTGGTACAGCTTATGCAGTTTGGACAGGTGTGGGTGCTGTAGGAACTGTAATAGTTGGTATTCTAATTTTTAAAGAACCGGCAACATTTTTAAGATTGTTATTTATAGCAACATTAATTGCATCCATTATCGGATTAAAAGCTGTAACACACAATTAATGGAAAATATAATTTCAAATCTCAATGAGATCAATCAACGAATCAGTGCTGCCTGCAAAAATTCAAATAGAAATCTTAGTGACGTAAGACTATTATTGGCAACTAAAACTGTACCTCCTGAAAGAATAAAAATTGCATTAGAAACCGGCACTACTTTAATAGCCGAAAACAAAGTGCAAGAACTAAAAGAAAAATATGAGGCGTTAAAAAATATACCACATACCAACCATTTCATTGGCCATTTACAAACCAATAAAATAAAAGACATTTTAAAATGCGATGTAGTATGCATTCAATCATTAGACAGAATTGAATTGGCTCAAAAACTACATCAAAGCCTTTTGCAAAAAAACAAAACCATTGATGTTTTGATTCAAGTAAACACTTCAGATGAAGCAAGTAAGTTTGGCATTACACCATCTCAAACAATTTCTTTTATTCAACAAGTTGCAGCTTTTCATACACTAAAAATAAAAGGCTTAATGACGATAGGACTATTTAGTACTGAAGAACAAAAAGTAAGGCCTTGTTTCCAATTATTAAGACGATTAAAAGAAGAGATAGCAACATTGGAAATTCCCAATGTTGAAATGAAAGAACTTTCTATGGGCATGAGTGGTGATTTGGAAATTGCAATTGAAGAAGGAGCAACAATTATACGGGTTGGCACTGCAGTTTTCGGTAAGCGAGCCACCCCCGATAGTTATTATTGGAATGAAAATAATTAAGAAACATTATTCACGAATAAGTGTTTTTGCTTCATTAACCAGGCAGTTTGCCATTTGCATCATTGTATCCCTTTTTTCAGTCAAAACATTCACAGTTAATTCTTTTTCACTGGTAGTTTTAAAAACTATTTTATCTACTTTCTGAGTAGATAGTCGAGTCATATTGGTATTGGGTACTTGAGTATTTTTAAACACAAATTGGAATAAGCCTTCGCAATTCATAGTACCATTATTTCTGATTGTCAGTTTTGATTTAGTTCCTTCAAAATAAACATAGGCTGTGGAATTATTATCAAAGCACACTTCTCGCCCTTCTAAGGAGAAAAGAACAGTTATTTCAGCTGCAGTAGCATCAAAAGACACCATTCCGCTATTTAGCTTCAAAAATCCGGTTGATAATTTTTCTTCTTTTGAAAAAGAATTTATTTCTCTGTTTATTTTGCAACCCACATGAGTTGTATCCTGAGCAAAACTAAAAGCAGGAAATAAAAGAAAGAATAAAAATAATTTTCGCATAATTAAAATTACTTACAACAGAGATTAAAACATTCAGTCAATAGTTGCATGATTAATGCTGTTCATTCTTTCTAAATCTTTTCTGAATGATTTCCAATTCTTCTCTACTCATTTTGGATGTTTTGCGTAAAACTGAAAGGAAATAAAGCACTTCTTTTTCAGATGCAGGGCAGCCCACATTATCGCCAGCCATGATTTGCGTTCCTACTTTTCTCATTTTAGAATCAGCTAAAAGTTTTCCATTACTGTCAAATACAAGCCAATAGGGAATTCCTTGATCTTTACCGCCAAAATCATTCCGCATTTTATCTGCGCCGGGGTTTTCCAAATCCTTTTTATCCTTGGCTTCATCTACTACCAAGTGTGCGATCACATAATTATCGTCAAACATTTTTTTACATTCAGGATCATTCATACTCGTATCCATCTTATGACACCATCCGCACCAAGAGGCATGAAACATCAGAAACACATTCTTATTTTCTTGCTTCGCTTGTTCACATGCTTTTTTAAATACAACATCAGCAGATAATGGTTGTGCTGCTACTATACCCGCCAATAAAACACCTATTAATAAGCCCACTATTTTCATATAAAATTTTTATTTTACGAAAATAGATTATATCTCTCTAAAATAATCCTTAAAGCTTTGCTATGTTCTGAGAAAGTAAAATCTTTGCAATTACAATGGTACAAGCATATAATTTTTTAGCATCGTGGCAGTTGTTCCCCGAAAAAGGAACTTATGAATTGGGTGAACGCCCTAAAAGTGGCATTTACAAAATTGAATCTGTTCCCGATAGCAAACAATTACTGATTTATCACAACTGGGTTTCTTTAGAAAATAAAGCATTCGCTGCCGATTATAAAATAATTGCCGACGGAGAACTCAATGAATTTGAAAATATACAAATGGCAGATAAAGTTCAGGCTGCATTTCCGGATAGCATCAGTTTTGAAATTCATTTTTACAAAAAGGGAGAAGTAATGCTGCATATTGTACACGAAATAATGCCCAATGGGTATCTGCGCATTACGCAACAAGGATATAAAGAAGACGGAAATTCTTACACCAACACCGAAGTTTATCACAAACAATTGAGTGTGCTTCCCTACTCTGCTTCTGTAGCCGGTGCAGTGATCAAAGCAAATGAAGAAGGAATTATCAAACACAAAGCTCTCACTGCTATGGAAGAACAAACCAATATGCAGCTGGAGCAAATAAGAAAACAAATTGAACTATTGGCTTTGCAGGCACATGAGATTCAGCAACGAAAGGAATTATCAATGATGATTTATAATGCAAAACTTTCTTTCAAACCAAACATCGGCCAAACATATTATCTCTACGAAAAAAATGACGGCAATTCAATGCTCTCTTTAGTATCACCAAAAGAATGGGGCAAGAGCAGCCCATTCAAAAAATTTGTTGCAGCAGTACAATTACTTGCAGATCATACTTGGAAGGAATTATAAAAGCTTTCAGGATGTTATCTATCAACACAAATCACATTTTCGTAATTTTACGCAATGACGAAACTCTCTGTAAATATCAACAAGTTTGCCACACTTCGCAATGCAAGAGGCGGCAATAATCCCGATGTAGTAAAAGCAGCAATAGATGCACAACGCTTCGGTGCAGATGGTGTAACGGTGCATCCACGCCCGGATGAGCGGCATATTCGCTATGATGATGTGCGACAAATAAAAAATATTATCACCACAGAGTTTAATATTGAAGGTAATTGCCGAGAGCAAAAATTTATTGACCTTGTTTTAGAAACAAAACCCAATCAGGTCACACTTGTACCCGATGAGCAAGGACAATTAACCAGTGATCATGGATGGGATACTATAAAACATAAAGATTATCTTACTGAGACGATTAAAACTTTTAATGATGCAGGAATAAGAGTGAGCATTTTTGTGGATCCAGATATTAAAATGATTGAAGGAGCAGCACTTACAGGTACCGATCGTATTGAACTTTATACCGAGGGATATGCAAAACAATGTTTGAATGGGGGAAAAACAGAAGCAATTAAACCTTACGTATTAGCAGCAAAAAAAGCTGTTGCACTCGGGCTTGGCATCAATGCAGGCCATGATTTAGATTTACACAATCTAAAATATTTTTCAGAAAACATTGATGGTCTTCTCGAAGTAAGTATTGGCCATGCATTAATCTGCGATGCTATTTATCTTGGTTTTGAAAACACAGTTCAGTTGTACAAAAGGCAATTGATGAAACAATTAGTATAACATTTATTCCGTAGGTTTCGGTTCGCTGCCACCGCTGGTTATCAAATACATTTCATAGAAATTCAATTTCTTGTTTCCACCTTCTACAATCTTATATTGATTGGGTAAGATTTTATTGTAAGCAAAAGCATCAACAATAGCTTGCTTATATGTATCAAAATCATCTTGTTTTGTTTTGGACGATTTGTATAAATAAATAAAAGCTATATCCCCATCTTCAGCATTTTTAAAATCGGCAGCAGCAATAAATCTTTGTACTGCTTTCTTTAATTCTGCTCCGCTTGTAAATGATCCTTTTACGATTAGTTGCGCTGCAGATGTTATATCTATAGAAGCAGATGCTTTGCTCGGGCAGCCTGTTGGTAGCCCTGTTATTTCCACTGTTGCAGTTATTTTATTTTCAGAAACACCCTTTGAGGAAACATAAATACGAGCAGTTCCTGCGCCTGAAACAATTTCGCCACTACTGATCGTCCATTTATAAGTAACATTTGATTCAAGAAATTTAATATCACAGGTAAAGAAAATAGTATCGCCTTCTGTTATAGTGTTTATATAAGGCTCCACTTTTATCGTAGGGCAATTTTGTGCATTACATATTATTGTCAACAATAAAGACATTAATACAATAAATAAATTTTTCATATAGATAATTATTTAATCCTTTTGAAATTTCTATTAAAAATAATCGCTCGCTCTATTTAATTCTCGAATGAGAAGGCAAAAAAACAATTTAAGTTGCTTGACATATTTTTATCGTTGATAAAATTGAAAAAAACATTGAATAAATAACAATAATTTTCTGACTTTTTTTCAGGTTTAAAATATTTAGCAATGAGTATCACTGACTTAGCGTGTCAGGTGAGTAATTTTAACAATTATCAGTATTCTCTGCAAAATCATTGGCTTACTTTTGCACAACTTTTAAAAAATACCAATGTCAATTATTCAAAAGACATTGTTGCAATAAAAAATTAAAGCAGTAAGTCAAATTTAGTTCAACCATTAATACTGCATCTAAATCCGAATACTAAGAAAGCCAATTTGTGGTTTAAATATATGTAATGGAAAGAAGATTATACATAGCAGGGTTTATTATTTTGTTTATGGCATTAGTTGCAGCAGCATCTGATAAGCTATCTACATATATTGCTCCTGCTACAGAATTGAATACTGTGGACAAAACGCCCATACACCAATTTGATACAAATGGGGTGTGCACATGCATTCCTTATGATAATGAAGAAGAATTAGAAAGTGCTCCTAAATTAGAATTGAACAGTAGCTTAATCTCATTTGTAAAAAACTACAATACTAAAAACGGGAAACAACTTGACATAGCAAAACAAAAAAAGCAAAAATATTTTACCCTTTTAGATTCTGTACTCAGAGAAAATGAAGTTCCTGCCGAACTTAAATATCTTGCATTCATTGAATCGGGTATGGAACTCAATCCTACTTCCAGAACCGGTGCTATTGGTCCATGGGCTTTGATGCCGGATGCTGCAAAAAGATATGGCCTTAAGGTTGGAAAAAATGACGAACGTCTCAGTTATGCAAAAAGTACTGCTGCTGCAGCTAAGATTCTCAAAGATATGTATGAAGAATATGGCGATTGGCTGACAGCTATTGCTGCCTACAACTGTGGGCCAGGTACGATGCAAAGAGCAATAAAAAAAGCCGGTAGTAACGACTATTGGAAAGTTCAAAACTTCTTACCTGAAGAAACCAGAAGACATACCAAAAAATTCATTGCCATTCATTATCACTTTGAAGGTCATGGAAGTCTCGTCACCATTACCAAATCAGAATTAGAAAAACATTTAGCTGCTGTAGCCATATACACAGCGAATAGACACGGGCATAACACAATTGACTCTATCGCACTTAACTAACATTTATTTTACTCCTGTCTAAAATCCAATTGAAATTCAGGGGTAAAATTGTTGCATTGTAATAGCAATTCATTCAAAAGACATAAGCCTTACGATAAGTATGCTCAAATTGTCCACATCTTAAATGTCAAATTAGATAGGATTAAAAATATCCATTAGCTTTGCACGACCTCTCGGAATTTTTTTTGAATGACGGCTTATTTTGAGCATTTTCCGCCGGTCACAAGTTCAACAATTTTAATTTTTTCAAAACGAAATTTAAATAAATAACCATTTCGTATGGCTAAATATATTTTTGTTACCGGAGGAGTTACCTCATCATTGGGAAAAGGCATTATTGCGGCTTCGCTAGCCAAATTATTACAGGCAAGAGGCTTAAAAGTTACCATTCAAAAATTTGATCCTTATATCAATATCGATCCGGGTACCATGAATCCGTATGAGCACGGTGAGTGTTATGTAACAGAAGATGGTGCAGAAACCGATTTGGACCTTGGGCACTACGAGCGCTTTTTAAACATCTACACCTCTCAGTCTAATAATGTGACTACAGGTCGCATTTATCAAACAGTAATCAATAAAGAAAGAGAAGGAGCGTATCTTGGAAAAACTGTTCAGGTAGTTCCACATATTACGGATGAGATAAAAAGAAGAATGTTGCACCTTGGCCAAACCGGTGAATACGATATTGTAATAACTGAAATAGGCGGCACCGTTGGCGATATTGAAAGTCTTCCATTCGTGGAAGCGGTACGCCAACTTCAGTGGGAACTGCCCGAAGAAGATACGGTGGTTGTCCATCTCACTTTGATTCCATATTTGAAAGCTGCTAAAGAATTAAAAACAAAACCAACACAGCACAGTGTAAAAATGCTAAGTCAAGAAGGCGTACATCCTGATATAATTGTTTGCCGTACTGAACGACAAATAACGCCTGACCTTCGCCGTAAAATTGCCCTATTCTGCAATGTAAAAATGGAAGCCGTTATTGAAGCAATGGACGCATCTACTATTTATGAAGTTCCATTGTTAATGATGCGGGAGAAACTTGATATTATTTGTCTAAAAAAATTAGATATTCAACCAACGAATGAACCCGAATTGACAAAATGGAAAGGCTTCTTAGATAAATTGAAATATCCAAAAAGTAAAGTCACCATCGGACTGATTGGAAAATATATTGAACTGCAGGATGCTTATAAATCAATTTTAGAATCATTCATTCATGCAGGCGCAATGAATGAGTGCCAGGTACAGGTAATCAATGTGCATAGTGAGTCCATTACAGACGATAATGTAACGGAAAAATTATCCGGCTTGGATGGTCTGTTGGTAGCGCCGGGTTTTGGCCTGCGCGGAGTAGAAGGAAAAATCATTGCCGTAAAATATGCTCGTGAAAAAGGGCTTCCATTTTTTGGTATTTGTTTGGGAATGCAAATGGCGGTAATAGAATTTGCTCGCAACGTACTTGGCCTTAAAAATGCCCATTCTACAGAAATGGATCCGGAAACGAAAGAACCGGTAATCGACTTAATGGAAGAACAAAAAACGGTTACTAACAAAGGTGGTACAATGCGATTGGGCGCTTATCCCTGCACAATAAAAGAAAACTCACTGGCACAGGCTATTTACGGAAGTACTTCCATTAGTGAACGTCATCGACATCGCTGGGAGTTTAACAATAAATATCTTGAAGCATTTGAAAAAGCAGGAATGATGGCTAGCGGGAAAAATCCGGCAACCGATTTGGTAGAAATTGTAGAACTGAACAATCATCCCTTTTTTATTGGTGTTCAATATCACCCAGAATTAAAAAGTACGGTAGAAAATCCACAACCCATTTTTGTTCATTTTATAAAGGCAGCAAGGACATTTGCCGACAAAAGAAATGAAGCAAAGAACTCCATGCTTCAAGGTGAAATGATTTAGGCATTTATACCGATTTTTTTAGCCTGTAGTAGCTTTTCAGCCTTCTACCGAATTTAATGACAATGAGCCCTTGCCAATAAGTTTTCTGGCCCTGCTTTACCCTATCTTTGCCACCCGAAAAATTTCGGAACTAAAACTTACTTGGAATGAAATTTGACAAAAATACAGTCATTGGATTTGTACTACTCGGTGTTTTGTTCATCCTATACTTTGTGGTTATCCAAAAAGACCAAAATGCTGCACGTAAACAAAAAGCGGAAGAGCAGGTAAAAGAGCAAAAAATTATTGACTCCATCGCGAAAGTTCGCAAACCTGTCGAAGATTCGCTCAAGCGTATTAGTGATTCAGTTGCTTTTGCCAATAAATCTCAGCTTTTTAAACAATCCGGAGATACTACAGAACATATCGTTACAATTTCCAACAAATTGATCAATGTTTCTTTTACCAATAAAGGCGGAAGAATAAAATCAGTTGAACTGAAAAATTTCAAAGGTCAAGACAGTGGATTGGTTAAAATGGGTGCAACAAGTTTTGACGATTTAAGCTACCAAATAAATGCAGTAGCTGCAAATGGCCAAGGCACTGCCTCTACCAATGAACTTTTCTTTTCCAAAATAGATACAACAACTGGTGCCGATGGTAATCAAGTGATTTCTTTCACCTTGCCGTTGGACAGTGCGAATACATACATCACACACGAGTTTACGGTGAAGAAAGATGACTACATGATTGATTTCAATGTAAAAATCGGAGGTGCAGATAAGTTATTTACAGGAGGTGCATTAAATATTGACTGGCAATATGCAGCCGAGCAGCAAGAAAAAGGATTAAGTTATGAAAGAGAAAATACACAAATAGGATATGTAACAGATGGTGAATTTGATTATCACTCTATGTTTAAACGAAACAGTAAAGAGTTTAAAGATGCTGTGAAATGGTTAGGAATACGTCAGCGCTTTTTTCTTGCAGCTTTTGTAGCGAAAAATAATTTTTCCGGTGGAAGTAATATTGATTGGAAAACACCTGCCGATTCTACAAAGGCTGTGCTTTATGCTACGTCTCGATTAAAAGTACAAGTACCTGCAGGAAAAGAAGCAGTACTACCTTTTAGTATTTACTATGGCCCTTCTGATTATAATTTATTAAAAAAATATGACCTTCAGTTTGATAAAATCGTAAACCTCGGTCAAGGGCTTTATTCATTTGTACGTCCCATTAACCGTTTCATTATTATTCCTGTATTCGACTTCTTTAAAAGTTTTATCGGACAATTAGGAATTGTAATTGCATTACTTACTTTGTTTATCAGATTGATAATATCCCCACTCACGTATTCCAGTTATTTGAGCGGAGCAAAGATGAAAGCGCTTCGCCCGGAAATTGAAAAACTGAAAGCTAAGTTTGGTGCTGATAGGCAAGCAATGAGTATGGAACAAATGAAACTGTTCCGAGAAGCAGGCGTAAATCCGCTTGGAGGTTGTATTCCTGCATTATTCCAGATACCAATCTTCTTTGCCTTATTCAGCTTCTTTAACTCATCGGTGGATTTGCGCGGTGCCAGCTTTTTATGGGCATCCGATCTATCTGCTCCTGATAAGTTTATACATTGGGGAAATGTACCGGTTTTGAGCTCATTATTGGGCGATCATTTAAGCTTGTTCAACGTTACGGCTTGCATTACCAGTTTTCTCATTTCTATGTACAGTATGAGTATGTCGCCGGATCAAAGTAATCCATTGTTAAAATGGATGCCTTATATTTTCCCTGTATTCCTCTTATTCTTTTTTAATAGGCTTCCGGCAGGTCTTACGTGGTACTATACTGTGTCTAACTTAGTTACTTTAGGTCTTCAGGTCATCATTCAGCGATTCATTATCAACCACGATCAGATATTGGCCAAAATTGACGAAAACAGAAAAAAGCCAAAAACAAAATCTAAGTGGCAAGAAAGAATGGAGCAAATGCAGGAACAGCAAAAAAATATGCGTGAAATGCAACAAAAGAATAAAAGATAATCAGCTTCCTGTTTCTTTAATTTTTTGGATTATCTTTTCACTATTGTTAAAGTGAATAGTATTAAGAATTGCAACCATTAAACAATTTTTATACGTCTGTTTCTTGTTATTAAAATGATTATAATGAACGTAAAAAACAAAAAGGTACGTTTAGCCGGAATTGGCATAAAAAGGCTGATAACAATATTGAGTATTGTTTCTTTGGTTTCTACTTCTCCTCTATTTGCCCAAAAAAAATTGGTGGAAGCGACCATCACTTATGATATTGCAATCAACTCTAATGATTCTAAGCCCAATGCTGCCGACCTATTAGATGGCGCCACAAACGTTATTTATCTTAAAGGTTATTTTAGCCGCTCAGAGATGAAAAGTTCTCTTGGCACACAGGCCACTATTATAGATGGAAAATCGGGAGAAGTTACCATGCTCAAAGATTATGGTGAACAGCGCTATATGATTAAACTTACACCAAAGGAATGGGCTGAGAGCAATAAAAAATATGATAGTGTTTCATTCTCTTATACCAATGAATACAAAACCTTATATGGTTATAAATGCCAAAAAGTGATTGGGAAAATAAATGACAGCACCACTTTTACTGTTTATTTTACGCCTGAGTTAATTCCCATCAATAAAGATTTTGAATTTATGAATCGTAGTTTGCCCGGTTTAGCCATGCAATATGAATCCATCAAAAAAGGAAAAATAGTTACTTATACAGTATCCGATATTAATTTCAAACCTGTACCACTATCTAAATTTGACCTGCCAAAAGCCGGCTACAGAGTAATGACTTATGAAGAAAGTAAAATGGGAATCGGAAATTAATGACTTTGGAACTGCCTGTTTCCTAATTCAATTTTCAACTTATCAAAAATGATGTTCTTTTTAATCGGAACGATAAACGTTGTATTTCCTTTTTGAACCTCAATTGTAGTATTCAGGCGGATTATCTTTTTCTCAGATTCTAAATTAATCACTTCATTACCTCTGAAATTATATCCTGATTTTAAAGTAAAAACGCCCGGTTTTAAAGCCTTTCTTTCAGAAAGTAATGACTTTCCTGGCACAGTGCTTGATTTAGCTAATTTGCCTTCACCCAAGGTCGCAAAAGCACCTGCAGCTGTAGTCAAAACGAAAACAGCAACCGTAGTAATCTTTTTTGCAATATTTTTTCTTGAATGAAACATACGATACAAAAGTAAATATAAAAAATAAGATAAAAAAATGTTGCCCAAATAAACTTTAATAAACTATTAACGCATGAAACTTCCTTTTGTTACACTTTATACAAACAATTTTCTCAAGTTTTTTAACATTTGTGGAAAATGAATAAATACGGAATACCGCATTTTTGTCATAACTTGTAATTGTTATTCATTTTCGGCCAAAAACTGACGATTTTTTGAGCAAATTATCTAATTTTTAAATCCGGAGCAGATGAAAGAGAACCACCATCAGGAAGACAGATTTGAAATAGCTGAGCTACTCACTAAATTTGAAAACCTCAAAAATGGTCTTCAAAATTCATTTTTAGAAGAAGATGCTTTTGAAACCATCATTGAATATTTTCAGGAAAAAGAAGACTTGACTCAGGCTATGGAAGCAACCGAATTAGGCAGTCAACAATACCCCTACTCTTCAGCTCTTTTAGTCAAAAAAGCAGATTTACTTTTGGTAAGTCGTCAGTATATTGAGGCGTTGACTACATTAGAGCAAGCCTCTATGTTGGACAATGCAGACATCAATATTTACATACTCAAAACCGATGCTTTGCTGGCTTTAGACCAACCGGAAAAAGCCGCTGCACTTCTAGAAGAATCACTTGCTCTTTTTAATGGTGAAGAAAAAATGGAATTATTATTCGAGCTGGCTGATGTGTATGATGATTATGAGGATTTTGATAAAGTCTTTGATTGCCTCAAAACAATATTGGAAGAAGATCCCAATAATGAGGAAGCCTTGTATAAAATCTGTTTCTGGACCGACTTCACTGGAAGAAACGAAGAAAGTATTCGATTACACCATCAGATTATTGAAGAATATCCCTACAATGAGTTGGCTTGGTTTAATCTTGCGTCAGCATATCAAGGTTTAAAATTATATGAAAAAGCAATTGATGCTTACCAATATGCCATTACTATTGATGAAAAATTTGACTACGCATATCGTAATATAGGTGATGCATACATCCGCTTACGCCAATACAAAGAAGCATTAGAAGTTCTGATAAAAGTTACTGAGCTTTCAAAACCCGAGCCGGTTATTCTTGAAGCCATCGGGCATTGCTATGATAAAATGAAAAACTATGCACAGGCACGTTTTTATTACAGAAAGGCAACACACCTGAACAAAGATGATGGAAAATTATTCTTTAAAATAGCCTCCACATATTTCAACGAGGGTCAATGGGAAAGTTGTGTCAAACAATTGGAACATGCATTGCATATCCAACGAAATCAGACGGAGTACATGCTACTGATGGGAGAATGTAAAATGATGCAGGGCCTTGACCGAGATGCCATTCATTATTTTTCGGAAGTAGTACGGTTAAAACCTAAAAGTAGTACCGGATGGGAAGCATTGATTCGCTGCCTTTTCAACTATGGCTATTATGAGGAAGCATTAGAGCAGGTAGATGCAGCATATCCTCTGTCCGGATTCAAGCCTATATTCAGTTATTATAAAGCAGCTATTTTACTTGCTTTAGGAAAATCAAAAGAAGGATTACTTCAATTGGAAGAAGCTATTTTTAATGCGCCAAAGCTTCTTAAAAAGTTTGTAGCACTCAATCCCGCTATACTTCAAAACAGCCAAGTAGTTGATTGTATTGCTAAGCAAAAAAGAATTAAACGCTAAATCCGGTTCTGACATTCTTATTACAATGCTCAATAATTCAATGAGCATTCTTTCTTATTTTTGCCGCTTTAGAAAATAATAATCATTTCAAACTCATCATTAACAATTATGAATTTCAATTTAACACAAATACCGGATAGAAAGACAAAACCAAGACAGTCCGGCATTACAATGGTAATGGACAAAGGGTTAAGCGTAGAAGAAGCTAAAAATTTTATGAGCGTAGCATATCCGCATGTGGACATTGTAAAATTGGGATTCGGCACGTCCTACATTACTCCCAATCTAAGAGAAAAACTTGAAGTCTATAAGTCATATAATGTGCCTGTGTATTTTGGTGGCACTTTGTTCGAAGCATTTTTAATACGCAATCAATTTGAAGATTATATACAAGCCTGCAAAGATTACGGTATAGAGTATATGGAAGTAAGTGATGGCTCTATCACCATTCCACACAATGAAAAATGCGGCTATATCGAAAAACTAACAAAATACGGAACTGTATTGAGTGAGGTAGGGAGTAAGGATGCTACACACATCATTCCTCCATACAAGTGGATAGAACTGATGAAAGCCGAATTAGAAGCCGGATCTTCATACGTTATTGCAGAAGCAAGAGAGGCCGGCAACGTAGGTATTTACAGAGGGAGCGGTGAAGTGAGAGAAGGATTGGTGCAAGAAATACTTACACAAATTCCCGGCGATAAAATAATTTGGGAAGCACCGCAAAAAGCACAACAACTTTATTTTATAGGAATACTCGGATGTAATGTAAACTTAGGAAATATTTCTCCTTCTGAAATCATTGCGTTGGAAGCCATGCGTATCGGATTACGAGGAGATACTTTTGATTTATATCTGAAAAAATAAGTTGATGATTGAAAAAAATCCACATATATCGCAAAGCGAATCCTTGCGTGTATTTGGATTAATTGGCTATCCGTTATCTCATTCATTTTCGCTAAAATATTTTACTGATAAATTTCATCAGGAAGGAATATTCAATTGCAAGTATGAACTGTTCCCCATTCATTCACTTGATGATTTTAGATCATTATTACATTCTTTGCCATCGCTGGCAGGCTTAAATGTTACTATTCCATACAAGCAAGAAATTATTCACTATCTACATTCCACGGCAGGAATACCGCACGGACTTCGTGCCTGCAATTGTATCAAAATAGAAAACAAAAAATTAATAGGATATAATACCGATTGGATAGGTTTTGAAAAAAGCATCCTACCCTTACTAAAGTCGCACCATAAGAAAGCCTTGGTATTAGGTACCGGTGGAGCATCGGAAGCAGTAGTATATGTTTTAAAAAAATTAGGAATTGAGTACAGTTTAGTAAGCAGATCACCACGACAAGCATCTATACTCACTTACCACGAACTGACACCCAATAAAATAAAATCATTTCAACTTATTATCAACACCACTCCTTTGGGAATGTACCCTAATATTCATAATTGTCCGGATCTGCCTTATGAAACTTTGACAAGCGATTATCTCTTATATGATCTTATTTATAATCCGGAAAAAACTTTATTCTTAGAAAAAGGAGAACAGCAAGGGGCAACAATTAAAAATGGATATGAAATGTTGCAGCTACAGGCAGAAGAAAGTTGGCGAATTTGGAATGCTGAAAAATAAACCTGAACTTTTGTAGAATAAAAAATCCCGGAAGATAAAATCAACCGGGAAATCTGTTGCGAAGGGAGGGATCGAACCTCCGACCTACGGGTTATGAGCCCGTCGAGCTACCGCTGCTCTACTTCGCGATTTGAGGTGCAAAGATAGGCATATTCGCGATTGCTACCAAACAAAACGATTTAATCTCTAACTCTTTTTATGCTACTCGCTCCGCTTGTTTTAATTTTATTAACTACACCATTCCCTTTGAAATATACATCGCTTGCTCCGCTTGCAGATACGTTAAGCTCTTTATTGACAGTAACTCTTACATCACTGGCTCCGCTTAAACTGACCGAGCAATTATCTGTCACAAATTCATAATTTTTAAAATCACTGGCTCCACTTGACTTTAGATTCAATTCATTTGCCGATCCACTCAATTTAATATCTGATGCGCCACTAAGTTCAACAGTTAATTTATTAGCCTCAATTTTCCCTTTCGCATCACTGGCACCTGATAAGTGAATCTGTATATCCCCCACTTTTAGTAACCCGTTTATAAACACATCACTGTTTCCATTCACTTCCAAACTTTTTAAATCTGTACAAGACACATAAGCCGTCAGCCTACTTTTAAACTTAGGCCATTTAGCATCTTTATTATTATACCAGATATGTAATATTCCATCCTTCACTTCTGTTACTATATTTTTAATGTACTTTTCATCTGATGCGCTTACAACCACAGTTTGTTCATTTCCCTGAGAGATATGCACATCAAAGGCACTGTTTATATTAATGCCCTTAAATGTATTTACCATTCTCACTGTTGCATTTGCATCATAAACTAATTGCGCCTCGATGCTTTGAATCAATAATATGGCACTAATAAAAAATAAAAACCGCTTCATAACAATGGTTAATTGATTTAATAAAATGAAATTACATGACCATATTGTAACGAACAATCTAGCATAAAGTTACAGATAGTGGAATTTTTATCTATCTTCGTTGTAGTTCTTACAAGGTATCATTGTACTAAAAAAGAAAAACATTGATACCATGTATATCATGCCTGCTGTAATGCAGGCAGGTTTCCGGGGTGTTTCTGAGCATTATGCCAGAATCTGAGATGATACCCGTAGAACCTGGTCAGGGTAATGCCTGCGAAGGGAGTGCCACCATCTGTGGCGTGCATCAAACCTTTCATCAGCATTTCCCTCTTATTTTTTAACAAAGACAACAAAAAAATGTCTTTATCAATTTTTAAAAAATGAAGAGGATTGCCATTTTAATCGTAACTGTATTTTATATCAATGCAGTATTGGGTCAAAACAACGAAGCAACGAAAGACAGCTTTTATCTACTCACACCTATTGAAGTAAAAGCAATAAGGGCAGGCGATTTAATGCCAATCAGTAAAACGAATCTTTCCAAAAAAGAAATCAGTAAAAACAATTTGGGACAAGATTTGCCTTTTGTGCTAAATCAAACAGTGGGCGTGGTAGCCAATTCAGATGCAGGAAATGGTATTGGCTATACAAACTTGCGCATCAGAGGTACGGATGCTACACGCATTAATGTAACACTCAACGGCATTCCGTTTAATGATGCAGAAAGTCAAGGAACTTTTTTTGTAGATATGCCGGATATTAGTTCTTCTGCCGGAAGTATTCAAATACAACGGGGCGTTGGCTCTTCTTCCAATGGAGCCGGTGCATTTGGTGCAAGCATCAATATCAGCACAAATGAATTCAATAAAAATGCCTATACCGAATTAAACAATAGCATTGGTTCATTCAATAGCCACAAACATACGCTAAAAGCAAGCACCGGATTATTCGGCGATCATTTTGTAACAGATTTGCGTCTTTCTTCTATCAATAGCGATGGCTACATTGATAGAGCATTTAGCAAATTAAAATCGCTCTACTACTCTACTGCATACATCAACGCCAAAACTTCATTAAGATTCAATATTATTTCCGGAACAGAAAAAACATATCAGGCATGGAATGGTATATCCGAAGATGATATAAAAGCAGGAAGAAGAACGATCAATTATTCGGGTATGGAGAAACCCGGCACACCATACAGTAATGAAATTGATAAATATCAGCAAAATCATTTTCAATTATTTTTTAATCAGAAATTGGGGAATAAATTTTTATTCAATACTGCTCTTTTCAAAACAGATGGCTGGGGATATTATGAACAATATAAAGCTAATCAATCATATTCTAAATACGGCTTAGCAAATATGAATACCGCAAACGGTTTGGCTACTAAATCCGATATGATCAGAAGATTAGGACTGAAGAATGCACTTTATGGTTCCATTTTTTCGCTTCTTTATAAAAACAAAAACGCAGAATCAATTGCAGGTGGCGGCATCACTCGCTACAATGGTAATCATCAAGGAAAAATTATTTGGGCAGAAAAAGGTATCACCGGTACAAATAAATGGTATGATTTAGATGCTTCTAAAACAGATTTTAATTTCTATTTAAAAAATCAAACAAATATTATAACTCATTGGTACGCATATACTGATATTCAATACTGTTTTGTAAAATATGATATTGATGGCTTCCGATATAATCCTAAAATGCGCATCACCAATAATTATAATTTCTTCAACCCAAAAGCAGGAGTCACTTACCTGAATAAAAGCTGGAGCATGTATTTTTCTTTTAGTACAGCACACAAAGAGCCTAATCGTGATGACTATGAAACTGGTACTAATGAACAACCACGTCCTGAAAAATTGTATGACTGGGAATTAGGCATCAAGAAAGATGCTAAGAATTATCATTGGTCGGCTACTCTTTATTATATGAAATACAAAGACCAATTGGTACTTACCGGTAAAATAAATGATGTAGGTGCATATACCAGAACAAATATTCCAAACAGTTATCGAGCAGGTATAGAGTTGGAAGGGAATTATCAATTCAACACGAAACTGAATGTTACAGGCAATTTAGCCTTGAGCAGAAATAAAATAAAAAATTTTACTGAGTATATTGACAACTATGATACAGGCGGCCAAATTGTAAAGCAATATTCATTACCCAACATTTCATTTTCACCATGCATAGTATCCAATGCTGCAATCAACTTTTCACCAATAAACAACTTTAATGCATCTTTGATTCATAAGTATGTCAGCAAGCAATATTTAGACAATACGCAAGATGAAAAGCAGGTGCTCCACGCCTACACCACACAAGATTTGCTACTCACTTATACACTAAAATATAAAACCCCGAAAGAGCTTGTTTTCAATTTGCGATTAAACAATATTTTAAATACAAAATACGAATCCAACGGATATACCTCCAGCTATTTCTACAATAATAAAATCTCAGTAGATAATTATTACTTCCCGATGGCGGGCTTCAATTTTATGTTTGGGGTGAATGTGGCGTTTTAGAGAATTAGTATTACATACTACCTCGTTGCACCAAACTTATCTTGCCATGCCGTTATTCCACCAATGACATTTTTGGTGTTTTTAAAACCCATTGTATCTAAAAACATGCAGGCCATCATACTTCTGTTGCCACTGCGGCAGTGCACGATTATTTCTTCATCTTTCAAATCTTCCAATTCATCAACCTGCATCGTTTGTATTTTTCCTAAAGGAACTAATTTTCCGCCAATATTAAACTCGGCATATTCTTGAGGCTCACGGCAATCAATCAAGTTTAATTTTTCGCCTTTATCTAATCTTGCTTTTAATTCTTCTACTGTAATTGTTTGCATAATAAAAATTAAAGTTCTGGTGAATTGAGACTATCCGTTTTAGCCGGTTTATTCAATTGCAATCGCACATCTATCGTTTGACCACTACGAATATGATTCAGTTTTTTACTGTCGCTAAATCTTTCAGGGTTTTGCCAATACACCCAGGCGTTACACGTATCAGTAACACCCGGATCAAGTACGACGGCTCCTATCAAGACTCCACTCCCATCCAATTTCTTACGTACATCACAAAATTGCATCCCGACTATAGAAGGTACTGCAAATTCATTGCTGCCAACTCCATCTCCCAACACCAAAGAAATTGCACTGCCTTTTCGAATCTGCATACCAGCCGTTATTGCGTTGCCATTATATATTTGTTTGCGAACAATATTTTTTGCAAAATCAGGTTCAAATGTGGTATCACCTACTTTCAATCCAAGATTATTTAATACCAGTTCAGCATTTCGAAAACTATAGCCTATCAAATTTGGCATTTCAATCAACGGCGGTGATACACGACTTATTACCAAAAAAACTTCTCTGTTAGTCTTTACTATTTCATCTGCATCCGGAACTTGTTTGATAACGGACAAAGCAGGCAATGAATCAACAAAAACAGAATCTTGAATGACTACTTCAAATCCTGCTTTACGAAGAATCTTTCCGGCTTCTTCAAAATTTTTACCGGTTACAGATGGCACTACTGCAGATTGCCCATGACGGGTAAGGCATTTCAGCGAAAGCAGGAACAAGAAGAATATGGCAAATGCCAAAAATATTCCTGCCAAAAAATTGACCCATAATGGGCGATGTGTTAAAAATTTAAACACGCTATGATTTCTTTTTCTTTAAAATAATTATTTATAAAATTTCACGAAGCAAATTAGTATAAAATTCTTTCAATGACCACCCCATCACTTTTACCTGCTGCGGTACGATACTTGCCTCAGACTGTCCGGGTATGGTATTAATCTCCAGCATAAACGGTTTTCCCGTTTCTTCATTGTAAATAAAATCAATTCTTACCACACCTTTGCAATTAAATACTTGATATATTCTGATAGCAGCACTACGTAGCTTGCTGGCCATTTCTTCGTTGATAACTGCAGGTGTTATTTCTGTAGATTTTCCTTGATACTTTGCTTCAAAATCAAAGAAAGGCATATCGGCATTTGCTTTTACCTCCGTAATGGGCAGTACAATAATTTCGCCATTGGATTGAAAAATACCAATAGTAAACTCTCTGCCTTCAATAAACTCTTCTACCAATACTTCATCATCTTCATTAAATGCTTTTACCATCGCCGCATCCAATGATTCAGGTTTATCAATTTTAGACATACCGATGCTTGAGCCGCCATTATTAGCTTTTACAAACAAAGGGTATCTGAGATTTTTCGTGGCTTCTTTAAAATTTTGTCCATCTAATTTATAAAACAAAACAGATTTGGAAACATCTATACCTGCAAAGGCCGCTGCAGCTACTGTGTTTCTTTTATTGAATGTAAGAGCAGATACAGCAGCATTACAACCCATATAGGGTATTCCCAGCATATCAAAATAGCCCTGAAGTTTGCCATCCTCCCCGGGTGTGCCGTGTATGGAAATAAATACTGCATCAAACTTTATTTTTTGATTATCTACTTGCAGAGAAAAATCATTTTTATCTACTTCTATCTTTCGTCCGTCTGATAATTCATAAAACCATCCGTTCAGATTAATATCAATCTTGTAGGCGGTGAATAACTCTTTGTCTAAATGTGTTTCTATAGTAAGAGCAGTTTTGTAAGCGATAACTGCTTCACCGGAAAAACCTCCGGTTACAAGTGCAAGATTCTTCTTCATTGATGACGTGACGTTGTGGTTTAAGAGTACAAATATTATTTAAAAAATCTGATGACCGAAAATTCAGCCAATAAAAAAAACTTAATTCTTGATAATCTATTGCAATACTGAGTCAAATCTTTGTTGTAATAAAATAAATACTGCAGAAACAATATATCAAAATAAGAAAGGTGAAGGCCGTTTCTCCTTCACCTTTTTACAACGGGAAATATCACCCGTTTAAACATTAGCAGTTATTAAACTGCAAAAGCATATAAATCTGACTCTAAGTTAGCTCAACTTTAGACATCAAAGCATTTTGAGTTTCAAAACTTATGCACAAGCTAATATCAAACGTGCATTTTGTCCTTCTTAGCCAGAAGTTCATCCACAGTTTCTTTATACAACTCATCAGGTACGCAACAATCCACAGGGCATACTGCTGCACACTGTGGCTCTTCGTGAAAGCCTTGACACTCAGTGCA
The DNA here is from genome assembly GCA_018268055.1 of Bacteroidota bacterium. Classification (GTDB taxonomy): domain Bacteria; phylum Bacteroidota; class Bacteroidia; order Chitinophagales; family Chitinophagaceae; genus JJ008. The sequence continues at coordinate 100,434 of JAFDXF010000065.1, forward strand.
CTTGTTAGGAACGATATAATAAATATCGGTTGCTATGGGAGCATTTTTTTGGTCTGAATCCAAAACTGTGCCGTCCATAAGCGTAAATGGCCCTTTTACGGTGGTACCATCTGCGATGGCCCATTCTACTCCACCTTCATAAATTGCGTTGTTGGGGCATTCCGGTTCGCAAGCGCCACAATTGATACATTCTTCGGTAATCTTGATTGCCATATAGATTAATTTAACAGGTTGACAATTACATTTGCAACAAATATAAATGACAGAAATGAATTTACAATACAGGATTGATTTATTATCTCGGTTAGGCGAATATATGGCCGGAAATGACGAAAACTGGCTTCAAGCAAAGGAAAGAGCAGGCCGCGAAAATGGATGGTTTATTCCCGCATTTGTAGATATGGCCTGTAACAATATTGCTCACTCATTTTTATCAAAACATAAACTTGAAAAATGGGCAAATGAATATTTTTCAGATAATCCGGAATTTCAACCCAAGACTATTGGTATTATTATGGCCGGGAATATTCCTTTAGTTGGCTTTCACGATTTCTTATCTGTTTTTATAAGCGGGCATCACCAAGTAATCAAAACATCCTCTAAAGATAATGTGCTCATTAAACACTTGGTTTCAAAACTTGCATCTTGGGATAGCAGCATTAACGACCGAGTAAAATTTGCCGATATGCTCAAAAATATGGATGCCTATATTGCCACAGGCAGCAATAATTCATCCCGATACTTTGAATATTATTTTGGCAAGTTCCCAAATATCATTCGTAAAAACAGAACTTCAGTTGCAATACTCACCGGTAACGAAACCACTCACGACCTTGAAGGATTAGCCGACGATGTTTATTTATATTTCGGTCTCGGTTGCAGAAATGTAACCAAACTATATGTACCAAAAGGATATGACTTCGTTCCATTATTAAATGCTTTTAATAAATATAAATATCTCGCAGACCATCACAAGTATAAAAATAACTATGACTACAATCTTGCTTTGCATATTTTGAATAAGAAATATTATATGACAAACGAGTCCATACTCTTAATAGAAGATGCAGGAGTCTTCTCTCCTATTAGTCAACTCAATTATGAATTTTATGAAGACGAAGTTTCATTAAATAAATCATTGGAACAAAACGTTGCAGACATTCAAGCCATTTGCAGCATTGGGAAAATTCCTTTTGGCGAAGCACAATGCCCAAGCTTGACAGATTATGCAGACGGCATTAACACACTTGAATTTTTAAAAAGGATAGAATAGAAAACCTTAAATTAAATTATTTTTAATCGTAAATATTTGTTAGAAAAAGAAATACGAAGGTCTTAGTAAATATATTGTTAAACTCTTTTCTTTAATATTTTTGAAATAGAGAACTTTGTTACTTTGTAAAGACAAAAGAATTATATTCAAAAACAAATAATACACAATACTATGAAATGGAAACAAGTGATGTTGATCGTAGCTATCAGTGCTGTATCAGCAATAGGCAGTGTGCTATTGTACAATAATTTCAATAGCAAAAAAGTATCTTATGCTATACAGAATGGCGATGTTAAGATACCTGCAAACTATGCAGGCTTTACTGAAAATGGTTTTGGCTCATCCGAACCAATAGATTTTACAAAAACTGCCGCAGCGGCAGTGCCTGCTGTAGTGCATATCAAAACAAAAATTGCTGCAAAAAAAATAAGCAATCAACTTCCTCGCAATGGTCGCAACTCAAGCCCATTGGATGATATGTTTCAACGCTTTTTTGGTGATGATTGGGGAGGCGGTGGTCAAATGATGCAGCCAGAACAAAGAGCATCAGGAAGTGGTGTAATCATTAGCCAAGATGGCTATATCGTAACCAACAATCACGTTGTATCAGACGGTGGCTCTGGTGTAGCAGATGAAATAACGGTAACACTCAATAATAAAAAAACGTATAAAGCAAAAGTAATAGGACGTGATGCAAGTACCGACTTAGCTGTATTGAAAATTGATGGCAATAATCTTCCCTTCTTACTGTATGGAAATTCTGATAATGTAAAATTAGGTCAATGGGCATTGGCTGTTGGTTATCCTTTCTCATTGGAAACTACAGTTACTGCCGGCATCATCAGTGCAAAAGGCAGAAACATTGGTATAAACAGTCAACAAAGCAAAACACCGATTGAATCATTTATTCAAACAGATGCTGCAGTAAATCCGGGTAATAGTGGTGGCCCGCTTGTAAATACAGATGGTCAGGTTATTGGTATCAATTCTGCTATCTATGCACCAAATGGTACTTATGCCGGATATTCATTTGCTATTCCTGTAAACCTTGTAAAAAAAGTAGTAAACGACCTGATTAAATACGGCGATGTAAAACGTCCATATTTAGGCGTTTCGGCAGATCAAGATAAAATGGATGAAGGCAATGGCGCTTATGTTGGCGATGTAGCAAAAGAAGGAGCCGCCGCAGCTATGGGATTGAAGAAAGGTGATATCATTACCAAAGTAAATGATGTGCCTGTAAACTCTTGGACAGAGTTGCAAGCAACTATCTCATCCTATAATGCAGGTGATAAGATAACTATATCCTATAAAAGAGATGGAAAAGATTATAATGGATCTACTACGCTGACTGCAAAGCAAGGAACTTATGATGCGGTAGCTTCTAATGTAGGTACAAAATTGGGCGCCGAATTAGAAACAGTTAGTAAAGCTACTGCACAGAAAAATGATATTGAAGGAGGCGTAGTAGTGAAAAAAATTACTGCAGGCGGTCCTTTCAGCAAAACGAAAATGGAAGCAGGGTTCATTATCACAAGTGTAAATGGCATTGATATCAATTCGGTTGATGATCTGACACAAGCCATGCGTAGCCTTCGTGGCGAAACTGTACAACTTGAAGGTATATATCCAGGATATATGGGTGTGTACAGATATCCACTCGTGATGCAAAGTGAAGAATAATAATCCTATAAAAACTATAAATACTTATTCCAATAAAGCCGCCAAGTTTGGTGGCTTTATTGTTTTTGATATACGATAAACTCCCACGGCTGCATTTCAAAACTTTTTTCAGAAGAAAAATCATTGGCAGCACCGGAAAATACATTAGAATAAATACCCGATACATGGCTATCCGTAATATCAAAATGTAAATCTTTTGTAGCGGAAAGATTCAGCACTACCAATACTTCATTATGCCCATTTTTTCTTAAGAAAGCAAATACTGAATTGGGCTCAGTTGTTTTTAAAATATATGTATGTGCCGAAGTATCGCCTGCATTCAAAGCAGGGCTATTCTGATGCAGATTCAATAATGTTTTATAAAACCCTGCAAGTTGATTTGTTCCCGACCACTCAATATAATCTTTGTCAAAAAATTTAAGTCGTTTTAAATTCGGCAACTCTTGTCCGGAATACACAAGCGGTACTCCATTCCACGTACAACTAAAAACGGCTAATGCTCTGGCCATATCGCCATATTTTTCATACTCCGTTCCGTTCCAACTGTTTTCATCATGATTGGATGTAAACCATGCACGCATACTGCTATCGCCTAAATCATCATATCTCTTCAAGAGTTTAATCAATGAATCTAAAGGTATTTTTTGTTGATAAAAATCTTGAGTGCTGTGCATCCATTTCCATGTATAACTTACATCAAAAACATTTCCATACTCAGGGTTTTCTAATTCATCAAATTCGCCCAACCAAAATAATGGTTTGTCTGTATCTAAAATACTTCTTGCTTGTTTCCAAAAATCTAAACGCACCCAGGATGCGAGATCGCAGCGAAAGCCATCTATATCACATTCTTTCACCCAAAAACTCATAGCATCAATCATCGCTGTTTGTAATGCAGGATTATCATAATTCAATTCAATAATATCTTCCATTCCTTTTACAGTTTTGAAACTATTCGTCACAGAATCCTTGATGTAAAAATCCGGATGCTGTTGAGTCCACACATGATCCCACCCTGTATGATTGGCCACCCAATCAATAATAATTTTAAATCCTGCTTCATGTGCTTTCTTTACTAAACTTTTAAAATTATCCAATGAGCCAAATTCAGGATTGATAGCCATATAATCAGAACAGGCATAGTAGCTACCCAACGAGCCTTTCATCTTTGCTTTGGAAATGGGCGTTATGGGCATCAACCAAAGTGTTTGCACTCCCATATCTTTTAATCGCGGTAATTCATTCAGAAAAGCATTAAACGTTCCTTCTTGAGTGTATTGTCTAATATTTACTTCATAGATATTGGTACTATGTGCCCAGTCAACGGGCTTGAAACTATTTTGTAGAATCATTTTCTTATCTGTTTTAGTATGCTTTTTATCCTTTGCATCCTTACATGCCAAAAATAATAAAGCCGTTAAATACAAGGAAAACTTACGCATTCAGTAAATTTTATCGGAAGATATGAAAAGACAAACAATTGATAAAAGTAAAATAACACTGCTATCATGCTGAATGCAGAAAGCTTATGCCATCTTCAACAAATTTCAACTACATTAAACAGTCTTAAACACATTCTCATACACAACCCAAATAAGCTTGCCTTGCCTTTCGTACCTTTACAATATGAAAAATTTTGATGTTCCCATCATCTACCGTAGTCCATTGATTACAGCCATCAAAAAGAAAAGGAAGGAAGAAGATAAATTAAAAAAAGATTTTACACCCACACTACTTGATATGGGTAATCTACAAATCTATCTTGCCCGACATTTTGGTTTTTGTTACGGTGTAGAAAATGCGATTGAAATTGCTTTTCATACTATAGAAGACAACCCCGATAAAAGAATTTTTTTATTAAGCGAAATGATTCATAATCCGCAGGTGAATGCTGATTTAAGAGACAGAGGCGTACGATTTATGCAAGACACAATGGGGCAGCAACTAATTAGTTTTGATGAATTGAAACAAGACGATGTAGTCATCATCCCTGCATTTGGCACTACATTAGAAATTGAAGAAATGCTTCACCAAAAAGGAATCAATACTGCAGAATACAATACTACTTGCCCATTTGTGCAACGAGTATGGAATAGAAGTGAAGCAATCGCCAAAAAAGATTATACCATTATTATACATGGCAAACCAAAGCATGAAGAGACGAGGGCTACCTTTTCGCATGCGATGCAAAATGCTCCTTCTGTGGTTGTAAAAGATATGAAGGAAGCTGAAGAACTTGCTTTATTTATTGAAGGCAAAAAGACGGTAGCAGAATTTTTTACTCGTTTTGATGGCCAATATTCTAAAGGTTTTGACCCTACTATTCATTTAAAACGAATCGGTGTAGTGAATCAAACTACTATGTTGGCGAGTGATACACAGTCTATAGCAGATTATTTAAAAAAAGTTATCATTCAAGCTACCGGCTCTCAGGATAGTTTTGCTGATACCCGTGACACACTTTGCTATGCCACCAATGACAATCAAACATCCGTAAGCGATATGCTGACCGTAAATGCAGATTTAGCAATAGTAGTAGGCGGCTACAATTCATCCAACACATCGCATCTGGTAGAACTATGCGAAGAAAAATTTCCTACTTATTTTATTAATAACGAAGAAAAAATTATTTCCAATCAAGAAATACTACATTATAATTTTCACAACCGTGAAGAATTGACTACACATCATTGGCTACCCAATCATGCACCTGTAAAAATTCTTTTGACCAGTGGTGCCAGTTGCCCCGACGCTTTAGTCGAAGGTGTGATTGATCGCTTGGCCGGATTTTTTAATGCACAAGAAGCCAAAGAAAAATTAATCAGTTTCTTTAAAGACTGATTATCTAATAATATTGACTTGGTAAAGCAAGATTATTTGTAAAGTAATTCATAATACTCATGCACCATGCGATTGCTATCAAATCGGAAACGGACATCTGCCATACCATTTTTCATCACCTGTCGCCAAGTATTGTAATTTGAATAATACAATGGAAGAATTTCATTCTCCAAAATTTCATACAGCTTATTCAAATCATATTCATCTTGCTCATGTACTGCCATGTGTGCATAATCAGCCTTAGGCACTACAAATCCATTATTGCCATGATTGATAAACTCCGGTATCCATCCATCATCAGTAGAAAAATTCACTGCACCATTCATTGCTGCTGTCATTCCACTTGTACCTGAAGCTTCTCTTGGCACACGTGGGTTATTTAACCAAATATCTGCGGCTTGTTTTAATCTTTTTGACAATGTCAATTCATATCCTGTAAGTACCGCCATATTTTTATACACCGTGCTCAAATGCACCAGCTGATTAAATTCGCTGATTGCAGGATGATCAACAGGATAAGGTTTCCCTGCCCAAATTATTTGAACCGGAAACTTTGTATTCGTCATTAACGCTTGGAATCGTTCTTCATCGGTAGTCAATAAATCAGCACGCTTATAACCGGCAAATCGTCTTGCCCATACAATGGTGAATACATCGGGATTAAAGATTTTCCCTGTTTGATCTGCGACTATTTCAAATGCTCTTTTTTTCAAATATTTTTTTCGGTCATCAATACCATAATCATCACCTGCTTCACTAAATTTATACAATTGCTTATCGGCCCAATATCTCCAGTTTTGTGCATTCGTAATGGAGATAATAGAACAAATATTTTCATACTTACCCCACATAGCACGAGATACTTCACCATGCAATTGAGAAACACCGTTTGCCAATCGGGCAAATCTTAAAGCCGCTAATGAATGATTGAACTGATCGCTTTCTTCTCCATAAAGTTTTTTCACCTCATCTACCGACAAGCCACAGAAGTAACTCATTTTCTGACAGAGATAAATATCATGTTTTTCATTCCCTGCCTCCTCGGGTGTATGTGTAGTAAACACTAATCTCTTTCTTACTTCTTCAATGTTTTTATTGAACTTTTGATATAAATAAAATGCAGCCGATACGCCGTGTGCTTCGTTCAAATGATAAAGCTCCGGATTGAAACCTAATTCGTCAATCAATTTTGCACCGCCAACACCCAATAAAATAAACTGCGCAACTTTTGTAGCCACGTTGGCATCGTAAAGTCTATGAGTAATTGTTTGAGAGACATAATCATTTTCCGGAACATCGGTGGATAATAAAAACAGTGGTGCTGTTTTAAAAGTTTCCGGATTCAGGTAATATACTTTCACCCATACCGGATGGTCGTGTATATTTATCTGAAAACGAATGTTAGTATCTTCTAAAAAACTGTAATGCTTTTCATTCCATGCCACATCCAATGTTTGATCTTGATTGCGCTCTTGATCATAATATCCATACTTCCATAAAATACCAACCCCAATCAAATTCTGCTTTAGCTCATAAGCACTTCTTAAATGTGAGCCGGCCAAAAAGCCTAAACCTCCACTGTAAATTTTTAAGGGCTGATGTGTAGCAAATTCCATTGAGAAATATGCAACACGCTTGGAATATCTTTCTTCAATAGGGTATGGAACCGAAAAATTTTTAAAACTCATATTATATTCATTTTACACGAGGGCGCAAGTTAACCGATTAAAAGCAAAGAAAATAGCAATCATAGAAAGGAAATTGCATTTTGCACAATTTGTTGACAGATTTTTATATGCGATTTTATTTCTTCTTATTTGGCTTAGAAGGCTTATGTTCTTTTATTCTTACATAGCTGCCATCAAACAGGCATTGCAGTCCACGTCTTGCCCCACAAGATTCTTCTTTCAATAAAACAGAACCGGTGTTAAAAGTAAAATGCAAAACACAAGGATCTCCACCCTCTTTATATTCCGCAGTATTGCCGTTTTTTAAAAGAGCCTCTCCTTTCAGCTCTCCGATGCAAGCACCATTATCTCTTTCAAAATGGATAAAGAAAGTAATCCGGTCATTCTTTCTCCCGTCGCGAATAGAAACAAGGTTTGTTTTTCCTGTACCATAGTCTGCCGAGTACTTATGCTTACGTGGTAAAGTATCAATAGGATTGAGTAATTCAACAGGCTTCTCATCCAAGGCATCGGTCATCGCTAGTATAAATTTTTTATTTGATTCGCTCAGTATATAAACATTCTTCCCTTCACTGATTGTTCCATTGCTATTCTTTCGGGTAATGGATTGAGTAATTCCGATACTTCTATCAACTTGTAAAGCCTGTGTTGTATTATTATTCTGATCCAACTTCATTGCTGGTAAGGCAGTCATGTATTGTTTCTTTTTATCAAAAACAATAACAAGAAAGGCTTTATCTGCAGCAGAAATTGCTTTTAAAAAAATATATGTTTCTGCTTTGGGCACTACCACTTTTCCTAAGGGATATATTTTAGGTTTAACACCTTTGCCAAAAACAGATTGCAAAACAGAATCCGGTACAATTCCTGTAAATACTTTATAGCTTATCAATAAGGAATCGTTTGATTTTGCTTGCAAAATGCTATCTGAAAATTGAAATGGAGGTTTTAACGGTTCAAAGAAGTCAAGAAAATCATCTGTCTTCACTACTTCATCACCCGACATAGATGGTTTTTGTTTCTGACTGCAGCTTAACATAAATAGTGCGGCTACAAAAACAAGCACACATTTACTCAATGTCTTCATTTTTTAGATTATTGCCCGAAAATAAAGAATCCTGAATTTTGCACATATATTTTTTTTTCAAGAATACTTTTAAGAGTTCCTTAATTTTATTCATTGATATGCAGCAAAAAAATCATAGCCACCATTCTCTTAGTGAGGTGCATCAAAGTATTGATACAACAAAAAGCAATAAGTCTAAATGGCGTAGAACATTAGCTTTTTTTGGCCCTGCCTATTTGGTCAGCGTTGGCTATATGGATCCGGGCAATTGGGCTACTGATTTACAAGGAGGAAGTCGATATGGCTATCAATTGATCTGGGTATTATTGATGAGTAATTTAATGGCGCTCTTGCTTCAAAACCTTTCTGCTCGTCTTGGCATAGTACGTGGGAAAGACTTGGCGCAAGCAAACAGAGAAGCATTTCCTTCCTTTATCAATATTCCATTGTATATTCTTGCTGAAATTGCTATTGCTGCTTGTGATCTTGCAGAAGTTTTGGGGATGGCAATCGGTTTGCAACTGCTTACCGGTATTCCACTTATCTGGGGCGTTTTATTAACTTTATTAGACACGTTCCTATTGTTATTTCTACAACGGATGGGTATGCGAAAATTAGAAGCATTTATTTTAGCTTTAATCGCAATAATTGGAATTTCATTTTTCGTTGAATTGGTTTTAGCAAAACCAAATTTTTCAGAAGTAGCCTCCGGATTAGTGCCACATATTGCCGACAATACAGCGCTCTATATTGCTATCGGTATAATTGGCGCAACAGTAATGCCGCATAATCTTTATTTACATTCAGCATTAGTTCAAACCAGAAAAATTAAAAGAGACCGAGAAGGAATTAAACGAGCTTTAAAATTAAATTTCATTGACAGCACCATAGCACTCAATCTTGCATTTTTAGTCAATGCAGCTATATTAATATTGGCTGCAACAGTTTTTTTTAAAAATGGGCATAATGAAATTGCCAGAATTAATGATGCTTATCTATTAATTGATCAATTATTGGGTTCTAAAGCAGCACCTATTTTATTTGCTGTAGCATTAATTGCTGCCGGACAAAGTTCGACAATAACCGGAACGCTTGCCGGGCAAATTGTAATGGAAGGCTATCTTCATTTGCGGATGAACCCTTTGATGAGAAGATTATTTACCCGATTGATTGCGATTATTCCTGCCGTAATAGTCATTCTCATTTCGGGCGAAAATAATGTGGATAATCTCTTAGTGTTTAGCCAAGTCATACTCAGTATCCAATTGGGTTTTGCAATTATACCGTTGATACATTTTGTAAGCGATAAAAAAACGATGGGGGAATTTGTTGCCAAAAAGCATATAATCGCAGCAGCATGGTTCATCACCATTGTGTTGATTTTTCTTAATATAAAAATGGTAAGCGATCAAGTAATTGATTACTTTTCTCAAAGTGAGCACCTATTGGGTAAAGCATTCATCATTTTATTAAGCATACTTTTTATTGCTCTTTTATTGATTACAACTATTTATCCATGGATTAAAAAGCAGCAATTAACACCAACCAGTTCATTGCATCAGGAAGTAACTACACTGGCTCCTATTGCTAACAACAACTACAAGGTAGTGGCCGTTGCATTAGAATTCAGCCAAAATGATAATAAACTTTTATCTCACTCTATCGGTCAGGGAAACAAGGACACTACTTTTATCTTAATACATATTGTAGAAAGTGTTTCGGCCAAAATTTTTGAACACGATAGCGATGATTTTGAAACCAGAAAAGACAAAGAAAGGTTAGATGAGTATGTACAGCAATTATCCAACTTAGGTTTCAAAGCAGAGGCGAAATTGGGCTATGGCAAAAGGGTAAAGGAAATTGTTCGCTTAGTGAAAGAAAACAAATCCGAAATATTGATTATCGGCGCACACAGACACAGAGGGTTTAAAGATTTACTCTATGGAGAAACTATAAACGCAGTACGACACGACTTAAACATTCCAGTACTCATTGTGAATGTATAATTGCGATATTATTCAGCAGATTTCTTTTTATTGTTCCGAAGAAGGTGTTTAAATCGGCTATAGGTTTCTGCTTTAATATTCAGATAGGAAGCAACATGCTTCTGAGATACCCGTTGTATAATTTCAGGATGCTTTTGAACAAAATATAGAAATAATTCACGTGGCTTCATGCGCACTTTTATCATTTGCCAACGATCTTTAGCAATACCCATGTGTGTAAAAATCAACCTGCCTAATCGCTCAGTTTTTTGCGATTGTCTATAAAAGCTTTCTAAGTCTTTAAATGAAATAGAAATCATTGTTACCGGTTCTAAAGCTTCTATTGTATATTCAGAGGGCTTCTGCCCAAAGAAAGACTCCTGACAATGCATAATTTGTCCCTCAAAAGAAATTTGAGTAGTGATTTCATTTTTACCCTTTTTATAATATTTGCGTGCCAGTCCGGTAATAATAAAGTTGAAATATTTCTCTACCTCTCCTGCACGAGCAATCAATTCTTTTTTATTAAATTTTCTGATTATAATATAAGGGCGCACATACTGATCAAACTCAGCTTCGGTAAGTTCTACGAACCTCCGCAGATAGTATAGGAAAGGTTTTGCTATATCCATATTAAGGATTGGCGGTTAAAAGGTACATGTTTTATTTTAATTACCAATTATTTTTTTCATTTGGTTTATTTCCGAGCCAGAATTTTTATGCGCCAAATATATGAATCTGTCTTTGGCATTCATTATACTTTGCTGTACGTTTGCAACTTCAAAGAAAATAACTATGGCTCAAAAAATTAAAGTTGCAAATCCCGTTGTGGAATTAGATGGCGACGAAATGACTCGCATCATCTGGAAATTTATAAAAGATAAATTAATTGTTCCTTATGTAGATGTGGACATTAAGTATTTTGATTTAGGCGTAGAACATCGCGATGCTACAGACGATCAGGTTACCATTGATGCAGCACACGCTATACAGAAATATGGAGTAGGCATTAAATGTGCTACCATTACTCCCGATGAAGCAAGAGTAAAAGAATTTAACCTGAAGCAAATGTGGAAAAGCCCCAATGGTACAATTCGTAACATTTTGGATGGGACTGTATTTCGCGAGCCCATCGTAATGAAGAATGTTCCAAGATTAGTAACCAATTGGACTGCTCCTATTATTGTTGGCCGCCATGCTTTCGGCGATCAATACAGAGCTACTGATACAGTAATAAAAGGAAAAGGTAAACTCACCATGACCTTTACACCGGAAGATGGAAGCGCACCACAAACTTTTGAAGTATTCAACTTTAAAGGAGATGGCGTAGCACTTTCTATGTATAACACGGATGAGAGTATTAAGGGTTTTGCACGCAGTTGCTTTAATATGGCATTGAGCAAAAAATGGCCTTTATACCTCTCTACAAAAAATACAATCCTCAAAAAATACGATGGCCGCTTTAAAGACATCTTTGAAGACATCTATCAAGCAGAGTTTAAAACCAAATTTGAAGAAGCCGGTATTGTTTATGAACATCGCTTAATTGATGATATGGTTGCCAGCTCATTAAAATGGAATGGCAATTTTGTTTGGGCTTGCAAAAACTATGATGGTGACGTGCAAAGCGATAGTGTAGCACAAGGCTTCGGCTCTTTAGGATTGATGACTTCAGTACTTGTAACTCCCGATGGAAAAACATTGGAAGCCGAAGCTGCACACGGAACGGTGACTCGTCATTATCGCGATCATCAAAAAGGAAAACCAACAAGCACCAATCCGATTGCAAGCATTTTTGCATGGACACGTGGACTTGCATTTCGTGGTAAATTAGATAATAACCAACCACTCATTGATTTTGCCAATGCATTGGAGGAAGTTTGTATTGAAACAGTTGAATCCGGTAAAATGACAAAAGACCTTGCCGTTTGTATTCACGGGAATAAAGTAAATCATGGCGAGCATTATCTTTATACTGAAGAGTTTTTAGACGCTATTGATAGTAATCTGAAAAATAAATTAGGATAGATTTTTTAGCATATACTATTTTTATATTTCATTAAAGAGGAGGACACAAATTTTGAATCAATCAATTCAATTTTTTGTCCTCCATTTTTTATAGTATTAACACAATTTTTTAATCTCCTTTCAAGATTACAATAATAATCTTGCTGAACTATTGTTCCTTTGCGACTTTAGAAAAAACATGAAACATTTTTATTTTTTATTCATTCTGATTTTAATCACTTTTTCAATAAACGCACAAACAGTTTCAATAACCATAAGCGTTTCTAATTTCAAAAAAGAACCGGTAGCAGCCGCCTCTATTTCCATTACAAATAGAAATGATAGCCACAATTCCATTACTAAAGCAGCAGATGTAAATGGTGAAGCCAAATTTCTGTTAGAAAAAAACGGACAATACACCGTGCAGATTACTGCCATCAATTATTTACCTATAGAAAAAGGCATTACAATAAGTGGAGAACAAAGCTTTTTTAGTTTTGAAGCAGAAAGAGCGCCAAAGTCTTTAAGTGAAGTAGTAGTTACTTCTAAAAAACCATTGATGAAACAGGAAGATGATAAAACAATTATCGATCCTGAAGTATTGGTAGCTTCATCCACCAGCGGATTTGAAGTGATTGAAAAAACACCCGGTCTATTTGTAGATCAAGATGGGAATATTTTTATCAGTAGCCTTACTCCTGCCACAGTACAAATCAATGGACGTGATCTTAAAATGAGTGCTGCAGATGTAGCCACTATGTTAAAAAGTTTTCCGCCCAATGCCATTCAAAAAATTGAAGTAGTGCGCACACCTTCAGCTTCACAAGATGCATCCGGAAGTGGCGGAGTAGTAAACGTAGTATTGAAAAAAGGATTCAAACCGGGATTAACGGGAAGTATTAATGCAGGCTTACAGCAAGGAACTTATGGCAACCAGTTTGCCGGTGTAACAATCAATAGTAATCAAGGACAACGTAATTTTTTCATCAGCCTAAATTATAATAGAAGAAACAGTTTTGAAAAAATTAACTCGGACCGAATCTTTGCAATAGATACAATGCTTATTCAAAATGCATTTACAAAATATCCTGCTGATGCATTCAACGGGAATTATATGTATGGGTTTTCAAAAAATAAATGGGATTTTGAAATTTCCGGCAATACCTCACTTACAAAAAGTCGTAATAACAGTGACAATAAAAGTGTAATAGAAAAAATAAGTACTCAAAATACATTATCAGAAAATTTAAACAGAGTGAATAATTCAGGTAATTCCTTTTTCACCGGAAATGGCATTGAAGCAAAAATGAAGATTGACAGTTCGGGTTCTGAATGGACTTCACAACTTTATTACTATTATACAAAGAGTGATAATGAGCAACAGTATGCAACCAATTATTATTCGCCCTTTGTAATATCTTTCTATGGTAATGGCACAACAAATAACCATCGGAATTTATATTCAGGAAAATCAGATTTGAAATTAAAGTTGAAGAAAAAACTTCTGGTTGAAACCGGAATAAAAAGCACTTACTTAGCTTTTGAAAATCAATCGCAATATTTCAAGACAATTAGTAATGTACAAACCTTAGATAATAAGCGCACCAACACATTCAACTATACCGAAAATATCAATGCTGCATACTTACAAGCATCTAAAACTTTTGGAAAAGATATTGTATTAAAAGCAGGTGCCCGATTGGAAAACACCAATATGGAAGGCCATCAGATTGTACCTTCAGATACTACATTTAATATTCACCGCACTGACTTGTTTCCCTATATCTTTTTGAGTAAGTCGTTGATGAAAATAGCTGGCTATGATCTGAGAGCATACCTCGTTTACAGGCGTAGTATCAGTCGTCCGGGCTATGAGCAATTGAATCCTTTTCCAAAATTTATAGACCAATATCTCACAGAAGTAGGCAATCCTGCATTGAAACCACAGTTTACCAAAAACTGGGAAGCAAATGTCAGCGTTGATGAACGACCTGTTTTTGCAGTGGGTGTGAATGATACCAAAGATATATTTTCAATGGTAACCTATCAGGCAGATAGTGTAAGAAGTCAGGCTTATCGCACTTATGATAATCTTGGAAAAAATAAGGAATGGTATTTTAGAGGTATTGGTGCAATACCGCCCGGCAAAAGATACTTTTTCGTGATTGGCACACAATACAATTATCAAATCTATAATGGCTTTTATGAAAGTCAACCTTTAAATTATAAAAAAGGCACATGGACATTCTTCACCTATCAAACTTTTAAAATTGATAAACTTTCCACTATTTCGCTACATGGTTTTTGGCGCTTAAAAGGACAACAACAGTTGTATGAATTAGGTTCTTTCGGAATGTTGAATGCTAGTGTGAACCGAAAATTCATAAAAGATAAATTGATTGTCACACTCAGCATGAACGATATATTTTTTTCTAACAAAATCAATTTCACATTAAATCAAGGCTCCATCAAAGCAACGGGATTACGGTATAATGACACACAGCGCGGAGGAATAAATATTCGTTACAATTTCGGTGTTCGCAAAAAGGAGAAAACAGAGCTCTTGAATATTCCTTCATCCGAAAATTTGAATCAATAATTTCCTTATCTTTGCAAAGTTAATTTGAGTGACACGGAATTTTGTAAGTGAATGTTCTTTCTGCTAAGCTTTTTCTCCTAAATACCTCCAGTGGTAAAACAAAGGGTGCGCCGATAGTTAGTCTTCTTTTACGATGCGTTTTTCTCAAGAATTTTAAAATTATAATTTTTATTGAATGAACATTTATGTTTCAAATCTCCCCTTCGCCGTTATTGACGAAGATTTGAGAAGTTATTTTGCAGAATACGGAGAAGTAAGCTCTGCAAAAGTTATTATGGACAAATTTACTAACCGCAGTAAAGGTTTTGGCTTTGTGGAAATGACCGATGACGCAGCTGCAGAAAAAGCAATCGCTGAATTGAATGGTGCTACTATCGAAGGTCGTCAGATCAAAGTAAATGTAGCAAGACCAAAAGAAGAAAGACCTGCAAGACAGCCAAGACAACAAAGGCCTTCTTACAGTAACAATAATTGGTAAGATTTTTTTTCTACGTTAAAAAATAGGTTGCCTCAACATAGGCAACCTATTTTTTTATTGTCAACCCGAATTGGTTGATGGCTGTATTACTTTCCCAACTTGTCTGTTTTAGGTCAGCAAATTATTAATTATCAAAGTACACCGGTATATTAGTTGTTTCATTACTCACCCGCCTCCACTGCATTACGGACGGGCAGGCGAATACATAAAGATAACCACTTTTGGTTGCACTGTTGCGGGAGATGGAAAAACTTATCTGTCGTTTTGAAAGATTTGTAAAGTCATTTATAAAAATGGCAGGTGAGATATGAAACATGGCATAGGAAAAAATCTAATTCCCTTTTGTAAGATAAGCAGTATAAATACAAATACCATAGGAAAAAACAATGTAACAAATTACAAGGAGAATACTCATTAATTTTGGTTTATGATTTTCAAACCTTCTATCGTAGAACTCAATTATTTTAATACTTTTTCCATTTTTCATTAAAATCAAATAATTAACTCCATAAACGATCGCCGACATTACTAAAATACTTGCATTAATATTTATTGAAATTGAAGTAAACCCATCAATTAAAAAAATAATTGAAAGAATATTTAATCCAACACAAAGCGATAAAAATATCAGACTAGAAAAGGAAAAATCTTTATCGCGTTTATTTACTCTACGAGCAAAGTTTGCTATTGTATAAAAAAAATAATAATAAAAATTCTTCATAGCCTTATTTTAGTCCATCGCTAAAAATATCATTACCCCAAATAATATCGATAAAACCTGAAGTTAAGCCTACATAAGGGAAAAATACTCCCACGCTTGTATATAAAAGTTGAGTAAAAAAATGGTTTGTATTTATATTTCCTTCCCTCCAATTTGCATATGAGAAAAAAGCACTTATACCTGCAAGCCCTTTTGTAAAACGGCCAAAATTTCGGGCTGTTTTACTTCCTACCTGTTGTGCAAAATTCTCTATTCCTTGTACATGCTTGACTAAAGTTTCTGCTCCTGAAGTAGCCGTTGCCAATAAAGTGGTTCCCTGATTAATCATATCAACTGTTCCTGCATTATCAGAAGGCTCAACATTTGTGATAGATTCCTGGGTTGTAGTTGCCTTTGCTTGTCCGTTTGAATTATTATTTGATGTACCCGAATCTGCTTCCGTCTTTAGGCTTCCATCCTTAGCTACTTTAGCATCCCCTTTATCAGAATTCCCTCTTTCTCTTATTTCCTTGCTATCGGACATCTTAGATGGATTCTTTAAATAACTCCAATCATTCTTACTATATCCCAACTTCACCACTCCGCCGTATGATGTGTTATACACATATCCTCCCTTCCCCAAATATGACAGATTCGGATCTGTCACATCACTGGACGAGTTTACTTTATCATCCCAATAAATCTGACCCGTAGAGTTATTTCTGACCCAATCACTTGGCCTCATTCCATCCGGATCAATAAAACGTAAAGGATTATCAAACGCATAATTGTAAGGAGAGTAACGTCGCATCTTCTCACTTAATGGGTCAATATGATTCCATCTGCCAATCTGGTTATCATACATCCTTGCTCCATAATCCAACCACTCTAATCCGCTACCATCACTGAACTCTTGTCGTTGTTCTTCCTTACCGTTGTACTTAAATCTATTTGCTAGAGAGTTGTTTAATGCTTTAGAACTAATGCCGCTCATGGTGAGCCCAAAAGGATAATAATGCGTCTCTTCCAACACCGGCCCGCGATAATGTGTTACTTGTAAATTATCAAAGTACACCGGTATATTAGTTGTTTCATTACTCACCCGCCTCCACTGCGTTACGGAC
>JAFDXF010000066.1 GCA_018268055.1 Bacteroidota bacterium
TGCTCGCGGTTGACACCTTGTATTTGTGGCATTTTTAATTGCTGTTTTGCTCATTAAAACTATTGAAATTAATTTATATTTGTAAATGCTTTTGAATTATTTTTTTCACAGACTGACGTTACCGGTCATGCTATTAGGACAGTGCAACCAATAAACAGACGGGCTGACAATAAACTTTAAGACAACAAATTTTGACAAGTGGACAACGACATACAGGCAACATTACTTCGGGACAGTTCGGGCTGACAATCCGACACTCATGCCTACGCAATAAAAAAATTAAAACACCCCCACAGCACAAAAAAAATTTGAATTTCTACGGCAACCGCACAAGCGGCACATTTGGGGTTGCCGCCTCGCTAAAAGCCGACCCAATGGCAACCCCAAAAGAGCCGCTTTTTGCCAACGCTTTATTTAATTCCGTATTTTAGAAATCTATCTTTGTTCCGAATGACAGACCCGATTATACATATACAAAATAATGATAGCGAGGCGGACACTTGCAGAAAATATGTTTTGCCTAAACTCAAGAATGAGAGCAACTGGACAGACGAACAGATTTTAGAGCAGCGACCTTTTACAGCAGGGAAAATTATTGTTATCGGGAGAGTTGGACGGAGAAAGAAAGCGAAGAAAGCCGACTACTTGCTTCGCTACTCACAAAACTTTTTAATTGCAGTTGTTGAAGCAAAGCGGGAATACAAGACCGCAGCCGAAGGAATGCAACAGGCAAAAGAGTATGCTCAAATTCTTGGACTGAAATTCTGTTACGCAACTAACGGCAAGGAAATACTTGAATTTAATTTCATCACTGGACTTGAAAGCAAAATTGAAAAGTTCCCAACTCCCACGGAGTTGTGGAATAGGTTAAATTCAGTTGAACCAGTCAAACCTGAAATTCAGGAAACATATCTGAAACCATTTGTTGCAACGCCAGGGAAAGAAATCCGCTACTACCAACAGATTGCAATCAACAGGGCAGTAAAAGCAATTCTTGAAGGAAAGAACAGAGCATTACTCACACTTGCAACAGGAACAGGAAAAACAACAGTTGCATTTCAAATCATACACAAACTTTGGAATAATCGTTGGAACACAAAAGGCGAACATCGCAGACCAAAAGTTTTATTCCTTGCGGACAGAAGTGTTTTGGTTACAGACCCACATGCAAAGGACTTCGCTTTGTTTGGTGATGCAAGATGTTTGGTTCCAGATGAAGGTTTGCCGAGCAGCAGGGAAATTTATTTTTCTACTTATCAATCATTGGCTGAGGATAGCAGCAAAGTTGGAGCATTCAGGAATTTACCAAGAGATTTTTTTGACCTGATTGTAATTGACGAGTGCCATCGTGGTAGTTCATCAGACGACAGTAACTGGAGAGCTATTTTAGATTACTTCAACAAATCAGTTCAGTTGGGTTTGACCGCAACTCCTTTGCGGGACGACAACAAAGACACTTATCTCTATTTTGGAAATCCGCTTTACACTTACAGCTTGCGACAAGGAATTGAAGATGGTTTCCTTGCACCTTACATAGTTCATCGTGTAGTTACAGAAGTGGATGCAACAGGATGGCGACCACAAGAAGGACAAGTAGATGCAAACGGACAAATAATTCCTGACGGAGTTTATTCAACTCCCGATTTTGAAAATTCACTTTCACTTTTGCCGAGAACAAAAGCAGTTGCAAAACATCTTCACCAGTTCATGTTGAAGAACGGAAGGTTTGACAAGACGATTGTGTTTTGCGTTGACCAAGAACATGCCGACCAGTTCCGCAGAGAAATTTCAAACCTCAATACCGATTTGGTTCGTCAATATCCTGACTATGCAGTTCGCATTGTTTCAGAAGAAGGTGACATCGGCAAAGGACATTTGGGAAGGTTCATGGACATTGACGAACCTATTCCAGTTGTAGTAACAACTTCACGGCTCATGAGCACAGGCGTTGATGTGCCTACATGCAAGAACATTGTTTTGTTTCGCATGGTAAACTCAATGACAGAGTTCAAGCAAATTATCGGCAGAGGTACGAGAGTAAGAGACGACAAGCAAAAACTTTTCTTCACCATACTTGACTACACAGGAAGTGCAACAAGAAATTTTGCCGACCCCGACTTTGACGGAGACCCACCACTGATAACACAAGAAGAAATTGACAGCAACGGACAAACTGTTGAAGGCACTTATGAAGAATTTCCAGAACCGCCACAGCAAGACGAAAACGATTTTGAAGATTTCAACGGAAACATTCAGGATGATGGAGGCAACCCACGAAGAAAATATTATGTAACCGAAGGTGAAGTTGAAATTGCAGTTGAAACCATTCAGATTATTGACCCTGTAAGCGGTAGATTGATTACTGTTCAGCTTTCGCAATACGCAAAAGAGAAAATCTCAATCATGTTTCCAAGTGCAAATGACTTCCGAAGTCATTGGAACAATCTTGCAGAACGGAAACAAATCATAGAGCAGTTGGAGAATCAGGGAATTTCCATTGAGCAACTGATGGAAATTACCAAGCAAAAAGAAACAGACCCGTTTGACTTGCTTTGTTTCGTTGCTTACGACCTGAAACCAAAAACAAGAAAACAGAGAGCAGAACTCTTGAAAAAAAACAAACAAGATTTCTTTTCGCTTTACAGCGAAAAGGCAC
This sequence comes from Bacteroidota bacterium, assembly GCA_018268055.1. Lineage (GTDB taxonomy): Bacteria > Bacteroidota > Bacteroidia > Chitinophagales > Chitinophagaceae > JJ008. The sequence continues at coordinate 2,657 of JAFDXF010000066.1, forward strand.
AACACATTTTGCAAATGATATTGGAGAAGTATGTTGACTTTGGTTTGAATCAAATCCGACCCGACATTATTTCGGTTGACCCATTCACACAGGAAGGCAACACGATTGAAATTGTAAATGAGTTTGGCGGCATGGACAATTACAAGAAGGCAATTGAAGAATTACAAAAATTACTATACGCTGAAGCAGCATAATTTACAAAATGGCAAAGAAGAAAAAAGAAAAAGCAGTTAAGCAGGAAACAACAGCACAGCGACTTTCGGGCATCATCAAAAGTTGCCGAAAGATTATGCGTAAAGACAAAGGCATGAATGGCGATGCTGACCGTTTGCCAATGCTGACATGGATAATGTTTCTCAAATTTTTAGACGACAACGAAAACCTGCAACAAACAAATGCAGAGTTGGAAGGAAAGAAATACAAACCTGCAATTGCAAGTCCATATCGTTGGCGTGATTGGGCAAAAGACAAAAATCTTACTGGTGATGATTTGCTTGCTTTCATCAACAACGAAAAAGTAAAGCTCTCTGATGGAAAGGAACGCACTGGTTTGTTTTACTATTTGCGTGGACTGCAAAGCGAAACAGGAACAGAACGCAAAGATGTAATCGCAACAGTTTTCAAAGGAGTTGCAAACCGAATGATTAACGGTTACTTGTTGCGTGATGTGGTGAACAAGATTGATGAAATACATTTCACCAACAACGAGGAGATAAACACACTCTCACATTTGTATGAGAGCATACTCAAAGAGATGCGTGATGCAAGTGGTGATGCAGGTGAGTTCTACACACCACGACCTGTTGTAAGATTTATGGTTGAAATGCTTGACCCAAAAATTGGTGAAACTGTTCTTGACCCAGCAAGCGGAACAGGCGGCTTTTTGGTTGAAGCATTTGATTATTTGAAGAAACAGGCAAAGACAGTTGAGCAAAGAAAAATTTTGCAGAGCAAATCAATTATCGGTGGCGAACCAAAATCACTCCCCTACTTGCTTTGCCAAATGAATTTGCTTTTGCATGGTTTGGAATATCCAAACATTGATAGCGGAAACAGTTTGCGTTTTCCATTGCGTGATATTGGCGACAGAGAAAGAGTTGATATTGTATTAACCAATCCACCATTCGGAGGAGAAGAAGAACGAGGCATACTCAACAATTTTCCTGACGATAAAAAGACGGCAGAAACCGCTTTGCTTTTTCTTCAACTCATTATGAGGAAACTCAAACGCAAAAAGCCAAATGAGCAAGGAGGCAGAGCAGCCGTAGTTGTTCCTGACGGAATACTTTCAGGTGATGGAGTTTGTGCGAGAATAAAAAAGGAACTTTTAGAAAATTTCAACTTGCACACTATTGTAAAATTGCAAGAGGGAGTTTTCCATCCATACACAGGAATTCCTTGCAACTTACTTTTCTTTGAACATGGCAAGCCGACAAACAAAATTTGGTATTACGAGTTGCCAATGCCAGCTGATAGGAAAAGTTATTCCAAGACAAGACCGTTAAGCACATCTGAATTTATTCCAGTAACTCAATGGTGGAACAAGAGAAAGGTTTCAGACATTTCATGGTTTGTAGAAGTTGATGAAGTAGTAAACAGAAATTACAATCTTGATATTAAGAATCCTTCAAAGAAACTTGAAGATTTTTCTGTTACCGTTGCGGACAAAATCAAAAACGAATTAAAGAACTTCAATTCAACATTTGATGCAACGAACAAGCTGCTTTCAAACGGACATTGGAAATCCTTGAATCAAATCAATCCTTCCGAACTTAGGGAAATTACTTTGGGAAATGTATTGACGGAGAAACTCAATTACGAGACATTAGTTCCAACGAAAGCATACAACATTCTTGGTTGCTCATTAGCAGGCAGAGGTCCGTTTTTAAGAGAAACAAAGCTTGGACAAGAAATTAGCGGCAAGGAATTGAACAAAGTTTCAAAGGGGAATTTCCTTTATAGCCGCTTGTTTGCGTGGAAAGGTGCTTTTGGAATTATTGCTGAAGAATTTGACGGCTACTATTGTTCAAATGAATTTCCAGTTTATGAAGTTGACGAAACACAAGTGTTAGCTGATTATTTGAGTTTGTATTTCACAAGACCTTTCGTTTGGAACGAAGTTGAAAAATTTTGCAAGGGAACAACCAAAGCAAGTCGGAACAGATTCAAAGAAGAATTTTTACTTGCAATGAAAATCCGAGTTCCGAAAATTGAAAGACAAATAGAAATATTGAAAGCAGTTAGCGAATTGAATAAAGTTGTTTCACAAATAACTGAATTCACAAGCAGTTTGAATGGAATGCCTCTTAATGTTTTAGCAAATCTTTACCAAGGCGAATTATAAAACATGAAACCAAAACTATTTACAGCCATATTATTATTTATCAGTGCATATTCGCCAATTGAAAAATTAAGAACTTTGTAATCTATGCAAGAGCAAAGCACATATAAAATTAACCCAGAAATTCTCCACTTCATGCGGAAATCAGCTGGCATGACAGAAGATGATATTGCCAAAAAGCTGAAACTGAGTAAAAGCAAGTATTTAAAGATTGAGACCGGAGAATTGCCTGTTTCACAAAGCGAACTTGTTCATTTGGCTGACATCTACAAAAGACCTTTAATTGCTTTTTATTCCGTTGACACAACACAAAACACTGAACTGCCCCATGATTATCGTCTAAACAGAGATAAGAAAATTTCATCTGAAGTATTTCTTGCCAAGCGGAAAGCCCTTTATCTGGCAGAGGAACTGCGTTCAATAACAGGTAGAAAAACAGAACTGCCAAACATCAACACCAATGTTTCTTCCTTAGAACTGGCTAATAGAGTTAGAGGTTTATTGGAAGTTGATTATCAAATTATCAATGAAATTGTTGAAACCAAGCCAAAGGACGAAACAGTTTTATCCTACTATAAGTCCTTAATTGAAGAAAAGTTTTTCATTCCTGTTTTGGAGCATCCTTTAAAGTCAAGTGGTGTTCGTGCCTTTTCCGTTTATGGTGATGTCAGCGTAATGGTATTGAATGAAAGTGACCAAAATGAAGTAAGGTTATTTTCCTTATTTCATGAGTTCTGCCACCTGTTGAAAAGACAAGACGGTATTTGCACCGTTGATATTGAAAAGGACAAAGACAATCAGCCAGAAGAGAAATATTGTGATGAATTTGCAGCATATCTTTTAATGCCTGAAAGCATGGTCAAAAGTTCAATGCAATTGCCTTTAACCAATCTCAAACAGATAGACACCCTTGCAAAAAAGTTTGGAGTAAGTAAGCTGGTAACTCTTATTAGATTGAAAGAATTAAATATCCTGAATCAACCACACTATAAGAAACTGAAAACCGAATTAGAATCAATCAACAAAAAGGCATTTGGCAGAAGGAATTGGGAACAAACATATATCAAAAGGACAAGTCGTTTGGTGCTTAGTAATTTGATTGACTCCTACAAAAGAGGCGACTTGACATACGCTTCTCTTGCAACAATAACTGGCATTAAAGACAAGTATTTGCAAAAGTATATTTAATGGCAGTTAGGCGGACATTATTCACAGGAACAGTTTATACGATAGACATGAGTTCAATAAAGGAACTACATGAACGATATCCTAAAACTTTGTTTCCTACTATTTGGCAACATATAGAATCGCTTATTCAAAACAACCAATTAGTGTCGCACATAGAAGTTCACAGGGAAATAAAAGCAACTACAAATCCAAAAGACAAACTTCTTGTTTGGAGTAATAAAAACAAGAAACTGTTTCAGAACATTGACCCATGTCAAAACAGCAAGATTCCTCAGATTCAATCCGAATACAACAAAGGAGAATGGAGTAATAAAATGAACAGACCTGGACCTTGGGCAGACCCTTACCTTATTGCTATGGCTATTTGTGAGGGTGCGACAATCATTACACAGGAAAGTAAAACCAAAGCGAACCGCATACCGCCAATAGGAAATAAACTTGGAGTCAAATCAGTAAACCTTTTGGAATTTTTTGAAGAACTAAAAATTAAACTTTAAATGCCAACCCACAAAGCACACACATTTGCAAGCCGCACAAGCCAACGCACAGACCAAAGCTTGCAAAAGAGTGTGCTTTTCTCCTACCCAAGCAGAAATTCAAATTTTTTTTCTCCCACCCTTCGGTGTTTTAATTTTTTTGCAACCGCACAACCCACGAAAGACAAGCAATCAGAAAGTTTATTGCAGACCTTAACTGGACAGCGTAACTTGACACGGACGACAGAAGCACGAACCGGTAATCGAGTAGGCGGCTCCGCCAGAGACTGACGGAGTGCACCTCTCACACCACTAAGCGTACGGGTCGCGTACTTAGCGGTTCACAGATAGATGGGTTTAGTGTTATGTAAACGTCCAACAAA
>JAFDXF010000067.1 GCA_018268055.1 Bacteroidota bacterium
CACCACCAGGGCAAAAAATTAAAGAACTATTTTTAATTGATGATGCAATTGTAAACGATTGTTGCGGGTCATCCCGATTAAATCGGGACGTGTCTACCAATTCCACCACCAGGGCAAAAAATTAAAGAACTATTTTTAATTGATGATGCAATTGTAAACGATTGTTGCGGGTCATCCCGATTAAATCGGGACGTGTCTACCAATTCCACCACCAGGGCAATATAATGAGAAAAAAAATCCCGCAAGGAAGCGGGACTTAGAGCGGAAGACCGGGCTCGAACCGGCCACCCCGACCTTGGCAAGGTCGTGCTCTACCAAATGAGCTACTTCCGCAAGTATATTGTTTCCGGATAAGTCCGGCTGATATTTAAAGAGCTAAAGGGACGCAAAAATAGGGCAGAAGCCCTATTTAAAAAAATTTATTGAAAATTTATTTATATACTGGAGTATATAAACTACTCTCTTGTACTGTTGGAGTTGGCTTACTGAATCTTTTGGAATAAAGCATGTAGCTAGCGCCTACAAGAAATGCAACCATACAAGCTAATTGTAAATAGAATATAAATGCAGATGATGATACCCAATTGTGTGTAAAATCACTGTCTTGAATTTTTTTCAATTCTTGCTGATATTCGTGATGCTGATCCATAGTAAAAAATTATGTTACAAAAATAGGGTTTCAATAAATAAAACTATTCTGATTTATCTACAATTTCAGAAAATTTTGTTCGCTTTTTAATGAAATGTTGCCAAACGATATTTTTATTCAGGTATCCGGATAGCTTTCTTTTTTTGTTAGCAGGGAAAATGCTTTTCCTTTTATCTAATAGCCACCACTTTTTGAAAGCAATTTCTGCGCGACAGATTGCCCAAAAATATCCAACATCACCTGTTAGTAAGCCTTTTAATGCAGTCATAGCATCTAATAAATTGCGTACAATTGTGACTTGTATTTTTATAGGATAAGGCAGATTTTTTGAAATCATTATTCTGTTATTCCTGAAATTCAAAAAAGTTTTTAATGAATTTCCTTTGGGCAATGTGCCACCGCCTACATGGTAAACTATTGCTTGCGGACAAGAATATATTTTATAGCCTGCCAGTTGAATTCTCCAACATAAGTCTATTTCTTCTTGATGTGCAAAAAAGTATTCATCAAATCCTTGCATCTCATGAAAAACAGATGAACGAATAAATAATGCAGCACCACTTGCCCAAAAAATCGGCTCTATCTGATTGTATTGTTCATTGTCATCTTCGCAAACATCGAATATGCGCCCCTTTGCAAAAGGGTAACCATATTTATCCATCCATCCACCGGCAGCGCCTGCATACTCAAAAGAACTTTTGTTATTGAAGGATAAAATTTTTGGTTGACAAGCGGCTATACTTTTGTCAGATTCTAATATTGCCAATTGCGGTTTTAACCAATCAGGTGTAACTTCTACATCTGAATTAAGTAAAACGTAATATTCTGAAGTAACTAGTTTTAATGCTTCATTATAGCCTTTGGCAAAGCCATAATTCTTTGCAAGTTTTATAACGCTGATATTTGGGTACGTTGATTCTAAAAAGTGAAGTGAATCGTCCGTTGATCCGTTATCTGCTACAACGATTTCAAAATTTGAATAGTCGGAGTTGATAACAGAAGGTAAAAACTGTTCCAGATATTTTTTACCATTCCAGTTTAGTATAACAATCGAAATTTTGGGAGTAAAGTCCAATTCTCAAAAATATTTACTCAAAAATACGTTAAGCAGCTATATCATTGCTACATTCGAAATATGTTTCGTCAGATATTTAATTGGAAGACCTTACTCGCTGTGATAGCAGTAGTTATTGTGAGCGGCACCATTTTCTATTCTCAATACCTTGCCCGAAAGATTGCAAGAGAAGAAAAACAAAAAGTAGAACAATGGGTAGAGGCAGGGAAATTTCTAATTAATTCTCCGCTTGAAGCAGATACCCGTCTTGCTTCCATGATCATTACTGAAAATACGTCAATACCGATTATAGAAACGAATGAGAAGGATAGTATTGTTACTTATGTAAACCTTGATTCTGCAAAAGCAACAAATAATAAACCTTATGTTGAAAAAAAGCTTATACAATTTAAAGCCCAAAATAAACCAGTGGAATGGATGGACCCGAAAGATTCAACCAAAATAAATAGGTACTATTATGGAGATTCTACATTACTAAAGGAGGTTCAATATTATCCACTTGTACAGTTGGCTATTGTTGCGCTATTTATTATCGTTATTATTTTATCCATTCGCGGCAGTTATCGGTCAGCTCAGAATCAGGTATGGGCAGGTATGGCAAAAGAAACAGCGCATCAATTAGGTACCCCTATTTCATCATTAGAAGGTTGGGTAGAAATGCTGAAAGAAGGGCAACCTGAAAATAAAATTGTTCATGAACTTGAAAAAGATGTTGATAGATTAAGATTAATTTCCGATCGCTTCGGTAAAATTGGAAGTTTACCGCAACTTGAAACCACCAACCTTGTAGCGCAAATCAACACTATGATGGAGTATATGCGAAAACGAGCTACAGGTAAGATTTTATTTAATTTAGAATCAAATCAGAAAGAAGGGATTAATGCAAAAGTATCTCCTCCTTTATTTGATTGGGTGATTGAAAATTTATTAAAGAATGCTTTAGATGCTATGGAAGGCAAAGGCAAAATCAATGTCAATATTCATGAAGATGAAGCAAAAATATATATTGATGTCTCCGATACAGGTAAGGGAATTGCCAGAAAAAATATAGCACAAGTATTTAAGCCGGGCTTTACAACCAAAAAAAGAGGATGGGGGCTTGGGCTTAGTTTGTCAAAGCGCATTATAGAACAATATCATAAAGGAGAAATTTTTGTAAAAAACTCTGAAGCTGGAAAAGGGACAACATTCAGAATTGTTCTGAAAAGGTAAACCGCTTACATTTGCACTCTCAAAGTGTTGCCCGGGTGGCGAAATTGGTAGACGCACCACCTTGAGGTGGTGGCGCCTGAAAGGGTGTGCTGGTTCGAATCCAGTCTCGGGCACTCAGATAAAATAGCTTCTTTTTTAGGAGCTATTTTTTTATAAATTAGCAAATTATTCATTTTTAAATTTTAAAATTATGTCAATTGTAAAAGTTATTGAGGTGATCGCTTCTTCAGAAAAGAGTTTTGATGACGCAATTCAAAATGCTGTTGCAGAAGTTTCTAAAACAATTAAAAATATTGATTCTGTTTATGTAAAAGATTTTAAATGTCATGTAAAGGATCAAAAAATAGCAACGTATGGTGTGATATGCAAAGTCTCTTTCCGTGTAGAAAATTAAAATACAAATCTATATTGAAAAAAAGTAAAGCTCCTCAATAACAGGAGCTTTACTTTTTTAATGTAATGAAATAGATGTTAGTGATCATTGAGCGGCAAGCCTCTCTTTTGCCACTCAATCCAGTTGATAGGTTCGGGTGCTACACGATGTTCTTCCATAGTAATGCAATGATCTACCGGGCACACCAACATGCAAAGATTACAGCCCACACAATTGTCGTCAATGATTGTATAAGTGTTATATGGATTTCCCGGAGTTAATTTAATAGCCTGGTGTGATGTGTCCTCGCAAGCAATATGGCAAAGGCCACAGTGAATACATTTGTCTTGATTTATTCGGGCTATATGATGATAGTTGATATCCAAGTCTTCCCAATGAGTTACTTTGTTTACTGATTTCCCAATGAAGTCATCTAATTTTTTAAATCCTTTTTCATCCATCCAATTATTCAGGCCTTCGCACATGTCTTCTACAATTCTAAAACCGAATTTCATTGCAGCAGTACATACCTGAACATTGCTTGCACCTAATAACATAAATTCAACGGCATCTTTCCAATCGCTAACACCACCAATACCGCTAATCGGAACTTTAGAAGTAAGCTCATCTTGTGCAATAGTCGTCAACATCTTTAAAGCAATAGGCTTTACCGCAGGCCCGCAGTAACCTCCAAAAACAGATTTGCCCGCTACATAAGGATTAGGGACATAAGTATCTAAGTCCACTCCGGTTACAGATTGTATGGTATTGATTAATGAAAGACCATTTGTTCCGGCTTTGACTACAGCACGACCGGTGGGTACAACGGAATGTACATTCGGTGTAAGTTTAGTGATTACAGGGATTGTTGCTTTCTCCATTACCCATTCTACTACCATGCAAGCAATTTCGGGATCTTGCCCTACGGCAGCGCCCATTCCTCTTTCAGTCATACCGTGCGGACAACCAAAGTTTAGTTCAAAACCATGTGCGCCGGTATCCTCCACTTTTTTTATTAACTCATGCCATGCTTTACGATTGTTGTCTGCCATCAATGATACAACCATTGCTCTATCAGGAAAAAGTTTGACACATTCTTTAATTTCTTTTAGGTTGATATCAAGCGGACGATCAGAAATGAGTTCAATATTATTAAAGCCCATAACTTTTTTCCCGTAATAGTCCACAGAGGAATAGCGAGAAGAAACATTCTTAACCTGAGAGCCAAGTGTTTTCCAAACCACACCGCCCCAGCCTGCTTCAAAAGCACGAAGCACATTATATTTTTTATCGGTAGGAGGTGCACTCGCTAACCAGAAAGGGTTAGGAGATTTTATTCCTAAAAAGTTTGAGCTGATGTTTGCCATATATTTAAATTTTGCCACTAATGCACGAATTGCATTAATAGTTATTGTTAATAGATGATTCTCTTTTGTTCAAGCTTGCCTTTTGTAAAATTTACTAATAAAGCAAGTCTGTTTTTTGAAACTCTTAAATAATTTATTGCTTGTGATTCATGCTCTTCTATTAGGCTCTTACACATTTTATTTCTAATATAATTTTATCAAATACTACAAAATCTGCATAAAATTTATGTTGTAAGATTTCGCCCTTATACTCTACCAAATATTCTTTTTCTCTTTCATAAGGGATGCCATGCAAATTAAATTCATGTTGCAATGCGTCTTTATATACAATTTCAGAAAATCCATGTCCGAGATGATTATGTACTTCCATACACAATCCAAAAATTGTATAAGACTCTTCTTTGTAAATAATTTCACTCATTGTATCCCTTTTAAGCACTAATGTACGAATGGCACTTGTAAAATATTATTTGCGTTATTCGTGTATTCGTGACAATACGTATTTCATAATAGCACTTGCTGCATCTTTCCCTGCCTGTACAGCATTCACCACTTCTTTCCCTCCATTCACTGCATCGCCGCCGGCGAATATTCCTTTAATGTTTGTTGCACAATTTTCATCAATAGAAATTCTGCCTTTCACATTCTTTATGTTTAAACTATTTAATAATTCCTCAAAAGGCTTTTGTCCGGTTGCTTTAATAACCATGTCAACATCCAATGTGAAAATTTCACCTGTATCTACCGGGCTTCTGCGTCCACTTGCATCGGGATCTCCCAATTTCATTTTACTACAAATAATACTTTTTACTTTTCCATTTTCGCCAATGATTTCTTTTGGTGCTGCAAGCCATATTATAGAACACCCATCTTGTTTTGCAATACTTAATTCGTATTCAGTACAAGGCATTTCATCTTCTGTTCTGCGATAAAGCATGGTTACTTCTTTTGCGCCAAGCCTTTTGGATTGAGTAGCCGCATCAATCGCCGTCATGCCCATTCCAATTACGGCTACACTATCACCAACGGCTGTTTTATTGAAATCTTGTGTTCGCAATTCATGAATGAAACGAATAGCATCTACTACGCCATTCAATTCTTCGCCCGGAATGTTTATCTTACTCGTTTCACCAACACCAATGGCCAGATATACCGCATCAAAATTTTTCTGTAATTCATCTAATGATAAATTTTTGCCCAACTCTTGCTTGTATTGAATATCAATACCACCTAAAGATGTAATAAATGCCAATTCGTCTTCGCAGAACTCAGGAGAAACTTTGTAAGCAGCAATGCCATAAGTCATCAAGCCGCCACCTTTCTCTTCTTTTTCAAAAATAGTAACATCAATTCCTTCTCTTGATAGAACATGAGCACAACTTAATCCTGCAGGGCCTGCTCCAACTACTGCAACTTTTTTTCCGGTTGATTTTTTTCTTTCAAAAAGTTGCCAATTATTTTCAATTGCCATTTCAGAAGAGTAGCGTTGCAATCTTGCTATCTGAATGGGTTCTTCTTCCAATAAATTATACACGCAGTTACCTTCGCAAAGTTTTTCTACAGGGCAAACCCTTGCACATCCTGCACCAAAAATATTTGAGATAAGAATGGTATGGGCTGAGCCTTTTACATTATCTGTTGTTATTTGTTTGATGAACTTCGGAATATCAATACTGGTTGGGCAACCTTTGATACAAGGTGCATCATAACAAAACAAACAACGGTTTGCCTCAACAATAGCTGCTGTTTTATTTTCAAATGCAGGCTTTTCATCACTGAAGTTCTCTGCATATTGCTCTTGTGAGAGTCGGTTATTTAAAATTGCCATTGAACGATTGTTTTGAATTTTAAATTTTGATTCATTTAGAGTTCAACTAACTTACCATAAGTTTCCGGCCTTCTGTCTCTGAAAAATTGCCAGGTAGCTCTTACTTCTTCAATCATATCCAAATCAAATTCGGCAATTAAAAGTTCATCATTGTCTTCGCTGGCTTGCGCAAATATTTGCCCTCTCGGATCAACGAAATAAGATGTGCCATAAAACTTTCCAAGATTCCATGGTTTTTCTGTACCCACCCGATTGATGCAACCCATAAAATATCCATTAGCTGCTGCGTGTGCAGGTTGTTCCAATTTCCATAAATATTGAGAAAGTCCTGCAACGGTTGCAGATGGATTGTAAACAATTTCTGCTCCGTTCAACCCAAGTATCCTTGCGCCATCAGGGAAATGCCGATCGTAGCAGATGTACACACCCACTTTTGCATATTTTGTTTGAAACACAGGATAGCCAAGATTGCCGGGCTTAAAGTAAAATTTTTCCCAAAAACCGCTTGTGTGTGGGATATGATTTTTTCTGTATTTACCTAAATAGGTTCCATCAGCATCAATAACTGCAGCAGTATTGTATAATACGCCTGCTTGTTCTTTTTCATAAACAGGAACAATGATTACCATACTGTATTTCTTTGCATACTCTTGCATTCGCTCTATAGTAGGGCCGGGAACTGTTTCTGCACTTTCATACCATGCTTTATCTTGCCCCGGGCAGAAATAAGGCGTATTAAAAATTTCCTGGAAGCAAAGAATTTGCACACCTTTCTTTCCTGCTTCTTCAATGTAAGGAATATGTTTTTGAACCATTGCTTCTTTTATTTCTTCAATAGTTCCTTCGCCTTCTGTTTTGGGAAGGGAGAGTTGGATGAGACCGGATTTGATTTTACGAGGCATGATGATTAAATTATAAGTTATGAATTATGAATTATGTAAGTGTCTTTTTTTTGTTGTTAAGATGATACTATTTAAAATTTTGATTATTTCATTTCAAGAATTATTAAGGGGATTAAATTCGTCAATTAAAATGTAATTACTGTCTTTTAAAAGATTGAGCCAATATAAAGTTTCACGAGCCTCCTTTACAGCGATACTTAACTTATGAATGAAATCTTTTTTTGAATGACTGCCAACAGCTTCATGCACATTTGCACCGATTGAAGTACCACTTCTTAAAATTTGTTTTGATAAAACATATTCTTTTCTTTCCATTAACATTTTGTACAATTGAATAATTGCTAAAGCAAAAGAATACGATTTTTTTACAATAATATTTTCTTTTCCGTCATTCATAATTCATAATTCTACATTCTAAATTATCTGAGAAACTTTATTTCTCTTTATAAATCTACCATATCCTTTATCAATTTTACAATGATTCTGCTCAATAGCAACTTTTCCTCTCAATAAAACTGTTTTTACTTTACCCGTAACTTCCCATCCTTCGTAGCCGCTGTAGTCCACATTCATGTGATGTGTGGTGGCGGAAAGTTTGTGTTTTTCATTCGGATCAAAAATCACAATGTCTGCATCACTGCCTATTGCAATTGTTCCTTTGCGTGGAAACATGCCAAATATTTTTGCAGCGTTTGTGGAGGAAACTTCTACATATTTATTTAAAGTGATTTTATTTTTTACTACGCCTTCACTGAATAATAATTCCATCCTGTTTTCTATTGCAGGATGGCCGTTTGGTATTTTTGAAAAATCATCTTTGCCCATTTGTTTTTGCTCCCACATAAAAGGGCAATGATCGGTTGCAACCACTTGCACTAATCCTTGATTGATACCTGCCCATAATGTTGCCTGGTCTTTCTTTTCACGAAGCGGCGGACTCATCACCCATTTAGCGCCATCTTCTCTTTCATATAGCGAAGCATCAATGATTAAATATTGAATACAAGTTTCTACAAATGTTTTTTGATTTCTTTTAGTGGCATTACGAACAGCGTTCAATGCACCTTCGCATGTAAGGTGAACAATATAACCCGGGCAGCTGGTGTAAAAACTCATATCCACAAAACGCTCACTTGCTTCTGCTTCTGTTATTTCAGGTTGGGATAGATAATGATAGAGTGGCGATAGCTTTCCTTCTGATTTATGTTTTGCAACAAGATAATCAATCATATCTCCGTTGGTTGCATGAACATTAATTAAACCTCCATGTTTTTTCACTTCTTCCATCAAGCCAATCATCTGTCTATCATCAATCATTAAAGCACCTTTATATGCCATGAATGTTTTAAAAGAAGTGATGCCTTCTTTTTCTATGAGTCCTTGAATTTCTTTTTTTGTTTCATCATTAAAATCTGTAACCGCCATGTGAAAACTATAATCACCTACACAGTTGTTATCACTTCTGGAGCGCCATTCATCCAATGCTGCTTGTAATGAATTACCTTGCTTTTGAAGAATAAAATCAATGACCATTGTAGTGCCGCCAAAAAGTGCAGCCCTTGTTCCCGTTTCATAATTATCGGAAGAGTAAGTGTCCATAAATGGCATGTCCAAATGTACATGTGGGTCAATACCTCCGGGAAAAATATATTTCCCAGTTGCATCTATTTCTTTTTCGGCTTTGACATTGAGATTTTGCCCAATCGCTTTGATTGTTTCGCCTTCAATAAATATATCAGCAATAAAATCTGCATCTGCAGTAATGACTCTTCCGTTTCTTATTAGAATAGACATATAATTATTTGAATTAAAAAAAGTTAATAGAATTTATTCTAAAGTTATCTCTTTTTCATTAATAAATAATAAAGAACACCACTGATAAAAAAACTAAGGAACCATGCATATCCATATAGTTTTGAAAAAATTTCAGGTACTGTTTCGCTGTTTAAAACTTTTATTTGTACTAAAAAGCCCGGAATGTTTGGAATAATTCCTGCCAATAAAGAAATAATAGCAACATGATTAAAACCACCTGAATAAGTGTAAGCGCCTTTATGTTTATATAGTTCTTCTACTTGCAATGTTTGTTTTCTGATTAAAAAATAATCAACAATCATAATAGCTGCAATTGGCCCAAGTAATGCAGAATAGCCCCCCATCCAAGTAAAAATATAATCGCCGGGTATGGCAATGAGTTTCCATGGAAATATTAAGATGCCAACAACACCTGTTATGTATCCGCCTGTGCGAAAACTAATTTTTGATGGAGACAAATTAGAAAAATCATTTGCTGGGCTTACTAAATTAGCAGCAACATTTGTAGCAAGTGTAGATAGTACAATAGCTATTAAAGCAAAACCTGCAGCCCAGTGGTTATTAAATTTGCCAACCAAATTTACAGGATCCCAAATTGCATCTCCATAAACAATAATTGTGGCAGAAGTAACAATAACACCAACAAATGCAATCAGCGTCATAGAAGGTGCAAGACCAATAGCTTGCCCACGAATTTGCGAACGTTGGTTTTTTGCATATCGTGTAAAATCAGAAATGTTGAGTGAGAGTGTTGCCCAAAAACCAACCATCCCTGTTAATGCAGGAAAGAATAATTTTCCGAATGCAGTGCTGCTTGTATTGATGGAAGAGTGATTAAATATATTGCTAAATCCGCCCGCAGCATCTAATGCCCATGCCAGTAATGCAAAGGCTGCAGCAGGTAAAAAAAATGATTTAAAGACCAAAAGTTTTTTAATGCTATCCACGCCGAGATAAATAACGAACATGTTCAATAACCAAAAGCCAAGAAAACAAAGCATCGGTAATATTTGGGGAAATAGTGATTGTGAATCTATCGGTGCAAGATTTGGAAACCACATTTGTAAAAAAGCATAAATAGCAGCACCACCAATCCAAGTTTGAATGCCGAACCAACCACAAGCAATTATTGCCCTAAGCATTGCTGCAATATTTGCTCCCTTAATTCCAAAACTTGACCGAGCTAATACAGGAAATGGTATGCCATATTTTGCACCTGCACGCCCATTTAAAATCATTGGCACTAAAACAATGGCATTGGCTAAAAAGATAATCAGAATAGCCTGCCACCAGTTTAATCCTTCTTTTATTAATCCACTTGCAAGCATATAAGCCGGAATACAAATACTCATACCAATCCAGAGTGCTACAAAATTCCATGTGCCCCAAGAACGTTTTTCTTGTGGTATTGGAGCAAGGTCTTCGTTGGTTAGAGATTTGTTGTTCATGTTTTAATGTAGAATTTAGAATTATGAATGTATAATGTCAATTAAGATATCGTTGCTTTGTTGTAAGTATTATGCTATTTAAAATCTTTTTTATTTCAATACAATTACCAATCAAATTTGAAAAGTAATCTTCACTTATGTATTCACTATCCTTCAATAAGTTCAACCAATAAATTGTTTCATTTGATTCTTTTAAGGCAATATTTAATTTATGAATAAAATCTTTTTTAGATTCTGAAACGACACCTTCGTGAATGTTAGCACCAATAGATGTACCACTTCTCATAATTTGTTTTGAAAGTACAAACTCTTTTTGCTCTATAAGGTATTTATAAAGCTTAATAATTTCCAATGCAAATGCATACGATTTTTTTACAATTATATTATCGGTATTGATACTCATATATTGGTTCAAATTAACGCTTATCAACTCCATTCTACATTCTAAATTCTACATTCTAAATGCTACATTCTAAATTCCACATTCACTATTCCACATTCTTAATTCGTATGCTCATCAGCAATTTTTATTGCCTCACTGATTATTGCCAAGCCTTCATCTATTTGTTCTTTGGTAACGATTAATGGTGGCGCACAGAAAATAAAATTCCAACGGACAAATGTGTACATGCCGAGTTCTTTAATCTTTGCTGCTACTTTATTCATCACCGTCATCTCATCAGGTTTTGCATTGAAGGGAGCCATCGGCTCTTTGGTTTTTCTATTTTTCACCAATTCAATACAACCCAATAAACCGGTATTCCTAAAATCACCAATGGAAGGATGTTTTGCTTTTAATTTTTCAACTTGATCTTCCATATATTTTCCCATCACTCTTGCATTTTCAATCAGTCCATCTTCTTCATAAATTTTTATTGTTTCTAAAGCTGCCGCACAACAAACAGGATGTGCGGAATAAGTTAAACCCAACGGCAGTACTGCATCATCATATTTTGCAGCAATTTTATTACTCACTTGCACACAGCCAAACGGCAAGTAGCCACAGGTTAATCCTTTTGCCATTACAATCATATCGGGAACGATATCATGATTTTGAAAACCAAACCATTGGCCTGTTCTTCCAAATCCACTCATTACTTCATCTATGATTAAAAGTATTCCATGCTTTTGTGTTATTTCTCTTACGGCTTTTAAAAATCCTTTTGGATATTTCAGGCAGCCGCTTGTTCCGCTTTCGCCTTCTAATAAGACTGCGGCAACTGTTCCCGGTCCTTCATAAGCAATAACTCTTTCAAAAGATGCAACTGCTTCTTTCAATAAATTTTCTTCGCCGTATTCCCAACGATATAAATAAGGTAAATCAAAGTGAACAAAGTTGGGCGCTTGTTGTGCATCAACAGGTATTCTTCTTGGATCACCACCTGCAGAAATTGCACCCATTGTTGCTCCATGATAAGATTGGTAACGGGTAATTATTTTATGCCTTCCTGTATATAACCTTGCCAACTTGATTGCATTCTCGTTGGATGTTGCACCGCAAAGTGTGAAGAAAGATTTTTTTAAATCGCCCGGACATATCTCGGCTAATTTTTTTCCCAAATCTGCACGAGCCTGCGTTACACAACTGGGAGATACATACGATACGGCCTGCATTTGTTTGACCACCGCTTCAGTGATTCGTTGGTTACCATGACCGATATTTAAATTTATCAACCCACTTGAAAAATCTAAAATTCGATTGTCGTCATAATCATACAGATAAACACCTTCTGCATGTTTTACTGCAATAGGATTGGTTCCTTTTTGTTTACTCCACGAAAACAGTGTATAATCTTGACTGTTTTGAATAATTTCTGTTGCTTCGGAAATTGTTTTTGTTGACATGATATAGTTTTTAATATTATTAATTTTAATAGGTCTATTCAATGATTATTTAGTGAACCAAGTAGGCTTCAATTTTCTTATAATTAACAAGTTTTGTTTTAACTATTTATACTTATTCGTCATCTTTTCTATTAAATCCAATCATTCTTCTCTTTGGCTGTACCGGATTTAATAGTTGCTTCAATGCTTCAAATATCAAGGCAATGTCTTTCTTATTTTCTTTTACATCTTTTTCCATCTTTTCCAATTTCAGTAAAATATCTTTATTGTTTAAGAGCAATTCTTTCATTTTAGTAAACACTCTTATGATCTGAATATTAACCTGAATAGCTAAATGACTATTTAAAATACTTGATAACATAGCTACACCCTGTTCGGTAAAACAAAATGGTGCATATCTTAGTCCCATTACATCAGATGAATTGGAGGTCACAATTTGTGACCTCCAATTTTCAAACTCTTTCTTTGACATTTCAAACATAAAATCCTTTGGAAATCGTTCCATATTTCTTTTTACTGCTTGCTTCAGGACTTTTGTTTCTATTCCATACATTTCAGCAAGGTCTCTGTCAAGCATAATCTTTTGCTTCCTGATTAAGTAAATTTTATTGACGATAGCTTCATCAGAAAGGAAAGATTTTATCAGTTTTACCGATTTAGGCATAATTCATTTTTCAATTTATTTTGTTTTCCGAAACTATAAATCCCAATCGTTTATTTTATCCTTTAAACCCTATTCGTTCTCTTTCATCCCACTTTTTTTGATTGGCTCTTTCATCTAACAGGTTTTCCATTGCATCATAAAGTTGATTTAATTGAGCATCGTGTTCGCCAATTCTTTCTTTAATGAGTCTCATTTGCTCTCGCAAATCGTTTTCTTGAATTAACACTCGTCTTATTTCTATAAAAGCACGCATAATTGCAATATTCATAGCTATTGCTTTGTCAGAGTTTAGAATACCGCTTAGCATAGCAACACCTTGTTCGGTAAAAACATGAGGCAAGTATCTTGTGCCTCCTCTTCCTTTTTTTGAGGTTTCATTTTGTGACCTCAAAAAATTGCTATCATTTGAGGTTTCAATTTGAAACCTCAAAGATTCCCATTCTTCGTTAGTAAGTTGGAACATAAAATCTTTTGGGAATCGCTTAATATTTCTTTTTACAGCGAGATTAAGAGCTTTTGTTTCAATTTGATAAAGTTCTGCAAGTTCTTTGTCAAGCATAACTCTCTCGCCTCTGATTTCATAAATCCTATTCTGAATACTTTTTATTATTTGCATTTTCTGTTTTTTTTAAAACTTAATCAACTCATCCAATTCACTCCAGCTTCAGGATTCCATTTTGTAGTTGATTTTTTTAGCTTTGTCCAAAACTCAATACTACTTTTTCCGGTGATATCACCTACGCCAAACTTGCTTTCATTCCAGCCGCCAAAACTAAAAGGCTCACGGGGCACAGGCACACCCACATTCACGCCTATCATTCCGGCACTTGCTTTCTCTATAATATATCTTGCCATTCCGCCATTTTGTGTAAACACAGATGCCGCATTGCCATAAGGATTCGCATTTTCAATTGCCAATGCTTCATCCACAGTGTTGGTACGCATGATAGAAATGACGGGGCCAAAAATTTCTTCTTTGGCTACCGACATTTCAGGCGTTACATAATCTATTACTGTTGGACCAACATAAGTGCCGCCCTCTTTTCCTTTCACTTTTGTTTTTCTTCCATCTACCAATATTTTCGCTCCTTGTTTTTCTGCTTCATCAATATATCTTTCAATTCTTTCTTGTGATTCTTTATTGATTACTGCGCCTAAGTTTTCACCCGGCACTATTTTTTTGGCTTCATCACATATTTTATTGATGATGTGATCTACATTACCCACAGCTACCATTGCAGATGCAGCCATGCAGCGCTGACCGGCACAGCCACTCATACTTGCGGCAACATTTTGTGCGGTCATATCAGGTTTCGCATCAGGTAATACCATCAAATGATTTTTTGCACCTCCTAAGGCTAATGCTCTTTTAAAATGGGAAGTAGCTCTTTGATATACCAGCTTTGCAATCTTGGTAGAGCCAACAAATGAAACTGCTTCAATGCCCGGATGATCGCAAATGGCGTTTACAATTTCGCTATCACCGTTTACAATATTAAATACGCCATCAGGCAAGCCTGCTTCTTTCAATAAAATAGCTAATCGAGCACAACTCAACGGCACTTTTTCAGATGGTTTTATAATCATACAATTCCCCAATGCAATTGCATTGGGAATTGTCCAGTTTGGCACCATTGAAGGAAAATTGAACGGTACTATAGATGCAACAACACCTAATGGCACATGTTCTGTTCTACATTCCACTCCTTTGCTTACTTCTAATATTTCTCCGGAAACCAATTGTGGCAGTGAAGTAGCAAACTCTGTAAGTTCAATACATTTTTCTATTTCTGCTACAGATTCACCATAAGTCTTTCCATTTTCTTCACTGCATAATTCGGCTAACTCTTTTAAATGTTTTTCTAACAAAGTTTTATACTTGAAAAAAACTTGCACTCTTTCTTTGATGGGTGTTTTACTCCATGCAGGAAATGCAGTTTTTGCGGCTTGTACTGCAGCGTTTAAGTCTTTTGTTGTGGACATAGGCACATCAGAAAGATGATTACCATCAAGCGGAGAAATTACCGATAGTTTACGATCGGAATCGGTATTGACAAATTTTCCATTAATAAAATTTTGAACTGGCGAATATTTCATAATGTTATTTTATTTTGAAGTTAATTAGAATAAAGAGCTGATTGTTTTTCGAAAAGGGAAGGATAAATATACTTATTTTGTTTGTTAATACAAATCAAATCACTGAAATTTTATGACTCCTGAACGAAAAGAGCGTTTAACATCTGTGTTAAATAAACGGCAAGGGAATATTACAATTGTCTTGGAGAATGTATTTGATCCACATAATATTTCTGCGGTGATGCGCACTGTTGATGCCGTCGGCATTCAGGATATTTATATTCTAAATACAAAAATTCCAAGGCATAAGAAATGGGGTGTAAGAAGTTCTTCAAGTGCGGCGAAGTGGTTAACCATCCATCAATTTGAAAATACAGAAGAATGTTTTAAAGAATTACGTAATCATTATTCAAAAATATTAACGACACATCTAAGCAGTGATGCAGTGTCTTTGCATGAAATAGATTTTACACAAAGTATTGCATTGGTATTTGGTAATGAGCATAGCGGAGTAAGTGATGAAGTAAGAGCGTTATCCGATGGTAATTTTATTATCCCGCAAGTGGGTATTATAAAATCATTGAATATAAGCGTTGCTTGTGCGGTCACACTATATGAAGCATATCGCCAAAAAAATCTTGCAGGCCATTTTAATCAACCGGGGCTGGATAAAACAAGCTATAATAATTTATTAAAGGAATGGAGCTATCAAAAAAAACTTGAAGAATAAGTTTGGTTTATTCTTTGTTACTTACACATTGCCTGTTGCAATGCTTAATTTTTTGAAATCCCCTTTTTACAAAGTTTCCATACTTTCTTTTACTTCTGCTTCCATTATTTCCCTTTTTGCTTTGGCTAATAAGTTAATAAAATAAATACCAGCACCAAGAGCTATAAGCGCAAGAAAAATACCCCAAAAACTTCCATAATAGATGCCCATAGCGATAGCAAAGCCTACCAATACTAAAAAGGCAAACATGATTAATCGGCTAATAAATTGATTGTTTAGCATAAGCGATGATTTTGGATGAAGAAATTTGATTCTTTTCGGCTAAGATTCATGACCTAAAAATTTCCATAAAATATTTTCAAATATTTAAGGATGTACTGTCTGTTTATCATTGGAAATGCGCCTTAAAAATCGTATAATTGTAAAAAGCAAAAAATATAAATATATGATACACACAAGTCATTTTAATGGAATCAAATTAGACATTCAAGCTCCTGAAATTGAAGTAACAGAGGCGATACAAGAACGTATTCAAAAGATGCTGACTCGCTTGCATAAGTTTCATGCAAACATCGCTTATGCAGATGTTTATTTAGAAAGTAAAGAAGGCAAGTCAACGCATAACAAAGCAGTGAAAGTAAGATTAGGTATTGCAGGCCCCGATGCTTTTGCCGAAGATTCCGGCGACGAGTTTATTACACTCATCGGAAGTGTAGAAGATAAGTTGCGCAGTCAAATTGTAAAATCTTAATACCGCTTACAGTCGATTGTTTTTGCCTATTGGGCGAGTTTGTTTTATTATCCGATGTTTTGAGTTTTAGCTTCGGCGAAAACTTAACATTATGAAAAATAAAATATTACTCGCCTTTATTCTTTTGATGCCGGTAGGCTTTTTGGCTGCACAGAATAAAACCGATTTCAGAGTATTCAATTGGGGCACTTCCTTTTATCAAGTACAATCAAGCGAAACAGCAAAATTTATTACCAGCGATAAAGATGATATGCTGGAATACAACGATCTCTTAGGCGGATACGATTGCAATGTTTTTTACACTTTTAATGAAGACCAGAAATTAATCGGAGGTAGTTATTTCTTTACCAAAAAATATACTAACCCTCAGTTGCTGATTCAGGACTTTAATATCTTCAAAGGATTACTTACGGATAAATATGGCAAACCCGCAAGCGAAACAGAAAGCTGGACAAATAATACTACACAACAGGAAAAACAAAATTATGGATTGGCAATTGCCGATGGCAGCTTGGTGTTGAGTGCAAAATGGGTTACCGATAGAAGTATTATTCAGATTATCTTGAATAGTGCCAACCGGCAGCCTGTACTACATATTCATTATACCGCAAAATCATTAACTGAGTTGGAGAATATGAAGTTATTGCAAACTGCTATTCCTAAGTTGTAAGTTCATTTGCAAACTCAAAATCAAAGTCCGATAGTCTTTAAACCATCGGACTTTTTTTTATTCAAAAGAGTATATTTTCCTATTCACCTATTGATTTAGCCTGTTAATCTAAATATAGATGATACAACCTTTTAATGATTTTAGTTTTACTTAAAATTAGTTTTATGAAAACGATATCCAAATTGGCAATGAATGTGGTCATAGCAATCGCTTTAAATGCATGCACTTCAACAAGCTATATAAGTAATGATACTCCGGCAGACGATCAACCTACGGAGACAGTAACTTATCAAAGATTTTATGACGATTTAAGTCCTTATGGCCGATGGGTCGACTATCCGGGCTATGGCTTTGTTTGGTCTCCTTCTGTTATAGATTTTCAACCCTATTATTCCAATGGTTTTTGGGCGAGTACGAATATGGGTTGGAATTGGACGAGTGGATATAGTTGGGGATGGGCACCTTTTCACTATGGTCGTTGGTTTTATGAAACAGGTTATGGTTGGCTATGGCTGCCCGGTTATGAATGGGCACCTGCTTGGGTAGCATGGAGGAATAATGCAAGTTATTATGGTTGGGCTCCTTTAGGTCCGGGAATGCATTTAGGCGTTTCAGTTGCCGTAAACATACCTTATGAACATTGGAACTTTGTGGACCCACACCATATTACAGATCATCATATCAACAACTACATAATTGATAATAGCAAAAAAGAAACAATCTATAACAACACAACAATTATCAATAATTACAACTACACAAATAATAAAAAGATTGTTTATTCAAAAGGACCTGCGGTAAAAGATGTTGAAAAAGTAACCGGACAAAAAATCACACCTTATATTGTGAAAGATCATAACATTCCGGTAGAACAGAATAATTTAGAACATCAGAAGAATAATGTAAATGTTCAAAAAGATGAACCAAACAACGTAAATACAAATGTCAGGAAAAAAGAATTGGATGTATTCAAACCGCAAGTAAGAGCGCCAAAAGATAATGAAACGATAAAACCTCAAAAGAGTATTCCTTATAAAGATTTACCTCACGATAATGGTCAAAGAGGCACTTGGGCAATACCGGATCATCCTACAAATCAAACGCCCATCAGAAGAAATAATGATGTGCGCCCAATGCAAAGAGAACAAATTAAAAACATCAGTTCATACAACCCCGGAAATTCCAGGCCGGCAACTATTGACCGTGGCAGAAGAAAATTTTAATCATTCAGTTGGATTTAGTTGCTAATTTTTGGATTTTTTATAAAGCAGCCTTTGTTCACTTCAAAGGCTGCTTTATTTTATTAAAAACATTCCATGTGCCAAAATATTATGATTAGCCGATTGTTAATGCCTATTCAGCGAAAGCTAAAACAAATTCATCCATAAGGATGATAGCTTTGAATTGCCTTTGAACGATTTTGTTTCTTTACCTGTTTAAAACAACTAAAATGAAAAAGTTATTATTTCCGGCAGTATTGATTATAATATTTAGTACTGCTATCAATGCTCAATCAGCACCAACAATAAAAAAGGACATAGCTTTTGATAAAAAAGAAAAGAAAGAATATAAAACCGATAAGAAAGAAGAAAGAAAAGATTTACGAAAGATTGATAGAACAAGTGTGTCAACTGAGGCTACACAGCAATTCAATATCGATTTCAGCAATGCTGCTATTATCAAGTCTCGCAGAAGTGCCAACTTTGATGAATTTACTTTCAAGGGTAGCAATAATAATACTACTACCGCTTATTATGATGACGAAGCAAACCTGGTCGGTACTACACAGATGAAAAGGTTTAAAGACTTACCGGAGCAAGCCCGCAATACAATTAAAAGAGATTATAAAGATTATAAGATAAGCGGAGTGGTTTTCTTTGATGATAATGAAGCCAATGAAACAAATATGGTGCTGTACGATACGCAGTTTGATGATGAAGATTCATATTTTGTAGAGCTTCAAAATGCAACGAAGAAAATAGTGCTGCACGTGAGCATGAATGGCGAAGTAGTTTATTTCACAAGTTTGTAATAGCAGCAATTTTCTTAAAGCAGGGAGTCGCCTCGGTATTTTTATCGGGGCGATTTTATTGGAGCGTATTGTTGAATTGAACAGCTTCTGAAACGGCACTCAGGCAAATACTCTTTAGGCGGTCAAATTGTTTTGCAAATTCTTCTTCCGAATATTGTTGATATTCTAAAAAATCAAGATAGCCGGACAGTTGATCAGTAAGGCCCATTATTGCAATGGTACTTTTCAGATTGTGTGCCAGGTGGCTTATTTCATTTGTGTCCTTTTTTTCCCATGCAGTTTCTATTGATTGGATTGATTCGGGAACAGATTGTATAAATTCTTCTGTGACTTCTTTTTCAAATTGGGTATTGCCATTGCTCAATTCTTTCATGTAGTCCAATCGGATATATTGGTAAGACGATTTGCCGTTGTTGGTTTTTTCTAACACCGTTTCTGTTGCATCATCTTTTCCTGCATAAGACTGAATAAAATTGTAAAGTACTGTAGCCTCTATTGGTTTTGAGATATACTCATTCATGCCACTGAGTAAGCATTTTTCTTTTTCTCCGGAAAGCGCATGTGCCGTCATTGCAATAATGGGTATTGAATTTTTCAGTGATGCTCTTATTTCTTTTGTAGCGGTATATCCATCCATCACCGGCATTTGAATGTCCATCAGTATCAGTTGATAATTCTTCTGCTGCAACATTTCTATTGCCAATTTCCCATTGGAAACAATATCATATTGTACGTTCCACCTGTTGAATAAATGTTTTAATAGGCTTTGATTTACTTCATTGTCTTCTGCCGCAAGGATGTTGATAGCTTTTGTAAAAGGTATAAGTTGATTTTCTTTTGATGCTGTTGTAGTTTTAAGGCTATCTTGATTCGCGGCTATTGTATAAGGTATCATTAGCCTGAAAGTAGTGCCCATGCCGGGCGTACTTGATACCTCAATAGTGCCCTGCTGCAATTCGATTAGTTCTTTTACAATAGAAAGGCCTAAGCCGGTGCCTCCATACATGCGTGTGATATCATTATCCGCCTGCTGAAAGCGATTAAATATATCTGTGAGTTTTTCTTTTTCAATACCAATTCCTGTATCGGTAATGGTGATAGCTGTTTGAAGATTATTTTTTTCTTTGCTTAATGCTTGAATATTTAATGTGATAGAACCTTGTTTGGTAAACTTTAGTGCATTGCCTATCAAATTCGTGATTATTTGAGTTAATCTACTGCTGTCGCCAATCAATACATCCGGCACATCACTATTGATTTCCGATTTTAATACTATGTTTTTTTCGGCAATTTGAGCAGCAAACAAATCTAATGTAGTGCGTACAATACTGCGGATACTGAATGGAGCTGCTTCTATTTTCAACATGCCGGCTTCTATTTTTGATATATCTAATATATCGTTTAGAATAGTGAGCAGATTTTTGCCGGAGCGATCTATCGTTGTTACATATTCCTTTGATTGTACAGCTAATTCTTGTTGTTGCAATAGGTTTGTAAAGCCTAATATCGCATTCAGCGGAGTCCGTATTTCATGGCTCATATTTGCCAAAAAACTTTCTTTCAGTTTTGTAGCTTCTTTCTCTTTCCTTTCTGAAGCAATCAGTCTTTGCGTTATATTGAAAATAAACCAGAAAAGAACTGCTGCCGCAATGAGTGTTAGCGCAATCAGTATGTAATTAAATGTTTCTGCACGTGCTCCGTTTTGAATATTGGTTTTATTTAATTTTTGAATGATATCATGGCGGGCACTTTTTATTTTATCTACATACGAATACACAGTGTCCATCAGTGTTTTTCCTTCCAACGTATTGATTAAGGCTTCGGCCGATTCTTTACCATTGTTTTTTAAATGTTGCAATATCCTATTGCTGAATGTTAACTTGGCATGTACTACAGTGTCTAATTTGTCTATCAATTCAATACAGGAAGAGTCGTCACTCACTTGTTGTAGCGTGCTCAGGTCATTGTTTATTTTTACGGTTTTTAGTTTTATATCATGAATAAAAACAAGATTGCCTGTGGATACATAATCGCTCACATTGCTTTCTACTCGCACCAAGTCTTTCTCTAATTCCCGAAGGTTGGAATTGATTTTATACTCTTCCAAATATTTTTGATTGCCTTCGCCAAGCGCATGTATGTTTTTTGAAGAATTGTATTGTATATAGACCAATAGGAGAGAGCCAGCTACAAATGCTGCCAATAAATAGAAGCTGATATTTTTACCGGACATCAATTGAATTGATTGGGCACTAATTTAGTTTAATTATTACAGACTGTTATAAAATGTCTGTTAACTTATTTAGACTTGTTGGAAATGGATACTTTGGAATATTGTTTGACCAATACAAATAAGACACAGATACTGATGACAACGCCTAAGAGCGTTTCAAACAAAGTAAAACTACCTGCTTTTTCATCCATCATTTTAAAGAATAAGAAGGCGAGCAAACCCATCAGCAAGAGGTCTATGGAGAAGAGTATAATATATAAAGATTTCATTGTTGCACAGATAAAATATGGCCTCGGATAAATCCGAGGCCGTATTTAAAAACCAAAACTAACTGTTATGAGAAAAACCTATTTAAAGAACTTATCGCTTTCGCATCACAAAGATGTATTAGAAAACAGGAGCGAATAGTCTGCAATCGTTCAACAGGCAAAAAGAATCGGTGAGATTTATCAATGAAACGTTAGAGTATATTCATGCGCTTATTCAAGGCCGATCGATAGGCATCTGCTACCGGTACCGACTTGCCATGCACTACCAATGCGCCGTCTTGTATGGTATCTATTTTGTTCAATGCTACAATGTAAGACCGATGCGTACGAATGAAATTTGTGGCAGGAAGACGTTCTTCTATGGTCTTGAGTGTGGTGTGTATGGCATAATACTTTTGAGCAGTATGTAGTTTTACATAATCGCCCATTGCTTCTGCAAATAATATTTCATCAAGACTCAATCGGCGTATGATATTGGAATCTCGGATGAATATAAATGCTGCTGCATCCGACTGCACCGCTAATTTTTTACTCTCAATAAGTTCTTTGGCTTTGTCTATTGCTTGTAAAAACCTTGCAGGCACAATAGGTTTTATCAGGTAGTCGGCTACATTCAGTTCGTAAGCTTCTACTGCATATTCTTTTTTTGAGGTGATGAATATGATAACCGGCCGTTTGTCTTTTAAACTTTTGGTGAGTTCTATTCCGGTCATGTCGGGCATTTCTATATCTAAAAGGAGCAGGTCTATAGGCTGCTCTTGCAATAGATTGTATGCTTCCAATGCGCTTTCACACTCTCCGCATAGCGTAATGTCCTTTACTTGGCTGCATAGCTGCTTCAATGTGGCTCTGGCTATTTTATTATCATCAATGATCAGCGTATTCATAACGTAGTTTCAATTGTTTGTAAATATAAAGTTCCCAATAAATATAGTAATGATGAAAAAAAAATGCTCCGCAGCAGCAGAGCATTTTATCATTCAGTTTTTTAAGATTAGTTTCTTTGCAGTTTTGATAATAGCCTTAATATTTCTAGGTATAACCACACGATGGTTACCAACAACCCAAATGCACAATACCACTCCATATACTTTGGCGCTCTCATTTCTACACCTTTTTCTACTGTATCAAAATCCAATAAAAGATTGAATGCAGCCAATGCAGTAACTACAATGGAGAATCCAATGCTGAGTGGAGTAGTAGAATTGGTAATAGATGCTCCGATGGCACTACCACCGAATGAATAAGTCAACCATTGTATCAAATAAAAAACAGCGATAGCGACTGTTGCTATTGTAATTACCTGTCTGAATCGTCCTGTTACTTTGATAATCTTATAACGATAGATTAAAAACATTACCAATACAACTAAGAGTGTAAGCGCTACGGCTTGCATCGGCAATCCTTTTAATTGCATATTGAATAAGGCAGAGATAGAACCTACAAATAAGCCTTCTAATACAGCATAAGCAGGAGCAATGATATGCGCCCATTGTTTTTTAATCATTAATACAATCGCCAAACCCAATCCGCCAAATACACCAATCATCATCATCGGCACAGGGTTACTGCCCTGATATACCTGATTCCAAGAGAAAAGGGTAGATGCACCCATCAACAGAAATAAGATACCTAATTTATTCAGCGTACCATTTGCCGACATTTCATCGCCGGTGCTGACGCCTTCAATTTGCGTATCTCTAAATGTTTTTTCCTGTAAAGTAGGATTACTTGAATTAAATAATGCCATAGTTTTTAAAATTTGGTGGTATAAAATTAGGAAGAATAACGATAAAAATCTCTTAATGTTTTGAACAAAAAAAAACCCGCCTGTTAAGCGAGTTTTTTAAATATTTATGTGCAAAAAAATATTATAAATGTATGGCTTCGCCGTAAGCTACTTCAATAGCATCTTTCACACTCTCACTAATGGTAGGGTGCGGGTGAATGGCATCCAATACTTCCTGATAAGTGGTTTCTAACTTACGAGCAGTGACTGTTTCAGATATCATTTCTGTTACATTGTAACCAATCATGTGCGTGCCCAACCACTCGCCGTATTTAGCATCAAATATTACTTTGATAAATCCTTCGGTGTGTCCGGCGGCAGAGGCTTTGCCACTTGCACTCAGCGGAAACTTACCCACTTTTATTTCATAGCCTGCATCCTTTGCTGCTTTCTCGGTGTAACCAACAGAAGCTATTTCCGGTACACAATAAGTACAGCCCGGAATATTGTTGTAATCTATCGGCTCCGGCTTGTGGTGGTATTTATGCTCTGCATACGCAATAGCTTCTACACAGGTAATGCCTTCCTTGCTTGCTACGTGTGCGAGTGCCTGCCCGGGCGAGCAGTCGCCAATGGCATAAAATCCCGGAACATTTGTTTGTCCGTATTTATCAACCGATATACGTCCTTTTTCGGTTTTGATGCCCAATGCTTCAAGGCCAATGTTTTCTATATTGGCAGATACACCCACTGCACTCAATAGCATATCGGCTTCCAGCACCGTTTCGCCGGCAGCTGTTTTTACGGTAGCTTTTACGCCGGCACCCGAAGTATCTACTTTGGTTACTTCACTATTTGTCATGATGGTGATGCCGTTTTTCTTGTATTGCTTTTCCAATTCTTTTGAAATGTCTTCATCTTCTACCGGTACGATGCGTGGCAAAAATTCCACAATCGTAACCTTGGTGCCGATGCTATTGTAGAAGTAGGCAAACTCTACACCAATGG
The DNA here is from genome assembly GCA_018268055.1 of Bacteroidota bacterium. Lineage (GTDB taxonomy): Bacteria > Bacteroidota > Bacteroidia > Chitinophagales > Chitinophagaceae > JJ008. The sequence goes on from JAFDXF010000067.1 coordinate 24,677, forward strand.
CGCCGCTACCTACGATGATCATACTATTGGGCTTCTGTGGCAATGACATGGCTTCTCTGTATCCGATTATTTTTTTACCGTCAATTTTCATGGTGGGCAATTCGCGGCTGCGACCACCTGTAGCGATGATGATATGTCTTCCTTCCACCGTTTGCTTGCTGCCATCTGCTGCCGTCACTTCTATTTTGCCTTTGGCTACGAGCTTGCCGAAGCCGGAGATAACGTCTATCTTGTTTTTACGCATCAAAAACTGAACACCTTTGCTCATCTTATCGGCTACGCCACGACTTCTTTTGATAATAGCATCAAACTGTGGTGTACCGCTTGCTTCTATACCATAATCGGCCGAATGTTTGATGTATTCATTTACCTGTGCGCTTTTCAATAAGGCTTTTGTAGGAATACAGCCCCAGTTGAGGCAGATACCGCCAAGGTTTTCTTTTTCAATTACTGCTGTTTTGTAACCCAATTGAGCAGCCCGGATAGCAGCTACATAACCGCCGGGACCACTGCCAAGAACAACTACATCGTATGCCATAAATAGTGTATTAGTGTTTTGAAAATGACGTAATAATTAAAGAACCGCAAAGGTATTTGAAAATAAGGAAATGGGAAAATGAGGTGCAAAATATTAGTGGTATAGTGCAGTGGCAGCCATTCATCATTCATTTTCTTGCCACAAAGGCGCAAAGGCACAAAGGCGCACGAAGAAATTATTTTTACCACAGAGCGGCACTGAGGTAAACACAGAGTATAAATTCATCATTCATCATTCATCATTCATCATTCTAAATTCTAAATTCTCCATTCTAAATTCATTTCTTGCCACAAAGCCGCAAAGGCACAAAGGCGCACGAAGAAATTATTTTTACCACAGAGCAACACTGAGGTAAACACAGAGTATAAATTCATCATTCATCATTCATAATTCATCATTCTAAATTCTAAATTCTCCATTCTAAATTCATTTTTTGCCACAAAGCCGCAAAGGCACAAAGGCGCACGAAGAAATTATTTTTACCACAGAGCAACACTGAGGTAAACACAGAGTATAAATTCATCATTCATCATTCATCATTCTAAATTCTAAATTCATCATTCTAAATTCTTTTCTTGCCACAAAGCCGCAAAGGCACAAAGAGGCACGAAGGAATACATTCATTATCCGAACTGTCGGGTCTAAATTCATCATTCTAAATTCATCATTTATCATTCTAAATTCTAAATTCATCATTCTAAATTCTTTTCTTGCCACAAAGCCGCAAAGGCACAAAGAGGCACGAAGAAATTATTTTACCACAGAGCGGCACTGAGGTAAACACAGAGTATAAATTCATCATTCTAAATTCTAAATTCTAAATTCATCATTCTAAATTCTAAATTCATCATTCATCATTCTAAATTCTCCATTCTAAATTCTAAATTCTAAATTCATCATTCATCATTCTAAATTCTAAATTCCCCCAAAAAAATGTGGATAACTACCGCTTAGCTGCATTTTGCCTTACCATATTTTTACAGCAGATAACAAAAGCCGCCAACCAACTCCTTTACCACTGAGGTATTTATTTTTTGACACACACTTTTTTAAATCTTAAAATCTGAAGAGATGAGGAAACCTTTACTAAAAACTATTTTTAAAAACCTACGTTTTACACCGGCTTTGCTGGCTATTATGCTTTGCTTGGTGAGTGGAATGAGTTGGGGGCAGACTTATAAGCGAATAAACACAGTTGGTGATTTAGTTGCTGGTGATAAGTACATTTTTACATCTTCTTACAATGACGGAAGTACTAATATTTTAGGCTATCAGAAATCTAGTAATAGAGATGCAGCGCCAACTGCTACAATTAGCTCTGGTGTTATTTCCGCATTAACTATTGCTACTGTAAATACTAATCAAACTAATGCTTATGAGATTACTTTAGGCGGATCCACAGGAGCATGGACTTTAAATGATACTTATAATGGGTATTTGTATGCATCAAGTTCTTCAAGCAATGACTTAAAAACTAGAGCTGCAAATTCTGACGCAAACAGTCAATGGGCAATTACATTTTCTAATAACATTGCAAGTATAATAGCTCAAGGAACTAACAGTAGAAAGTACATGCAATATAATAGTACTAATACGTTATTTGCATGCTACTCATCAGCATCACAATCATCCATATATTTATTTCGTAGAGCATATACAATAACCTACAGTGGTAATGGTAATACAGGCGGCACAGTACCTACGGATAACAATAACTATTTTTCAACTGCCAGTGTTACCGTTTTGGGCAATACTGGCTCATTAACTAAGACTGGTTTTAACTTTAACGGTTGGAATACGGCAGCAGATGGCAGCGGCACACATTATAACCCAAGTGCTACATTTACAATGCCGGCCAATACTACTTTGTATGCAGAATGGGCAGCGGCACCAATCCACACTGTAACCTTCAATGCCAACGGAGGTACAGGCAGTATGTCGCCACAAACTTCTGCAAGTCCGGCAAACCTAACTGCCAATACATTTACCAATTCCGGCTATACCTTCAGCGGTTGGAATACAGCAGCAGATGGCAGCGGCACAGCTTATGCTGATGGTGCACTTTATAGTTTTTCGGCAGATATGACGCTGTACGCACAGTGGGCAGCGGCACCAATCCACACCGTAACCTTCCACTCCAACGGTGGTACAGGTACTATGCCGGCACAAACATCTGCAGGCCCGGCAAATCTTAATGCCAATACATTTACCCATACAGGCTATACCTTCAGCGGTTGGAATACTATTGCTAATGGAAGCGGCACAGCTTATGCAGATGGTGCACTTTATAGTTTTTCGGCAGATATGGCACTGTACGCACAATGGGCACCGGCCATCGGCACTTCTACTATCACAGCAGGCCCCGGCCCTATACCCGGCACTATTTCTTCGTTGGTAAATACATCAGGCGCTGCATCTATGAATTTTGATTTTACTATTACAGATGATGGTGCTACCAATGATGCAAATCCTACTTTGATTAATCAAATAATTATCAATAAAGGAACAAATAATTGGGTAACCGATTGGACACAAGCCATAGCAGGTGCCGAACTATCAGATGGTACAAATACAGCAAGCGGCACAATCAATGCCGCCAATATCACTTTTGCTTCACTACCAAACAGCTCGGGTGATATTGGCTACATAGCCGATAATGTTTCTAAAACTTATAGTTTAAAAATATGGTTGAAGAGTAGCCTCGGTGGTTCATTGCCAACACTCATTGATGGAAAACAGGTTGAGTTTTTAGTACAAACATCCGGCATCACTACCGAAAATACCGGTAGTTCTGCTATTGCTTCCGGGCAATCTGTTGCTTCAGGTATTTCAAAGAATGTAATATCGGTTGTTGCCACCAAACTTGATTTTGTTCAAAATACTACTTCGCCTACCGGCATTAACGTCGCCATGTCGCCGGCACCTACAGTAAGCAGTAATGACGCCAACGGAAACAGAGATCTTGATTTTACCGCAAATATTGATATGACTTCTTCAGGCACACTTTCCGGAAGCCCGGTTAGCGTTGCAGCAGTAACAGGATTAGCTACTTTTTCTACTTTGACACATACAGTAGCAGGAACCGGCCTTCAATTAACAGCATCTTCAACAGGATTGACCAATGCAACGAGTAATCTGTTTAATATTACAGTTTCATCTAACGCTACAGATTATTTCCGCTCAAAGGCTACGGGCGATTGGGCAAGCGTAGGCACGTGGGAATCTTCAGCAGATAATATTACATGGATAAATGCAACATTAGTTCCTAATGCAAATGCAAATACAATCACAATCAAAAATGGGCATATCGTAACGGTGGCTGCTACTGCCGGCGGCGATCAGTTGTTGGTAGAGTCTGGCGCTACATTAACGTTGAATGCAGATTTCACAATAGCTAATGGCACCGGTGACGATCTTGTAGTAAATGGTTTATTGATAAACACTGCAGGTACTTTTACAATAAGCAGTGGCGCTAATGCACTCTTTAATTCAGGAAGCACCTATCGTCATAACAGAAATGGTTCGAACATTATTACTGCTACTTGGGATCCTGCTTCTACTGTAGAAATAACAGGAATTTCAAGCACTCAGCCTACTAATGCCTCACTTGTTCAAACATTTGGAAATTTTACATGGAACTGCCCCGGACAAACCGGTAACATAGGTTTAGGTACGCCAACAGGTATGTCCATTGCTGGCAATCTTACCGTAACTAATACAGGGGGAACAGCAAATAGAGCATTTCGTTTTACTTCAAATACAGCTTTCAGCATTTCTGTCGGTGGCAAACTGATTTTAAATGGCGGTCATTTAGGATTGAGCAGTGGCAGTGGTGCTACAACAATGACTGTTGCCGGAAATGTAGAAGTCAGTAATAGCAGTGAACTTTATTTATCTCAAGGCGGAAGTGCCAACAGCACGCTGAATATTGGAGGTGATTTATCAATTACAAATGCCACGATTACCGAGAGCGGCAGCTCTACAGGAAATCTGATTGTATTTAATAAAAATGGCATTCAAAATTTTAGTGCAGTTTCAGCTACGCTTTCTAATGACCTTAACTACTCCGTGAGCAGTGCTTCTACGCTTGTTTTGAATAATGATTTACCTATAGAAGCAAGCAGAGCACTTACTATTAATGGAACAGTAGATGCCGGCACCTCGCTCCTTACCGGTGCTGGTAATGTGGTAATAAATGGAACATTAATTTCCGGTCATTCAAATGGAATAGCCGGAACATTAGCTAATACAGGTACTAAGACATTTGGTTCTTCTTCTGTTATTAAATTTAATGCCGTAGGTGCTCAAGTATTTACAGCACGTACCGATTATGCCAATGTAGTAATTGATGGTAGCGGCGATAAATCATTAAACGGGAATACAATACTGAGCGGAAATTTAACTTTAACAAACGGAAAAGTGATAGTAGGAGCACATAACATTACAGTTGGTGGTTCGGTGGTAGGTGGTTCTGCATCTAATTATTTAGTTACAAATGGCACAGGTCATTTAACCCTTACTAACATCACCACCACGCCAAAAACCTTCCCGGTGGGTGATGGCGCATACAATCCGGTAATCATCAACAATGGTAGTGGCCGCGATTGGAGTGTGAGTGCAAAAGACGGATTGCCGACGCCAGATGCAGGGTTTAATAATACAAAAGCAGTAGCTGTAGTATGGGATATTACTCCTTCTGTAAACCCTCCGGGTGCTGGTGCAGATATTACTTTCCAGTTTGATGAAGTAGATCAGGTGGGCGGCAGTTTTGTAAAAAATACGCCGGTGCAGGCATGGCACAATGTGGGTGGCAACTGGATGATGTCGGGCGCACCGGTATCATTGGATTTATCTACTGCTAATGCAGCTAAGGCAGCATTTACCGGACTTACCAAATTTTCTCGCTATGCTATCAGCAATATAGATGGACCACTGCCGGTATTCTTTACCAATGTAAAAGCGGCACAAGTGGCCGGCGGTGTGCGGGTGGACTGGAGCAACCTTACCGAAACGGATATGAATAATTATGTAGTAGAACGCTCGGCAGATGGCAGAATCTTTACCGCTATCAGTGTGGTGAATAATGTGCAGAACACGGGCGCTCGTGCCAATTATTCCTTTATAGATAGAACTCCTTTCGGCGGTGTGAATTTTTATCGCATCAAAGGCGTAGAAAATTCCGGAAGCAATAAATACAGTGTTACCGTGAAGGTGGATTTGCGCAGTAGTGGTGCGGTAGATTTAGTGTTGTATCCGGTACCGGTTACGGGCGGCACATTTACTTATCAGGCGGCCAACTTGCCCAAAGGCAATTACAGTCTGAAAGTATTTGATGCTACCGGTCGTGAGGTGCTGGCCAAAACATTGACTCATAGCGGCGGCACAGTAAGCGAAGCATTGAACCTGCCTGCTACGGGCAAGGGAATGTATTCTTTATTGCTGAGCAATGAAGATATGAATCAGCCAATTCGGTTGATCAAAACATTTATTGTACAATAGAGAAACCACATAAATAAAAAATAGGCGGCTGTCTGTAATGGGCAGCCGCTTATTTTATTTTCTTGCCACAAAGGCGCACGAAGAAATAATTTTTACCACAGAGCGGCACTGAGGTAAACACAGAGAATAAAGTGATAATTGAGGGATATTTTTACCACAGAGCAACACTGAGGTAAACACAGAGTATAAATTCATCATTCTAAATTCTAAATTCTCCATTCTAAATTCATTTTTGCCACAAAGCCGCAAAGGCACAAAGAGGCACGAAGGAATATTTTTACCACAGAGAAACACTGAGGTAAACACAGAGTATAAATTCATCATTCATCATTCTAAATTCTAAATTCATAATTCATCATTCTAAATTCTAAATTCTCCATTCTAAATTCATTTTTGCCACAAAGACGCAAAGGCACAAAGGCGCACGAAGAAATAATTTTTACCACAGAGCAACACTGAGGTAAACACAGAGTATAAATTCATCATTCATCATTCTAAATTCTAAATTCTAAATTCTAAATTCTCCATTCATCATTCAAAATTCTTCCCTATCTTTATACCTCTCTCTCAATCCAATCCCTTTGAACGCCTTTTCAAAGTCCAAGCCGTATTTAATAAACGCAAAATTGAATTATGAAAAGGTTGTTCCTTATTTTATCTTTTGTAGCGGTAAATTGTGTGGGTGTGTGGGGCAGGTGGTAACTGCCAAGTGGTCATTTGAGTCAGCCACCATCAATGGAACTAACACTACTACACCAACTATAGCACCAAGTACCGCTGACATAGGTACATTAAAGACAGGCTCTGCAGTAAGTGGATTACATGCTTCTAATTTAACAACTTGGTCAAGCGTAGCAGGAAATGGAAGTTCAAGAGCACTTTCTTCAAACTACTGGGATACTGGCGACTATTATCAATTTTTATTTAAGACTACAAATTATAGTTCTATTAAGCTTACATGGGATGCAACAGGCAGCGATACAGGGCCAAGAGATTTTAAAGTACAATACAGTACAGACGGTGTGTCTTTTACTGATGCTACGGGAACAAATAGCACTTATCAACTCACTAATGATAGTTGGACAAGTGGTTCATACAAATCTGTTTCTACTCGAACACTTGATTTAAGTTATGCCACAACTTTAAATAATAAAGCAGCTGTTTACATTAGGCTGGTAGTTACTTCTACGAGTTCAATAAATGGTGGCAGTACTGCAACAGGCGGTACAAGCCGAGTCGATGATTTTAAAGTAGAAGGAACTTATACCGGAGCCACAACAGATTTTTACAGCAAATCAACAGGCAATCTTACAGACGTAGCAACATGGGGTACTAATACTGATGGCTCAGGCACGCAGCCCGGAGATTTTATAACCGATGGTCAGCGGTTTAATGTTGTAAACAGAGCAAGCACTACGCTTGATGCAAACTGGACAGTATCCGGTGTAAGCTCAAAAGTGATAGTAGGCGATGGGCTTAGTCCTACTACGCTTATACTACCTGCTACAGCAGCACTTACCGGCACAGCAGATGTGCAGAGCATCAGCACATTGCAAATCGTAAATACTACACTGCCCACGTTTGGCATATTGGCCAATAATAGCACAGTGGATTATGCACAAACGGCATCTCCTTATGTAGTACCAACGGGCGCAACCTATCATCATTTAAAACTCACCGGCAATACAAAGACATTTGCAAGTGGAACAGTTTCTGTAAATGGCAATTTGGTAGTGGATGGAGTAACCAACTTTAATGGTGCAGCTTCGCCATTTACAACAATGAATCTCGGTGGTAATTTCTCTTTGGTCAATTCTTCCACATTTGAGCCGAATCCGGCTGGAGATGGAAACCGAATGACCGTAACTTGCAATGGCTCAGGCACTCAAACGTTTAGTGGCGGCGATTTTTATTTATTCAGAGTACAAACGCCTGCCGCAGGTACTGTTTCTATTGCATTAAACTCGGCCAATCTTAGTTTGGGAAACTCGAGTGGAGGTGGACTTAATCTGCTGCAAGCGACACACACTCTTTCTATCGGTGCAGGCAATACACTTACTTTTCATGGTGCCGGATATATAAGTAGTTCGAATCTTGGGTTTTTAAGTGGTACTACTACTTCAAATTTAGTATTTGATAAAACGGCAGGCGCATTGGCTCCGGGTACACTGCAATTCATTTCGGGTGGTCAATTGCTGAATAATTTTAATTATAACTGTACAGCACCTGTTAGTAATACAACTTTAGTTTTAGCCACTCCTGTTGTATTGAGTGGCAACCTAACAATGACATCAGGCAATATTGATATTGGTGCAAATGATATGAGCGTTTCGGGAAGTGCTTCAGGCTCTACTACTTCATATATCAAAACAAGCAGCACAGGTGTGTTAAAACTATTGAATGTAACATCACTCAGAAATTCGCCAATTGGAAAAAGCACTTTTAATCCTGTTACCGTTACGAGTACAGACGGCTATGATTGGAGCACAAGAGTAGAAGATGTATTACAAATAGATGATCCTGTTTTTCAACCCAATGCTACGGGAGCGGTGAAAAGGCAGTGGTATGTTTACCCTTCTGTTATTCCTCCGGCATCCAGCGCTGTTGTTACATTTCAATATAATGATGGAGATGCAGCACAGATTGGTGCAACGTTTGGCATCAATAAATCTGTTCAGGTATGGAGGAATATAAACAGCGGCTCTCCTTGGGGGGCAGATTGGGTAGCTGTAAATACTACGCAAGTGCCCACCGGCACACCCGGCAGTGATAGAACAGCGACTACATACAATTGGAATACTTTTTCAAATTTACCATTTGCTGTTTCAAACTTAGATGCGCCATTACCACTCCAATGTATTTTAACTATCAAAGCGGAAAAGAGAAATAATGCAGGCTTCATTTCTTGGGATGTAAACTCTTGTGCAGGTGTGCGTTCATTTGAGTTGCAACGCTCGGTAAACGGTGGTGCATATCAAACCATACAAACGGTGCGTCCGTCCAACAATGAGTTGTCATTTACTTATACAGATATGCAAACAGCCAAAGGTCGCAACTTATATCGCATCAGAGTAAATGGCGTACAAAACGAATATCAATATTCTAAAGTGGCTGCATTATTATTTGACAGCAATGATTTACTCATCACTTCTGTGTGGCCCAATCCTGCAAAGGATGTATTGCGTTTCACACTGAGTGCAGCAAGGCAACAGCAAGTAAGTTTTGCCATCTACAACAGCTTGGGCACAATCGTAAAAAAATGGAACACCACTACAGGCGATGGAAACATGACATTAGAAACCAATGTGTCTGCATTGCCTTCGGGGGTGTATCACATCATCGCCGTATCGGGCAGTGCAAGAGCGAGTGTGGAGTTTGTGAGGTAGGGAGTAATGCACCATTCTAAAACGACAGAAAACAAGCGATTTGGCCTAAATATTTTGTAAATTTGAAAATATTTTAGGGCTGAAAGTTATGTTTAACACAATTGAAATAGACAGAAGTAATCTCACAATAATGGGAGTTAAGTTTTCGGACTTGAAAACCTTAGAAAGCACTGCAAACGCTTTGGGTAGTAATATGTTTGAAGGCTTTAAACCAACACCAAAAGGTATTGAAATAATAAGAGACTATGTGACAGGAAAAATATCACTAATAGAACTTGTGGCATTCGCCAAACAAAAAGCCTATGTCTAATTCCTACAAATACATAGACCCTGACTTCACCTACACTGACCCCAAGACAGGACTTTTGCGGAATTTACAAGACATTACAGACCCTGATGTATTGCTCTTTGTTGAGAGCAGTGTTGTAACAAAACGACTTCAAGAACTTTACGAAAACCCGATGAAAATAAAGGGTATTGACAGCCTTTTTAAAATTCATAGAAATTTATTTCAAGATATATATGTTTGGGCAGGGAAAAAACGGTCAGTTGAAATTAGCAAAGACGGTAAACAGTTTTTCCCTACAGCTCATTTTGACAATGCTTTTAAATACATTGACCAGTTAATTGGCGAGTTCAAGAAAATTTCAAAAAACAACAAAAGAAATTTAGCTGAGAAATTATCAGAGATATTAGACAATGTAAATTATTTACACCCATTCAGAGAAGGCAATGGGCGAACACAAAGGGAGTTTTTAAGACTGCTGGCATTAGAAAAGGGATTGAGATTAAATCTTAACCCACCAGACAACAAAAGTGTTTACGAACGATATATGAAAGGAACCATTGAAAGTGACGTGAATACATTGACAAAGTTGATTTTTGAACTAATTGACACAAATGAGAACGGTGCATAACAAAAATATTTATGAAAGAGCGGGCGAATTGCTCATCGGGAGCAAGAAATATTTTTACCACAGAGCAACACTGAGGTAAACACAGAGTATAAATTCATCATTCTAAATTCTAAATTCATCATTCATCATTCTAAATTCTAAATTCATTTTTGCCACAAAGCCGCAAAGGCACAAAGAGGCACGAAGAAATATTTTTACCACAGAGCATCACTGAGGTAAACACAGAGCATAAATTCATCATTCATCATTCTAAATTCTAAATTCATTTTTGCCACAAAGCCGCAAAGGCACAAAGAGGCACGAAGAAATATTTTTACCACAGAGCAACACTGAGGTAAACACAGAGCATAAATTCATCATTCTAAATTCTAAATTCATCATTCTAAATTCTAAATTCATTTTTGCCACAAAGCCGCAAAGGCACAAAGAGGCACGAAGAAATATTTTTACCACAGAGCGGCACTGAGGTAAACACAGAGCATAAATTCATCATTCATCATTCATCATTCATCATTCTAAATTCTTTTCTTGCCACAAAGCCGCAAAGTCACAAAGAGGCACGAAGAAATATTTTTACCACAGAGCAACACTGAGGTAAACACAGAGCATAAATTCATCATTCATCATTCATCATTCTAAATTCTAAATTCTAAATTCATCATTCATCATTCATCATTCATCATTCTAAATTCATCATTCTCCCTTCTCTTTCGTAAAACTACCAAGTATGAAAAACTACGATGCCGCCAAAATTTTTGCAATTTTACTTGCATAAACATACGACCGATATTATTTTGTGCACTCATTCTGCAAGCCACACATCCACTTCTATACAAAACCGCAAACTCCAATTATTTATTCTGAAAAATCAGGTATCGTAAATATCCGTATTCCATATTCCTGATGAACAGCCGTTTTAAAATTTTAATCGATACTAATCTGTTCATTATGAAAAAATATTTCATTGTTGTATTGTTATTGTGCAGTATAATCAGTCGTGCACAGTTCAGCAGTAATCAATCTACTTCTGTATCGGAAGAAACCAATATAGTAGCCGCCATCAAGCATGATGCAGCAGAACCCAATCCCGATAAAGACAAAATAAAACTCAAGAATGAAGGGCATTGGAAAATAAATAAGAATCGCCTCATCACCGGTGGATTGGCGATGCTTTCCGGTATGGCCAAAGGCTTTAATGAAACATTGGAGTTCAATTGGCATGGCTTCGCCGATGTATTTCCCCGAGCCAATGCACAATGGTTTTGGCCGCAAAAAAGTTTTAAGAATAAATACAAAGACGGCGATCCGGAGAAAGGAGCTAAGTTTCCATTGTCCACTTCTATATTGGTATTCACCACCGATCAATATCATTTAAACAACTTCATTCATCGCGGCGCTATGACAGCAGCCTTGGTGATCAAAATCGGTAATGGCAAAAAACCTTGGAAACAATATTTGTATGATGCACTGTATTACACAGCTTGTTATCAGGCAGGCTTTGGCGGTGTGTATTATTTCTTTAAGAGTAGAATGCCGAAGTAATGGAGCATTGTTGCAGATTCGGGATCATCTACGCCATCGGATTCAATTTTTCGCTTCCATAGCTTTCAAAATCTTTTTTGCATTTTTCAGATAAGCTTCGGTTTCTTTCTGTTGTTGCAGTATAAAACCATTGTCTTTTAGTTTGCCAATTACTTTTTCCATTTCTTTTTCACTTTCATACACCATTTTACGGAATGGATTTTTGTAATCTTTTGCTCGAGAAGAGAAGATGGCTGCATTCATTTCTATTTTAATCGCCATGGATTGTTTTAATAAATCAAGAAAGGCTTTATTCGTAAATTTTGCAGGAGTAAGGTTGGCTATTTCCAAGAGTGCGGCAAAAGCATGTTCGTGTTTGTGTTGTTGGTAAGCTTGATTTTCTTTTAGATAAAAATCATGCACCGCATCCCAACTGTTTATTTTTTTTGAATGAATATTTTTAATCAAGTGCTTTAATGATGTTTCGGGCATCAATTGTCCACCGAGATTCACCCATTTGGTGCGTGCAGATTTTTTAGGCAGCATTTTTTTTAGTTGTGCCCAAGTTTGTATTTTATTTTCTTCTATTTGATGTAATAAAGAGCTAATGCCATAGAAGATAATTTGATTTTTATATTGCTTGTATGCTTCGGGTACTTTGAGTAGAATGGTTTTGCGTTCACTGTTTTCAAAATGGGCAGCAGTAATTTCCAATTTAGTTAAATCCAAATTTTCTTCCAGTAATTGTTTGCCTTTTTTTAAAAGGTCTTTTGCGGCAACTTTCTTTTTGAAATGTTTGGCCCATGATTGAGCAGTTGCTTCTTCAAGAATATTGAGCCCTTCAAAAATTTCATTGACACTATCCGGCGCTAAGTAGTCGTATTCCAACTGAATAGATTTATCGGCTCTATTATCACGACTTGCATACTTGCCCGAGTTTCGTGCCATAGCATACATATTATATTGAAACCAGTAAGCGGGCATTACTGTCAGGCGATTATTGCTGACATCGTTTGCAATCAGCGAAAATGGAAGTGGGATATTTAATTCATAACTAAAATCACCTTTGGCAATGATGGTGAAAGAGGCAAACTTAGAATTGTGTTTGAGCGAAACGCATAGACCCGGCCAGAAGCCTCTGCCGGCTACTATTTCTCCATCGGCGCCTCGAGAGTTGTGATTGCTGCCGATTGTAGCACCTGCGGCCATATTGCTTTGCCCCATCACTGTTGCGGCACATAGAAAAGAGTTATTATGGTGCTGCTCATGTGCCGGAAAAATTAATGAGTTCAATACTTCGCAGCAAGAGATGGTAGAGTTTTCTGAGAGAAAAGAATTGATCAGCCTTGCGCCGTATTTCAATTGTGAATTGGAGCCGAGAAAAAAACGAACAGCTTTTACGCCATAAAAAATTCGACAACCAAAACCAATGATGCCGTTTACCAATTCGCATCCTTCACCGATTTGCGTTTTAGCATCGGGAGAAGAACTGATGGTTACATTTTTAATTTTATTCGCACCTTTTAAATAAGCATCGCTGCCGATCCAGGTATCTTTTATGATTTTACAATTTTTAATAACAGTACGATCGCCAACCTTTCCATAATATCCGCGATGCGTATCAAATTTTTTATCGGTAAAATCTTTGAACTGTTGCAATAGTTTTTCATCATCTCTGAATTTGCTCCAGAGCCATGCATCTGCTGCCAGCATACCGTTGAAAGGTAAAATACTTCTGCCGCCATTTTCATTACACACTTCCAACCATATACGCACTGCTTCGCTTTCGCCGTCTTTCAACACACCATTGCCAAACTTAGCATGATTGGAAGCCACGAGTTCATTAATGTTTACAAGCATCACTTCATTGCCTACTATGTAATGGCTCATAAAGTTTACATTGTCCACCACCACATTATCGCCAAAGTCGCAACTGATGATAGTGCTGTCGTAGAGGCCTACCGGCATACTCAAGTCGTTGAACTCATGATAGAATGGTTCTAACTTTCCGATGCGTACCAATCCGAAGAACGAACATCTTTTTACCAATGAAGCATCAAATGCATCCGATACAAGAATCTGCGACCAATCGCCGGCGCTGTTGTCATTTGCCTTTAGCAGATTGATTTCAATATTGGTAAGCGGACGATAATTTGCATTGGTGCGGTGCTGCTTATTGCGTAGATAATATTCATCCTTTCCTTTAGGAATAAATTCTTTTCCGATAAATCCATATCCTAAAGCAGATACCGGTTGTTTGTTGATAATGTTCATTCAGTTTGGTGTGTTCGTTAAAAACATTTTTATTCCACAGTTACACTCTTTGCGAGGTTGCGCGGCTTATCCACATCACATCCGCGTGCAATGCCAATGTAGTAGGCGAGTAGTTGCAATGGCACTACGCTGAGCATTGGAGCCAATATTTCATCTGCTTCGGGCACGAGCATCACATCATCACAAATTGCTTTAGTAGATTCATCTCCTTCGGTGATTACGGCAATTACTTTTCCTTTCCTTGCTTTTATTTCTTGCATATTGCTCACCACTTTTTCATGATAAGCATCTTTGGTAGCTACAAATACGACAGGAAGTTTATCATCCACCAAAGCAATAGGTCCATGCTTCATTTCAGCAGCAGGATAACCTTCGGCGTGTATGTAAGAAATTTCTTTCAGCTTCAAAGCGCCTTCCAATGCAACAGGAAAATTATAACCACGGCCAAGGTATAGAAAGTCGTGGGCGTCTTTATATTTTTCGGCAAGTGCTTTTATGTTATCACTGTGGTTTAAAGTCCAAGCTACTTTCTCCGGAATTTCCTGAAGTTCTTTAAGCAAGTAGCGATAGCGTTCTTCTTCAATGGTGCCTTTGATGTATCCTATTTTTAAAGCAATCATAGTAAGCACAGCTAATTGTGCGGTAAATGCTTTGGTGGAGGCAACACCTATTTCGGGGCCTGCATGTGTATAAGCACCACCATGACTGGTGCGTGCTATGGAAGAGCCTACAACATTCACTACACCTAAAATAATTGCACCTTTCTCTTTTGCTTTTTCAATAGCGACTAATGTATCTGCTGTTTCGCCGCTTTGAGAAATAGCGATGATTACATCACCTTTATGCACTACAGGATTGCGATAGCGAAATTCTGATGCATATTCTACTTCTACATTGATGCGGCAGAGTTCTTCAAAAATATATTCTGCTACTAATCCTGCATGCCAGCTGGTGCCGCAAGCAATCATTACAATACGATTGGCATTGACTATTTGTTCTGCATATTGCTGAATGCCGCTCATTGTTATCGTTCCTTCCATTGCATCCAATCTTCCACGAAGACAATCATAAATAGTTTGCGGCTGCTCATGAATTTCTTTGAGCATAAAATGTTCGTAGCCGCCTTTTTCTATTGCCGCCAGTTCGATGTCGAGTTTTTGAATATAAGGCGTTACTCTTTCGTTTCCCAAATTTTTCAGGATGAGTTCGTCGGGTTTTACAATGGCGAGTTCGTAATCATTTACATACACCACTTCTTTGGTATATTCCAACATCGGTGAAGCATCCGAGCCGAGAAAATGTTCTCCTTTGCCAATGCCGATTACTAATGGACTGCCTTTTCGTGCAGCAATGATAGTTCCGGGATCGTCTTCATCCAATAATAAAATAACGTAAGCACCGGTTACTCGCTTTAATGCAATGCGTACTGCTTCTTCCAAATTACATTGGTTATTTTTTTTAATCTCCTCAATAAAATTGAGCAGCACTTCAGTATCGGTATCACTTTGAAAAGTATATCCTTTGTTGGAGAGGTCTTGTTTTAACTGAAGGTAGTTTTCAATAATGCCGTTGTGTATCATTGCTATTTTGCCACCTGCCGATTGATGCGGATGTGCATTGCGATCGCTTGGTTCGCCATGTGTAGCCCATCGTGTATGTCCAATACCTGTATGTGCATGTAAGTTTTTTCCTAAAACAGCTTCTTCCAAATCGGCTACCTTCCCTTTTTTCTTATACACATTCAGCTTGCCGTTTAAGAGTGCAACACCTGTACTGTCATATCCACGATATTCCAATCTTTTCAATCCCTTGATGATAATGGGATAAGCTTCTCTTGTTCCTGTATATCCAACAATGCCACACATATTTATTATTATTTTTTTTAAAGAGTAAAGTTATTAGCGCAAAATTATTGATTATGTCAATCGGTTGTTATTAACCTGCAAAAAGCTGCAAAAAGAGTTTGGGGAGATTAGAATGTTGAATGTTGTTGAATGTAGTTTAGGAGTTTAGGTGTTTAGAGGTTTAGGGGTTTAGAATGTTGAATGTTGTTGAATGTAGTTTAGGAGTTTAGAAGTTTAGGCGTTTAGGGGTTTAGGGGTTTCGAACGAAGATTGGGTTACAACTTAGCACTTAAAACCTAATACCTATCACTTACAACAGTGTTCCGCTGAGAATAAGAAATGCAACGGAGAAATAAATGATTAAACCTGTAACGTCCACTAATGTAGCTACAAAAGGAGCGGAGCTAACGGCAGGGTCAGCGCCCAATCTTTTTAAAATTAATGGCAACATACTGCCGGCCAAGCTGCCCCACATGACCACACCTACAAGGGCGAGGCCAACGGTGTAAGCGATCGATAACCAGTAAGGCCCATAAATATCAGGAGCGATAGAATGCCAAATATAAATTCTGAGAAAACCAATGATGCCTAAAACAATTCCCAGCATTAAACCTGAAATTATTTCTCGACGCATTACACGCCACCAATCTTTGATGGTTAGTTCGCCAACGGCCATTGCCTGTATAATTAATGTAGAAGCCTGCGAGCCGCTATTACCGCCACTGGAAATGATTAATGGCACAAATAAAGCAAGCACTACTGCTTTTGCAATTTCATCTTCAAAATAAGTCATTGCAGTTGCGGTAAATAATTCGCCAAGAAAAAGAATGGTAAGCCAGGTAATTCTTTTTTTAAACAGTTTTAAAATGGGCGTGGCCAGATAAGGTTCTGTCAATGCTTCTGTACCACCAATTTTTTGAATGTCTTCGCTGAATTCTTCTTCAGCTACCCACAATATATCATCAATAGTTACAATGCCGAGCAGAATATTTTGATCGCTGACTACCGGTAGCGCCACTCGATTATTCATTTTAAAAACCTGACTGGCAGTTTCCTGATCATCATTGGGATGCAATGCTACAAAGCGACTGTCCATCAGTTCTTCTACTTTTTTTTCCGGACTATTCAATATGAATTCGCTGATGCGAATGTCATCTAAAAATTCTCCTTTGTCATTGATCACATAAATCACGTTGATGGTTTCACTGTCTTTACCAAATTTTCTAATTGTGGCAAATACTTCTTCAATCGTATTGTGAGCATATACATATACATAATCGGGTGTCATCAATCGCCCGATACTGTTTTCAGGGTAGCCCAATAATGAGAGCGTTATTTTTCGTTCATCGGGATCTAATAGTTTGATGAGTTCTCGTACAACGCTGCTGGGTAGTTCTTCCAAAAAGTCGGTACGGTCGTCGGCAGGGAGTTCATTTAATAATACTGCAGTAGTAATAGGCGGTAGCTCGTGAATAACTCGCTTCTGAACACTAATATCTAAAATTTTAAATACACTGGCAGCACGATGCACCGACATATTAGCGATGATGCGGTCTTCAAAATCGGGATAATCGTCCACCAATGATGCTACATCACTGATATTCTGATCATCAAGAAACTGCTTGATCTGCAGTTTGTCTTCTGTTTGAATAATGTTTTCAAATTGCTCCTTCAATGAAGGCTGTTCCAGTTCCAACGACATACCGCAAATGTAAACTTCTTATTTATTTTTTTATGGTTAAATTAATTTCATTACTCACGAAACTTTGGATGGGTTTTATAAATGCTAACCTTAAACTTATAACCAATAACTGTCCATTTATTACCAACAAAAAACCCCGACATCGATTGGTCAGGGTTTAAATATTTTGCTTTACAAATAATCTTTAATAAGTTCCTGTATTTGCTTGTCTGTCAGATTATCTACTTCACCTTTGGAGTAGATGGAGAAAAGCAGTACGGTTGTTTTAGTAACTTTTACAAACGATAAAACTCTTGCACCGCCAGACTTACCTTTGTTTTTGGATGCGATAGCCAAACGAATTTTATAAATATCGTTGCCAAGCGGAGTGCCAGTAGTTGGGTTTTCTTCCAGCACTGCAAAGAGTTCAGCCAGTTCAGTTTTTAAAGACGGGTATTTTTTAGAAAGCCTTTTAGCTTCCTTTTTAAAGTTGGCAGAAAGCTCAATACTATAACTCATCTAAAAAATCTTTTGCAGATGAAGTTTTTAATTTTCCTTTTTTGAAAAGTTTTACTTCCTGCAAGCCAGCTTTAATGTTTTTCAAAACATCAGCCTTTGCAGGTTCATCATCCGTCTCAATTTTTTTAACGTAATGCAGGTTTTTAGCCAGCTCTATAAAGTGGTTGTATTCCTTATCTGTGGTATAAACTGTTATGTGTCTCATCTTACTTGGCGGTTTGAATATTTTGTTCAAAGAATGTTTGGGATTTTTGTTTGGTAAGCATCGTATCAATATTATTCAGAACGGTGCTTTTTTCTTTTTCGTTGAGTGGAACAATAAAGCGAACTTGCCCGGAAGCCGTTTTATCTTCTACCGTAATAGCTTTTGGGGTGGCTTTGCTGTAATGTACTATCTCATCTATAGAAACACTGTAAAAGGAAGCCAGTTTATCTAAAATATCAATGGAAGGATCAACCAATCCCTTTTCCACCTTATTATAATGAGCAGATTTTAAACCAATCTCATTATACACCTCTTTTTGCATCAGCTCTTTATCTTCTCCGAGTTTCTTTATGTTGTCTGCTATATTCATAGGATTGATATTTAGAATTACACTGCAAATTTATCTAAAATAGATAAAATATACACTATTTATCCCAATAGTAGGAGTAATGGACAAAATAGTTGGTAATTTTTAGATAACACGTTCAAGTGGACAAAATAGTTGGTGTTTCTTTTTTGCATTTATACATTCAATTAATTCTTTTATGAACTTTATGTTATCAAATTAAACAGAAGCAGGCTCTGCGGGAGCGCAACCTGTCAGGAATATTCTGATGGCTGACGAAAATGTCAATATTCAATGAGTTGCTTTAAGTAGCCCATTGATATGTTCAGAAGCACTTATGCCTTTAAAAAATCATCAATATTTTTTTTCTTTCTACTTATTGACAACCCATTATGATTTCTCAACATAATTTGTTGATCTAAAACGGATAAGTCGGGAAAATAAAAAAACCCCGACATTGATTTGCCGGGGTTTAAATATTTTGAATCAATTAAAATTTATTGAGGAGTAGTTGTTCCGCCTGTGTTAGCCGGCGGTACTGTTGTTCCCGGATTAACAGGAGTAGTAGGAGCAGGAGCAGCTTGCTGTGTAGCAGGCGCTGTTGCATCAATATTCACACTATTACCTCTTCCGGAAATAAAGAAAGTAGAAAGAAGGCATAGCACTCCAATGATTCCGGCAAATAACCATGTTCCTTTTTCTAATACATCGGTTGTTTGTTTTACGCCCATAAACTGATTGCTCAGTCCGGCAACACTTCCGGTAAGGCCGCCGCCTTTTGGATTTTGCACAAGTATGATGAAGCCAAGAATAACAGAAGCTAATACTATCAAAATGATGAAAATCGTAGTCATTTTATTTCTTTTTTAAATCTTCAATAAGGGTTGCAAAGTAAGCACTTTTATGGGGTTCGAGCAAACTTAATTTCTGATAAATTTCAATAGCATTTTGATAATTTCCCTGTTTTTCCCATACTTCAGCCATGGTTTCGGTCACTATTTCCTTGTTTTCAAGCGAATGTTCGGCCAGTTCCTCCACTTTATGCTCGGATGGAGTAATCGGCTTTTGTGTTATTTCAGTCACCGGTAGCCGCTTCATTGTTTTTAGCCACTCTGTAAAGCTTTTCAACTGTTTGCCGAATTTATCATCCGCTTTTACTTCGTCTATTATTTTTATTCCTTGTGAGGCGAAATAATCAACGGTGTGATAAGGTTCAAAAATCAGTTCATCGTTCTTTGTAGTTGTTTTATCTACCACTGCTGCAATTGTTGTTTCTTTTTCTTGCAAAGTTGGCGGTGTACTGTCTGTGTCAAAGTTTTGTACAGTCGTTACTATGTTTTCCGGAGTAGTCGGTACCTCTACCAATGTTGACTCAGGTTTTGTAATGGTAGCCTTTCCTGTTTCATTCAATAAATGTTCTACCCAAAGCGGATTATTGAAGTAGAGAAATGTTTTTTGTAATTGTTCGTTATAGTTTTGGTGTTGCACCAACTGCATTTTTTTAGTAAGCAATAATTGTGCGGCGCCAAAATACGGATGTCGTTCAGCATACTGTTGCAATTCCTGTATGGTGCATTCGTCCAAGGATTCTTTCTCAAATATTGATTTCACCAATTTATTTATCTGCGGATTCATAACACAAGTTAATATTCACTTACCAATTAGAAAAAAGCTTATTAAAAATATCGTCTGAAAGAGATTTTATCATTTCATCCATCAGGCTTGCTTCTGCCTGTTGAAAAGATTGATCGCTGCGAAAATCAAAACTTCTGCTTACATCAAAATCTTTTGTTTCATTATTCTTCTGATTGAATAGTGTAATGTGCACACTGACCGACAAACGGTTTGTAGCTACTTGCTGACCGGAGATGGCAGCTGTTGAAAAACTATAATCGGTGATGGTGCCTGAAACATCCCAATCCACATCATCATTATTTGACTGCCGCAATCTTGTTTGTCCTACTACCTTCTGTCTCAATTTATCTGTAAGTGTAGGGCTTAGTTGCGGATTGATGTAGCGGGCTTTATTGTCGATGTATTTAATGCGTACGGTTTTTACATCGGGTGGAATGGATACGTCTTTGAATTTGTAAATGCCACAGCCGGATAAAATAAAGGATACAAATAATCCAAAAGAAATTAAAGCTCCGGCAGGTTTGCCGAAAAAAATATTTTTCATTTTTGTATAGGATGCTTTTATTTCAATTTTAGTTTTCAATATCGTATTCTTTTAGTTTGCGATACAGAGTTCTTTCACTGATGCCCAAATCTAGAGCGGCATCTTTTCTTTTGTTTTTATGTTTCTTCAATGCCTTTATAATCAGTTCTTTTTCTTTATCCAAAATATTTAAGCTTTCTTCTACAACTACATGGTCTTGTATATCTTTTACAGGATTGAGTGTGATGGGTGTTTGTACCGCATTATGTAATGTAGGTTGTAATAAAACCGGTTGCAATGTGTCACCGTTTCTTAAATCTTGTAGTTCATTAATTAGTGTAGAATTTTGAGCAGCTACATTTGGATTTTGCAATACTTCCAAAAACATTTTTTTCAATTCGGTTACATCTCTTTTCATGTCAAAAAAGAGTTTGTATAGTATTTCTCGTTCATTGCTGAAATCTGAGCTTTGTGTGTGCCCCGATGCCAATACCGGCGAACGATTATTTGAAAATGGCTGCAAGTAAGTGTTTAATTCTTTTGCACTGATTTGTTTGTCTTTTGCTAAAACCGAAATTTGCTCTGCAATGTTTTTTAATTCACGCACATTGCCCGGCCAAGGATAGTTCATTAAGAGTTGTCGGGCATCATCATCTAATTGTACCGATCCGGTTCTATATTTAGTAGCAAAATCGGCAGCAAATTTTCTGAATAGCAGATGAATGTCTTCCGGCCTATCGTGCAATGCAGGCACTCTGATGGGTACAGTGCTCAATCGGTAATATAGATCTTCACGAAATTTTCCTGCATGTACTAATTGCAATAAATCTTTATTGGTTGCAGCAATCACTCGTACATCTGTTTTTTGCACTTTGGATGATCCCACACGTATGTATTCGCCACTTTCCAAAACACGAAGCAGTCGGGACTGTGTGCCGAGAGGAAGTTCTCCTATTTCATCTAAAAAAATGGTACCGCCATTCACGGTTTCAAAATAACCCTTGCGTGCATCCGCCGCACCGGTAAAAGAACCTTTTTCGTGACCAAACAATTCTGAATCTATAGTGCCTTCGGGAATAGCGCCACAGTTTACAGCGATAAAAGGATTATGTTTTCTGGCGGATAATGAATGAATGATTTGTGAAAATACTTCTTTACCAACGCCACTCTCTCCGTTGATTAAAACAGTAAGATCGGTGTTGGCCACTTGTGCAGCAACTTCTAATGCATAGTTGAGTGCAGGAGCGTTGCCAATGATGCCGAATCTGTTTTTTAATGCTTGAATATCCATTGTGTGTTTATGATGCGGTAAATATTTTATACTTAGTTACAGATAGATCCAATTAAAGTGGCCTTTGAACAATCGTGTACAAGTACATTTACATAATCGCCTTTTTTCAAGTTCGAATTATTTTTAGGAAAGACCACTACTTTGTTTTGCGAACTTCTTCCCATCCAGTCTGTTTCACTTCGCTTGCTATCGCTTTCAATCAATACTTTAAAAGTTTTGCCAATGTCTTTTTGATTACTTTCCAATGAAAGTTTGTTTTGTAAATCAACAATCTCTGCCAATCTTCTTTTCTTCACATCGTTAGGAACATCATCTTCAAATCGTCTTTCAGCCAATGTGCCCGGTCTTACACTGTAAGCAAACGTATAACTCAAATCATATTTGCTATAGCGCATTACATTTAATGTATCTATATGGTCTTGTTCTTCTTCGGTGCAGAAGCCGGCTATGATATCGGAACTGATGCCGCAATCAGGCATTATTTCTTTTATACGATCCACCTTCGCCATATACCATTCTTTGGTGTAAGTGCGATTCATCAATTGTAAAATTCTTGTTGAACCACTTTGTACCGGCAGGTGAATGTATTTACAGATGTTTTCATATTTAGCCATCGTATAAAGTACTTCATCGGTAATGTCTTTGGGATGAGAAGTAGAAAAGCGTACTCTCAATTCGGGAGAAATGTTGGCGACCATTTCTAACAGTTGTGCAAAATTTACAGGCGGTGCAGTGGCATCACCATTTTCGGGTGTGTAATAGTAGCTGTCCACATTCTGGCCAAGCAGTGTAACTTCTTTAAAGCCTCTTTCAAATACATCACGACATTCGGCTACAATACTTACAGCATCACGACTTCTTTCACGCCCTCTCGTAAATGGCACTACACAAAACGTACACATATTATTGCAACCTCGCATGATGCTTACGAATGCAGTAACGCCATTACTGTCTAATCTTATCGGAGCTATATCGGCATAAGTTTCTTCACGACTTAATAATACATTAATTGCTTTTTGTCCGCTTTCGGCTTCACTCACAAGTTGCGGCAGTGCACGATATGCATCCGGACCTACCACAATATCTACGAGTTTTTCTTCTTCCAAAAATTTGGTCTTCAGCCTCTCGGCCATACAACCTAAAACACCCACCAACATTCCTTTGTTGGCTACTTTCAATTTTCTGAATTCGGTCAAGCGTTTACGAACGGTTTGTTCCGCCTTTTCGCGAACAGAACATGTATTGATAAAAATCAAGTCTGCTTCTTCCAGATTTCTGGTAGCACCATAGCCCTCTTTGTTCAGAATAGAAGCAACGATTTCACTGTCGGAGAAATTCATTTGGCATCCATAACTTTCTATGTAGAAGCGCTTTTTATATTGATTCAAATCGTTTGCAAAAGGTGCGTATGCTTCGCCCTGCCTTTCTTCGTTGTGGGTTTTGTCTGTCATCAAGTCAAGCATAAGAAAAAAATAAGACTGCAAATATACATTTTAAACCCGAATTTTATGACAGGATGGCAGTATTGAAATGTTAAATGCTTGAAATAATAAATGCTTATTCATTTAACTATCAAGAACTTGCCAAGTCAAAACTATATTTGTATTCAAATTCAGGTTTTGAAGCGTTTATTGTTACTTATTGCATTGTTTTTTACTTTGATTTTTTCTTCTTTTTCGCAGACAAAGGAGCAAGGTATCATTACCGGCAATGTGCTGGCGGAGAATAATAAAGCATTATCGGGTGTTTCGGTGTTTTTGATTTCTTTGAAAGACAGTCTAAATCGTTATTCGGCAGCAACCGATAAAGACGGTTCTTTTACCATCAACAATATTGCTTATGGTTATTACAGACTCAGGCTTTCTTTTGTTGGTATGAAAAATTTAACCTTAGATAGTATTTGGTTCAGGCAGGAGCGTAGTGACTTTAATATGGGCGATCTTGTTTTAAAAACAAATACCGATCAACAATTAGAAGAAGTAGTAGTGTATGCCGAAAAGCAATTGATAGAATCCAAGGGCGGCAATATTACTTTCAACGTTGGAGAATCTGCATTAGCAGCAGGTAGTAATGCAAGTGATTTATTGACCAATGTTCCATTGGTAGCAAAAGATGCATCGGGAAATATAACAGTGCGTGGAAAAGAACCCAAAATTCTCATTGATGATAAGCCCGTTGAATTAAATATGCAACAATTGCAGGATTTGTTGGAATCATTTCCCGGCAGCTCAATTGAGAAGATAGAAGTGCTCACCAATCCTCCACCACAATATGCCAATGAACAAGGTGGTGTAATTAATATCGTAACGAAGAAAGGTAAGGTAGGCAAAACAGGTCGTATCAATTTAACTGCAGGCACAAGAGGCGTTGGTAGCCTGAATGGAAATTTTAATTATCGGAAAAAAGGAATTTCATTAGCCATCAATGCTGGCTTGGGTTACAATCAATTTTTGGGTAGTGGCTATTCTTCCAGAAATAATATTTATACGGATTCTTCCAATTTTTTTAATACAACCAATTCTTTTCAAAATAAATCATGGCGGCCAAATTTTCGTGCAAACCTCGATTACGATATCAATAAAAAAAATTTACTAAGCATTACTTTGAACTTTAATGAAAACAACTTCAATAACAATAACAATACAGTGTATAAAAACATTAATCGGTTGGATAGCTTATGGCGAATGAGTAAAAGAAATGTAGGAAGCCTCGGCGATAACTATAATCCTTCTCTTAGTTTTTCTTATACATGGAAAGGAGCACCCGGAGAAACATTTAGAATTATTTCAAGCGCTAATTTTTCTAATAATATAAATAACCGAAATTTTTATCAGCAATATTTTAATACTGATAATACACCAAACGGCTTGGACAGTACACAGCAACAAAAAAATAATACTAAAACAAACGGCTTTAATACACAAATAAGCTATGATAAAATGCTGGGTAATAAAAAAACATTTCTTTCTTTTGGAACTGCATTCAATCGCTCTAATAATCATGTAGTAACCAATGCATTCTATCGTAAAAAGCCGGAGGGCATCATGCTTCCGATGGATTTATTGAGCAACAATTTATGGTTTCATCAATCCGTAACAAATGTACGTGCATCTATAAAGCAGATTTTTCAAAAGGAGTTTAGCATCACTGCAGGTTCTGCAGCAGAGCGAACAGATATTTTATTTAATCTTTTAAAAGAAGGCAGAAATGCAGATAATAATTATTGGACTTTGCTTCCCTTTTTTAATATAAATAAAACATGGAGAGATAAATTAAACATTACGTTGGCTTACCGGCGCAGTATTCGCCGCCCGGGTATCGGAGAGTTAAATCCGACCATAGATTTTTCTGATCCTTACAATGTTCGATTTGGTAATGAAAAATTAAATGCTTCCACAGCACACAATTTTGATTTAGTGATTGGGCGAACAAAGCCCAAATATTTTCTCAACCTCAGTTTAGGCTATAATATTGTTCAAGATGTGTTTAGCAGTGTACGATCGCTAATGCCCGATGGCAAAACACAAGTAACGTGGAGTAATATCAGCGGCCGAAAAGAATATGAAGCAAGCAGTTGGAATGGTGTCACACTTTCCAAAACTTTAAAAATGAATTACAGTATAACTTATGTGTATAGTAAGTATAGTGATTTTGACAAAACTGTAAGATATTTTAGAGATGGTGGCTCGGTGTCTTCCAATATAACATACAACTATACGCCAACACCTTTGTGGGGCATTACCGGAAGAGTAAATTTAAACCGATTTGCCAATCCGCAGGGCTATGCTCGCTGGACAACAGGAATGAATTTTGGTGTACAACATAAATTTTTTGAGAAGCGATTAATTCTTACTCTAAATGCCATTGATCCTTTTGTAGAACAAAAAAATTCGTCTTATACTTATGGTCCAAATTTTTATTTGCAAAACTTCAGCACTACCAATACAAGAAATTATCAGATAAGCATTGCATATAATTTTGTGAAGCCGCCAAAGAAATTAATATTACCCAAAAAATAAAAAGAACAAAGTTTGATTACTGCACCACTATTCCAATGACTCACTTATTTATTAAGAATGTTATAGTTGCAATTCCAAACGAATAGTCTCTTTAAATGTTGATTCATAATTGAAAATATAAAACGTTTAAAAATAGTACGTTATGTAGGTTTTGAGGACTTGTTAGCAATGGTTGTTTAGCTTTTTTTAAAAATTGTATCTTTTGCATTTTTGAAATACACTATATTTACTACCGCCATTTTTTGGCGATAATATTTTTATCATTTAAAAATACAAACATGAAACAATCAAAATTCCAACAAGCATTTTTCGCCTGCCTATTCTTTGTAGGTGTATTTTTCATTTCTTGCAATGGAAATGATGCTAAAAAACCAACTGAGCCAAAAACTGATTCAGTAACAAAAGCTGCTCCAACAGTTAAAGACACTGTCAAACCTGCGCCAAACACCGGTACTATTGACACTACTAAAACAGAGCAAAATCCGCCGGCAGTAAGACATCCGAATTAATTTTTTATTTTTTTTATTATTGTCCACTCAGCTTTTCTTTTTTAAATGCTGAGTGGATTTTTTTTTGCTTTTTGCAGTACTCTTCTTGGTTTTGTTTTTATTTATTGTCTTTTTTGAGGCTGGTTGTTCTTCAGCTGGTGATTCTTTTTTTAAAGTTGTATGCTCTGTTTCGTTTTTGATAATAGCAGCATCTGTAGCATTAGAAATATGTTTGGTTCTTTTTGATTCATAATTTGTAGCAAGATGTTTTGTAAACCAATGTTCTAGTTTATGATGTGCGGGAACAATTAATGCACCAATACATACAAACACAAAAATCTCTATTAAAGGGCTGTGATGCGCTAAATCAGATACAAAAGGATGTAGCAACAGGGTTAGGTATTCAAAAAATAATAATAATGACAGTACGCCAAAAAATTGGATCAACTTTCTATGTACTTTTCGTTTGCTGATAAATATGCTGAAGAAGAAAAAAATTGGGATCGTGAACCCAATGGCTAAGAATTGGAGCTTTTGCTTGTTTTCTAATTTTTCTTTTTGTTTCAATAAAGCTAATTGCTGTTGCCTTAATTGCTCTTGAATACTCATGCTCTCCAATTGTTTAATTTTTTCACTACTTTGAATAGAATCATTTAAGGCGATCATGGTGGATTGGTAATGATATGCACTATCGTATTTTTTTTGATCTCTATAAAAATCAGATAAAAACTTACTGGCTGTTAATGCATTATTATGTAGATCATAATTTTGTGAAAGTGAATAAGCAAGTTTTGCATAATATAATGCGGAATCTTTTTTGTTTTGCATTAAATATGCCTGAGCCAGTCCAAGATATCCTTCGGTAAGTGTTTGATTGTCACTTTCGGCAGCAATATATTTTTCGCTACTGCGATAATCCTTTATTGCATTTTCATAATCTTTTAATCGTAAATAAATGTTACCAAGGTTGTTTAAAGAAGATCCAATCATCAGACTATCCTTATTGGTTAAGGCTAAGTCGTGGCATTTAGTAGTGTATATTAAAGCCTCAGAGAGTCTGTTTGCTTTCTCAAAAATATTCCCTGTATTGAGATAGGCGTATAGTTTTAAGTCAGTATAATTATCTTGTTCAATGATGGAATCAGCTCTTAAAATATAAACAATTGCTTCAGTGGTGTCTTTGCTTCGGTTAT
Source organism: Bacteroidota bacterium (assembly GCA_018268055.1). Lineage (GTDB taxonomy): Bacteria > Bacteroidota > Bacteroidia > Chitinophagales > Chitinophagaceae > JJ008. The sequence continues at coordinate 52,556 of JAFDXF010000067.1, forward strand.
ATACATTCGCCATATTCATATACAAGATGGCTAGATTATCCGGTAGATTTCTGGTTTCTTCTATTTTTAAACGTTTCAAATAGTACTCAAGAGCTTTTGCATTATCGCCCATTCGAAGAAAAGCTCCTGCAAGTCCATCTAATGCTAACGACTGCCCATAGAAATTATTTCTTTCCAAAGAGAAATCCAGTAATTGTTGGGCAGTGATTAATGCAGAGTCCGGTTTGTATGATTGATATTCATAGCTTAAATTATAGAGGGCTAAAATTTTTAGAGAGTCCGATTTTGCGGTTTTTAAGCTTTGTTTTAAACTATCGGTATATTTGTGTTGGCCATTGCAATGCACCGCTATACTACAGGCAATTGCCAATATCCACACTCTATTTAGACGCATAAATAATCATGATTAATAAGCAATAGTGTCCTAAACGTTTTTAATTTGTTTGTAAAATTATTATTTCTCATTGTATTACATGGTTATTATAGTTAAGTTTTAAAATAGAACCCCCTGTATATTTATTGGTGGGTCATCAATATGC
>JAFDXF010000068.1 GCA_018268055.1 Bacteroidota bacterium
AATAGGAAGATGGCATGTTATTGACCCGTTAGCAAATAAATTTCCATGGCAATCACCATACGTTGCATTCGATAATAATCCCATAAATAAAATAGACCCTGATGGCAAGGCAGCAATGCCGCCTTCGACCGATGTAACTAAAAATGAAGATGGAACATACAAAGTGGTTGGAGGTAAAGCAGATGGAGACAGAAATATTTATGTCGTAGATGCAAATCAAAAAAGAACAGGAGAAGTAATAGGAAAATCTCTAACAGAGTATTCTTTCTTGTCTGACAATGGTTCACCTGTAAAGGGGGCTATTATAGACACCCACGATAATTCGGGTGTAAATTTTTTAAATGATAAAATTATCAAACCGGATTTAAGTATTTCTGAATATGCACCTAATGCTTATGGCGGCCAGGAATATGATTTTAAGGCCATTGGTATTAAGGATAGGCCTAAAGGCATGACCGGAGACCAATATAGGTATAGGGGTATGTTATTCGAAGGCGTATCAGGATTTGGAAATCAAGATGGAACGAGTTTAACGATTGCTTCTGCAAGAGATATAGGAAATACGGCAGCAGGTTATGTTGCTGGAAAAAATGGACAACCTTGGGCAATGACAAGAATAGCCTTTGACGCGCTTGAATCTGTACAGCAAAAAAGATTTGCAACAGAAGGTAGACCTACTCAATTAGCTGAGAAATTAGGTTTTAATGTCGGCAGAAATTTATTCTTAAAAGAACGAGAAAAGTTTTTACAGAATAATAAAAACTTGCAAATAGAAATAAATGCCGCACCAAAATTTTAAAAGTTGAAAAAGATACTATCATTAATAGCCTTAGTTATTTTTTTTGCCCTAATATATTTTGGAGAGAAAAGGGATTTTTATTGTTTAGAAGAAGGAAAGTGTGTAACTGTTTGGAAGACTTATGGAAATTCCTGTTATATTATTCCTTATAAATATTATGGATTGCTTAGTCCATCAGGAAATTATATAAAAACCACTTATACAAATGACGTTACTATTTATTGGAATGATGAGCTTCCAAATGCTGTAACCATAAGGTGTGAACAGGATTTTAAAATTGTAAATAATAATTCAGCCAAAATAAATATTGTTGATTTTAATTCAAATTATGAAAATAATTTAAATAAAGTTTTTTATGATAAGGATGCTAAAGGTTTTTCTGATGTCAAAAAGAACGTAAGTTTTATTAGTATTTATATTAAGGAGAATTATGCAACAGATAAAAACGGAAATAAACTAAGGTAAAAGCCTCTCAATGAGCGGCTTTTACGTTTTTACACCTTATGCGGATTAATAATTTTCAGCCCTTTAATGCCAGCAAAATCTTTTTCATTGTTTGTTATCAGGGTGAAGCCATAAGCCAGGGCTGTAGCGGCAATAATGGCATCCGGCGTTTTTATTTTTTTTTCTTTGCGTAAGGCAACGCATTTTGTAATCACGCTAGGGCTAATATCCAATACCACACTATCGGCAATAAAATTTTGTACGTTTTGCGTGGTAACTTCATCCGTATTCCAGCACAACAGTTCTATTTGCGTAATGACAGAGATATTAGGAATGGCATTAATGGCGGTGTCCATAAAAGCCGTACCTGCAGCAGAAAACGAGGCGGAAAAATAATCGGACACAACATTGGTATCCATTAAATACTGTTCCATTCGCTACGCATTTGTTTGATGTGTTCGTTCAAGTCCTTTCCCTGCTCTTTGCTGATAATGCCTTTGTATTTATCAGAGAGTTTTGTTTTAACCGGCGTAAAATTTTCTTTCAACACTTTTATTAAATGCAGTTCCTGTAATTCGTGCAAAAGCCCAATGGCTTTTTGGTTGGTTATTTGTATGAGCATTGTATTGTCCATAGTTAAAATTATTTAGCGTGTAATAAACTTTGGATTTTTGTTTTAGTAATATAGGCATCCATCAGCGACGGTACCGTCTTTTTATCTTCCGTTTTCATGTCTTGCGGTTCTTTGAACCAGCTTATCAGTTCCATTTCTGCACCCGAAACTTTCACCACATCATCAGCCATGCTGATTATTAAAAAATCAACCGTAGTATCCGTGGCCTTTGCCGGTTTGGTCAAAGCTTCGGCATTGGGTTTTGTTTTCCCACGTTCGTTAAGGCTCACTTGCGTAAAATGTTCCTCTAATAGTTCAGCCGGTTCGCCATGCGAATTCTGTTTTCGATTATGAAGCTCTTTTAGTTTGTCCGCAAATCCCATTTTATTAAGTATTAGCGTAAAGTTAAAGAACAAATTTAACTTAAATATCAAGCTTTAGCAAGTGTATTTAGGCAGGGAGCAAAAATATAGATTTTTATGCTTGATTGAATTAGACATGTTTGCTAATTCTGCTTGTGAATTTGCAAGTGCAATTTTCCCTTTAGTATATTGCCTGAAAGGCAAAAATGCATGGAGTATGATACAAGCTTAGCGGCACATCATGCGATAAAATCAATAGTGTCCTAAACGTTTTTAATTTGTTTGTAAAATTATTATTTCTCATTGTATTACATGGTTATTATAGTTAAGTTTTAAAATAGAACCCCCTGTATATTTATTGGTGGGTCATCAATATGC
>JAFDXF010000069.1 GCA_018268055.1 Bacteroidota bacterium
GGCATCTGTTAGATTGGATGGATACATTTTAAGAGATTTTAGTCAATCCCTAATAAATTGTATCTTTTCCTCTCTTTTAGGTGCTCTTATTCTTTTTTTTCGTTGAAATTTAAACAGGCTCTTAAAACGACAAGGAAGCTCCTGCCAGCAATTGCAGCCTGTAAGAAGGATAGTTATACCATTTAAAGTATTGTACTGAGCCTATATTGTTGACATTAAGAAACACTGACACCATCTTTGAGTAGCGGTATTCGATTGAAAGGTTAGCATCAAAATAGGGCTTTAAGCGTTGGAATGAGTCGCCATTGTAGGCAGCAGCAAAGCGTTCGCCACGATAAAACATATCTGTTTTAAAGATAATCTTTTCTCTCAGTAAAATATAGCCACCCAAATTGATTTCAACAGCCGGAACAAACCATGCCTTGGCAAGTCCATCGGGCTTGTTATTGGTATATGTTGCACCAATGTGTGTATTGAATTTTTCATTGCGCTCAAATACCAATTCACCTTTTAAGGTAATCACATCAGCATCGCTGTAAATGGTGGAAAATGTTGTATAGTTTAATGCACCGGTTGAATCGTTTACAAAGTAAACTGCATCTTTTAATCTCATAAAAGACGCCCCTGCACTAAAGAGAATTTCTTTGTCTAACTTGATATTTAACCCTCCTGAAATATCAAGCTTATTATTTGTATTGCCGGGTAAAACAAAGTCACCGGTAAATGGATTCTCCTTAGTCATTGCCTTATACGTATTTTTTTGCATACCTCCTGAAACCTGTGCATGTATCATCAAAACATCACTTGCCAATTTATATCTGGCTTCTACGTGTGGATACAAATGAAATTTAGCCGCACTGTTTGCCTCCCACTCTGTGTTGACTCCGGCAATTAAACGAAACTCCGGAAACTCCAATGTGTAACGTGGATTAATACTCACAATAGTGTTTTTAACCAATGTATCAAATGGAAGTTTAGTACGTGAATAATCAACTTTTATGTTTGCCAATGCATCTCTGTCGGCAATTTTACGTTGCAGTTTTCCGGCTAATATTACACTGTTTTCTATTGTTTTACTGGTGTCGCGCTTCCCACTATAACCATAAAATGACAAGCCTGCATCAAACTTATAAGTTGACTCCTGTTTTGAAAAGTTATCAAAACCTATTTCACCTGCAATACCGCTAAACAACTGACGTGTTTCAGCTTTGCTGTACACTGTTGACTTTCCATCATAACCATAAAAACGAATAACATTTCTTTCGAAGTTTAATTGAGTCCTGAGTGTACCGTAATCAGTAAATTTTTTACCGAATAATTCAAGAGCATTCTCGCTATTGTCAGTCTTACCGTAGTTTTTAATTTTTCCTGTTGATGAATGGTGCTTCAGATGTATTCCTGCATCAAACTCTTTTGAACGAAGTGCATTATAAAATAATTCGGCATAAGGAGTGTTGTGTGTTCCATATCCTCCACGCACATAGCCCTTGTGCAACATTTTTATTTCATCATCTTTAATTTTTACAGGCTTTATTGGCGAAGTATTAAAAGGTAAATCAGCACGTTTACCTTCTATGTTATAATTAAACTTCACCTCTTTGACTGATGATGTATCGGCACCCGGCATGTCACTAATTTTAACAGCATCAGACAAGGTAGGTTGATAGTCTTTAACAACGATAATGTTCTCATCACCAATATTTTTTATGGTGTCGCGTGTTTGTGCTTTCGACTGTAAAAACGCTAAGCCCAAAACACTAAAGAATATTGTTCGCTTTAACATGATTGCTGTATTCATTCCTGACTCTATTGTTGTTTTAGTTTTCATTGTTTTCCTCCTCCTTAGGTTGCTGTGGTTGAGGAACACCCTCTGTAGTTATCAGTGCATTGAGTTTTTCTGTTGCAATTTGCTTCAGGTCTTCAGGGTCTGATGGATTTTTTTCGTAATTATCAATTATGCTCTGATAGGTTTGCTTTGCCTGAAAATTATCTTTCAGTGCAATGTAATTATCACCTAATAGAATAAACGCTTTGCCAATCCAGAAATCGTAAGAAGGAACTTGTTTTATCACTTCAAAACATTTTTTCTGCGACTCTTTATAGTTGCCCCACTTGTATTGAATAAATGCCAGTGTATATTTAGCTTCTGCCACAACCTCACTGTTGCTTCCTTTCGCAATCTGGTTAAACTCTTTAGCTGCAGCAGCGTAATCTTTAGCTTCCATAGAACAACGCGCCTTAATAAGTCGTGCTTCTGAGATAACCGATGGATCTGTCTTATCATTCGACAAAAGTTTATCGGCATACACAATTGCCTGACTGCAGTTTTTCAATTTATCGTAACTTCTCATTGAACCTGTCTGTGCTATCAGCAGGTTGTCTGCATAATCGGCATTAGACTCTAAACGCTGATAGGCAGTAAGTGCCTGATCATAATTTTTCTGTGTATAATAAATAGCCGATGATCGGATGAGTGAACGTTCCGTAAATAAATTCTTTGTTGCACTGTTTACCGTTTCATAGCCTTTTAGTGCGTTAACATAGTCTTTAGCCATATACTCACACTCTGCTTTATAAAAAGTTGCATTCAATAGGTATGTGCCATTAGGAAAACGCGACAAATACTGCGCAAAGTCATTTGAAGCATTTTTATAATCACCTTTCATATAGCGTTGTTCTGCTGCTTCATAAGTTATGGAATCTTGTGCGCCACTGCTGACTGCATTATTGGGGATTTTCTTTACATAATCGAAATATGCATTGGGATTTCCCTGAGCTACATAAATATTTTTAATCTGATTTAAAGCTTCTACCGACTCCGGTGTTGAAGGGTACTTTGTAACAACCTGTTTAAAGGTTTCAATTGCTTTTTCATCATTTTTACTATTGAAATAAATAAGACCTTTATTGAGCAATGATTTTTTGATATATGGACTGGCAGGAAACGAACTAATGAGTTTATTATAAGCTAACTCTGCTTCAGCATCCTGATCGAGAACCATCAATGCTTTAGCTCTTTCAAAATAAGCATCATCGGCATAATTAGATTTTGGATAAGTAGTAATCAATTGCTGCATGGCATCAGCTTTTGCTCTGTTGTTACCATTAATTCCCAGAATGATTCCTCTCTGAAACAATGAGTAATCTGAAGAAGAAGCCTTTGATCCTACTGCCTGTGAGTAAAAATTTTCTGCATTAGCAAAATCGCGTTGCATAAAATAGGCATCTCCTATACGTACCAATGCATCATTATAACGACTGTTGTCAGTCTCACCCCTTGATGCAATGTACTTTCGAAACCATGTTGCTGCTTCTTTATAATTTCCTTTCTTGTAATAACAATAGCCCATATCGTAATTTGAGCGATTATAAAAACCTAGCTTCAATGCTGCAGGTGTGAAAATAAATATGCGATACTCTTTTATAGCATCATCAAATTTATTTTGATTGTACAATGCTTCCGATTTCCAATAAATTGCCTGTGCCTGAATGAGCGGATCTATGTTGGTTGTTATTGCCTTATTGAGTAACCTGATTGACTGTTCATAATGGTGGTCGTTGAATAATTCAACGGCACGGTAATAGGCCACTTTCTGGTAGGCTGCATTTCCAGATGCAGTTCGGTTTTTAATTTTATCCAATGCAGCTAATGCTTCTTTATAGTTCCTTGTCTGCATATAGAGCGTTGCCAGCAATTCTGTTATCTCATCCTTATGTTCAGACTTTGGATACTTAGTCATAAAATCATTCATCACCCTGATAGTTGATGACTGCATGTTCAGGTCAACAGCGAGTTTTGCATAGTTAAACATGGCCTCTTCCTGTATTTGCGGATCATAACTCATCTTCGATGCAGATTCAAAAGCCGTCAACGCACCTTGTTTATCGTCAGTTTTCAGGAAGCAGTCTGCAAGATGAAAATAGGCGTTCTGCGCCAGCTTGTCTTTGGGGTTTAGCACCTGCTTGAGATAATCAATTGCCTTTGTATAGTCTTTAAGCATGTAGTAGCAAAAACCGACCTGATATTTTTCCTGTCTTGTGGTTTGCGGTATATTTTTAGTGTAGTCTTCAAAATAAGTGATTGCTTTTGCAAAGTTTCCCTTACGATAAAATGACTCCGCAACAATTCTGGTAATTTCTGTTTTGTTTTGAGTGTTTTCTGCTTTTAAGGCCGGTATTGCATAGTCAAGTGCTTCATCATACTTCTGCTGATCAAAATAAATTTGTGTGATATACAAAGGCACCAAGGGACCAAATGATTCTGAATTTTTCAGTTTCATAAATTGTTCCAATGCAGCTTTATTATTATTTCTTGAATACTCTACATGTGCATTGTAATATTGTGCCGCTGTCTGATATTTGGATTCAACATTGATGATCTGCGATAAACTTTTACCTGCCTTATCATAGTCCTTACGTGTGAAATAACTATAACCCTTCTTAAAATAATATTCAATCACTTCATCATTTTTCAGATAGGCAACATCCACCGCTTCAAAATGAGTGATCGCGTTTCGATACTTCCGCTGCTTATAATAAATTCGCCCAAGTTGAAAATGTGCGAATGAAACATTAATACTCTGCGGATATTTACTAATAAAATCTGTCAGCAAAAATTCTGCATCAGGATGATATAACTCTGCTGCACACAGACCAATATAATACATTGCATCCTGACGTGCTGCTTCAGAAATTGGTTCTTCCAAAGCTTTTGTAAACTCCTCACGTGCTGCACTGAATTTTTCTTTACGCAATAAATCCAATGCAGATTTATAACGCCATTCCACATCGGTGTAAATGTTGGTTTGTTGTGCCAACGACAACAGTGGAAAAAACAATATCACCAAATATATACTTCGCCTGACCATTCTAAACATGTTTAATTGCTGATTTAAGATAAAATGCAAAATTATTGATGTGCTTAGGGTGCTAATGAATTTAAATCCGATTATTAACCTTTTTATGAACAGAAAAATGAGGATAACTAACCCTTTTTCAGTCACAAAAATTCTGATAGTTGATGAATAATCATTCTAAAATCACCTAAACAATAAATCCCTGAAACCATTTACCGGAATTAACGTATAGGCATTTAAAAAATTATCCAAAATGAACAAATCAGTTATTTACGGAATAGTCGCACTTGCAATCGTAATGAGTTTTTCATCTTGTAAAAAAGACAAAAGTGATGCTGACTACGATTACTCTATGGCAACAGATATGTCCTTAGCAGAAAACACAATGGAAGAAGTTACAAAGATGGCAGATCAAGCCGGAGACTACGGACAATTGATGACTTACAGAAACAGCACTTCTGCAACAGTTACTGCTATCGGTTGCGCAGCAGTGACCATTGAAAATGTAACAGCAACCATCAAAAAAATGACGCTAGACTTTGGAGCAACTGATGTTACTTGCATGGATGGCAAAAGAAGACGCGGTAAAATATTCGTTCAGTTTGAAGGAAATTATCGTGATGCTAATCATGAACACACTATCAGTTTTGAAAATTACTTTGTGAATGACTACAAAATTGAAGGCACGCGAAAAATAACTAATATCGGAAAAGACAGTCAAAATCAAACTGTATTTTCAATAAATGCAGATATCAATATCAGCAATCCTAATGGCAAAACAATGACCTGGCAAAGTCAGCGTACCCGCACTTGGATTGCCGGAGAAAACACCACTTTCAATACTGATAGTCTTAATGGTGTAAAGGATGATATATACGCTGTTACCGGCAGCGGCAGCGGAAAATCATTTAA
>JAFDXF010000006.1 GCA_018268055.1 Bacteroidota bacterium
AAAAAGCAAAGGTCAACTGAACTGTTGGCCTTTTGTATTTTAATACATTTCGTTAATCAGAAGGGTCGTCCCGATTGAATCGGGACAGGGGGAGCAAAAAGCAAAGGTCAACTGAGATGTTGGCCTTTTGTATTTTAATACACTTCGTTAATAAGAAGGGTCGTCCCGATTCAATCGGGACAGGGGGAGCAAAAAGCAAAGGTCAACTGAGATGTTGGCCTTTTGTATTTTAATACTCTTCGTTAATTTGAAGGGTCATCCCGATTGAATCGGGAAAAAAGCAAAGGTCAACTACAGCGTTGGCCTTTTGTATTTTAATACATTTCGTTAATCAGAAGGGTCGTCCCGATTGAATCGGGACAGGGGGAGCAAAAAAATGAAGCCTTGTAATCAAATATTTACAAGGCTTTTTTAATTCATTCCTTACTGGAATATTGAAACGAAAATTCTGTCACGCTAAAAGCACCTCAGCAGGGATACTCAACTCTCTGTGAAAAAGCTTTGCCAGTTCCAGTGTGAGTGGTTTGCGTTTATTCAGCAGTGCCGATACATAACCCTTGCTGCCTACTTTTCCAACGAGATCTTTGTTCTTTATACCCAGTTCCTGCATCTTGAGTTTAATAACTTCAATAGGATCGGGAACAGGTACAGGGTAATGAACATCTTCATATTGTTTAATCAGCAATAAAGCCACCTGCAGTTTTTCTCCTTGCGGGCTGTTGGGCTTAACCTGATTATTAAATTGGCGGTCAACCCAATCAAGGTATTCTTCGTACTGCTTTTTTGTTTTGATTATTCTGAGTTCCATGTTTATTTCTTTTTGTACTGTATAGTGCTTACGTTTATTTTATCATATTCGGCATGCGTTCCAAACCACTTTACCTGGATGACTTTAAAGTCAAAAACAATCCTTACAACCAACCGGTATTTGTTCCCCATGATATTGAATACTACCCTGTCATCTGCAACAAGGCTTGCATTTCCGTACACTTTTTTAAGTTCATTAAAGTTTTTAAATTCACAATTCACCAATTCATGATACCACTCCTGCAATGCCGTAGCAGCCGCCGGATACTTTTTACAGTATTCCAGCAACGTCTTTCTGGTTATGATATTAAACACCGTACAAAGATAATAAAAGTTTTCTAATAGAAAACTTTATTTGACCCCTCTGAACAACTTACTAAGCTTATAAATAATTCTCAGATCTTTAATGATTTGGTTCAAGTTTACCGCAGCAAGGGGAGCAAAGTAAAGACCAACTGAGCTGTTGGCCTTTTGTATTTTAATACACTTCGTTAATTTGAAGGGTCGTCCCGATTCAATCGGGGCAGGGGGGCAGAAATAATAAATAGTTTTGGAGAATGAAGCTCTTTTTTATTTTTCTTGTGTATCAAAGACGTTTTTAAACATCTTTTCAGACTTTAGATTTTATGTAACTTCAATACGATTGTATCGTAATAGGATTTACTTTTTAATACGGATTTATTTAAGAACGAGGTGTTTTTTGTTTCAAAAAAAGGCTGCCTTTTTGAGGCAGCCCATTACTTATTTTAAAGTATTAAAATCAATTTGCCCCACCCAATAACTCATCCAATTTTAATAGTAGCTCCGTTTTTGTAATTGGAATACCCATTATCTTGTTATATCCTTTCGCATCTATAAAATATTCATCACGGATTATTTTAATTAGCTGTCCGTTATTTATTTCAGGTATTAAAACGGTTTCAAAATTTTTCAAAATATCTCCCAGGTTTTTAGGGAAAGGACGCAGATAGCGTAGATGTGCATGGCTTACGGCATATCCTCTTGCTTGCATTTCTGCTACTGAAGATTTTATAACACCATAAGTAGAACCCCATCCCAATACCAATACTTTTCCCTTCTCGGGACCACTGTCTAATTTTTGATCGGGAATATAATTTGCAATTAAATCTACTTTTGCCTGTCTTGTCTTTACCATGTGCTGGTGATTCTCCGGCTCATAGTTTACATTGCCCGTTCCATCTTGTTTTTCCAATCCGCCTATTCTGTGCTCCAAACCGGGAGTGCCCGGCACAGCCCATGGCCTTACTAATTTTTCATCTCTTTTGTAAGGCATATACTTTTCACTGCCTTCATCTTTCGTTTTTTTGAAACTTACTTTTATTTCAGGTATATCTTTAGATTGCGGATATTTCCAAGGTTCGGCGCCATTAGCAATATATCCATCACTTAATAGCATAACAGGCGTCATGTGTTGTAGTGAAATTCGAACAGCCTCATAGGCTGCTTCAAAAGCATCAGCGGGAGTAGATGCAGAAACTATTGGCATAGGACATTCTCCATTTCGTCCGTAATATGCCTGCAGCAAGTCACTTTGCTCTGTTTTTGTAGGCAATCCGGTAGATGGGCCTCCACGTTGAATATTTACAATTATTAACGGAATTTCAAGCATTACAGCCAGCCCCATTGCTTCACCTTTTAAAGCGATACCAGGGCCACTGGATGTAGTAACGCCCAAAGCACCGCCATAAGAAGCTCCTATTGCAGAAGCGATTCCGGCAATCTCATCTTCTGCTTGAAATGTTTTTACACCATAATTTTTATACTTGGATAAGTCGTGCAATATATCGGAAGCCGGAGTGATGGGATATGTTCCTAAAAATAATGTTAGTCCGCTTTTTTGAGCTGCAGTTAATAATCCTAAAGCAATGGCTTGATTGCCCATTATACTCCTATAACTTCCCGGCGCCATTTTCGATTTTTCCACTTTGTAGGTCGTGGTAAAAGTTTCGGTAGTGTCGCCATAATTATATCCTGCCTGCAACACTTTAATGTTGCTATCTAAGATGTCGGGTTTTTTTCCAAATTTATCTTTTAAGAAATTGAGTGTGCTCTCCATGTCACGTCCATACATCCAGTATAAAAAGCCAAGCACAAACATGTTCTTCGCTCTATCCTTTTCCTTCATACCGAGTGTGCTTTCTTTCAACGCCTCACGAGTCATTTTGGTAACATCCATTTTTATAACTTCATAGTTACCCAAACTACCATTCTCCAAAGGGTTGTCTCCTTCCGCATAGTTGGCCAGTCGTAGGTTTTTAGAATCAAAGCCATCAATATTAGCAATGATTTTACCACCCTTTTTCAACATTTTTAGATTTACTTTCAAAGCAGCAGCATTCATCGCTACCAGCACATCACAAGCGTCTCCGGGTGTAAATATCTGATCACTACTGAAGCGCAACTGAAATCCACTCACTCCGGGCAATGTTCCTTGTGGGGCACGAATCTCAGCCGGAAAATCGGGAAATGTTGCTAAGTCAATTCCCATTAATGCTGTGTTGTTGGTAAATTGGCTTCCGGTAAGTTGCATACCATCACCACTATCTCCTGCAAATTTGATTACCACATCTTGTAATACTTCCTGTTGTCTGCTCATTGCTGTAGATTGAAAGGTTTCCTGCGAAATTAAAGCAAGAAACGATTGATTCCGCAAATGATTTTAATCATTGGAAATTCGATAAAAATCAGGAGTGAAATTAAAATAAGGTATCAATAAGAAGTTAGAATAGAAAATAAAGCTAGAGTTAAAGTTTGTTTATCATATCCATTACTCTTTCAGTAAAAGGGTTACAGTACTTCAGATTAAATTCAAATAAGTCTTCTTGTGTGTATAATTTTTCGAGTTCTGTACGAAGCATTGCTTTCGCTCTGTTCAAACGCACTTTTACATTTGATTCGCTGATGGTTAATAGTTTTGCGGTTTCACTTACACTCAGTCCATTCATTTCTCTAAGAGAAAAAACAAGCCTATAATCTTCAGGGATATTCGCCAGCGACTCTTCTAACACATTGCCCAACTCTCGGTTCAGAATATGCTTACCGGTATTATTGCCGGAACTATTAAAAACGGGTTGCGCATTTTCGTTTACATTATCCATAGCAAATTCATTTTTGTAACTAAATTTTTCTTTCTTCCGATAGCAATTGTTCAACATGATACGAATGAGCCAGGTTTTAAAATTTGATTTGTTCTCAAATTGTGCCAGATTTTTATAAGCGTCAATATAGGTATCCTGCATCAGGTCTTGCGTATCTTCATGATTGTAATTGTATGATCTACCTACTTTATATAAATATGGATTGTATCTACGAATGATGATTTCATAAAATTGCTTCTCGCCGCCCAATACTTTTTCAATTATTTCCTGTTCTGACATGGATTCAACTAAAAGATTCATTATGTAACACTTTGGGGATTGAAGGTATAAAAATATTTTGGGCGTAAAAACTATGTAACATCTATTTTGGATTTGTATTCCCTATAGGAATCCCCGCCTGAACGATTCCATTCGGGCAGGCCCGCCTGAACGATTCCATTCGGGCAGGCCCGCCTGAACGTTTTCATTCGGGCAGGCCCGCCTGAACGAAGTCATTCGGGCAAGGAACCTAAAACAAGGTGTTCATTGATATTAAGAGGACGATATCAGAAATATAAACAAAGTAAATTGTATGCCAAACGGACACTTTTCGAACCATTCTTTGGACGATTTGAAATTGCTTGGCTTTTGAGATTTATAGCTCTCTGATACGCAGCCGTTCTTTTGTTAATACAGAAAATTTCTCAACCAATTCAGCTATATGCAATTTAATTATCTCTACAGCAGAAGTGATTTTAAAAGAATTATCTTCAATTCTAATTAGTAAAATACCATTGTGAGGTAGTTGAAGTCTAAAAACTAATTCGCCGAAATCTTTATCCTCTGTAACGAGTAAGTCCTTATGAGTAATTGCAATTTGCAAAACTTCTTTGTCTGTAATAGAGGGAGACGCTTCGCAGATAGCAACTACTTCAAAATTTGCTTCTCTAAGTGCTTGAATAATTCGAAAATCAACACTCTCATCAGCAATAAGTTTTAAAATATTATGCAACGGCCAAAATTTTTTCGTGTTTGGTTGCATCAGCAGCAAAAAATAAACATGCTTGTATATCTTCTACAGTTAACCTTGGATATGCAGCTATTAATTCGTTATAAGTAATACCATGCCCTAATTTTTCTAGGATAAGATCTACAGGTATTCTGGTATTTTTTATTACCATCTTCCCAAATAGAATTTTAGGATCAGAATGAAGATTATCTTTCCAATTCATAATTTTCTTTTCGTAAAGATACGCAATGTATTATTAAATGAAAGTTGCCTGAAAAAACGTAAAAGGTTCGATTTTACGGTAGAGGTAAAGGGCTTTGCTTGAAAAGCTTTTAGAATGATGTAGTCCCGATAGGAAAAACAAATAAAGCGTCTTATAGGCTTTAAATAATGAGTGATCCATTGCAGTTATAAACTTTTAATCTTACTTTAAGCACAGTTTTATAAATTCTCTCACAATTCATTGTAATTATGAAGCAATGCAACATCTTATCTTTACATTTTTATCAATCTCATACATAATGAATCTTATTGAGTGCGGCAAAGGCAAATATTTTTATAGACACAATAAACTTCTGCTAACACTTCCTTTTCTTTTACTAAATATTTTTCTTTTTTCTTGTAACATACGTTCTCAAGAGCAAAAATTGAATACGGTTACATCTGACAGTATGCTGTTTCAAAAACAAAAGCAAGCTTACAATGACTCATTGGCCAAAGCCGCTGCATCATCCAACAAAATGAAAATTTATCTCACCTTTGATGATGGGCCAAATAATGGAACTCTAAACGTGTTGAATGTGATAAATGCAGATAGCATTCCGGCTAGTTTTTTTATTGTTGGTTATCATGTTCAAAAAGGGAAAAAACAAAAAGCAGTTTTAAAAACATTACAAGAAAGTAAAAATGTAGCCCTCTGTAATCATAGCTTTAGCCATGCTTATAATCATTATACAAAATTTTACAGCGACCCTTCTTCGGTTGTAAAAGATATAGAAAGTAACAATGATTTAATCAAATTTAACAACCGAATAGTAAGAATGCCCGGGCGTAATGCATGGCGCATTGACACTATAAATCATACAGATATTGTAGAAAGCGGTCCTGCCTTCGATTCTGTTTATGCAGCCGGTTTTGATATTATGGGTTGGGATATTGAGTGGATGTTTGATCATAAAACCTTAAGACCTGACTCGAGTATAGATTTATTACTTCGCCGTATGTATAATTTACTTGAATCGGGCAAAACAAGAACACAGGGACACCTGGTATTGCTGGCGCACGATCAGTCGTTTCATTCGGAAGAAGCAGTTTTATTATTACGACAATTCATTTCGTTATTGAAAAATAATACCGATTATGAATTGGTGCTGGCAACGAACTACCCCGGCTTGCGGAAACACTAATTCAATCTTTTTTGTAATTCATTAATTTTAAAGGACAAGCGGTGAGTATTTCTCTCCGAGATTGATTACTTTGCCACTCTTCAAAATTTAAAACTTATGAAACAAAAATTTCTGTTGCTCTTAGCAATGGTTTTCGCAGTTTGTACCATTCAGGCGCAAACAAAATTGGTAGAAAAGGTAGTGAAACATGGTGATGAAATAGTGATACCGTATGAAAAATATGTATTGCCGAATGGCCTTACCTTGGTGATTCACGAAGATCACAGTGATCCGGTAGTGCATGTGGATGTTACATATCACGTAGGTTCTGCTCGTGAAGAAATTGGTAAATCAGGTTTTGCACACTTTTTTGAACACATGATGTTTCAAGGAAGTGATCACGTAGCCGATGAACAGCATTTTAAAATCGTAACCGAAGCAGGCGGCACACTGAACGGCACAACCAATCGCGATCGCACTAATTATTTTGAAACGGTGCCCAGCAATCAATTGGAAAAAATGCTTTGGCTCGAAGCAGATAGAATGGGTTATTTGTTGGACGCTGTTACACAAAAAAAGTTTGAAGTACAGAGAGCGACTGTAAAAAACGAAAGAGGACAGAACTATGAGAATCGCCCTTATGGAATGATCTCTGAATATGCCGGCAAAAATTTATATCCTTATGGACATCCATATTCATGGCTTACGATCGGATATGTAGAAGATCTAAACAGAGTCAATGTAAATGATTTAAAAAACTTTTTTCTTCGTTGGTATGGACCCAATAACGCAACACTTACTGTAGGTGGCGATGTAAAACCTGCTGATGTAGTGAAGTTGGTAGAAAAATATTTTGGCTCTATTCCTCGTGGTCCCGAAGTAAAACCTGTATTGGTAGCTCCTGCAGTGTTACAAACAGACCGATATGTGTCTTATACCGACAACTATGCAAGAACACCCATGCTAGTAGCGGTATATCCAACAGTGCCCACCTATAATAAAGATATGGGTGCATTGCAATGTCTTGCACAGGTTTTAGGACAAGGTAAAAATTCAGTTCTCTATCAGCAATTAGTGAAAAAGCAATTAGCACTTACTGCAAGTGCAAGTAGCCAACTAAGTGAATTATCCGGAGAATTTTTTATTCAACTTATGCCAATGCCCGGAAAGTCATTGAAGCAAATGGATTCTCTTTATCACAACGCATTAGATTCTTTTGAAGTGCGCGGTATTACTGATGATGACATTGCAAAATTTAAAGGCGGTATTGAGTCACAACAAATCAATGGACTACAATCAGTTCAAGGTAAAGTATCACAGCTTGCTTCTTTTCAAACTTTCACCGGCAATCCAAACAAAATGGCTGACCTGATTAAAATGTACACAAGTGTAACAAAAGAAGATGTGATGCGTGTGTATAATCAATACATCAAAGAAAAACATGCTGTGTATGTAAGTGCACTTACAAAAGGGCAAGACAAATCTCTGGCTGCCGGAGCAGACAATTTCACTGTTGATTCAACAAACTACCATGCACCCGACTATGGATACAAGGGATTGACTTATGTAAAAGGCATGGATCGTTTTGACAGAAGTAAAATGCCCGGCAATGGACCTAACCCTGTTGTAAAAGTTCCTGTATTCTGGAAAAAAGATTTACCCGGCGGTGTAAAAGTAATTGGTACAGAGAGTAACGAAATACCAACAGTTACATTATCCATTACTCTTCCCGGCGGTCAAATATTGGAATCTCTCGATACAGCAAAAGCCGGTGTCGCCAATTTCTTTGCAGATATGATGAATGATGACACAAAAAATTATAGTGCAGAGCAAATGGCTGTTGAACTACAAAAGTTAGGAAGTTCTATCAATATCAGTAGTGGTTTTGATGGTATTACTATTTCTGTTCAATCGCTGAAAAAGAATTTGGATAAAACAATTGCGCTACTCAAAGAACGTTTGTTAAACCCTAAGTTCACAGAGGCTGCATTTAAAAGAAACCAAAAACAAATCTTAGAAGGATTTAAACAATTAAAAGCCCAACCGGCATCTGTAGCTAGTGAAGTAATTAATAAAGTAAACTATGGCCCTAACAGTATTCTTTCAATGAGTGCCGATGGAACGCCGCATACAGTTGCCAATCTCACTTTGAACGATATTCAAAATTATTACAATAACTATTGGACAAGTAATGATGCTCGTGTGGTAGTTGTAGGCGATATAAAGCAAGCTGAAATATTGCCAAAGCTTTCCTTCTTTAATGATATGCCACACAAGAAAATAAACTTACCGGCTGTAAATGCTGCACCGACGGTTACTAATGAACCAACAATTTATTTGGTAGATATTCCAAAAGCAGCTCAAACAGAATTTAGAGTAGGCTATCCTACAGGATTAAAATATGATGCCACCGGAGAGTTTTACAAAGCAGGTTTGATGAATTATGTTTTAGGCGGCGCATTCAACAGCCGTTTGAACTTAAACTTGCGTGAGGATAAAGGCTGGACTTATGGCGCTCGCAGCAGTTTCTCAGGCGATAAATATAGTGGCGAATTTATGTTTAGTTCCGGCATCAAAGCTGATGCAACTGATAGTGCATTGATTGAAGTAATTAAGGAATTAAAAGAGTATCACAAAGATGGCATCACACCGGAAGAACTATCGTTTACAAAAAATGCAATTGGCCAACGAGATGCGTTGCGCTATGAAACGCCGATGCAAAAAGCAGGATTTATCGGAAATATTTTGAAATATAATCTTCCGGCAAATTATACAACACAGCAAGCTGCTATTTTAAAAGCCATCACAAGAAGTGATATTGATAAATTGTCAGGTAAGTTGATTGAACCGAATAAATTGAACATGTTATTGGTAGGTGATAAAGCGAAGATTTTGCCCGGACTTGAAAAACTCGGGTACAAAATTGTAGAGTTAGATACAGATGGTAATCCAATACAGGAAAAGAAAGCATTTTAAACAATGCGTTTTATTGTTTAATAAAAAAATCCCGCTGATTGGCGGGATTTTTTATTTAGCTGATTATTTTGTTAGATAAACTATTTTCTCAATCCTTCAACGGCTTCACCATTATATTTTTAAAATATACTTTGCTCTTTGGATCGTGGCCTTGCAATGCAAAAGTGCCGGATGATAATAAACGTTTTTCCATTCCTGCTTCTCTCAGAGGTTTTTCAGGCTCTGTGTATCCAACCACTAATTGATCGTTAATAAAAACTTTTACTTCTTTATCTTTTACTTTAATGCGCATTGTAAACCACTCATTATCCTTTACATAATTTTCTTTCAGATCTTGAATAGCATACAAGCTGCCGGTGCGACGCCAATCGGTATGGCTGTTATTCACCTGCACTTCATAGCCTATCTGTGGCCAATCACTCTCCTGATATTTTGTATGAATATAAATTCCCGAATTGGACCCCGGCGTTGTCATTACATCTGCTTTAAATTCAAAATTTTTAAAGTTGTGATTTTTTACCGGGCCATCATAAAATAAATGTGCTACATCACCATTGACAACAATAGCACCATTTTCTACTTTGAATGTGCCTGCATTAGCACCTACTTTCCAGCCGTCAAGTGTTTTTCCGTCAAATAATGAAATCCATTTTCCTTTTCCTGAATCATTAAATGATAAAAGCGCAAACGCCATTAGCGCAAGAGTCCATTTTTTCATATACGATTATTTTTTCTTGTCTTTTAATGTGGGAGGATTGTCCTTCCATCTCCAAAGATACAAACAAGCATACGTACGATAAGGCATCCATTTACCTGAAATTTCCAGAATTGCATTGTTCATTTTTTTCTTATCGTTGTGCTTTAATCCATACAATGCAATAACAGCTTGTCGCAATCCTAAATCGTCTAATGCAAACAAATCTTCCCTTCCCATTGCAAACATCAATAACATTTCTACAGTCCATCTGCCTACGCCTTTTATTTGAGTAAGATAGAGAATAATTTCTTCATTCTCCATTTTGTTCAATTTGGAGTAAGCCATCCCATGTTCCAATTCAAAGCGGGCAACATTTTGCACATAATTTACTTTTGCATTGCTCAATCCAATGGAGCGAAGTGTTTCATAAGAAGTATTGACTATCTGTTGTGCAGTAGGTTCTCCCTCATATAAATCAAGAAAGCGTTGTTTAATGATGCTCGCTACTCTAGTGTTGAGCTGTTGGCTCATTATGGAGAAACACAAAGAGAGATAAAGATTCTTTTTCTTTTTTAGTGATAATACACCATGCTCTTTCATCAATCTTTTGAGATGCTTATCTTTTGAAAGATGTGCTGCATATTTCATTCCGAAGAATTTATAATTAAAACGCTGACAATAAAACTGCTACTCTATATTCCAACTCATTCCTCCACCCTTTTCATCTTTCAATGTAATACCGAGTTTGGTAAGTTCATTCCTTATTTTATCACTGGTTACAAAATCCTTTTTACTTTTTGCATCTTTCCTAATCTCTATCAACAAATCCATTACTCCTTGTAGTTTTTCATTGTCGGCTTCTGTGATACCTTTTAAACCAAAGATGTCTTCAACAAAGGTTTTCATTTTTTCTTTTAGCAGTACAAATACATCATTGCTGATAGAAGCAATGGGGATTATTTTGTCATTCATTGAGTTGATTACCGGAACTATTTCAAACATATTGGCCAATACTCTTGCAGTGCCGAAATCATCATTCATAAACTCGTCAAATTCTGCAAGCTGCTTAGTGATACGAGTTTCTAATTCTTTATCGACAACATTGTCCTGATCAATGTATTCGAGTTTTTGCAATTTTTCATAGGTATCCCAAAGGCGTTTCAAACCTTTTTCTGCACCCTGCAATGCTTCATTACTAAAATCAAGTGTGCTGCGATAATGTGTTTGCAATATAAAAAAGCGAATCACCATCGGATGATAAGCCTTTGCTAATAAAGGATGAGTGCCGCTAAATAATTCGGTCAGTTTGATTACATTGTTATAGCTTTTGCCCATCTTTCTTCCATCAATCGTAATCATATTGTTGTGCATCCAATAGCGAACAGGTGCTGTATGATTACAAATAGTACTTTGTGCTATTTCACTTTCATGATGTGGAAATAATAAATCCATACCACCGCCGTGTATATCAAACTTTGCTCCCAGATATTTTGTCGCCATGGCCGAGCACTCGATATGCCAACCGGGATAACCAACACCCCAAGGACTTTGCCAACGCATGATATGTTCCGGTGCAGCATTTTTCCAAAGAGCAAAATCAGCGGTTTCCCTTTTTTCTTCTTGCCCTTCCAATTCTCTTGTAGTGGCCAACAAGTCATCCAGCACACGACCGCTTAGTTTTCCATAATCATGTGATGCGGCATATTTTTTTACATCAAAATAAACAGAACCATTTACTTCATAACCATAACCTGCATCAATGATCGCTTTAATCATTTCAATTTGCTCTACAATATGGCCTGTTGCCGTTGGTTCAATGCTTGGCTTCAGCGTATTGAATTGATCCATTGCCCAATGAAATAAATTGGTGTATTTGGTTACCAATTCCATTGGTTCTAATTTTTCCAAAACGGCTTTGGATGAAATTTTATCTATTGCATCTCTTCCCTCTTCTTCAAAATGGCCTGCATCGGTAATGTTGCGTACATAGCGTACTTTATAGCCAAGATGTTGTAGATAACGAAAGATTACATCAAAAGTGATATAAGGTCTCGCATGCCCTAAATGACTTTCGCCACTAACGGTAGGCCCGCATACATACATGCCTACATGGCCTGCAGTGATAGGTTCAAATACTTCTTTTTGTCTCGAATAGGAATTATATACTTTCAGTTCGCTCATTCGTGCAAAGATAAGATTCAGGCAAGGAGTAAGAAGGCACTATTATTCAATTTTCAAAAACTATTTTTTCAATTCCACATCTGCCACCAGCATATAATGATCGGATAGTTTTTTGGTAACACGTTTAAACTGTTTAATAGCAAAACGTTTATCGGCTAAAATATAATCAATGCGTAATGTGGGTGAGATGCCGGTAAAAGTACGGCCAATGCCAAACCCTTTTTCTAAAAAAGCATCTTGCATATTCCCTTTTACTTTCCGATAAGTATAAGAATTAGGAATGTCATTCAAGTCGGCGCAAAAAATTGCAGGTTGTGGGTTTACTGCCAATACCGATTCTACCACCCTTGCTTGAATGCTACGGGCAATTAATCCTCGCTTTATTTTTCCTAAAATGCCTCTTGATCCGGCTAAAAGACTATCCCCTTCTTTTATTTTTTGCATACTGAGATAATCACCCTTTCCAAACTGGAGCGATTGTAAGTGTGTGGTATAAACACTGATTGTATCATTATTCACTTTTATGTCAGCACGTAGTAATACATCCGTAAGTGTTGGCCTTGGGTAGCGTACCGAACTACTGTCTATAATGGGATAGCGGGAGAAAATGATTGAGCTATAAAATAAATTATCACCATCGGTATCAAAAGAGAAGTAATAATAGGGATAACCCAATTCCTTTTGAATGGGTGTTATATTGTCATAAAACTCAGGGCGCATATTATTGGCTGTATGAAACTCCTGCATACAAAGGATATCTGCATTTTGTTGTTTGATTTGATCAAACATTTTTTGCCTAATCTGACTTCCTTTATTATTGCTCACTTTTAATTCTATAAACCGAGCCACATTCCATGTTGCAACTCGAATAGTATTGGGTGCTTTTGTTTCATTAAAACCAGAAGGTCGGTTAAAAGCAAAAAACACACTGATGCTTTTTATTCCGAATAATAGTGCTGCTGCTGAAATAAGTGATAATCGAGGCTTGAGTACAATAAGCCATGCAATCATAAATAGGGTCACTAAAAAAAGTAGAATAGGAAAGCCGAGCCCTAAAAATGAAATAATCCACCATTGCTGTGGATTAAGGTACGGTGCAATGCATGCCAATAAAAAAATAATGACTACAACTATGTTGCTGAATATAAAAAAACGTTTGGTGTAAAGGCGGAGCTTGCTGGACATCAATGCAAATTATAAAAAATGTTGAAGCATTTCAAACTACTTATTGGAATTGCTGCTACTTTTCAACAACTCTTTTTCTTCGGTGGTCAAAGACGCCATTCCTTGTTGATTGATTTTATCTAAGATTGCATTGATTCGTTGCTCCGTAGGATTGGGTTTTCTGATAAAAGGTTCTTTATCCGTATGATAAAATAATTCATTTTTCATGTTCTTCTTTTTTGATGGTGCATCTGGATTAAAAAGATCTCCAACCCAATCAAAAAGTTTATTCATGCCGATTGCCCAATCGTATCCTGAACGATAAAATAAAAAATATACGATTGCTGTAAGTGTACCGCCACCTATAAGTATGAGATAAGTGGTGTTTGCATATCCCGTAATAATAACAGAAGCAATATAAAGTAAGGTAAGTATCCAGATAGGAATACCGCCACCTATCATTGGAAATATTTTAAATTTTGGAAAAAGCAAAGTAGTAGCAATCGCAATAGTCGTTACACCGGCCGATGTACCTGCAGCCATAATCGTACTGCCGGGAGTAGATAGCGATGGAATAAAATGATATGCAAAAAGAAAAAGAATAGCAGCGCCAATGGAGCCATAGATAAATAAGGGAAATAATTTTTTATTACTGCCTTTCTGTTGAAGAATATATCCAAAGCACCAAAGCCAAAGTAAGTTGGTTATGATTTCCCATATTTGGTTCTGCACAAACATAAATGTAAGTATTGTCCAAGGCCTTTGTAATAAAGTTTGCAGCTTATTGGATAGTGCAAACTGATTGTAAATATCGTTATAATATAATCCAATCGCTATATCCGGCGGAAAACGGTATAGCCACATCATCTTCATAAATGCCAGCAGCACATAGCTGATTAGTGCAAAAGCGGTTAATAAAACTAATTGATTTCCGCTTTCACCAAATGTGATTGGGCTGTGTTCTTTTTCTTCAGAGTAACTCATGGTTGCTGATTCAATCAATATAATGTTCTGCGATTTGTTTTTTTCCAGATAAGTAAAATGATAAATCCGGTAAGTGCGCCTCCTAAGTGGGCGAAATGTGCAATGTCATCACCTTGCATTGCACCAAAACCACCAAATAGATCAAGTGCGATATATGCCAACACTACCCATTTTGCTTTGATCGGAATCGGAATAGGAATAATCATCAACAAAGTATTGGGAAATATAAATGCAAAAGCAACCAATACACCCATTACTGCACCTGAAGCACCAATAGCCGGTGCAAACCCTCCTGATATTTGCTGCATGATTAAATGTGCAGCCGATGCACCGATGCCACAGAGCATATAAAAAAGTAAAAACTTTTTTCCACCCCAAACATTTTCCAATATGCGGCCAAACATAAACAAGGCAAACATATTAAAGAGAATATGATAAAATGTTTCAAATGAAGGCGAATGCATAAACATACTGGTAATAATCTGATACGGTTTAAAGTAAGGCGCATCTATCGGCCACAAAGCTCCTTTCATCGTAATATTATATTTTGGGTCAAACGTAATCTGAGCCAACCATACTAATACATTGATGATGATCAGGTTTTTTACTACCGGCGGAAATTTTTCCGTAGATCTGAATTGAACATTAGACATTCGGCAAATTTAGATTCAAAACGAACACTTACAGAGTTTATTAATCGTTTTATTTTAGTTAATTATTCCAACTTCAAATAAACCTGTATGGATGTACTAATTTCCAAATTTCACCGATTTAAAACCCGTTTTTATAAGATTCTCTTATTTATTTTTACAAAGTGTATAAAAAGCAACTTACCAAAGAGCAAGCCCTTCAAAAACTCAAGCACTATTGTGCGTATCAAGAGCGATGTCATAGCGAAGTGATTGAAAAACTTTACAGCCTTGGTGTTTGGAAAAAAGAACATGATACAATAATTGCAACACTGATTGAAGAAAACTACCTGAACGAAGAACGTTTTGCAATGGCTTATGCCGGAGGTAAATGGCGGCAAAAACAATGGGGCAGAGTGAAAATAAAATATGAACTAAAGCAAAAACAAGTTTCTGAATATTGTGTCAAAAAAGCATTAAAGCAGATTGATGAAGAGGAATATGAGCAAGTGTTGAAAAAATTAGCCGGAGATAAATACAATGCTTTGAAACAATTCCAATATTTGATTAGAAAGAAAAAAACGATTGACTACCTCATTCAAAAAGGGTTTGAACATTCGCTGGTGCAAACGGTGATGAATACACTAACGAAAACTTCATAAAAATTCTGATATTTATGCTCCGATTTTTTTCTCGCTATTCATGCACACACAGCACCGGCACATGAGATTGAAATACCAACTGTCGTGTAGTACTCGGCTTGAAAAGCCCTTCTAATAATTTATGTTTTTTAGGTATAGCGATAATCATATCCAGATTATTCTCTTCTGCAAATTGATTGATACCATCTTCAATATCATGATGCTGGATAAAATGATAGACAGGCTTTGCGTCTTCCAGCATTGTATGTAGCAGTATTGACTCTTCGGGTGTTTCCGGTTTAAATTGCTTATTGTGAAAGTCGGTATTCAAAACGTGCAGTGTTGCCTTAAACTCCTGTACAAAATTTTTAATCACACTTACAGGAGTAGTTTTTACAACTTCTTTAAAGTCACATGCAAAGCCAACCTGTTTGATGCCATTGCCATATTCCTTTCCGGGAGGCACACAGATTACAGGCCATGTAAGATGTTTAATAGCTGCTAAAGTATTGCTGCCAAATAATATTCTATCCAAGCCGGAATGGCCCTTAGTGCCCATCACTACTGCAAATGGCGAAATCTTACTGCATAAATCTTCCAACTCATCTGCAACATTGCCCATTCTTGCTTCAGTATAAACTTTCACCGTACCTGAAGTAACGTGTTCTACTTCATTCTTTACTCGTTCTAATTTTTCTTCAGCACCTTTTCGAATATCGTCCACCGAAATCATTACAACAGGTATATCTGTATAGGTAACCGGCACCTGATAAACGTGCAGCAATAGCAGACTTGCGTTTATAGACTTAGCCATATCTATTGCATAGTTCATGGCATTGACAGCTATAGGAGAAAAATCGGTAGGTACAATAATCGTTTTCATAATTGATGTTTTATTACTGTAAAGTTATTTTATTATACTGGAATAGGGCTGACACTTATCAGTAAAGCTACTGATTTTCAGGCGGCACATTTTTTAATGCCTTCATCAAGAGATAAGTAAACCCGATAGCAATAAATATTTCGGTAATGTAAATAGCAACTAAAGTGCCCATAATGTGAAAAATGGCAGCTAAGATTATATTGGCGACTATAAAAATCAAAAACCCCAAAAGATAAATGCTCAAATAACTTTTGGTTTTATCAAGTGCTAACAAAGTTAATGATCCCGGAATATTGGAACACACAATCGGAAGAGCAATGCAAAGCATGCGTAGAATAAAAACGGCTTCAGTATTGTGTGTGGGTAAAAAGAAATGAATGATCCATGGAGCAAAAATAATTACCAGAATACTTGCCAATGTAGTAAGTGCCCAAAATGGATTAAATATTTTGGACAAATAATTTTTTAAAGTTGTTTTTCCTTGCATTGCACAGCGGCAGATATTGGGATAAATTGTTTGTGCAAATGCAGCAACCACCTGTTTCATTGCGAAATAGATTCTTTCTGCCACACTGAAATAGCCTGCTACAATATCATTGGAAAAGAGACGAAGAATAAACAAACCGCCATATTGCATAAAATTCATCATCAGATTAGAAGTGGTGAGCGGTATATTTTCTTTTAAAATAGCTATTGATTGTTGAAATGAAAATGTACAAGTCGTTATTCTATATTTTTTAATGATGTATAAAGAAGCAACGAATGCGACTACTAAATTACCTACGCCCATAAAGAGTAGATATAATACAGCATCTTGCGGTTGTTGGATAAATATAAAGACCAACAATACAAAGATGATTTTGGATAACAAAGTAAAGAATGCTGTCCAATGCATTTTTTCCATTCCTTGAAAAAACCAAAAAGGCAGCAATGCCTGACCTGGTACAAATACATAAGAGAAAAAATATAAGAGCAGATTTTTTTGAACAAATGGGATGAGCAGGAATGAAGATAAAATCAATAAGCATACAACCGTTAAAATAATGCGAGTATAAACGGCGTAATAAAATATTTCAGAAAGTTTGCTGGTGTTATGTCTGTTAAGCGCAACCTGTTTTGTACCATATTGAGCATACCCATACTCGGCTATAGTAGCTAAGGAATACATCACAACTTGTGCGACTGCGATTTTTCCAAAATTTTCTATTCCTGTTTTACTGATTACATAAGGAACAACAATCAGTTGAAACAAAGCAGTGATGCCTTGCACAAAACTCATTGAAAAAAAATTTCGGATTATCCTTGACTGGTTGATTGTCTCCATTTCTATTACGAAGATAATCAGCGATGAACGTAATCCTTATATCAATATTTCCAGAATGCGCCAATACGTTGTTTTACATTTTCTCTCAGATTTACATAAAAGAGATTGATGTCGCCCGGATGATAATTTTTTGAAAAATATAGAAAGCTAAACGGAAACCTTGGCTTGTGCACATACAAAAGACCGTTTTTAATCTGCGCATCGGTGGTGTGCAGATAAACCTTGTTGAATTTTTTTAATACCGATCCTTTGTTCTCATTGCGTGCAGCATATAAATCGCCTGTTGTCCAGTTTAGTGGATTGGTAGCATACGCATTTCCCTTTTCGTTTTTTAAATATTTTGGTACATAGCCATTTCTGAGTGTGCGCCAACTGCACAAGCAGCCTGTTTGCAAAGAATCTTCACAGATGGTAAAAACAGTAGAATAGTTTTTTGCAATAGGCCAACCAAATAAGTAAGCCACCACTAATTTGTTTTGTAGCATTTTATCTTCAAAAAACTCTTTCAATAGTCGCTCAGCGAGCATTGCACCTTGACTATGACCGGCTATTATAATCGGCCTGCCCTGATTCCAGTTTTTCAAATAGTATTCAAAAGCCGTTTTTAAATCTTCATAAGCAGTATCAAATGCTTTTTTTGCAGCAGCAGTATCTTTTGTAAAAAAATTGCTGATATGTGCTTGTCGGTATCTCGGCGCAAACACTCTACATTGATTGTTAAATACACTTGCTTGATATAAGATACTGAGGTAATCTGTTTTTGCCGCCAATGTAGCATCATCGATTGCTGCATTATTTCCCTTTTTTGCTTCGGTGTAAGTAGTGGGATGAAGAAAAAAAACATCTACAAGCGAATCTCGATAATCATCGTGTATGGATTTGGGAACACTGTCAGAAGGATCGTGCTTGTAGGGGTGCGCTGCCCAATAATCTAAATCATTATAATGAGGTCTGCTGTCTGCACTTTTAAAATGATAATCTTTTATATGAGCTTTGTAGCTACTGATACATCCGCACAATAAAAAAGCAATTAGAAAGCTGTAACAAAATTTCATTTAATTGTTTTGACAAATGTCGGGAAATAAATTATTTGTAAAAGGGACTTATCGCTACTGAATTTTGTTAAAGCGTATATTTTTTTCTATAATCATTCTATCCCTTCGGGATTTTTCCACAGTTGATTGATTTCATCTTTTATTTTTTGCTCGTGAAGGGCGATGGGTTGTTCGTTGCCGATTTTAACTCCGAAGGAGTTGTATGTTTATAGAATGATTATGAATAAACAATATGCGACCCCGATGGGGTCGTATCACTCAATCCTGTCATTTTTCTATAAACATTAAATCCCTTCTGGATTTTTCCTCATCTGATTGATTTCGTATTTTTATTTTTTGCTTGTAAAGGGCGATGGGTTGTTCGTTGCCGGTTTTAACTCCGAAGGAGTTGTATGTTTATAGAATGATGATGAATAAACAATATGCGACCCCGATGGGGTCGTATCACTCAATCCTGTCATTTTTCTATAAACATTAAATCCCTTCGGGATTTTTCCACAGATTATTTATTTCATCTTTTATTTTTTGCCTGTAAAGAGCGATGAGTTTTTTGTTGCCGGTTTTAACTCCGAAGGAGTTGCATGTTTGTAGAATGATTATGAATAAACAATATGCGACCCCGATGGGGTCGTATCAATCAATCCTGTCATTTTTTCTATAAACATTAAATCCCTTCGGGATTTTTCCACAGTTGATTGATTTCATCTTTTATTTTTTGCTCGTGAAAGGCGATGGGTTGTTCGTTGCCGGTTTTAACTCCGAAGGTGTTGCATGTTTATAGAATGATTATGAATAAACAATATGCGACCCCGATGGGGTCGTATCACTCAATCCTGTCATTTTTCTATAAACATTAAATCCCTTCGGGATTTTTCCACAGTTGATTGATTTCATCTTTTATTTTTTGCCTGTAAAGAGCGATGAGTTTTTTGTTGCCGATTTTAACTCCGAAGGAGTTGTATGTTTATAGAATGATGATGAATAAACAATATGTGACCCCGATGGGGTCGTATCACTCAATCCTGTCATTTTTTCTATAAACATTTTATCCCTTCGGGATTTTTCCACAGTTGATTGATTTCCTCTTTTATTTTTTGCTTGTAAAGGGCGATGGGTTGTTCGTTGCCGGTTTTAACTCCGAAGGAGTTGTATGTTTATAGAATGATGATGAATAAACAACATGCGACCCCGATGGGATCGTATCAATCAATCACGTCATTTTTCTATAAACATTTTATCCCTTCGGGATTTTTCCACAGTTGATTGATTTCGTCTTTTATTTTTTGCTCGTGAAGGGCGATGGGTTGTTCGTTGCCGATTTTAACTCCGAAGGAGTTGCATGTTTGTAGAATGATGATGAATAAACAACATGCGACCCCGATGGGATCGTATCACTCAATCCTGTCATTTTTCTATAAACATTAAATCCCTTCGGGATTTTTCCACAGTTGATTGATTTCATCTTTTATTTTTTGCTCGTGAAAGGCGATGGGTTGTTCGTTGCCGATTTTAACTCCGAAGGAGTTGCATGTTTGTAGAATGATGATGAATAAACAATATGCGACCCCGATGGGGTCGTATCACTCAATCCTGTCATTTTTCTATAAACATTAAATCCCTTCGGGATTTTTCCACAGCTTATTTATTTCCTCTTTTATTTTTTGCTCAAAGATTTCTATGAGTTGTTTGTTTGAATTTATTATCGCTTGTTCTTTCTCTATCTGCTTTACTATTTCTTGTTGTTCGGAAAGTGAGGGAAGTGGAATTTGAAGTTCTTTGATTTGTTGGTAATTCAGAGCTTGTCTTGTTCCTCCTGATTGAATTGACCAGATTTGATTTTGAACATTTGAGCTAAGAAGTATTTGCATTAAATATTTTGGAAGCACTACATTCTTTGCTCTTAAAATAGTCACATGCTGATTAACATTTGCTTCAAATGTCTCTTCAAAAACACAACTCCTACCTATTGATGCTCCAGTAATGTTAAGCAGAACATCATTTTGTTTGACTTGACTTCGCTTCATTTCATCGTGAGTTTTTTTATCAATGAAAACAGCATCAGAAAAATCTTCTATTCCCCATAAAACATTTTGACTTCTTATGAAAAGAATTCCTTCACTCTTATAAACTTCTTTTCCACCTAATGGAGTTGCACCACTTCCAATAAAATTCAACACACTCCCCAACTCCATCATTTCGTAATTCGTAATTGGTAATTTGAAATTGATTTGTGGTTTGTAGTTTTCTACTACCTGCTTTGCTCCGTTGATGATGGCTTGGTAGCTTTCTATTTTGGAAACGATTTGTTGTTGGATGGAAATTGGGGGGAGAGGGATTTCAAAATTTAAAATTTCTGTTGGCGAAATATTTCCTTGTGCACCACCGCCAGCAGTTAGTTGACAGTAATTGTAAAACCTCTCATTAAGCAAATGAGCATTCAAATACTTTTTATCAATCAAATCTCCTTTTGCTTTTATCAAACCAACTCGTTGGTTCAAAAGCAAATTATCAAAATCAGTAACCGCAACTTTCCCAACTGTTGCTCCTGTCATTGCAATTAGCGTATCGCCTTTCTCAATCAAATATTTTTTGAGATAGTCATCATACTTATAGAACTGTGTTTCTCTTAAATCAATAAAACCTTCTTTGCTGACATTCCCAATTTTAATTACAGGAAGCGAACCTTCAATTTTCTTATCCAATAAATCTGTTGCTTTGAATGCATAACCTCCAACAAAATCACAAACATCACCCAACCTCACCATTTCGTAATTCGCAATTCGTAATTTTTCATTGCTGCGGTAGCGGTCAATGGATAAGTTGTAATCTTCTTTCTCTCCAATTTTTTTCTTTTCTACCAACAGGATTTGAGAATCCCCAAGGGATTTCATGTTTATAGAAAATGTTGGATGAATGAGGTTCGACCCCGAAGGGGTCGTATTGCCTTTTGATTGTTGTTTGCTATAAACCTGTGACTCCGAAGGAGTCGGATTAACCGCATCATTTGTTTTGCTATAAACATTTGAATCCTTCGGATTCATTTCTGATGAATTATTGAATGGAAACGGTGTGTTATTCAACAATGCTTCTTTGTATTGCTGCAAAATGTTTAACGCTTCTGGCAAATCGTTTTTGTCAATCTCTCTGCGTTGTGCACCAAGGTCAAAACCATCGTTCTCAATTTTCACAAACAAAATCTTATCGGTTTTTTTTGCCAGGGTTTTATCCATCAGCAAAATGCTGGTCTTTACTCCGCTGTAAGGATTAAAAACGCCTGCCGGCAAGCTCACCACGGCATACAAATAATTTTTGTCCACCAACATTTTCCGCAATGCTTTGTAAGCGGTGGCACTCTGAAAAATAATTCCTTCGGGCACAATAATGCCTGCCCTGCCTGTGGCGGGGTGTATGTGTTCGGCTATGTAATCCACAAACAACACTTCGCTGCGGTTTGCCTGCACCGTAAATTTTTTGTGCGGTTTTATTCCTCCCTTCGGTGTCATAAAAGGCGGGTTCGCAATCACCACATCAAAGTATTCACTCCAACGGTCTTCACTCGTAAGCGTATCATACTCATAAATGCTGGGTGTGGTGAAGCCGTGCAAATACATATTTACCAAACTCAGCCGCACCATATCAGGCGAAATATCATAGCCCACAAAATTCTTGGTCATTTTATTTCTATCGTCAGGCGTCAAATCAATTACGAATTGAGAATTACGAATTGCGTTTTCGGATGGCTCCGTAATTTTTAATTCGTAATTTTTAATTGGCTTCTTGTGCTGATTGATAATATGCTTGTATGCAGCTATTAAGAAGCCTGCTGTGCCGCAGGCGGGGTCGCAAATGGTTTCTGTTTTTTTCGGCTGAATAATTTCTACAATGAAATCTATAATGTGTCGTGGTGTTCTGAACTGTCCTGCATCGCCTTGCGAACCCAACACCGAAAGCAAATATTCAAATGCATCACCGAGCTTTTCGCTGTGGTCGTAAGTGAAATCGCTGATCGTTTTAAGAAAGAGAGAAAGTGTTTCAATATCGGAGTAAGGGACTTTTGCACCTTCAAATATTTTACGGAAGAAGGAAGGAAAATCTTTGCTCGGATGAATGGCTAATTTTTTTAAACCTTCTTCATACAAATCATAGCGTTGCTTGCCACCAACATTTGAAGCAAACAAATTGGTGAAACTATGCTTTTCCAAATCGCCAATAAAATAGGATGGCTTGCCACCGAATGAAATGGATTCTTTATCCATGTCATCCATAAATTTATAAATGAGTGCAATGGTGATTTGCTCCACCTGCTGTTGGGGCGTGGGAATTTTGCCCACCAGAATATCACGGGCTGTATCAATTCTTCGTTTGGTTTCGTTGTCTAACATTTTTTTATTTTGTTTTTTAATCCCGAAGGGATTTGATGTTTATAGAAGAAGCCATCACACACAACATGCGACCCCGAAGGGGTCGTATCAATTATGGCGAATGAATTTCTATAAACATTTGACCCTTTCAGGGTCGTGTAAAATTCATCATTCCTTTTTCTACAAACATTTGACCCCTTCCGATTCATTTTATCCAATTCAATTTTCATTTTTACAAACATTTGAATCCTTCGGATTTGCGAAATAATTTTTCTTTGAACCCCATTTTCCTGTTGTCGGGAAAATGATGGTTAATCCCGAAGGGATTTGATGTTTATAGAAGAAGCCATCACACACAACATGCGACCCCGAAGGGGTCGTATAAATTATGGAGATTGAATTTCTATAACCATTTGACCCTTTCAGGGTCTTGTAAAATTCATCATTCCTTTTTCTATAAACATTTGAACCCTTCCGGTTCATTTTATCCAATTCAATTTTATTTCTACAAACATTTGAATCCTTCGGATTTGCAAAATAATTTTTCTTTGAAACCCATTTTCCTGATGTCGGGGAAATGGTTAATCCCGAAGGGATTTGATGTTTATAAAAACCAATAACCTCTCCAACATGCGACCCCGAAGGGGTCGTATCAATTATGGCGAATGAATTTCTATAAACATTTGACCCTTTCAGGGTCTTGTAAAATTCATCATTCCTTTTTCTACAAACATTTGAACCCTTCCGGTTCATTTTATCCAATTCAATTTTCATTTTTACAAACATTTGAATCCTTCGGATTCGCAAAATAATTTTCCTTTGAACCCCATTTTCCTGTTGTCGGGAAAATGATTGTTAATCCCGAAGGGATTGTATGTTTATAGAAGAAGCCATCACACACAACATGCGACCCCGAAGGGGTCGTATAAATACCGCAATTTGTTTTTCTACAAACATGTGAACCCTTCGGGTTCGTTTTATCAAATTCAATTTTCATTTCTATAAATATTTGAATCCTTCGGGTTCGCAAAACAATTTTCCTTTGAACCCCATTTTCCTGTTGTCGGGAAAATGATGGTTAATCCCGAAGGGATTTGATGTTTATAAAAACCAAAAACCCCTCCAACATGCGACCCCTTTGGGGTCGTATAAATTATGGCGAATGAATTTCTATAAACATTTGACCCTTTCAGGGTCTTGTAAAATTCATCATTCCTTTTTCTACAAACATTTGACCCCTTCCGATTCATTTTATCCAATTCAATTTTCATTTCTACAAACATTTGAATCCTTCGGATTCCTTATTCTATCCATTTGAATAAATATTCGTCTTTAAATTCTATTTGAAACTTTTTCAAAAAATCTAAATATTCATCTCTGAATGTGTGTTTCCTGTGATGCTCCTTTTGATTCATAATATATTTTATCACCGAATCAATATGTGAATGACTGTATGAAAATGCTCCATATCCTTCCTGCCAATTGAATTTGAATTTTGAAAATTTTTTCTCCGTAATAAAATCGTTTGATGATTTTTTTATTTCTCTGACTAAATCAGACAAACAACAGGATGGTTTCATTCCAAAGAAAAAATGGATGTGGTCAGGCATGCCGTTAATGGCTAACATTTTTTGTCCTTTATTTTTCATAATACCTGAAATGTATTTATACAGTTCTTCTTCCCAAGAGGACTGTATCATGCATTCACGGTTTTGAACTGCAAACACAACTTGAATGTATATCTGTGAAAATGTTCCCGGCATCGTTAAAGATTTATTTATAGCCCCGAAGGGATTTAATGTTTGTAGAAATGATTGCCATTGCCAACATGCGACCCAGAAAGGGTCGTATAAATACCGCAATTTGTTTTTTACAAATATTTAAGTCCTTCGGATTCATCATTGATTCAATTTTACTCATGCATTATATTGATTTAATTGAATATTTTCTTTTATGTAGGCAGGTATAAGTGTTCGCAATTCGGGTGTGAGTTTGCGAAACACTTCTCCGTTTGGATTGGTATTGAGCAAAGCAAAATTTTTGTTTTCAATAATGTCACGAAATTCTTTATCGGTGATGTAGCTCTTGAAATAATTTTTTGCATAAGAAAAAATTTGTTCGTCAGGTAAATATCTGCTGTCAAATTTTTCAAACTCATCTTCCAGCAATTCATCTTTACTTTTGAAATACGGAATGAAACCAAGCATCTTTTCAATGATTTCACGAAGTGTTAGTTTTCTGTCAACCTTTGCTGCCGTTTGCAGTTTGGTGAGATTGTAAAAATCTTCGGGCTTCTCAAAAATGTTTTGCAGAATATATTTTTCAATCGCTTCCAAATCTTTTTGCTCAATCATCTTCTGCACTGCTGCATCGTCTTTTACTTTTTCTTCAAAGCGGTCAAAATACATTCTGTCAATCTTCATTCCTTCAACGCCAATTTCATTCACTACCATTGTTTTCAGTGGGTCGTGCAATGTGCTGTCGTAATTTGTCGGGACATGATATATCGTGCCCGTACCATCGCCTCCGCCTCCTTCGCCTTTTGGTGGGAGTTTTAAAATTTCATCATAGTTGAATTCTGTTTCAAAGTATTCGCAGTTGGCAAAGAAGTCAAAGAGTTTGAAATTCTTTTTGTCGCAATCGGTTTGTTGGGACACGTCATGACGTGTCCCAACATCTACAACATCTTTCAAAAAATTATGCTTCCGTGTTCCTCTGCCTTTGATTTGAATAAAATCTGTTGGTGAAAAAATGGGGCGCATCAAACAAACATTCAGCAAGTCGGGGCAATCGTAACCTGTGGTCATCATGCCAACGGTTACGCAAACTCTTGTCTTGCTTGTTTTATAAAGCGGATTAAAATTCCCTGTTCCGCTAAGTTTGTTGTTGGTAAAATTGATGGTGAACTGTTGTGCTTCTTGTACTCTTGAAGTTACCTGAATGGCAAAGTCCGATTGGTATTTATTCGGAAACATTTTATCAGCATACTCATTTAATATCTGTGTGATTTTCGCTGCATGATTTTGACTGACGCAAAACACAATCGTTTTTCCGATTTCACCGGTAACAGGGTCAACCAAAGCGTTCTTCAAAAAAGTGTTGCAGAAAATTCTGTTTGTGTTTTCCGAAAAGAATTTCTTTTCAAAATCACTGTGACTAAAAATTTCTTCTTCGTCTTTTCCCTCTTCGTTGGTGGTGGTAACACTATAACCTTCATCCGATAAAAGCTGTGTAGTGATTTCAGTTCTTGCATCAGCCACAATCGGATTGACAAGAAAACCGTCTTTCACACCATGCAATAAAGAGTATTGAAAAGTTGGTTTGCCATCTGCACAACCGAAGGTAGTATAGGTGTCAAGCAACATTCTTCTTTCCAATTCTCTCGGGTCTTTCTCGTTCAGTTTGTCGGGGTTTATTTTTTTGAGATAATCTTTGGGCGTTGCTGTCAAGCCCAATTTGTAACCGATAAAATATTCAAACACTGCACGGCTGTTTCCGCCAATGCTGCGGTGTGCTTCGTCTGAAATTACTAAATCAAAATCTGTCGGGGCAAAAATTCGTTTGTATTTGTTATTGAATAAAAATGACTGAACGGTGGAAACAACAATTTCATT
Organism: Bacteroidota bacterium; assembly: GCA_018268055.1. GTDB lineage: Bacteria > Bacteroidota > Bacteroidia > Chitinophagales > Chitinophagaceae > JJ008. The sequence goes on from JAFDXF010000006.1 coordinate 26,809, forward strand.
CTTTCTCCAATCGTCACGATTCTCTTTGTAGATGCAGCATTGATAATCGTTCTTCAAATACGCTACAAAGTTTTTCCATGCCTGATCTTCCAATTCTAACCTGTCAACTAAAAACAAAACCCGTCTGGCATTTCCTGTTCGCAAAAACAATTTGATAACGGCTGCTGCCGTCAAAGTTTTTCCCGTTCCGGTTGCCATCTCAAAAAGAAAGCGGTCTTTACCTTCCTGCACTTCTTCCTGAATTCTTTCAATGGCTCTCACCTGATACTTCCGCAACAAACGAAGTTTGTTTTCTTCCAGATAATTTTTGCGTTGCGATTCATCAATCCATCTTGGGTCTTTTGCATAATCAGGTTTTTGAGTGGTAACGATGTAATCTTCACCAACTTTTTCAGCAACCAAACTATTCGGGTTCGGAACAAAAGAAGTGTAAGCACCAACTGTTTCAGGAGTCGGAAATTTTGAAATGATGTTTGGATTTCCTCTCTGCAAATCCCATAAATAATGTTGATTGCCATTGCTCAGAATTACGAAACGGCATTTTTGTGCCGTTGCATATTTTCTTGCTTGTTCTTTGGCAAACAGTGGATTTATTTCTTCCTTCTTCGCCTCCAAAACCACCAACGGAAAACCTTTGCTGTCTAAAAGCAAGTAGTCAATAAAACCGGTTGAAGTTTTTTCAAAGTTGTCGCCAAACTCATTCATCTGTTGGGACACAAAATCTTGTGTTCGTACAATTTTGGTGTTGCTCTCCAAAACGATGTTGGCAGGCAAACCATTGTCGTCAAAGAAACGCCAACCAGCTTCCTCTAAAAGTTTATTAATTTTAATTCTTGCTTTTGCTTCTGCCATTTAAAAGATAATAGTTCTCAAAGATAGGTGCCTAAAGTATGGTTTTTCTTAAAGAGTTGGCGTAAACATTCTTTCATTTTTCTTGTGCAGTGGGGGTTTTTTAGTTATTTATTTTATTGCATTTGCTTGTTCATTCAAAGCGTTCGGTTCGTCAAATTTGATAGCAAAAAACTATCCACTCAATGTATCAAAATTTCAAGTGAGTAGGAAGCTAATAAAGTTGCAGATAGCTCATTTCTTGCCAATACGCCATCAAAAATTATATTTTTAAAAATTTTTTTAAATTTATAATGTATTGATAATCAAATAATAATAAGTAAAATAAAAATTATTTTAGTACTATGTATTGCAAAGTACTAAATATTTTATATAGTTTTGTGCCGTAATTGAAAACGACATAATACATGAACATTGAAAATACACAAAGCCAGATGCGCAAAGGGATTTTTGAATTTTGCATCCTTTCCATCATTCGCCGCGGCGAGGCTTACCCAAGCGATATAGTAGAAGAAATGCGAAATGCAAATCTGCAAATTTTTGAAGGCACGTTGTACCCGTTGCTCACCCGTTTAAAAAATTCAGAGATGCTTACATATCGCTGGGTAGAAAGTAATTCAGGTCCGCCACGTAAATATTTTTCTCTTACCGAAAAAGGAGAAACCTTTTATCAAGAGCTGGAACAAACCTGGAATGAATTGGCAAACGGAGTAAACACACTTACTAAAAAATAAAAACCAACACACACGAATCAATTAAAAAGTACGAAATGAAAAAGATAATAAATATAAACTTGAATGGTAGAGTAATCCCGATTGAAGATGCTGCTTATGAAAAGCTACAGCAGTATATCGATAGCCTGCGCCGCTATTTTGCCAATGAAGAAGGACGTGATGAAATCATCAATGATATTGAAAGTCGCATTTCAGAATTGATGAATGAAAAAATTCGTAAAGGCGCCGATGCAGTTACCGAAAATGACGTAGATGAAATTGTTACTTCAATGGGACGAGTAGAAGATTTTGAAGCTGCCGAAGAAGAAAGTGCTAATACGAGCCACACTACCCATGAACAAAATAATTATTATCGGCAGCAAAAGAGTAAGCGACTGTATCGCGATGCCAATGATAAATTTATTGGAGGTGTGTGCAGTGGCATTGCAGCATATTTGAATATTGATGCTACAATAGTGCGCATTTTGTTTGCCATCATCACCTTTGGTGGTTTTGGATTTGGTTTCTTTGCTTATATCGTATTATGGATTGTGTTGCCTCCCAAAGATCTTGATACTGCTCCGGGAAAAAGATTGTATCGTAATCCGGATGATAAAATTTTGGGCGGTGTTGCCGGAGGTATAGCTGCTTATTTTGATAAAAGCGCCAGTACGATTCGGTTAATTTTTGCCGCACCGATTATTCTATCGGCACTATTTAGTATGCTGCACATTTTCAGTTGGCATAGTGGTGGTGGCTTTTATTGGAATGTAGGTTTTGGATCATTTACGAGCACATTTATTATCACTTATATTATTTTATGGATTGTATTGCCCGAAGCAAATAGCGATTATCAAAAAATGGAAATGCGTGGCGAAACAATTGACATCAATAGAATACGTCAAAATGTACGTGAAGGAATGGGCAATGTAAAGGAGCGAATGAAATCATGGGGAAATGAAGTGAAAGAATCGGCAGAAAATTTAGGAAACAAAGCGAAAGAGTTTACCAATACTAAAGGTCGAGCTTTTGCTTCCGATGTAAATGATACAATGCGAAGAAGTGGCAGCGGCATTGGTCATCTTTTCAGAGTGATTTTTAATGTGTTCCTGCTTTTTATATTAGGATCAGTAGCTTTTACTCTTTTTGTAGCAATCATATCTTTAATTTTTAGTGGCATTATCTGGTCGCCGGTGAATAACTATTTATGGACAAGCCAAACACAACAAGTGCTTGCGTGGAGCACATTGGTGTTTTTTCTGATTGTTCCTTTGGTGGCCTTTATCGTTTGGTTAGTTCGTCGTATTACTAAAACAAGATCAAAAAGTAATTACCTCGGCTGGACATTTGGCGGATTATGGGCATTGGGTTGGGTGTGTGCAACATTGTTTGCCGCTACGATTGTAAAAGATTTTAGATATCTTGAACATACCGATAATCCTGTAGAAATCTTGCAACCGAAAAATGATAAATTGATTGTTACCGTAACGCAACCGGGTATTGTTTACTCCGGAGGGTTCAATTGGTTTAATCGTGATGGAAGAAAGGGTTATGATATAACTAATGACAGCGCAAAAATTGGCGCAATAAAATTTAAAATAAAACTAAGCCCCAATCTATTGTATCATGTTTCCGTTCAAAAATATAGTTTTGGCAAAACAAATGCAGAAGCTATCGCTCGTGCCGAAAAAATTGGATTTTCTGTAATGCAAAAAGATTCGTTACTTGATATTGCCAATAGTTTTACAGTAGATAAAAATAGTAAATATCGCGGGCAACATGTGGAAGTAGAAATTTTGGTACCGGCAGGAAAGCAAATTTTATTTGACCCATCTGTCAACAAAAAATTAAATGTAATCTATGCCTCTATGAAAGTAGCTCGCAACAAAAATGGGTGGGTAAAGGATGTAGAGATAAGTGATGATGAAGACGAAGATGATTTACATTATTTTCATTCGGGCGTTGCATATACAATGTCGGCAGATGGCAGATTGGTGAGTAAAGAAGATAATTCTCGTAAAGAACTACCCGAGCTTGACGATAAGCAAAAAGAAATAATTCAAAAAGTACAGGATAGTTTGAATTTAATTAAATCTATAGAACAAAAGAAAAAGGAGCTGCAAGAATTGGAGGAGAAGCAAAACAAGTTGAGATAAAGATGTTGAACCGGGTTTAAGAGCTTTTGTGAAATACATAAAACATTTTTGCTTTGTAAGTAATTACAGAAAGAAAACGCCGGCTAATATTTTGCAATAAGTCAAATTTTATACTCGTGCATAACATTCGAAAATTTAGTAGCAGCGAATAATTTTTAAGATTTTAAAAAGAAACGATTAAATATTACATTGTTTACCAAAGACTGATAAACAATGTAGATACTTTTTTGAATATTGTTTTGGTAAAAAATATTTTTGCTGAATGTAAAGTATGCTTTACATTTGTGTTGAACAAAATATTTTACCGAAATGAAATACTTGCTGCCACATCGCTTTAAAAAAATCGGTGTATTTATCGCTCCGATAGGTTTAGCTCTTTGGATTTGTATGCAAATGGGTGTTGTTTCTAAGTTTTTGATTTTTCTTTTTGGAGAAAGTACTGAAGCTTCAAGCCATTCAGCGTATCATATTGTGAATATCTGTGTTGCTATTATATCTTTCTTTTCTTTCCTTACCGGAATTTATTTTATTACATTTTCCAAAGAAAAAATAGAAGATGAAATGGTGCAAAGAACTAGACTTGACAGTTTTCAATTTGCTGCACTCTTCCAGATTATTTTTATCATCATTAGCTTTTTATTTATACTAATATTCAAAGAGCCTGGTGCAGAAGGATTCATGCTATTTTTTATTACTACAATTCTCTTATTTTGGCTTTGCTTTATTGGGCGGTTCAATTATGTTTTGCATTTTAAAATTAATCGGCTAAGTGAGTTATGAAAAACAATATAAAAGAAGAGCGAACTAAAAAAGAACTCACGCAAGTACAATTAGCTGAGATGGTCAATGTTTCAAGACAAACCATCATCTCTATAGAAACTGGTCGATATACACCTTCTGTTACGCTGGCTATAAAATTAGCAACCGTATTGGGTAAGAAAGTGGAAATGCTTTTTGAAATTGAAAAGACAGATTAACGTTTATTTCGTCTTGAAAACAGAATACAGCACCATATTCTACATTTATTCTTGATTGCCACAACAATATTATTGCTGATAAAATTTATCAGTTCTTTACTTTCCATATTTCAGCAACAAAGCCTATTCGCTTACCTTTGCCACTCTAAAATCAATTTATGGAAATCAGGAATACTCCTTTTACTGACAAACACATTGCACTTGGTGCTAAGATGGCGCCTTTCGCCGGATATAATATGCCCATTTCATACACCGGAATTAATGAAGAACATAACACGGTAAGAAAAAATGCAGGTGTGTTTGATGTGAGCCACATGGGCGAATTTATTTTGAAAGGAGAAAACGCATTGGATCTTATTCAACGAGTGACGAGCAATGATGCTGCGAAATTAAAAGCAGGGCAAGTACAATACAGTTGCCTGCCCAATGACAAAGGCGGTATCATTGACGATTTATTGGTTTATTGTATAGAAGAAAACAAAGTGTATATGCTGGTGGTGAATGCCTCCAACATTGATAAAGATTGGAACTGGATAGTACAACATAATACGAGTAATGTAGAGATGCATAATGTTTCTGCAAAGACAGGATTGCTGGCGATACAAGGGCCAAATGCCACAAAAATATTGCAACCACTTACCAATATGGATTTGCTCGGAATGAAGTATTACACTTTTGAAAAAGGTGTTTTTGCCGGAGTAGAAAATGTATTAGTCAGTGCCACAGGCTATACCGGTGCAGGTGGCGTGGAAGTTTATTTTGAAGATAAAGATGGTAATGCAGACAAGATTTGGAATGCAATTTTTGAAGCCGGTACACCACAAGGTTTAAAACCAATTGGCTTAGGTGCAAGAGATACACTTCGCTTGGAAATGGGCTTCTGCCTTTATGGAAATGATATTGATGATACTACATCGCCAATGGAAGCCGGTTTGGGCTGGATTACCAAGTTCACCAAAGACTTTACTTCTAAAGAAATTTTTGCGAAACAAAAAGCCGAGGGTGTAAAAAATAAATTGACAGCCTTCGAAATGATTGATAAAGGAATACCTCGTCACGGTTATGAAATAAAAGACGCTTCGGGTACAATGATTGGCCATGTTACTTCTGGTACACAATCGCCAAGTTTGGGAAAAGCAATCGGCTTGGGTTATGTACAAACGTCTTTTGCTGCTATTGATACAGAAATATTTATTCAGGTAAGAGATAAAATGCTGAAAGCAAAAGTGGTAAAAATGCCTTTTGCATAATAAAATAGTGATTGAGATTTTGTGTAAATAATTTTTAAAACGAAATTTCTAATGCCTACGATTCATCTTACAACATTTATTGCAGCACCGGCTGATATTGTATTTGATCTTTGCAGGCATATCGGTTTACACAAAGAATCAATGGCTGCCTATAATGAAGATGCTGTGGCCGGCACTCGCATGGGCTTGATTGGTAAAGATGAAACTGTTACTTGGAAAGCGAAACACTTTTTCAAAAACCGGTTATTGCGAGTAAAGATCACTGAAATGAAGACGCCTGAAATGTTTAACGTAGAACAATTACAAGGCGATTTTAAATCAATGAAACAAGAACATTATTTCAAGCCTTGCGAAAATGGAACTTTAATGATTGAATATTTTCATTTTGAATCACCTTATGGAATCTTGGGGCAATGGATCAACTCCTTACATCTTACAAAATATATAAAAAATATGCTGGAGCATCGCACCCGGTATATAAAAGAAATTGCCGAAGGCAGCAGATGGAAAATAATACTGAACCGCTAAAAGAATTATTTTTATTTGAATAATAATATGAATAACAAGCCTACTTTACACACCTCTATATCACCGGCTTTATTACACTTGTACGACCTCAGCAATAGTGTTGTGGTTGTTATTGATGTGTTTCGTGCCACTTCTACCATTGCCGCTGCATTGTATAATGGTGCAAAATGCGTGATACCGGTTGACTCCGTACCAAAGGCTATTGAAATAAGTAAAAACATAAGCGGTATCGCTGCAGGTGAAAGAGACGGTATGATAGCCGAAGGATTGCAACACGGAAATTCTCCTTTGGAGTACAATAGAACGTTTATAGAAAATCAAACATTGGTATTGACTACTACTAATGGTACAAGGCTATTGCAAATGGCACTTGATAAAAACGCAGATACCATTATTTCCGGTTCGTTTCCTAATCTATCGGCTGTTTGTGATTATTTAATGGCTGAAAATAAAAATGTAGTGCTGGGCTGTGCCGGTTGGAAAGATCGCTTTAATCTGGAAGACACGCTATTTGCCGGAGCAGTGATACATACAATACAAAAACACTTTACGATTCATTGTGATAGCTCCTTGATGGCAGAAACTTTATATTCAAAGTATAAAAACAAGTTGATTGAGTTTGCACCAAAGATGACACACTATCATCGCTTGGTAGAACGATTCGGCTTAATTGAAGATATACAATACTGCCTGACGCCGGATATTGCGAATGTATTGCCTGTTTATTCAGATGGAAAATTGATAGTAAGAAAATAATCTATATCAAAGATTGACTGATGTTTTCAGTTTAAAAAAAACCGCACAAGTTACTTATTTTCTTCAAGATAATTGCTGATAAAATTTTCTTTATTTTTCTGTTTAATAGAAAGAGAAAACACTCCTTAAATGTTTATATTTGCTGTTGCTTTTTTTTGAACAGAATCCGCATTTGAAATCTAAAATCATTACTTGTTTTGGCTCTACCGCACCTTATAAAATACGTTTACACACACGGAACGGATGAAGTAATACGACGTGGAAAAAAGATCCACTCGATAGGATATGTGGAATTAACGGAGTATGATGATTTATTTGGCACCGCTTCTTTTCGAGTGAAAGATGATATGTATGCCACGTTTTACAAAGTATATATTCAGAAGTTTAAAGATTCGCAGGCTATGACATTGCGTTGCGGATGCCCTTACAATCTGGGTGATATATGTCGACATGAAGCAGCTGCATTATTTCAACTTCAAGAACTGATGGATCGTGGGCATCTTCAATCCGATGAAATAAAATATGATCAGCGACATACGGTGGTAAAAATGAAAACGATTGATTTAAAAAGCTTACGATTATTTACCGCCAAAGAAACTATAGAAGATGCAGAAATATTTTTACGCAGTCATAAAGCAATAATTGATTTTGCAGAAAATGAAACCGTAAAAGCAACGGTAAAACTAAATGGTGAGGAGTATAAAGTTTTCATTCGTAAAAATGAAGAACGCAATTTTGATACCAGTTGTGATTACGAAGATGAAAAACATCCTCTTTGCTTACCTAAAGTAATTGTGTTCTTACAACTGTTGAATACTTTTGGCTCCGGTTATTTTGATTCAATTCGTAACTGGGATAAAGAGAAGAACAAATTATTAGAAGCTTACGGCTATTCGCTCAAAGACGATTTGAAAGGAAAGTTTGAGTTTGCCTATAAAGAAGGAAAACCATTTTTAAGAGTACTCGACACTTCTATTAAAAGAGTGGCTGCTCCTCTTCCTTCATCACGACCGGTATTATTGCCCGTGAATGAAAAAGAAGAACAAAAGGTAGAAGAAGTGATCGTTGCAGAAAAGACCGTATCTAAATATTTACAAAAATTAGGTGTTGTATTTAATCTAAATAAAAATTCATACCCATTTTTTTCGGTGGATGTGATATTGGGCGAAGCCAATGAAAAAAATGATACACTGCTGGGCAAAATTGAAAAGCCGGATATTACTCGCTATGTAAATACAGATCAACTATCCGATGGTGATAAAGATTTGTTGAGCATGCTTCGCAAACTGCAAGATGGCGAGATAGATAAATATGTAAGTAGAAATTCTCCTTTCTCCGGAATTTGGGAAAATATTATCCATCACGAAAACGATGAACTGCCAGCGGAGACCAAAGCATTGATTACCGAATATCTTTTACCAAAATTGAAAAAAGTTTTCAATGAATCGGTAGATAATCCATTTGTATATCTACTGCCTGAAAAGAAAGTTTTCAAAAGCACAAACTTAGTACAACTGCAGTTGCAAACAGAAGAAGCAGAACTTCGTTTTAATGTCAAGAAAAATGGTGGATACATAATTCATTGTCGTGTTAAAGCCGGAGCTATAGAATATGATTTGGAAGACAATGAAAGCCCCGGCCCGCTTTTTTTCTTATATAACCATCAAGCATGGCTATGGAAAAACAGTGAAGTGATTGATTTATTAGAACAGTTTTTACCAACCGGTAAAATGAACATTAAAGAAGAAGACTGGAGTAAAACACTAACTCAATTCTTGTTGCCACTTACTAAAGAATATCAAGTGGATTTTGATAAATCAATTGTATCAGAAATCAAAGATGGCAATCCTGAGGTTAATTTATACTTAGTAGAAAAAGGAGAGTATCTGGTGTTTCAACCTTCTTTTACCTACAAAGGATATGCAACTAAAGCAAAAGACCGTAATGAAGTGGTTGTTCCTGTCGGCGATAAGGTAGTTATTGTTCATCGTAATCGTGAGAAGGAAAATGAGTTTATACAAAAACTACAAAACCTACATTCCGGTTTTGTTTATGATGCCGACAGTGGCTCGTTAGCATTGAAAGGAACTGATGTATTAAAGAATAACTGGTTTTTCCTTTTTGTAGATGCGATGAAGGAAATGAAAACACCGGTATTTGGCTTTGAAGCATTGAAAAATTTTCGCTTTAATACAGCAAAGCCACAAACAAAAATATTTATCAGTAGCAATACAGATTGGTTTGATGCAAAAATTGATATTGTGTTTGGTGATCAGCAAGTGACTGTAGCAGAAATAAAAAGAGCATTAGCCAATAAGCAACAATTTGTTCAGTTAAACGATGGCTCTCTTGGTATTCTTCCCGAAGAATGGCTGAAAAAATACTCATTACTATTCAGAGTTGGTGAAGGAAAAACGGATTCATTAAAACTTTCCCGCTACCATACGAGTGTGGTAGATGAGTTGTATATGATGCGTGATGAGGAAGAACTGGCTGTACAATTAGAAGAAAAATACGATAGCCTGCGTCAATTTAATAATATTCGTGAAATAGAACCACCGGAGCATTTGAAAAGTATTCTCCGCCCTTATCAAGTATCCGGATACCATTGGTTGAATTATTTGAAAGAAATAAAATGGGGTGGCATACTTGCAGATGATATGGGTTTGGGAAAAACAGTGCAAGCGCTTTCATTCTTAGAATATTTCAGAGCAACCAATGATTCGATTAAAGCTTTGGTGGTTTGTCCGACTACACTAATCTATAACTGGGAAAACGAAATAAAAAAGTTTACACCCGCACTTACATATCGTATTCATCATGGCCCATTGCGCACACGCATAAAAGAAGAATTACTGAATCATGATGTTACTATTACAACCTATGGCACATTGCGAAGTGATATAAAACTGTTGATGAACGTAAATTTTGATTATGTGATATTGGATGAAAGTCAGGCAATCAAAAATCCTTCGAGCAAAGTAACACGTGCTGCAGGACTACTGAATGCAAAAAACCGTTTGTGTATGAGTGGTACACCCCTTCAAAACAATACGTTTGACATTTTTGCGCAGATGAATTTTTTGAATCCGGGAATGTTGGGCACAATGGAGTTTTTCAGACAGGAGTTTGCTATACCTATTGATAAGTTTGGCGAACAAGATCGAAAAGAGCATTTGAAAAAAATTCTTTATCCATTTATATTAAGAAGAACAAAAGAACAAGTAGCTAAAGATCTTCCGGAAAAACAAGAGATGATTTTATTCTGTGAAATGGAAGATGAGCAAAGGAGCATTTATGATGCTTACCGAAATGATTTTAGAAATCAGATACTTGGTACAATAGAAACGCAGGGAATTCAAAAATCACAGCTTACTATATTGCAAGGATTGATGAAACTGCGACAAATTTGTGATTCGCCTGCTATCCTGAACGAGCAGGAAAAATTTGATAATCATTCTATAAAACTTGAAGAACTCAGTAGAGAGATAACAGAAAATATAGGAGATCATAAAGCATTAATCTTCTCTCAGTTTTTGGGAATGTTAGCACTCATCAGAGAAAAGTTAGAAAAACTGGGAGTGAAGTACGAATATTTTGACGGAAGCACTTCGGCACCCGATAGAGAAAAAGCAATACAAAGTTTTCAAAACAATGATGAAGTACGGGTGTTTTTAATATCATTGAAAGCAGGTGGTGTAGGATTAAACCTTACGGCTGCCGATTATGTTTATATTGTTGATCCATGGTGGAATCCTGCTGTAGAACAACAAGCCATCGACCGCACACACCGAATCGGACAAACAAAAAATATTTTTGCCTATCGGATGATATGTAAAGACACTATTGAAGATAAAATACTACAACTGCAAGAAAAAAAACGTGCTCTGGCAAAAGACATTATCTCCGATGATGAATCATTTGTGAAATCATTGACACGAGAGGATGTGGAATATTTGTTTAGTTAGCGTATTTTAATGGTTAGATTATCTTATTCATTTTATTTATAAATATGCTGCCCTTTCAGGCAATGACTCCGCTAATTGAAAATATCGATCAAGGCTGAAAGCCTTGTTTATATTGAGCACAATGGCAACGCCTTGTGCGTTTATATTAAGCACAACGGCAACGCCTTGTGCGGTTATATTGAGCACAACGGCAACGCCTTGTGCGGTTATATTGAGCACAACGGCAACGCCTTGTGCGGTTATATTGAGCACAACGGCAACGCCTTGTGCGGTTATGTCAAGAATTAGTAACGCCCGATGCGGTATAATTGAACATCGTGCAACGCCGATACGATGTAAACGAATAACACAGCAACATTCAATTCAATATAATCATTCACATTTTGCCTGATACACCAGCACGGCCTCATTCATTCATTATCGGCCGATGCGACACTGCGCTTGCATCAGGCTCAAAGTATATTTGGCTTTCAGGCAAAACCTTTAGCATGAAAGGCGGTTGTTTTTTAAAACACTCATTAAAAACCGGAAACCATGTGCAGTTGTTCAACCGTTCATCGGCTTTATTCGCCATTTCGCTCCCTTTTATATTTATTTAACAACCCAACGAAGGTTTGGGCTTCGTATTACGTCTATTTTCGTACTCTTATTTAATTGATTATGAAGAAATTTTTAACTTTTTCCGTTTTATTATTATTTTTTGCATTTTCAGCCTCTGCCCAAAGAATGGATGGCAGCATCAAAGGCAAACTTTCTGACACTTCCGCAAAGCATTCTGTGGTTGATGCTACAGTTTCCGTAAAGAATCTAAAAGATTCAGCCTTAGCGGCTTATACTATTTCAGATAAAAAAGGTGTTTTTGAAATAAAAGGATTGGAAGCGGGTGACTATGAACTTACGGTAACACACTTAGGTCATCAACCAATAGTAAAAAAAGTGTCTGTTACAGCAGACAATAAGAACGTGGATTTAGGCGATTTGAAAATGGAGAAAGAGGTAGTAGAACTTGGAGCAGTAGTCGTTACTTCAGACGTGCCGATTGTAATTAAAAACGATACAGTTCAGTTTAAATCTGATGCATTTAAAACAAAACCCAATGCAACGGTAGAAGATTTATTGAAAAAAATTCCCGGAATGCAGGTGGATAAGGATGGAAATGTATCTGCACAAGGCGAGTCGGTACAAAAAGTGTATGTAGGCGGAAAAGAATTTTTTGGCAACGACCCTAAAATGGCAACAAAAAATATTACCGCTGATATGGTGGAAAGTGTACAGGTGTTTGATGATATGAGTGATCAAGCAAAATTTTCAAAAATTGATGATGGTAGCAAATCAAAATCTATAAACATTGTATTGAAGAAAGATAAAAACAAAGGTGTATTTGGTAGATTTTTGGTAAGCGGTGGCTCTGAGTCGGAAAATGGCGCTCGTTATGAAACGAATATGAGCTTGAATAAATTTAATGGTAATCAAAGATTATCTGTTTTATTCAATGCTAATAATATAAATAAGCAAGGTTTTTCTTTCTCCGATATCATTAGCTCAATGGGTGGTTTTGGTGCTATGAGCGGCGGCGGTGGTGGCGGCCGTGGCGGTGGTGGCGGATTCAGTGGCGGTGGCGGCGGCGGCTTTGGCGGCGGCGGTATGCAAATGATTTCTACTCGTGGCGGTGGCGGTGGTTTTGGTGGAATGTTTGGCGGAGCTCAATCAGGCATCACTCGTTCTTTATCTGCCGGATTGAATTTTAACAATGAATGGAAGAAATTTAAAATTAGCGGTAGCTATTTCTTTTCTAACACTCATAAAGAAACCAGACAGAGTACTTATCGTCAAACGTTTTTCCCCAATGATTCAATAACCTATTTAAGCGGAACATCTTCTTCAAATTCTGATAATCAAAATCATCGTTTCAATATTCGTGCAGAATATCAAATTGATTCTATGAATTCTCTTTTATTAACAACCAATCTTACTTTACAACATTCAGATACATGGAGTCAAGATAGTTCTGTTGTAAACTCAGCAGCTACTACCAATTATATGGCACAATCCAGTAATAGTATCAACAATAGTAAAAGAGATGGGTTGAATATGAATAGCAACTTATTGTATCGGAAAAGATTTCGCACTGCAGGAAGAACACTTACTTTAGGCTGGAACAATTCTATCGGTAATAGTACAGGAAGCGGCTACAATAATTCACCGATCAACTTCTATAAAACTGACGGCACTATTTTGAATACCAGAAGTCAAAATCAGGAAAACGAACAACAAACGCATTCAAATAATAATACACTCAGCATTTCTTATACCGAGCCTGCTGGCAAGAATAAGGTGATGGAGTTTAATTACGCTTATACCAATAATCAAAGTACCTCTGATAAAGAAACATACAATTTCAACGGAGTAAGTGGCAAGTATGATATTCCTAATCTGATGCTGACCAATAATTTTGAAAACGGATATATCGCCAATCGTTTTGGTACAAACTTTCGTGTACAAACACAGAAGTATAATTATCAGTTGGGTGTAGGAGTACAACGTTCTACGCTCAACAGTATGAGCCATCTGGCAATAACAGGAAAAGATTCTTTGACAAAACAAAGCTTCACTAATTTTTTCCCGGTAGCTAATTTTAACTGGACACCAAGCCGAACAAAAGGTATTCGTTTTAATTACAGAGGCCGTACCAATCAGCCATCTATATCTCAATTGCAGAACGTGCCGGACGTTTCCAATCCTTTATATGTAAAAACAGGTAATCCTGATTTGAAGCAAGAGTTTAGCCATAATTTCAATTTAAACTTCAACAAGTTTAATATGACCACCTTCCAGTTTATGGCGGCAAATTTGAGTTACGGATTGACCAGAAATAAAATTGTAAACAGTCTTGATACATTGAGTCGTGGTGTGCAGCTTTCAACACCTGTTAATATGAATGGAGCTTATAACGCTAGTTCATTCCTAACATTTGGTTTGCCATTTAAAAACAAAAAACTAAAAGGGAGCAGCCTGAACTTTACTACACTTGCTATGTATAACAACGATGTAAGCATGCTTTACAAACAAAAGAATATAGGTAAAACATGGATGCTGACACAAACTGCAGGGGCAAACTTTAGTCTGAAAGAAAAATGGGATATCTCTTTCAATGCAAGCCTGGCATATAATAATGTAAAATATTCTGTGAATCCGATTCAAAACGCACATTACTTCACACAGACTTACTCAGGAGATTTTTCTTACAGATTTAAGAAAGGATTGATGATATCTACAAATATGGATTATTATATTAACACAGGACGTACCGATGGATTTAATCAAAGTATTCCAATGTGGAATGCAAGCATCAGTCAGCAGTTATTCAAGAAGAAAAATGGTGAATTGAAATTCTCGGTAAATGATATATTAAATCAAAATCAAAGCATTACTCGTAACACAGGCGACAACTATATTGAAGACGTACGCAGTATGGTATTGCGCAGATACTTTATGGTAAGCTTCCTTTTCAATCTGAATAAAATGGGTGGCAAGAATAGTCAACCACAAGGAATGCCTAATGGTATGCCTAAGTTTATGGAAAGGAATATGCGTGATATGAGAATGATGTAAAAAACACACAAACAATAAAACGAAAAAGTCCTGCTTTATGTCGGCAGGACTTTTTTTATTGGGCTAAAATAATAGTTACCATCTACGATAATAGTGTGAAGATGCAGTAGCTGAGCCACCCAATATTACTGCTAATACCGATTTGAATAAGCGAAACAAATTAAAAGATGATTTATAATTGTTTCTATAAATTTTTGCCGACTGCTGTGCGTGAATTGTATCTCTGTTTTTCATAATTATCTCTGTTTTAAAAAGGGTTATGGATAAAAGGGAAGTTTGAAGATAAGGCAAAAAATTTATAACTCAAAGGCAGTAGCAAAATTTTAACGATTGGATGATTCTTTCACGTATGTTCTCAAAGTAGATATACGAGTTTTTAATGGCTCTTTTAATGCTCAAACAAACAACTCATAAGATGAAAATTTTATAGTGCTCTAGAAAGCCTTTACTAAAAAGTTTTTTTAACCGTTGGGTCTGTAAGTAAAATATAATCGCCTAATACACTAATCTTATTCCAATCAGGATTATTAAAGTTTTCGTCTGATACTGTAGCAATATTCAGTATGCGTAATTTTTTATTTCTCATTTTCAGTTGTGCAGCTGTGCCTAATTTTTCTGCTGTATGAAATCCGCCCACACAATGAAATATTTTATCGCCTTTGTGCATTTTTAGAAATTTATAAATACTGTAACTCATACCGGCATCCCAAAGGCTTTGACTATAATAAATATTCTTACTTACCGATTCAGGTGTACCGGTCATGGTGTTCATAAACTTTTCGCGGTAGCGGCCACTCAATGTGTCATAAGGAATTGGCGGCAATAATTTTTTAGATTCTTTGCTTAAACTATCTAATGATTTCATACCACGACGGGTAACCATACTCACATACCTACGTGGAGGATTTGCAGCAATGACTGGTACATTATTTTGTTTGGCAAACTCTATCATTGGCCGATAGTCTTTGTAATTACTCCAGAGGCGAGCATCTTTATTCAGTCGTGCTTCATCAATTTTTCCGGTAAGGTATTCATTGAGTACAAGCTGATTGTCTGTTTCAAACATTTCTAAACTTAAAGCGAGCTTACTGCCATAAGCGGCATAAAGAGATTGAAATATTTTATTTTCTAAATAATGGCCAACACTATCATTATGTTCTTCTCCAAAAAATAAAACATCAGCCTTCGCCATATCAGCTACTATTTGATCTATGCCAACATATTGATTGATGCGAGTATCATAAATTTTATAGTGACGAGAAATGCTATCCTGTGCGATGAGCGAACTTGAAAATATAAATGCTGCGCAAAACAAAATAAATCTCATAAATATTTTTGATGAAATTAAAGATTTATTTGCAAGTAAGGAAGTTGAATTTATTGGTATTGCTGCACAATCAGTTTTAATGTATTAACAGGGATTACTCCGGCTTGTCGCCATTGTATCTTCCCGTTTTTAAAAAGAATAAGTGTAGGCACTCCTTGCACATTGTAAGTTTGTGCAGCAGCAGGGCTCTTGTCCACATCTACTTTCAAAATAATAATTTTATCTCCTACTTCAGTTTTTAATTCTTTTAAAATAGGTGCCATCACTCTGCAAGGGCCACACCATTCAGTAAAGAAATCAACCAGTACCGGTTTGTTTGTGTTGATTAAGTCTGAAAATGATTTTGTAGATGTGCTTTGCATATATTAATTATTTTACTTCTTCATATTCCGTATTGCCGGAATTATTTTTAGCATTAACAGGAGGAATATAACAAGCACCTCCTGCACAGCCAAGGGCAAACAGTCCCATCACTACAAAATACAAACCTACAAGTGACAACATCCACTGACTGTCTGCTATTGACTGTATCAGCATCATAACTCCACCAAGCAGATAAATTATCCGCATAAAGTTCCAGCCCGTTGTGAGTCTTTGTTTCATTAATAACTGCTATATATTAATTAATTCAATTTATTTCTTAAGCCCATCCAACCACCGCCGTTATATACTTCGGTATAGCCGCTTGATTTTAAAATACTTTTTGCAGAAGCACTACGCATACCTGATGCGCAGCAAGTAATGACTACTTGGTCTTTCTTTATTTTTGAAAAATTGCTACGCAAACTATCCAAAGGAATATTTACCGAACCTTTAATGTGTCCGCCTTTGTATTCCATTGGCGTTCTTACATCAATAATTTGTGCGCCATTTTGAACTAATGCTGCATAATCAACAGCAGGGCCACCACCGAATAATTTTTTTATAAATGATAACATAATTTATTTAGTTTAAAATTGCTTCTTTGCTTTTTTGGTTATTAAAAATTTGCTCATTGTTATAGTTTACTTCCCATGTTACAGGCATTATTTTTTTCAGCATAGAACTCACGCCGCATATTTTTTCTTGAGAAGCAGTAACTGCTTCTAATGCTGCCTCTTTAACTTCATCCGATCCTTTAAATTCATAAATAACGTGAATAGAAGTGTATTCTATTGGTTGCTGCTTGCTTATTTCTCCGCTTATTTTCAGATTGAAATCTTCTACTTGTTTTCCTGACTTGCGTAATAATGCAATAACATCCATACCGGTGCAGCCGGATAATGCAGATAATACAAATGGTTTAGGAATTGGTCCATTATCTTCTCCGCCCACTCTTTCAGGAGCATCCATTACGATAGTATGACCATTGATCAATGCATTGAATTGCATCTTACCCATCCATTGTGTTTCGATTTCGTGTGTCATAATATTTTATTTATGATTTTTATTTGTTCTGATACCAAACGGAAGATAAAGCGGACAGAACTTGATATAACTGGTTAAGATGAAAACTGCTGCCAATACTAATAATACAATTCCTAATGTACCACTAATGACATGCGTTAAATATAGAATTGCAATAATGATTGCTGCCGAAAACCTTATCAGTCTATCTGCATTGCCCATATTCTGCTTCATAAAGTTGAAATTTATAAAGCAAAGCTACAAGCAATACATTTTTGTATTGGTTACTTATGTTACAGTTCTTTCATCAATCGTATTTGATTTCGATAAAGCAGTAGTTTTTTATCGTTTTCTAATTTTTTGAGCAAGCGTGATATAACGACTCTGGAAGAAGCTAATTCTGAAGCAATTTGTTCGTGAGAGATATTCAGTAATGGCGAGCCTGTCGCTTTTGATTTTTCTTTGAGATAATGTACTAAGCGTTCATCTAATTTTTGAAATGCTACCTGATCGAGTGTTGTTAATATTTCTTGAAATCGGGTGCGAATAGTACGCATTACAAAACTTTTCCATGAAGGATAAATAGACAGCCATTGATCCATAACCGCTACAGGGAGTGCCAGCAGTTCCGTATCTTCTTCGGCTACTGCACGTACTTCGCTCGGATACTGTTGCATACAACAAGTAAATGTCATGGCACAACTTTCACCGGGATTTATATAGTAAAGTAATAAGTCTTTTCCTTCTTCATCCGGTCTGGAAATTTTTAGCAAGCCTGATAAAACAAGTGGAAAGGCTCGCACGGTTTGACCTGCATCAAGCATTACTTCATCAGCTTTAAGTGAAATATATTGTGCGTTTTTATCGATAGCTTCGATCAATTCGGGTTCAAATACTTCTTTAAAAAGTTCAACGTGCTGCATGTATCAAAGATACTGAATTGTGAACTGTCAGAATATTACTACCGTTTTCCGAAAAGAATATAATCGTAAGAATGGGATGTAGATTTCAAAGTGACACATTCAATGTATTGAACAATCTTTATACTTACTTAATGCCTTTGTGGTAACTAAAATATTTTATACAGTCGGCGCTTCATTTTTCCAATACTTATGATCCATATAGAAAGTGCCAAATGGTAAAATGGAAGCTAAAAAGGCTATAGCAACCCACTTCCACGATTTCTTGAAATCTACTTTTACTTCACGGGCAAAAACCAAAAATGCAACAAAGAGAATACCATGTATGCTGCCCATAATGGTTACAGCCATTGGCATGTGTGCAAAATATTTTAAAGGCATTGCAATAAAAAGTAAAACAACAAAAGAGATACCTTCGGCAATCGCAATCTTTCTAAACCAGCTAAAATTTTTATTCATTGTTTAATCCTAATAGTCTATTACTTGTTCTATAATTGTTTCTGGAATTTCACGCCATTCATATTTCTGTGTACGCAATTGCGGTTCAAATCCGGCATCTCGAATTGCTTGCTGAATGGTTTTGTATGTAAATCTATGTGGCGAGCCGGCAGCACTCACTACGTTTTCTTCTATCATAATGGAGCCAAAATCATTGGCGCCTGCATGCAAACAAATAGAGGCTGTTTGCTTTCCAACAGTAAGCCAACTTGCTTGTATGTTTTTAATGTTTGGTAACATAATGCGGCTGAGTGCCAACATACGAATGTATTCTTCTGTAGTAGTAAGATTATGCACACCTCTTATTTTGGCCAGCAGTGTATCCACGTCTTGAAAAGTCCATGGTATGAATGCAAGAAACCCATTGGCGTCAGCAGGTTTTCTGCTTTGAACCTCTCTTATTTTAACCAAGTGCTCAAAACGTTCTTCAATGGTTTCAACATGGCCAAACATCATAGTAGCGCTGGTAGTAATATGCAACTTGTGTGCTTCATGCATGATGTCTAACCACTCTTGTGCGCCACATTTTCCTTTGCTCACCAATCTTCTTACTCTATCTACTAAAATTTCTGCACCTGCACCGGGCAATGAATCCATTCCCGCTTCCTTTAACGCCATCAACACTTCTCGGTGCGTAGATTTTTCTAACTTAGTAATGTGTGCAACTTCGGGCGGGCCTAATGCATGTAGTTTAATAAGCGGATATTCATTTTTAATTGCTTTGAATGTATCCACATAAAACTGTAAGCCTAAATCGGGATGATGGCCGCCTTGCAGCAGTAATTGATCGCCGCCAAACTTCAATGTTTCTTCAATTTTTTTTCTGTAGGTAGGCATATCTGTTATATATGCTTCCTTGTGTCCGGGTATGCGATAGAAATTACAGAATTTACAATTGGCAATGCACACATTGGTTGTGTTTACATTTCTATCTATCTGCCAGGTAACCTTGCCGTGTGGCACTTGCTTTTTGCGCAGCTCATCAGCAATGAACATTAAATCGGTGAGTGGCGCATGATGATATAGATAAACACCTTCTTCTACTGTCAGAAAACCAAAATCAGCAGCTTTCTGATATAACGCTTCTAATTGCATGGCGCAAAGGTACAACGCCAAAGAATATAAAGTAGGGGAATGATTGGATTGGTTGCAGGCAACCTATTTGCAAAATACAGACATAAGATAGCCTTCAATTGAGCATTAGCATATTTTTGTTACTTTCCTTTACTTCAAAAACTATTAAGGCAGCTAATTTATTTTTTATAAATCATATAGGTTTTTGTCGCTTCCGGAATACTCGGATATAAATTTTGAATTCTAATTGTATTGTTGTCAACTTTTTCAAAATCAAATTCTTGTTGATGACCTTGATTTGCCCCATTGGGTGTTAATATTATTTTTGTTTGAGTGATTGAATAGTTGAATGTATCGGCGATACTACTTCCAGTTTCAGTTTTTATAACCCAATTCCCAGTTGTAAAATTTAATTGAGAACGTCCAAAGACAGGGTTATTTTCAATAAAAAATCCGTTAATGGTAATTGGATTATTTTTCTTGCAAGTGATGAATAAGGAACAAAGAATTATACTGAAGAATAGCTGCTTCATAAATGAATATTTAAAGATAGACCATATAGTGGGTGTTATAGCTGCTTTATGATTTTATTGTAGCCCTGACCCCAACAGAACTATTTATCAACCCAATTACTGTTCACAAAAACCATAAAATTTATTTGGTTTTATGCACAGTTCATGTTAGGTGGCATGTGCCTCGTTCGTCAATACACCCGAAAACAATAATAAGCGTAACCATTATTGTCAAATTGAGTTACTCCTGGATAAAAGCCTGGAAAATAATTATTATACATTAGCCAGTGCTTGTCTGGCGTTGCAATGTTTACTCTTAAACCAGCTTCATAAGAATTATTTATTTTGATAGCCCCGGGTTGCGGTGTAACCTGAAAATAATAAACACCTTTTGTTGGGGGAACAAGATTTAGAATTGCCTCGTATGGCTTTGCTGCAGTTGAAACATAGACACCATGTCCATCAAATGATCCTTTTGAAATAAATATATTATTGGAAGACGTAATTCTTGTACCAATTTTTGTAACTGTGTCCACAATGTAGAATGTACAGTCATACCAGCCCATTTGTAATGAACTGACAGGAATTCTTTGGCTAACACCCTGCAATGTGTCAGGGATTGTTAACGTAATTTTCAAAGTGTCCCCTAAATGTAAAGTTTCTGCGCTGTTATTTATTGTAGCGTTGAGTTTAACATAATCAGCATCAGGATTTTTAGGTGGCGGGTCACCATGACAACCAATTAACATGCTACACAGCAAAGTAAAAAAGATATTCTTGTTCATAATATTAAAATTTAAAAGCAGAGGGGCAATACGCCCCTCTGCTTAATAATTATTTATCACATTCTAAACGATAATGAGAAAATAAATTCCTTGTTAGGGTTTGGTCAAATGCTGGATAGGTTGACAAAAACTGTTCTCTGTAATCACACATGTTGTTGGTGTTTGAATTGAAAACAGCATACATTAATGGAATACTTGAGCCTCCTACAGCGTCCCAAAACTCAAAGGGATTTGTATCGGTGTCAATTAAATCATGATAAATCCCTGTAGGAATCCAGTTATTGTCAAACCAATCCTCGTATTCCAATGCAAAAGGGTAGTTAATGAAATTGCCTTGCATTTCGCTATATTTCCATCCTGTTGTCCCGTATTTTTTAAGGGCATGTTCTGTTCCAATGTATTCTGCCCAGCTTTCACCAACTTGTACCTTTCCCCAATTATCATTGTCGCCCGGTTCACCATAGAGATATTTTGTTTTCCAATGCCTTTTCTCTGCCCACGACATACTGATATACCAGCCCCAGCCCAATTTCCTATATTCAGAAGCATGGCCAAGTTCATGAAATACTGTTTGAGCAAGTCTTGAATTATAATGCTGTGGAGCTGTATTGCCACATACACGAAAAGTCATGTCCGGTAATAAGCCATGCAGTAGCTCCAATAATTTACCTGTAACAGGATTCTCCAATAGATTTTCAAGAAAATAGTCGGTATATTCTCCTCCGGTTTCGTGGTAAAGCATCGGTGTACTGGCACTACCGAAATCACCTTTGTCTGCCCAATGGGCATAACAAATCATGTGATTAGGAGCATTGTAAATACCTTCCTGTGCAGTATAAATATCGTCAAAATAATAGCCGTTTAAAATCTGGCTCCAATAACGTACTTGTGTGTGTCCGTAAAAATCAAAATTTACATCATCCCTCATTTGGCAGGCGCCAACCCAACCTTTAATATGAACAGAACCAACAACGAAGTTGATAATTAATTGAGGAATTACCTGATACCAGGGGCCAATAGTATTAAAAGGCTTTACATTTACCCTATCACTTTTGGCATGTGTACCCATAATAGTACCTGCACTGAAACGCCACGGAAGTTGATAATTACCGTTTGCATCTGTATAAGAATGAATTGGTATTCCAAATACCAACCCCCAAACCTGCATACCTCTCACAGGTTCTAATCTTCCGAAACCACCTGAACCATTTGGTAATTCTTCATCCCAATAACGGACATATCCGTGGGGTCTTTTGAATAAACAAATTCGTAACGCTTCAATCTGGCTTTCTGATGCTCCCGCTTCTCTATAAGCCTGAAACTGTAAGGCTGTGTCTTCTTCGGGGATTAAGCCAAGTGTATCAATAAAT
This sequence comes from Bacteroidota bacterium, assembly GCA_018268055.1. Lineage (GTDB taxonomy): Bacteria > Bacteroidota > Bacteroidia > Chitinophagales > Chitinophagaceae > JJ008. The sequence goes on from JAFDXF010000006.1 coordinate 49,490, forward strand.
TGTTTGGTTAATGAGGTTGCGTTTCTAAGTTGTGGAAGCGAAGTGGTGTTTTCAATATTGGTGACACCATAAATAAACCCATCTATTAATTGGTTCTTTTTGTCTTCGTCAAGAGCAAATGTTTCGTTGTATAATGCAGCATTAGCGAAAGGGAAATCAAGCAGTTTAACTGTTGAATCATTTTCTAATTCCTTAAATAGCTGTTGAGATAACTGGTTGGGGTCAAATTTGAAGTAAACGTACTGGGGCAGTCCGGTAATGTTAATTCTTGATTTAACTTGATTTTTTTCAGATAATGTTTGTTGTGCTTTTTGTACGTTTCGTAATGAGTACGGATTAGCAGTTAATGGTAATTGAATTTTTTGTTGTGCAGTTACATTGCTGTCATTTTTTATATCCTTTTGACAGGAGGTAAATAAGATTACCGATAGGCCGGCAGTAATTGTCCATGTCGTGATGGTTCGTAATGTGTTTTTGATTTTCATAAACCGTTGTTTAAAGTTAATAAATAAAAATGTCTCGTAAAACTTTAGTGTGTCGCCGCTTGGCATTGTCACCAACTCTTATAAAACCATCCGACAAGCCCACCTAAAAAAACTCGTGGTTAAAAGATATTGGCGGGCTTGTCGGTTTACATTTTCGTTGGCCGACGTTTGTGCTGTTTGTATGGTACAAAGTATTCTTGTAGTTGTTGGTCAGCGCAGTTTTTGGTGAGCGGGTTGAATACTTTTTAAAGAACATTTAATCTAAGTTAATACAATAGCTGCATATAGCGATTAAATTTTTCAAAAACAGACATGGCAAAGCCAACATCCTTCGGGGATGTAAAAAAGTGAAAACATTATTAGTTCGTATGGTACATCGGCTTGTTTAAAAAGTAGTCTGTCCTGTTGGTTAAATAATGAGATAAAATCATTTTAAACTACCTTAAACATTCTATACGCCTTTCCGTACAATCAGAAACGTTTAACCCAAATTAAACTATCTTCAACAACCTTAAACAATTATTAACCCTGCTCAATAGATATTCCCCTGCTCAAAAGCTGCCGGATAGAAACGGATACCCCGCTGAAGGCTTTGTGCTCGGGCTCTTGTGGCGGAGTAGGAGTGGATAGCCGGAACCCCGAAAGTTAAATAGCGAACAAAAAGCTGATAGCCTTAAATTTTCTTTATTAAGTCAAATTAAACTATATTGATGTGTTTTTATAAACTAACCGAATTAAATTGAATTGAATGAGGAAAAAGGCGTTGATATTATTTTTCTTTTCATGTTTTATTTCTTTATTTATTAAAGCCCAAGAAGTTTTTGTAGAGCCACCTGCAAAATTGTTGACTACCGTTCCTTTCACACAACTTACCGGAGGTATTATTATCCTGCAGGCGAAACTGGGCGATTATCCTGATACGTTAAACTTTGTATTAGACACCGGTAGTAGCGGCATCTCTTTAGATTCTACAACAGCAGATTATTTACAATTAAAACCTATACCAACAGAGAAAACAATTAAAGGAATTGCAGGTACACATAAAGTAAGTTTCTTGTATAATCAAACTTTGCATTTCCCCGGATTAGACATCGACAAACTTAATTTCCATATAAATAATTACGATATTCTGAATGCTGTTTATGGTGAGCGCATTGATGGCATTATCGGTTACTCAGTAATCAGTCGCTATATTTTAATGTTGAATTATGATAGTCTTAGAATTTCATTTTATGCGCCGGGGCAATTGAAATATCCGAAAGGCGGTTATCTATTGAAACCATCTTTGAACTTGCTGGTTGCACAAAATTTAACTGTTAAGGATTACCGTTCTGTTTCTACTCGTTTTTTATTTGATATAGGCGCTGGCGTTTGTATGTTACTATCCAAAGAGTTTATCAACGATAGCAGCTTGTTTGCAAAAGGAAAAAAATTTTGGTCAAAGGAAGGAGAAGGGTTAGGCGGCAGACTTGATATGGATTTGACATTGCTGAAGGAAGTAAGAATTGGCCCTTATCATTTCAAGCGAGTGCCTGTTCATGTGTTTGATGATAAACACGATGTAACAAGTTATCCTTATATGGGCGGATTGATCGGTAATGACATTCTTCGAAGATTTAATACAATCTTTAATTATCCCAAAGGAGATATTTATCTGATGCCGAACAGTCGGTTTTCAGAACCTTTCGATTATTCTTATTCGGGATTGGAATTATATCTTGTAAATGGAGTAATAATCGTTGGCGATGTGGCAAAAGGCTCTCCGGCAGAGGCGGCAGGACTAAAAGAAGGCGATGAAGTATTGGCTGTTAATAAAAATTTCACTCAAAACTTGAATCAGTTTAAAGTAGCTCTGCAAATTCCTAATGAAAAAGTAAAAATTCTCTATCGTAGAAATGGCGAATTGAATGAAGTAGAGTTTAAAGTAAAGAGTATTTTGTAAGTACTTTGTTGTAATGCCGCACACAAAATTTTAAGTACCTTTACCAACTTTATTTTACAAATTTTAATTACCTATGATACAGTTTGACCGTTTTACTTTAGCCAATGGTTTAAGAGTGATTGTACATCAAGATACCAGCACGCCTATGGCAGTGATGAATATTATGTACGATGTAGGTGCAAGAGATGAAAATCCTGAGAAAACTGGCTTTGCACATTTGTTCGAACACTTGATGTTTGGCGGTTCTATTAATATTCCATCTTATGATGAACCGCTGCAAATGGCCGGTGGAGAAAATAATGCTTACACTACCAATGATTTAACCGACTATTATATTCAGCTGCCGGCAGAAAATTTAGAAACGGCATTTTGGTTGGAAAGTGATCGTATGTTGTCCTTGGCATTTGGAGAAAAAAGTTTGGAAACGCAGCGCAAAGTTGTTTGCGAAGAGTTTAAAGAACGATACCTCACCAAACCTTATGGTGATGTGTGGCACAAATTAAGAGAGCTGGCATATAAAAATCATCCATACAGGTGGATGACTATTGGAAAAGAATTGTCACATATTGAAAACGCAACGCTGGAAGATGTAAAAAAATTTTTCTTCAAACATTATCGCCCGATGAATGCCGTATTGGTAGTAGCGGGAAATGTGTCAACAGAAAAAGTGAAAGCACTTGCCAACGAATGGTTTGGCGATATTCCTTCCGGCGAAAAATATGTGCGCAACTTGCCACAAGAGACGGAACAAAATGAAGAACGCAGATTGGAAATAAAAGCAGATGTACCGTTGGATGCATTGTATAAGTGCTGGCACATGGGTAGTCGTTTAGATAAGAGCTATCACGTTGCAGATTTGCTTACGGATATTCTAAGTGGTGGCGGCTCATCAAGGTTATATCAGAAATTGGTAAAAGAAAAAAAACTATTTAGCAGCATTGAATGCCATCAAATGGGTAGTACCGATGCAGGCCTTGTAGTGGTAGAAGGCAAATTAGTAAAAGGGGTAAAGATGGAAGATGCAGAGAAAGCAGTGGATGAAGAATTAGAACGAATGAAAAGCGAACTCGTATCTGAAACGGAATTGCAGAAAGTAAAAAACAAAACGGAGAGTATGCTTGCTTTTGAAGATATGAGTATTATGAGTAGAGCCACGAGCCTTGCTTATTATGAAATTTTGGGCGATGCTGCATGGATGAATGATGAATTGGCAAAATATGCAGCAGTAACAGCCGACGATATTTTAACTGAAAGCAAAAAAATATTCAGAAACGAAAATTGCAGTACATTATATTATTTGTCCAATAATTAGAAAAAAATATTATGCCCGATAGAATACATGCGCCCAAGATTGTAGATGCTGTTCAATTTGATTTGAAATTGAAACAAGTAGAACGGTTTACGTTAGATAATGGAATAGAAGTTTATGCCATAAATGCCGGAGCGGAAGAAGTCATTTCTTTTGAATGGGTTTATAATGCAGGCAATTGGTTTGAAGAGCAAAATACAGTAGCAGCCACCACCAATTTTTTATTAAGAAATGGCACTTCAACCAGAAATGCTTTTCAGATAAATGAACATTTTGAGTATTATGGTTCTTACTTAAATCGTGCTTGCTATAATGAAACGGCAACTATCTCCTTACATTGTTTGAATAAACACATACATGAATTACTGCCTGTAGTGAAGGAGTTAATAATAGATTCAACAATGCCGCAAGATGAATTAGATACTTATAAACAAAACATGAAGCAGCGGCTCAAAGTAAATTTGAAAAAAAGTGATTTTGTAGCCGGAAGAGAAATTGATGTTTGCCTTTTTGGTAAAGGGCACCCTTATGGAAAATTTAATACCATTGAAGACTTTGATAATCTGACCAGAGAACAGCTACTTTCATTCTATAAAAAACATTACCAGCAAGGCAAAACAATTTTATTTGTTGCCGGAAAACTGCCAGCAGATATTGCTACGATGCTCAATAAATATTTTGGCGATTTACAACAGTCAAATATCGCTGCTAAAAATATTGCTATTCAACCGGCAACAGAAAAAAAATATCGAATCATCAATGATGAAAATGGCGTGCAAGGTTCTATAAGAATTGCTCGCGACTTTCCAAACAGACATCATCCTGATTTTTTAAAAGCATTGGTGTTGAATACCTTATTGGGCGGATTTTTCGGCTCAAGATTGATGCGCAACATTCGTGAAGACAAAGGTTATACCTATGGCATTCATAGTTTTATTCAAAATCATGTTCATGATACAGCGTGGATGATTACCACCGAAGCCGGTAAAGATGTATGCGAAGCGACCATTGAAGAAGTGTATAAAGAAATGAAAACGCTTTGTGATGTGCCCGTAGGCGAAGAAGAGTTGATGCTGGTAAGAAATTTTATGATGGGTATGATATTAGGTGATTTGGATGGGCCGTTTCAAATTATTGGCAGATGGAAAAATATCGTATTAAATAATCTTACAGAGCAATATTTTTACGATTCAATTAATACCATTAAAAACATATCGGCAGAAGATATACAGCAGTTGGCACAAAAATATCTTCAACCCGAAGCGTTTTATGAATTGGTAGTGGTATAAAAAATCATTGGATATGACATTCGACAGAAAAAATTTATCAGACGAACAGTTAGTACATTTTTACAGAAGTATTCTGTGGCCAAGAATGATTGAGGAAAAAATGCTGGTGTTGTTACGTCAGGGAAAAATATCAAAATGGTTTAGCGGTATTGGACAAGAAGCCATTGCTGTAGGTGCTACTTTGGCTTTGCAAGAAGATGAATGGATCATGCCGATGCATCGTAATCTTGGTGTGTTTACTACTCGTAATATGCCGCTCAATAAATTGTTGAAGCAGTGGGAAGGTGCACAAGATGGTTATAGCAATGCAAGAGAGCGAAGTTTTCATTTTGGAAATAAAGAACATCACATCTGCGGAATGATTTCTCATTTAGGTCCGCAATTAGCTATTGCAGATGGTGTAGCATTGGCCAACAAACTTCGTAAGGATGATAAAGTAGCTTTGGCTTTTACAGGCGAAGGCGGAACAAGTGAAGGCGATTTTCATGAAGCATTAAATGTGGCTGCCGTTTGGGATTTACCGGTGATTTTTATTATTGAAAATAATGGTTACGGATTGAGTACGCCTACGAATGAGCAATATCGATGCATCAGCTTAGTAGATAGAGCTAAGGGCTACGGAATGGAAGGTGTGCAGATTGATGGAAATAATTTGCTTTCTGTTTATGATACAATTAAAGGAGTACGTGAGTTTTGTATCAAGCATCAGAAGCCGTATTTAATTGAGTGTATGACTTTTCGTATGCGCGGACATGAAGAGGCAAGTGGAACAAAATATGTACCGCAGGATTTATTTCGCTTGTGGGAGGAAAAAGACCCAATTAAAAATTATGAACAATACTTAACAGAGCAAAACATTCTGAATGAAACAATGATTGCTGCGATAAGAGAAGAATTTAAAGAAAAGATTGAAAGTGAATTGTCTATTGGGTTTAATACAAGCCCTGTGGTGGTGGACACTGAAAAAGAAATAGAAGATATTTTTGCATCAAAGACATCTGTAAATTTTGTAATTGATAACGCATCAATAAACTCAGATGATGATTCTTTATCACCACAAAAGAGAATGATTGATGCAATAAGTGAAGGCCTGCGTCAATCAATGGAGCAACATCCAAATCTTATTTTAATGGGGCAAGATATTGCAGAATATGGGGGTGCATTTAAAATAACCGAAGGCTTTGTAAATGAGTTTGGCAAAGAAAGAGTGCGCAATACGCCAATATGCGAAAGTGCAATTGTAGGTACAGCATTAGGTTTGAGTTTGGAAGGGTATAAGAGTATGATGGAAATGCAATTTGCAGATTTTGTTACAGTTGGGTTTAATCAGATCGTAAATAATCTTGCCAAGATGCATTATCGTTGGGGACAAAATGCAGATGTCGTAGTTCGTATGCCTACAGGAGCAGGCGTAGGTGCGGGACCTTTTCATTCGCAAAGCAATGAAGCATGGTTTACAAAAGTACCCGGGTTAAAAATTGTATATCCAAGTACACCAATGGATGCAAAAGGATTACTCATTGCTGCAATCAATGATCCTAATCCGGTTATGTTTTTCGAACACAAGGCATTGTATCGTTCTGTAAGCGGCCCTGTTCCTCCCGATTATTATGAAATAGAAATAGGTAAAGCAAAACATGTACGAGCAGGTGATGAAATTTCTATTATTACTTATGGGAGCGGTGTGCATTGGGCAGATGATTACGCTGCCGAGCATCCTGAAATTTCTATTGATATTTTGGACTTACGTTCATTAGCACCTTTGGATTTCATTGCCATTCGTGAAGCAGTAAAAAGAACAGGAAGAATATTGTTATTGCACGAAGACACATTAACAAGTGGCATCGGTGGTGAAATAGCAGCATGGATTGCAGAGCATTGTTTTGATATCTTAGATGCGCCGGTGATGCGTTGTGCCAGTTTAGACACACCGATTCCATTCAATATTGAATTGGAAAAAAATTTTCTGGCAAAGGCAAGATTAGATGAAACTGTGCAGCGGTTGATTAATTATTAATACTTGCAGCAATACATTAACTATTTTCTTTGTACTCCTTTTCCATATAATGCTTTTCCTGCTCTTATTCCATTGTGTGTACCTGATTCTACAGTTATAGCGCCGTTTACAATTACGTAATCAAAACCTTTTGAGTAAGCATGTGGCTTGTCATAAGTAGCCATATCGGTAACGGTGTTTTCATCAAAGACAACAATATCTGCAACATACCCTTCTCGTAAAAGGCCACGATCGTACAATTGAAATTTCTGTGCCGGTAATGAAGTCATTCTTCTGATAGCTTCTTCCAAAGAAATTACTTTTTCTTCACGTACATATTTACCCAACACTCGTGCATTGGTGCCATATCCTCTCGGGTGAGGCATCCCTGCACCCATAATTCTAATAGTAGCATCGCAAGCAAACATATTAAACGGATATTTCATTATTCGTTTTACATCATCTTCACTCATGCCATGAAATACGGCACTGGCTCCGCCATGCATCATAATATCCATCACCGTTTCTGCTTCGGCCTTTGTATTATGCTTTCCGCCTTTCATCAGGTTGATTTGTTCTATACTCTTACCATTGTATGTAGTGTCATGATCGTAATAAGCTACTACCGCATAACTAAGATGTTTCAGTTTTCTTTTTTTCAATCGAGTTTGAATGTGTTGGATAATTTGTTTTCTGATTTCCGGACGTTGCAATCTTGCTTTAATAGAGTCTTGCCCATCGGCAAGTATTTCATCGGGAAGTAAAGTGCTGATAGAAGTGCTGCTTGCAGTGTATGGATATTGATCAATGGTTACTTCCAAACCTTCACGTCTTGCTGCTTCAATCATGGGAATGGTTATTTTACTTCTTCCCCAGTTTTGTTGCCCACTCAATTTAAAGTGTGAAATTTCTACCGGAATTTTTGCCTCTCTGCCAATTGTAAGCGCTTCATTGATGGCCTGTGTAACACTGTCGCCTTCATCACGCATGTGCGAAGTGTAAACGCCTTTATATTTTGCTGCAATTTTTGCTAGCTCTACTATCTCCGGTGTTTTAGTATAAGTGCCCGGTATATAAATCAACCCTGTTGATAAACCCACTGCCCCATCTTGCATCGCTTTATCTACTATAGAATCCATCCGTTGCATTTCTTCTGTAGTTGCATCCCGATTAGCTCTGCCCATTACTGCTTTGCGCACATCATTGTGTCCGATTAGTGTAGCTACATTGATAGAAAGTTTTAAAGAGTCTATCCATGTCAAATATTTTTTTATGTCAATATTGGATGAACCACAGTTGCCGGTAATGCAAGTAGTTACACCATCATAAATAAAACTTTTGGCTTGCGGATCTTTTGTTTCATCGTCTTCTAAATGGGTGTGCACATCAATAAAACCAGGAGCTACGATTCGACCTGTTGCATCAATAGTTTTTTTTGCAGTACCATTAATACTTCTTTCAAGTGCAATTATTTTTCCGTCTTTCACACCTACATCACCATACCACCAACTATTGCCGGTGCCATCTAATATTTTTCCATTTTTGATCAGAATATCGAAATCCTGAGCATAGGAAAGAAAGGGAACGAATAAAATAAGACATAAAAATTTCATATTGGAAAGGTAATCATATTATGGTGTAGGCTATATATTATTTTCAAATATAAATTTCATCAACGCTGCTGTGGTTTTTAATTGAAGCTTTTGCATAATATTTTTTCTATGTGTTTCAACAGTATAAATGCTTAAGAAGAGACTATTGGCTATTTGTTGATTTGTTTGACCGGCTTTTATTTTTTCAAGAATCTCACCCTCTCTTTTTGTAAGGCTGTATTGAACCCAAAAGCGATTATCCATATTGGATAACTGCTTGGCATTGGGCTGCCTGTATGGAAAACAAGAATGTCCTTTTGCTACCAGATTAACTGTTTCAATCAATTCTTCCTTGCTTGCGGTTTTTAACAGATATCCATTAGCACCAAGCCCCTTTGCTTTTTCAATGAGGTGTTCGTCATTATATGTAGAGAGTATGATGATTTTTATTTCAGGATAAGACATCTTAATAAACTTTATTGTATCAAAGCCATTCATCACCGGCATATTGATGTCTAATAAAATGACTTCCGGTTTGTTTTTGTGCAACATATCCAGTAGGCCTTTGCCATTTAATGCTTCACCCATTAGTGTAATATTATCTTCATCACATAGTATGCGACGGATACCATCTAAAAAAAGCATGTGATCGTCCGCAATCAATAATGAAATATTATTCATTGGTGTTTTTATTATAAGGTATTTTAATAATAATCGTTGTCCCGCTTTGTGTAGTATCTATTTTTATTTCACCTTTTATATAAGATACTCTCGAGTTGATATTATTTAGCCCTATCCCATCTGTTTTTTTATCTACCATACCGATACCATTATCCTCACACATCATCTCAAGATATTTTTCAAAGTAAATAAGCTGTATGGTTGCTTCACCGGCATTAGCATGCTTTAAGATGTTGTTCGTTAATTCCATCAAAATTCTATAAATGATAAGTTCTTTTTCCTTGCCAAAAATGTTTTTATAACCCATGCAGTGAAAATGGAACCGAACATCTGATTCTGTGTTTAATCTATTGTAATAAGCAATCAGCAAACTTTCAAGGTTTGTTTGTTCAAACTCAGGAGGCATAAGATTGTGCGAAATATTACGTGTGTCATCGGAGGCCTTATCTACTATTTTTAAAACCTCTGTTAGTTCATTTTTGGGTAAACTACTTTTTTGTAATCTTAATTTTAATGCTGCCAAGCTACTGCCCAACTCATCGTGTAAATCCTGAGCAAAACGTTTCCGCTCAATTTCTTGCAATTTAAGAATGGAGCCACTTAATTTTTCATTTTCAGCATTTGCCTTTTTTAAGCTAACATAGTTGTCTTTTTGTTCTCTATTAAATTTTAAAATAAAATAAAGTGAGAGAAAGATTGTTTGAATAATAAAAGCTACAATAATATTACCCGGTGATAAATAATATGGTCGGTAGCCAAAAAAATCTGTTATTAAATATAACAGAATAGATGTTAAAAGTAGAATAGACGAAATAAAATATATCAATAAACGATAATCTTTCTTTACGAGTGAACTGATAGAATAAAACAAAACAAGTAAAACGCCAATAAAAAGTATTAAATCATTAGATTTTCTTAATAGACTTAAAAAAATATTATCTGTGTATAAAAGAAACGATCCAAAAAACAAAGAAACATTAATGGCGATCATTATAAATTTATAAAACCTTAATACAATATCTAATCTTGGATGTTTGATTTTAGATTCTGTAAAAACCTGACTCACGATTACTAAAAAAATCATGGCAAAGCCCAAAAAATTCATTTTTGTAATCTTGTTGAAATACGTATATATCCAACTTGGTAAATAAACCACATCAAGTAGGTCTTCGCTAAATATAAAACATAGAATAAAGAGGGAATAAAGTGTATGCCATAAATAAATTCTGGATTTTAAGATTAAAAATAAAAATAGGTTAAATACAATTACTACAAGTAGAATACCTACATACTTTCCCGAAAGGAAAGCAAATTGATTTTCCCACAAGAGAATATCTTCTGATGTACTTAGATCCGAAATGAAATAGATAAAATCGGTATTTTTCTTATAGACCTTGGCAAGAAAGAGTTTCCCTTGATTTGGCTGTAAATCGAACTGATAAGACATCGCCCGAAATGGGATATTCCGATTTTCTAATGTGTTTTCAACCTGCAGGCTATCACGAAATGTTGGTTGAAGTGTGGAGTCTAATTCATATATGACAAATCCAATATCGTTATTATAAAAACTCCACATTAGGTTCAGTGAAGTGGTTGTGTCGTTTTTGATATTTAATACAAACCAAAAACTTGACTTAGTATAGGCGCTGTTAAATGCAGGGTTTTCTGAATGAACTGAAGTAAATTGATTTTGCTTGAATAGATTTACTACATCTTTAAGCGAGGCATTGTCATTCTTGTCTTCCCAGAATTTATAATAGTTAAGCAACTGTTCATCATTTGCGCCTTTAATTTTAAATGTATCCAATAGGGTTTGCCCACGAATACAAAGTGGCAGCAAGATACCGGCCAAAACTATCAGGATATAATGTTTAGATACACGCACAATACAAATATATCGGGAAAGCGAAACACCAAAAATACAAACTAGTTGGTATAGGCGATATGTCAGCTTGTTTTCACTTTTACAGTACAACTTTTTAAACCCATGAAAAAGTATATTTCTTATACAAGATTTTTCCTACTATTTATTTTAAGCATCTATTTATACGCTTGCGGTTCTGCAAAAAGATTTGTTGCACCCAAATCATTGGTTTATCTCGGACAATATGAATCTGAAAAGCAAATGGCTGCTTTATACGATTCTGCCAATGCCCCACTTCTGTTGTATAAGAATAGCATTATTTATTTAATGCATGCAGATTGTGTAGCAGATGCTTTTGGTGGTGATGCCAACGATCGAAATAGTGCCGGAGATGCAAATAAGCGCAAAAGAACAGGTGATAACAATAACCGAAATGCAAATGGTGACGCAAACAATAGAAATAATGGGGGCGGCAGCGGCGAAAGGAAAGGAAGAGGCAAGAATAATAACCGAAATAAAAATGGTGATGCCAATGATCGAAATGCCGCAGGAGGTGCCAATAATAGGAATGTACAGGGCGGCGCAAATGATAGACAAGCAAATGGAGACGCACAAACATTTACCTGCGCTGTATCCAAAGGCAAACTAATACTCGGTTTAAAAAATATTACAAAAAAAGATCCCGTAAGAATTTATTATAACCACATGTTTTATGACAGAAAATATTTTTCTATAACTCAATAACTAAAATTTATAATTATGAATAAGTACCTTAATCTTGTTTTTTTACCATTGTTGGTTTCTGTGTTAAGTTGTGGCACTGCAAAACTGACTACAGTGATCGATAAAGGTAAAATTGATGATGATGTAACCATTCATCTTACAGAGAAAAATATAACCTTAAAACCGGATCAGTTATTTTCTTTGGAAAACTTAAATCTCAAGGCGGGGAATAAGGCTTTATCTTCTGATAATATTTTAGATCAGTACCGGCACCTGAGCATGAAAGATTACCCACACTATAATATTACAATTGATAAGCCGGGGAATAAAACATATCATGGAATCATTGCGTTTTTTAATGCACCTGCAGGTGCTACCGATGCGGTGACCCGTTATTATCAACTACATATTCCCGAATCGTATTTTGAAAAAAGCTCGGGTGGTCGTATTGCATGCGTATATGAATACAGTACTAAAAAAACCGGAAGGAAATTAGGGTCAAAAATTACAAGAGGCGTTTTAGCGCCGGTTACACTCGGGTTGAGTGAAGTCGGCAGTAGAGGCAAGGGAACTAACCCTACTTGGATAATTTGGTTGAGTGATATGCCGCTTTAACCTTTATTAAAAATCTTTGGTACATTTAAAAAGTATTAAAATGAAAGCAACAATTTTAATTTTTATTGTCTTTTTAGTTACTAATACAGCTTTGCATGCTCAATCTGCCATAGCTATATTTAAACCTACTTATGGTGGTGATGAACATTATGGTTTTGCGACCGGTAGCACGGAAGACGATGCTAAACTAAAAGCGATGCAAGCATTAGAAACTAAAATTCCCCCCAATGTAGTAGGGCAAAAATTTATTTATAAATCTACTCGATATAAACGATCCTATGCTGTAGGTAGAGGTAAAGATCAATATGGCCATTATTGGCATTATGAAGCATCTTTAGGCAAATATTCTGAAGAAGATGCAAGGAAGGCTGTGCTGGAATTACTTTCTGCCGAGGGTTATGGTGCAGGTGAAGTGGTTTATTCGGGAAATGATCAATAAAAAATAGTAAAATCTAAAAACGATCTAAATGAAGAGGGTGCAACTTTTTACGATAGTTTTCTTTCACTGTTTAATCAATTTAAATGCACAAATAAAAAAAGGGCCACCTGACTTATCAGGAAATTGGGTAACAAAAAATGATGATGGTTCAATATTACGTCATTTTTTGATAACACAATCCGGTAATACGGTAGCGGTACGATGTATAGATGCAGATAGAAAAGACTTGATGTATAATTTTAGCTGGGATGTACCCGGCAATTATGTATTATTAGGAAATATAACTGGAATACACTTTCTCCAAACTAACTTCAGTACTACAGTTGGAAAATATTATGGCACTTCAGAAGCCGGTCGCTTCAATAGGAATGGCAAAGTATATACCATTTATGATGGAGACAATATTAACACGGTAATTAACTATTCCTTGTGTGAAACCAATTCTTTTACTTGTGACGCTAGCTTTACAATATCGCAAACACTTGATAACATACTTGTAAAAGAAAAAAGCGTTTGGATAAAAGCTCCTGAACCATACTTAGAATCAGTATTAGATGTAGATGGAAAAACCCCTGTAATTGTGGGTAGTGCCACATCGAATCCTGCATACGAAGTTGTTGCCCGTCCCAGTTCATCGCATTGCGGCATATTAACATACGCTAATAATTATGATCAAACTTGGAATTTAATAAAAGTAAAGGATAGTTGGTAAATGTAAATGCTTTAAATTACTTAACAAATGCTACACGAAATAGTAGTATTGACGTCATTGTTAAAGTATTATACATAATATAGTCTCCTCAATGAACATAAAATGAATTTTTAAAGATTGCATCCGTTAGTATAAATTTATATAATGATAAATAAGTCGGTGTTTTTTTTATTCATATCCTTATTCTACACAACCTTATTACCTTTTTCACTTACGAGCATGGGTGTATTTGCCCAAGCTGAATCAACTTATTATGCACAAGGTTCTACGGTACTAAAAGGAACATCTGCTATCGTAAATCTTACAAATGGCGCAGCTAAGGAGGGCGTAACAAAAGGAGAAAAAAGATTTGCACTTGTTATCGGCGAATATCATTATCAAAATGCCTCAGACTTATATAATCAGTCTTATAATGATTCAAAAGTAATATCAGATAATTTGCTTTCAAATGGATTTGATGTGGTTAAACTCGAAGATGTTACAAAGAAAGGCTTTGACACAATTCTCCCGGCTATTAAAACATATTATCAAAACAACGGATATAATATTGCCGTTATTTATTTCGGAGGGCACGGCAGTAGTTACCAGTTTGGAGATAAAAGAGAACTCCAACTTTTATTTCCTATTGATAGTAAAAGTTTTACTATAGAACAACCAACTGAAGCCCAATTTCAAAATTATCTGTTTTTAAATACGATTCTTGTAGGAGAGCTAATGCAAACATTTAATTTGAAACAAACTAATTATTGCTTATCTATTATAAATGCGTGCAGAGCAAATGGTTTTGACTTCAAATTAGTAAATCCTTATTCGCTATGGAATAAAGATAAGGAGTGGCAAACGATGGGTGGTAAAGGCTCTGTAATCTTTGCATCCAGCAAGAGTGAATCTGCTTATAATGGAGGCCTCTCTACCTATGGGTTGTACCCTTTTACTTCTCTTTTTGTTGCTTATTTCAGCAAGCTCTTTAAGGTAGGTAATAATGAAAGTACATACAGTGGTGACCCTAAAACTATTTGTAGAATTTTGGACAATAGAATACCCGATGAACAACCCGAAATACAATTACCTGCCAATGGGTATCATTTCTCTTTCTTTAAATACAATAATAATTTTGGAATAGAAAAGATACTTCCGGAAAGTGTACAGTCGGTTTTAGATATAATGAAATCGGCAAGTACTCGATTAGATGCTTATTTAGGCAACATGTATGTTAGCGATACTTCAATTAGAGAAAGGGATAATGAACGGCCGCCTCATAGTGTAGCTCTCGATCCATATTATATAAGCATGTATGAAATTACAGTAGATAAATTTGAAGCCTTTGTAAATGCAACACATTATCTTACCGATGCTGAAAAATCAGGATTCAGCTGGATTTATTATAACAATTTTTGGGTAAAAGTAAATGATGTTTTCTGGCGTCATAACCTCAATGGCAGGGTTTGGAATGCAATGCAAAAACGTACACATGCTGTCGTTCATGTAAGTTGGAATGATGCCAATGCCTATTGTGCATGGCTATCTTCTGTAACCGGAAAAAAATTTCGCTTACCTACCGAAGCAGAGTGGGAAGTGGCTGCAGGTGGCGACTTAATACATGGTGATGGCTACAGATATTGTGGAAGTGATGTTATTGGCGATGTAGCAAATTACAATAAGCAGCATGATGTTGATGTTGGAGCTATTGGCAAAAGACAATCTAATTGGCTTGGTTTGTTTGATATGAGTGGTAATGTTTGGGAATGGTGTTTGGACACTTACGATCCAAATTATTATTCGGATTTAAACAAAGGAGTGGTAGATCAGAAAAATCCAAAAGGTCCTCAACGAAACGGCACCAAAGTTATTAAGGGAGGTTCAGTAGTGAATGATGCAGGTGCATGCCGTATTACAGCAAGAGCATCAAACCCTCCAGACTATCACGATGGCTCAGGTGGTTTCAGAGTAATAATGGAAGATTAATGAATTATTCAATATGTAACCTAAGACTATGCCCACTTTAATTGTCAACACTGATTTTAAAAACAACAGAAGCTTGTGGGCGCCAAGCAATATTGCAGCATTTTTACTGATGAGCATAATAAAAATAAACATCGAGAAAGACCAAAACATTCATCTTTATATTGATGGAAAAGAAGCCGCTGCTTTTGAAACAAATGAAAAAGTAGAAATTGCTGTATCCACAGGCACACATACAATACAAGCAAAATATCAAAGCCAATCAACCATTGAATACAGTTTTGACTTTGGCGAAAATGAGCATGCAAAAAAAATATTTTGTGTGGGCAATTATACTTTTCATAACAAGTGGAATATAGTTGTTGGTTTATGTATTTCCTTTATGTTTTTAATTTTAATGCTCATAATATTTTATTCAAAATTGAATATTGGATATGTTTTCCTTCCTGTTTTAGGTATGATCGGTTATTATATTTATGCACTTAATAATAATTTGATAATAGATATTACTGAGATGTGGTCGGAATATGTTTAGCCATTAATCACATACCTTCAAAAAATAGGAATGTTTGTTTTGATACCTTAGCAAAATGATGCGCATATTCAAATCTTTTTTGATTCCTAAAATTCTTTTTGTTGTTGCATTGGGTATTGCAGGCATCAGAATACTGACGAATAATTTTGGCATTGCAGAATCTTATAACCCATTATTGGAACAAATAGGTCTTATACTGCAGATTGTAATCTGTGCAATGATATTTCCGGCAATCATTTTTTTCCTTACGGGCATTATTTTAGGAAAAAAAGTTGGACCATGGTTGGACAGAATTGATGCCTATCTTTTAAAACATACAAATAAGAATTGGATCAAATACTTTTTTTTGACCATGATTTATTCTTTTATGCTCAGTGTTTTTCCGACTTCTATTTATATCGCATTTTTTGCAAAAGGAAATTTTATTGTCCCATTCGCCATTTCTTTAGCAATAGGCTTTGTCGCTAATATCTATGAAGCGAAAAAAAAATTGTAAGCAACGGCTGATAAAATGGTTAATGGCCTTGTATTACCGCTTTTATTCCGGTAATAAAAATTTGTAATCCCACACAAAAAATAAGAAAGGCAGAAATTTGATTGATTACTTTTTTTCCATTATCGCCGAGACGGCGTATCAATGTTTTTGCATTGATATAAGCAATGTAAACCAATACACACATAATGAGTATTGCAGAAACAATTGCAAATGTATTCACAAGATATGTTTTCCAATCTGCATCCGAACTATGTGCACTGAGTGTAAAAACAACAGAGATGGTGCCAGCGCCGGTTGTCACAGGAAATGTAAGCGGATAAAATAAATTTTCAGCTACGGTTTGCTGCGGATCGGTGTTGGAATTGTTTTCTGTTTTATCGCCGGAAAGTAATTCCCAACCCATTTTACAAATCATAATTCCTCCGGCTATTTGAATAACGGGGATGGAAATTCCAAATAGTTTTAAAATATAGTGCCCGGCAAATAATGAGAAAATACAAATGAAGAAAGCATAGAGCGTTATTTTTTTTATAGCATTTCTTCTGTCTCTTTCAGGAAGCTTGCCTAAGTATGGATTTACCATAAAGGCCGAACCGATAGGATTCACTACCGGAAACAAAGCAAAGACCCCGATGAATAATAGATTTACAAAACTGTGCCAGTGGTTTAACATATAAATGAAATTGCAAATGAACTATTTTACTTCATTCGCTTTTAGTAAGCGTAGAAAGTTTTCTCCTAATATTTTTTTAATATCTTTTTTACTATAACCACGATCTACCAGCGCTTTCGTGATAACAGGATAGCAGGTTACATCATCCAGTTGTTGTGGTGTAGAGTTTACCCCGTCAAAATCGCTGCCGATACCTACATGATCTACGCCAATCATTTTTACAATATAATCCAAATGATCCAGCAACATACTGAGCGGTGGGCGAAGATCTTTTACTTCTTCCGGATATTTTGCAAAAAGATATTCATGCATAAAATAAGGCTCGGGATTTACTTTAAGCAATGAATCCATTTCTCTTTTATGCTTCGCCGTAAACGCATCACTTCTTTTCTCAAACTTTGGATCTACAAAGCCACTGTAAAAGTTTAGATGAATTACACCGCCGTTTTTACCGATTGCTTTTATTTGATCATCTTTCAGATTGCGCCAGTGCGGACATATACTATACACACAACTGTGCGATACAAGAATTGGTTTTGTGGTTGTGTTGATTACATCCCAAAAAGTTTGCTCACCGGTATGACTCAGGTCTATCAGCATGCCCAAATCATTCATCTTTTTTACAACCTGTTTTCCAAAATCTGTTAATCCTTTATGTTTTAATGAGTCACCTTTTGTAGCCTCATTCATTGCGCTGCTTGCCCAATCATTACTATTGTTCCAAGTGAGTGTTAGATAACGAGCGCCTTTGTTGTAAAGTGCTTCTAATTTATTTAAATCATTTTCTATCATGTGCCCGCCCTCCACTCCGAAGGCGAAGCCTAATTTTTTTTGCTTGACAGCTTTTTTTATATCTGCAGCAGTAAGTGTAAGCATCATTTTATCGGGATTTCTTTTTGCCCATGCGAGCACAGTGTCCATTTCACGGTTGGCCCATTGATAAGGATTTTTCTGATTGCCATCGCACCAGATAGAGAATAACTGTACATCTACTCCACCTTGAAACATTCTGTTCAAATCACTGTGTGCTACTTTTCTTAAGTCTTGATCAAAACTTACTCCTTTGTCTATTGCATGAGAGGGAATATCATTGTGTGTATCTATTAGAATAGATTTGAAATGAATCTTTTTATAACGTTGACCAAAAAGGCCAATGCTTAAGAAAAGCAATGAGTAGGTAAAAATTTGTTTCATAAAATAAAAATACAGAAAATAAACAGCATTGTGTTTGCTTGGATACTTCTGTATGCTTTCAAAGTAATTACATTGACAACCCAAAGATTTTGATATAAAACTGAATATTTAAAGTATGCCTATTTTAATTTGACAGTTTCAATTAAAAAGTTCAATTCAGTTGAGTAATTTAAATTTAACCACCACTCTTCTCCCCCACAAACCAATGTTCTTTATCTCTGAATAAAACATTGAATGTGGTGAGTGAGCCATAGCAGCGAGTAATGTATTGCTGAATATTTACTTTTTCTTCATCCGAAAGATTTTTGCTACTATTGATGTTTTGCTCCAACACACGGAGTCTATCCCGCAGCATAATTATTTTGTGAAAAAAATCTTCAATAGGAATTTCTTTAGGCTTTAATGTTTTATCAAAAGGTTGCAAAAGCATTGTGCCTTTTTGCCAACGATCACCAAGCGGTACTTCTTCGGTGATGCCGCCCCATAATCTTAATATTTTCAACAAAGATTTTTCTACTTCGCTATGTGTTTCTATTTCTACTGAAACATTTTCCGGAATGATTTCTTCTAAGTGAATATCCGTTTTGTCAATTTCCTTAATACCGGTGTTGATAAACGAAATAAGATATGTTGCATATTTAATACCCACAATTACACCGGGCCCGTGTTGAGTATGTTGCAATCTTGTTCCGATCCCTAAAGTGGTTTGTTCCATAATGTTTATGTTTTCGTTTTCAAAAATTATTCTCCGGGATGATAAGTTTTTTCGGCATTGGCGAGCACATCGGTTTTGTAAAATAATACATCTTTGAACTGACCTTTGCTATACATCTGCCCTTGATCAAAAAAGTGAGGTGAATTTACATCGCCGCTCTCTCCGCCTGCAAGTAAAGATTTTGCTTTAATTTTTTTACCAAACTCTACTGCACAGATAAAACTATTTCCGTTTACGCCATATCTCTTCTGTGTGCCCGGATATCTTCTGCTGGAATAAGAAGGAAGCATGCCCCAAGCAGATGAAGCAAAAGCAACCGGATAGCTTGGTAGTTCATCATCAAATTTGTTTTCAATGTCTGATGAAATTCTTTGAAAGCGATTTACTTTTCCCCAAGCAGTTTGCCAACGTCCATAGCGTGTGTGTAAGTCATTGATGGTTTGTAACAATGGTAAAACGATTTCTTCCATTTTTGCTTTAGCAGCAAAGCGTTTTGTTTTGGTTACTTGATCTACAAATTCAAATTCATCAATATCAGCACTTGCTTGTATTTTGGGTAATAATCTCTGTCCCCATTCGATCGCCAGTGTAGTTGCAATAGAATTTTCGCTGCAACGATAATTCCAGTTTTTTAAAAGTGTAACAGGTCCTATTAACAATGCATATAACGAGTCGGGATATTTTACATTCTCTTCAAATGATTTCACCAATGCAGGAATCAATACTTCAAATGCTGCAAGGCGAGTATCATATCCAGCATTAATTACTTTTTCAATATCATATTGTTTTGTTTCATTAAGCACACGTACCGCATTCACGCCACGAAAATTTTCACCATCGGGCGCCATATAAAACGGAAAATCTTCTTTGTGCGGACTATTTTCGCCGGCAACTGTAAATGGTGTAGAATTACAATTTTGCAGCCAACCATTTTCAGGATTAATGCTTTGTACCGTCTCTTTTATATCATGATAGCCTTTCCATTCTGTAGCTGAGGTACTTCCGTCCACCGGTTTGCTCCAGTTATATTTTGGATCACGTATGGGAATACGATTACCATGCCAATAAGCTATGTTGCCGGCAGCATCTGCATAAACAGTGTTGTTAGAAATATTTCCTTTTAGGTCTAATGTTTTTTTGAAATCATCAAAACTGCCTGCTTTTGTTCGCATCCAACATTGAGTCAATCCGTTTGCAATCCGATTGTCGGCACGCACACTCAGCCATTGCCCGTTTCGTTGTGCCATCACAGGGCCGTGATGTGTAAATAATGTGTTGATTGTTTTTGTTTGTACTCCATCACTCGTTTTATATTGTAGCGTAATTTTTTTCTCTGTAACTTTTCTTTGTTTGCCATCATATTCATATTGCCAACCGGTATTGGTCTTGGATATTTTTTCAATATAAGAATCAGCGGCATCTACCGCACTGCTCGTGTGCATCCATCCGCAAAACTCATTGAAACCCTGATAGACAAAAAACTGCCCCCAGGTTACTGCGCCATAAGCATTCAACCCTTCCTCACTTACTACATGCACTTCGGGACGGAAATAAAAAGTAACATGCGGATTGATGTATAAGATTGCATTTTTACTATCCGTAATTTTTGGAGAAAATGCAAATCCATTGGAACCTGTAAGTAATTCATCTTCTATTGTTTGTTGTTGTGCTACCGCATCAATTTTAGTTTCCAAAAAAATATTCTGTGTTTTAGTAGTTGCTTCACCGGATGAATAAAGTTTCTTTAAATCTGCCGCACCGAGATCGGCTGTGTTGATTGCACCAATGCTGCCATCTGTCCATAACATAGGATACCATGCTTGAAACCTTGTAAGCAATGCAGGCTTTGTATCAGGATGTTTGTATAAATAATAATTAATGCCATCAGCAAAAGCGTTGCATAATTTTTTCATCCAGAGTGGTGCTTTGTCGTAATCTTTTTTTGCATCATCTACGTCTATAATCATTTTGGTTAATAAATCTTCGTACAAATCTTTTTCTCCATTTACTTCACTCAGTCGCCCTAACTTTTCAATATAGTTCATCTCTACTCGCTTAAAATCATCTTCGCATTGTGCATAAAGCAAACCAAATACTGCATCAGCATCGGTTTTTCCATAAATATGTGGAATGCCCCACTTATCACGAATGATGGTAACATTATCTGCTTGTTTCTCCCAACGCCTTATTTCTTCTTTTGAAAAATTTTGAGATAGCAGTTGTGCAGGAATCAACAGCAGTAATAAGATAAGACGCATCGTTGGTGACTTAATCATTGCAGAAAATTATTCAATTATTTAATTTTTTTAAACTCATAAGGAAATGGCTCTACAAAGTCTGAAACTTCTACGGTTAATGATTTTACTTTTTTATTTGCTACGGTAAAGTTCAACACTTTTGTACCATAAATAGGATCACTATAGGTGCAGAAAAATCGGTTGCCGCCTAATGGTTCTAAGATACCATATCTTCCTTTGTGGTGTTCAAAACGCATTACGAGTTTTCCATCTTCCGGTTTGATATACATTTTTCCATATACTTCATGCACATAATTACCTGCATATTGCATAATGGGCAGTTCTGCTACAGGATTTTGTGCAATGCTGTCTCGTATTGCTTTATACTCTTTTATTTCTTTTTGCTCATTTGCTGAGTTGTAACTCAATAGAAATTTACTATAGTTGCGATAAGGAAGCCCGAGATAAGCATCTTCTATTTCATTGCGTAATGCTTCATAAAAATTATTGGCATCCGTATTAGTCAATACAATGATGCCCAATTTTTCTTCGGGTATTAAACATACACTCGTTACAAATCCGTTCACACCTCCTGTATGACTTACAATCTTTCTTCCGGCATATTCAGAAAGCATCCAGCCCAATCCATACAATGCAAAATGTCCTTTGTTGAAATAATGCCCGCCATTGCCCATTATAGAATGAGGTGTTCTTGTTTGCATTATTGCGCCTTGCGAAAAAACTTCTTTGTTATACAGTTTTCCATTATTTAATTGCGCCATCACCCATTTGCTCATATCGTTTACACTGGAAGAAATACTTCCTGCAGGAGCTAAATTGTCAATATGTCCGTAAGGAATTTTTCTTAACTCGCCACGCACTACGGTGTGTGCTGCAGCTTTGTTGTGTGCAGTGTCAATATCTTTAGTGAGTGCAATACTGTTATTCATTTCTAATGGCACAAATATTTCTTCGGTAATGAACTGTGCCCAACTTTTGCCTGTTACCTTAGGAATGATTTCGCCTGCTGTTAAAAAAGCACAATTGGCATAGCCCCATTTGCTGCGAAAACTATTCATCGGTTTCACCTTACCCATTTTTTCTCTCACTTCTGTGGGTGTGAGGTCGGAGTCGAAGTACATAAAATCGCCTTGAAATGTTTCGAACCCAAGCCGATGACAAAGTAAATCTCTGATGTTGGCTTCTTTAGTCACCCACGGGTCATACATTTTAAAATCGGGCAACCATTTTTGTACTTTATCATCCAATGAAAATTTATCGCTTTGATTATTGGCTGCATATTTTGAGTGCAACATAGCTAAGGCAGTAGCGGTGAAGGCTTTGGTATTGCTGCCAATCATAAAAAGTGTATTCTCGTCTATCTTATCTGTTCCATTCATTTCTTTTACACCATAGCCTTTCATATAAGCTATTTTTCCATCTTTTACAATGCACACCGCCACGCCGGGTATTTGCCAGTCTTTCATTGCAGCATTAATATAATTATCCAAACTGTCGCTGATGAAAGAGCGTGGAGTAGGTGCTTGCGAAAAGGAGGAGACAAAAAACAAGGATAGTCCAATAAACAACATAATTTTTTTCATAGTTACTTTTTTTTCATTTTTTGAGTTGCAGCGATCGCCTTCTTTTTTAAATTAGCAAATGCGAATTTGATAATCAAAGGGATGAGTGGTGGTATCCAAAATGCAATCATCGGTTTCCATATATATAGAAAGGCAAATAGAATGAAAAATAATGGCACGGATAAAGCTCGTGTAGAAAAATAACGAGTTAAAGGTGCATTCATATTTTCACTCAATTTATTTTTAGGATTACCGACATAGTGCCACATATAATAATTGATTAATCCTATCAGTGCAATATTTAATGTATAAAAAACAACCGGTGTTATTACTCCACTGAGTACATATTCACTATAGAATCCGGTACTGAAAGGCATAAGTGCAACACTTAACAGAAAAAAAATATTCAACCATACTAAACGGCTGTTATAATTTGTAGCATATCCAAACAAGCGATGATGCACAGTCCAGTACTGGCCAATCAGTAAAAAACTAACAAGAAAACCAATGAACTTTGGAATAAGATGTGCTAAGGCTACTAATAAATCGTTATCAGTAACCGAGTTTGACGGAATATCAGGAATCTTTAATTCAATAACCAAAATGGTAATTGCAATGGCAAACACAGCATCACTAAAGAGTACCAAACGCTCTAACTGAAATCCTTTTCGGTTTTCGTTTTGTAAAAAATCATTCATTGCTTCTGTTTAGAAAGCGGTAAGTTAATGTAGTTTTTTTTATTGAGGATTATAATAATTAACTTATTGATCTAACTCTTCAGTATCATCAATCAATTGTGGCGGAGGAAGCCCTCGTTTGAATCGATAAAATGCGACTTTGATATAATGTTGAAAATCATAATCGCTCGATGTCATTGTAA
The DNA here is from genome assembly GCA_018268055.1 of Bacteroidota bacterium. GTDB lineage: Bacteria > Bacteroidota > Bacteroidia > Chitinophagales > Chitinophagaceae > JJ008. Next base: position 73,412 of record JAFDXF010000006.1, read on the forward strand.
ATGCGTAGGTAGGACGATAATTCAACATGAAGCTATCCAGTTCATTTCCTTCCAGCAATGTAAGCCTGCGAATTAATGCTTTATTGAAACGATGATCTACTGCCTTTTCTCTTTCTTCGGCCAATAATCTTTTTTGAAATGCCGTCATACTTCGTGTTCGTCTAAAGCGAAAAGCATTGATGATTTCATCCAGATCAAAACCAACACCCATGCCTGATACGATTGGTTTTATTTTCGGTTTTTGAAAATTAAAAACCTTTGCATAGTCTTCACGATTGCGAATGGAATCCAATTTATAATTTCTCGGAGTTACTTTTACTTCTCGTAGTGTAGTGGGCACACTTACTTGAATAGAAATATCAAAGGAGAAGGGGTTAGCAATTTTTAAAACCGGAAATTTTATCGTTGGTTTCGTTAAATAGCTAAACCAAATTGAATCCGTTTCCTTTACCTCAATTTCATATTGGCCATCGTGGTTGGTAATGGCGCCTCGCCCCGATGTGCTTAATACACTCACTGCTTCTATCGGAAAGTTTCGGGTACTATCATACACCGTTCCTTTTATTTTATATAATTGTGCAGATGTGTTTGATGATACAAACAATATCAGCAGTAATAGTATGGCGTTTGTTGTTTTCAAAAGAGGCAAGTAACTAAAGAAAATGCAAAAAGCAGGTTAATAAAATTTCAGAACTCAAATCGGGCTATATAATATTAATGTTGTATCAATTTTAAAATTAGCTCTTCTACTATTTTTGGATAATACTGATATTCCAATTGATGAATGCGTTCCGCTAATATTTCAGGGGTATCATTTTCTAAAACAACACAGCTTGCCTGAAAAATTGTGCTACCATGATCGTATTGCTCATCTACATAATGAATTGTGATGCCACTTTCTTTTTCGTGATTTGCGATTACTGCTGCATGCACTTTTTGGCCATACATACCCTTGCCGCCATATTTTGGAAGTAAGGCAGGATGAATATTGATAATTTTTCCGGGAAATGCCTGAATCAATACTTCCGGAATTTTCCAAAGAAAACCGGCAAGTACAATAAAATCTATTTTTGCTTCATTTAGTGCTTCCAAATAGCTTTTTTGGCTGAAAAATTGCTCTTTTTCAATCAAAAGCGTAGAAATTTGATGGTCTTTGGCAATTTTTAAAACTCCTGCATCAGGTTTATTACAGACAATCAATTCAATAGAAACTTCCCGATTAGTTTGAAAATGCTCAATAATAGCTTTAGCATTAGAGCCTGCTCCAGATGCGAAAATTGCTATATTAATTTTTTTACCCATTATTACTTAGCTGATTATCAATTTATTATAAATAACCTACTTGTTTTTTCCGCCAAATTTTTGACCTATTTTTTGTATATATTTTTTAAAAAAGCTGAATTGTCCCATCGGGATGCTGACAATAAGTACTCCTAATGGCCATAAAATAGTGACAATCAATATATAAAGTGTTCCCCAAAGCCAATCTTCATTGATAGCGAGCAGGTTCATTATTTTCTTTGCTACAAAACCTGTAAGGCTGCCTCCAATAGCAAATGTGGCTATAATCAGCCCCAGCCTAATTCCTGAAACACCCCATTTTTTCTGTAATTTTTCAAACATTTTAAAACGGATAAATTATTCTTTTACCAATTTTTTTGATTTAGACAAAAGTCAGGAAAAAAACTTCACGAAACCGAGAATCATTATATAGAAAATAGTATTTAATGGTTATTTACTCAATTATGACAATTAAACCTTCGTTTTTTATCAAAATATATAAGTGCTTTGCTAACAACTTTATAGACAGCCAAAAAAAAGTTAAACAAGGTGTTTTTTTATAACGTTGTGTGCTTACATTTGCCCCAACCAACAGTTTTTATCCACATTTTTCAGATTACAATTGTGATTATGATTTTTTGTAAACCAACCGGCAAAAGACTGACAATTTTAGCACTGATTCTATTTTTATCCACTAGTATTATTAGTGTATCTGCTCAAGATGGCAAAGCGCTGTTTATGAGTAAGTGTGCTGCTTGTCACTCACTTGATAAAGATATGACAGGCCCTGCGTTAAGAGGTATTATTGATAAAGCACCTTATAACGGAGATATGGCTAAAATGTCTCACTGGATTCGTAATGTAAATAAATTGGTAGCTACCGATCCACACTACATGGATTTGAAAGCCAAATTTGGCGGTAGTGTGATGATTCAGTTTGATGAGTCTGCCCTACCTGAACCGGAGTTGGAAGCTATAATTAAATATACTAGTACACCAGTTGCCACACCTACACCGGGAGGCGGTGGTGGTGGTGTAACAGAGCCACAGGGTAATAATAATGTATTGATTTTTGGAATCATTACACTCATTCTTGCAGTTATTGCTTTAATATTAATGCAAGTAAACAGTAATCTGAAAAAGATGAGTGATGATGCTGAAGGTATCTCTCGTCCAAACCCAGTTCCTTTCTATAAAAACAAAGCATACATTGCTATATTTATACTGCTTGCATCTACAATCTTTGGCTATTTGGTTGCAAAAGGTGCAATTGGATTGGGCCGTCAAAAAAATTATCAACCGGTACAACCAATTTTTTATTCGCATAAAGTACACGCCGGTATTAATCAGATTAACTGTTTATACTGTCATGGCTCTGCATGGGAAAGTAAAACTGCCGGCATACCATCAGTAAATATTTGTATGAACTGCCATAAAGCAGTAACGGATTATACAAAAGGACCAAAACTTTATTCCGAAGATGGTAAAGAAGTAGATGGCACAGCAGAAATCGCTAAACTATATAAAGCAGCCGGCTTTGATCCTAAAAGCCCTGCATCATGGGATCCTACAAAAGCCAACTCTATAGAGTGGGTAAAAATTCATAACCTTCCCGATCACGTTTACTTCAATCACTCTCAGCACGTAAATGCAGGTAATGTACAATGCCAAACTTGTCACGGAGATATTACTGCAATGGATGAAGTAAAACAAGTATCTGAATTAAGTATGGGTTGGTGCGTAAACTGTCACCGCAATACCAATGTGAACTTTAATTACGATAGCACAAAGGGCAATAAATTCTATAGTATTTATGAAAAGTTTCATAAAGACTTTAAGAATAAAAAAATGGACAGTATTACTGTAAAAGATATCGGAGGTTTGGAGTGCCAGAAATGTCACTACTAATGAATAGATTGACCATTAAAAGATAAAGTCAATCGTAAAAGAATAATTGAAAAGTATTTTTGAAATATAAGTTGGTAGCTAAAAATTATCAACCGTCAACTTTGAATAAATATTATGGGCGAAAACAAATATTGGCAACATTTCGGAGAGGTAAATGACCCGAAAGAAGCGAAAAAACTTGCTAGGAATGAGTTTGCAGAAGAACTGCCTTTCGAAGGATTTGACGACGAAAGCATCATTGACGCAAAAGCACCTCGTAGAGATTTTTTAAAATATCTGGGCTTTAGTACTGCTGCTGCTACACTGGCGGCAAGTTGTAAAATGCCGGTACGCAAGGCTGTTCCGTTTGCAGACAAGCCTTCGGCAGAGTTTGTTCCCGGTGAAGCAATATTTTATGCAACTACTTATGTACAAGATGGTGATGTAGTGCCTGTATTGGCTAAAGTAAGAGATGGCCGACCTATTAAAATAGAAGGAAATTCAGCAATCGCTAATTGGGGTGGTGGTACTTCATCAAGAGTACAAGCCTCAGTGCTTGATTTATATGACACTGCTCGTCTTCGCACTCCTTTCCAGCGCTCTAAAGATGGAAAATCAACCGAAAAAACTTTTGAACAAATAGATAAGCAAGTAGCAGATGCAATAAAAGCTGCGGGTGGCACTACTGTGTTACTTACGTCATCTGTTGTATCGCCTTCTACCAAAGAAATCATTAGCAAATTTCCAAACCTGAAGCACGTTCAGTATGATGCTGTTTCATACAGTGGTATGCTGTTGGCAAATGAAGCATGTGGATTCGGCAGAAAAATCCCTTCTTACAATTTTGGCGAAGCAAAAGTAATTGTAAGCCTTGGAGCAGATTTTCTGGGCACATGGTTAAGCCCTGTAGAGTTTGCTGCTGCTTATGCCAAAGGAAGAAAGATAGATGAAAAAAATCCTTCAATGAGCAAGCACTATCAGTTTGAAGGTACTATGAGTATGACCGGTGCAAATGCCGATGAGCGCTTTACACATCGCCCATCCGAAACAGGTGCTGTAGCGGTGGCTCTTTTAAACGCAGTAAATGGCGCTGCAGATGCAGGCGGCCTGAATGCTGATTTAACAAAAGGAATTAATAAAGCTGCTGCCGATTTAAAAGCTGCCGGAGGAAATGCCTTGGTAGTTTGTGGCAGCAATGATAAAAATATTCAAGTTGTTGTTAATGCAATCAATAATGCTATTGGCGCAAATGGCAAAACAATTAACTGGGCAGCAACGGTAAACTACCGTCAGGGTGTGGATGCAGATTTTGCTCAGTTGGTAGCCGATATGGAAGCGGGAAATGTAGGTACTCTTTTAATACATGGTGCTAATCCGGCTTATACATGGTATGACGCAGACAAGTTTAAAGCTGCTTTGAAAAAAGTAAAAGTAACTGTATCATTCAATGAAAAATTAGATGAAACTACAGAACTGTGTGAGTATCTGATACCGAATCACCATTACTTAGAAAGCTGGGGTGATGCAGAAGCTGCTGCCGGTAATATCTATTTTATTCAGCCTACTATCTATCCGCTTTTCAAAACAAGATATTATCAAACATCATTGCTTTTGTGGAGTGGAAATAATACACCTTACGAAGATTATTATAAAGAATATTGGAAAGGAAAATTCGCTTCCGATGCAGAGCATAATAAAGCATTGCAAAGCGGTGTTAAGGAAGCTGCTGCTGCAACTGCCGGAGCAGGATCGTATAGCGGTTCAGCCGTTGCAGAAGCAACTACTGCTATTGCAGGATATAAAAAATCATCCGGCGATGAATTAGTACTCTATCAAAAAGTATCTATTGGTACAGGTGCACAGGCAGGCAACCCATGGTTGCAGGAATTGCCCGATCCGGTATCAAAAGCTACATGGGACAACTATGCAATCATTTCTACTGCAAAAGCAAAAGAACTGGGAATAGATTATAAGAGTAATGATTATAACTATTATCCTCAAAAGCCTGTAATAGAATTAACCGTTGGGAATAAAAAATTAGAATTGCCTGCATTAGTATTTCCCGGTATTAATGCCAATACAATCGCTGTTGCCGTTGGTTACGGTAGAAGTAATAACATTGGTAAAGTGGCAGCAGGTGTTGGTAAAAATGCATATCCATTTGCAACTTACAATGGTACTTCTGTTGATTACAATGTAAGCGGTGTAACTACTACCAACTTGCACAAGAGCTACAAAATAGCTCAAATGCAAAAGCACGACTCTTATGAAAGCCGCAAGGAAGTAGTAAGAGAAACAACCATGGCTTCTTTTAAAGCAAATCCAAATGTAATTCCTGAATCTTCTAAGGAGTTGACGGATATGTTTTACAAAAATGCCAATAACGATTTCAGAGCCGGAGCTACATTATATCCCGATCCTAATACTCGCAGCCACGAAATAAAGTGGGGAATGAGTATAGATATGAATCTGTGTAATGGATGTAATGCTTGCGTTGCAGCTTGTCATGCAGAGAATAACGTACCGGTTGTAGGAAAGAGTGAAGTATTGCGTTATCACGATATGCATTGGTTACGTATTGACCGTTATTTCGTTACTGATGATAAGAATCCCGACAATGTAAAAGGTGTCGTATTCCAGCCTATGCTTTGTCAGCATTGCGACAATGCTCCTTGCGAAAACGTATGTCCGGTAGCTGCAACCAATCACAGCTCTGAAGGAATTAATCAAATGACATACAACCGTTGTGTAGGAACAAGATATTGTGCCAACAACTGTCCGTATAAAGTACGTCGTTTCAACTGGGCAGATTATACAGGTTCTGACAGCTTCCCGAATAATCAGGATCAACAAATAGTGGGCAAGTTAGACGATGCCGTACATGTGATGAATGATGACCTTAGCCGTATGGTTTTAAATCCTGATGTTACAGTTCGTTCCAGAGGTGTAATTGAAAAATGCTCTTTCTGTGTTCAACGTACGCAGCATGGCAAATTAGAAGCTAAAAAAGCCAACAGACCTTTGGGCGGCAATGATGTAAAATCTGCTTGTCAGACTGCTTGCCCTACCAATGCGATTGTATTTGGTAATGCGTATGATGCTACCAGTGATATTGCAAAACTGAGAGCAGAAAACCCTCAGCGCAATTTCCACGTACTGGAGCAATTACACGTATTGCCGAATGTAACTTATATGGCTAAGATTAGAAATACAGATGAAGTAGATGAGCATTGGGCTGGTCATCATGAATAAAATTGAAAGAAAAAAAATAAAAAGTAGAAGTAAAAAATATTTGAACAAAGACAATTGCTGAAAGCAAAAAAGCAAAACTAACTATGTCATTACTCAGATACGAATCACAGGTAAGACCGGCGCTGGTACACGGCGATAAGAGTTATCATCAAATCACAGAAGATATCTGTCGTCCGGTAGAAACCAAACCTTCCAGACTTTGGTGGATTGGTTTCATAATATCAGTTGCCTTACTCATTTTTGGTATTATCTCTGTTACCACAGAGGTTATCTATGGTGTAGGCCAATGGAATCTTAATAAGACAGTGGGTTGGGGTTGGGATATTACCAACTTCGTATGGTGGGTAGGTATTGGTCACGCCGGTACGCTTATCTCTGCCATCTTATTACTTTTCCGTCAGGGATGGAGAACAGGTGTAAACAGAGCCGCAGAAGCGATGACCATCTTTGCAGTAATGTGTGCCGGTCAGTTTCCGGTTTGGCACATGGGTCGTGTTTGGGATGCCTTCTTCGTACTTCCTTATCCAAATACAAGAGGTCCTTTGTGGGTTAACTTTAACTCTCCTCTTCTTTGGGACGTATTTGCGATTTCAACTTATTTTACGGTATCATTATTATTCTGGTATTCAGGTCTTTTACCCGATTTGGCAACACTTCGGGATAGAGCAAAATTGAAATGGAGAAAAATGTTTTATGGCGTTGCTTCTTTCGGATGGACAGGAAGTACAAAACACTGGCAGCGCCACGAAGCCTTATCTTTAGTATTAGCCGGATTGAGTACACCACTTGTATTATCTGTACACACGATCGTATCATTTGACTTTGCCACATCAGTAGTTCCGGGATGGCACACTACTATCTTCCCGCCTTATTTCGTTGCGGGTGCTATCTTCTCCGGATTTGCAATGGTGCAAACACTGCTTGTAGTAACCCGAAAAGTTTTAGGACTTCAGGAATATATTACCATAGAACACGTAGAGGTAATGAATAAAGTAATTGTGCTTACCGGCTCTATCGTTGGTATCGCATACCTCACTGAGTTATTCATCTCTTGGTATGGTGCAAGTCCGTATGAAAATTTTGCATTCATGCAAAACCGTGTAAACCTTTTTAGCCCTTATGGATGGAGCTATTGGATCATGATGTTCTGTAACGTAGCATCTCCTCAAGTATTCTGGTCAAGAAAAATGAGAAGAAATCTTACCGTTACTTTCTTTATGTCTATCTTGATCAACATCGGTATGTGGTTTGAGCGTTTTGTAATTATCGTTACTTCTATTTATCGCGACTACTTGCCGAGTGCATGGAGTACATATTATACTCCAACAATATGGGAGGTAGGTTTCTATTTAGGCACGTTTGGCTTATTCTTTACATGCTTCTTCTTGTTTGCGAAGTACTTCCCTGTAATTGCAGTAGCAGAAATCAAGCATATCTTGAAACGCAGTGGCGACAACTTTAAAGAGAAGATGGATGTAATTGAAAACGAATCAACAGAGCAATTTGCTGAAGAGCAATTGCATGAGCATTAAAATAAATTGAAAACGGGTAGATGATACCCTGAATATTTAATAACTATGGGAGTTAAAAAATTTGTTGTAGGAAATTTTTACGATGAAGCAGTTTTATTTCCTGCCGTAAAGAAAACAAGACGTGCCGGATATAAAATTCACGATGTATTTACGCCATTTCCGATACATGGTCTGGATAAAGCAATGGGATTGCGTGACACCAGTTTGCATACCGCCGGATTCATTTATGGAATAAGCGGAACAACATTGGCAGTGGGCTTTATTACATGGGCATTAAGTATTGACTGGCAATTAAACTTTGGCGGTAAACCTTACTTTGCATTACCTGCATGGATACCAATTGCATTTGAATTGACTGTACTTTTTGCAGCAGTAGGTATGGTACTTACTTTTTGCTATCTATGCCAGTTGGCCCCATTTGTAAAGAAAGATCATTTTAATCCACGTTCTACCGATGATACTTTTGTTATGGCAGTAGAATGTACTGAAAAAACAAACGAAACAGAAGCAATCAGTTTTTTACAAAGTGTAGGAGCGCAAGATGTTCAGGTAATGTATCGGGAAACCGGATGGTGGATCGGCAGATATGACCGGGACACAATTAGATTTTCTAAAAAAGTAGAAGCAGCTAATTGATAATTATATATAATCAATGATGATGAAAAAAGTTTTAATAGTATCACTGGGAGTTATTACGCTGGCCGCAACAACAGGTTGCAGTAAAGTTCGCCGTAGTCCCGGAAGCATTTATGCTCCGGATATGACGTATAGCCGTGCGTATGAAACGTATGCAGGGTTGGACAGTAATAAATTTACCAATGACCCCAATAAAGCAGGAAATAAAATATTTTATAATCACCAACCGGTAGAAGGTACCATAGCCGAAGGAGGAATACTTTATTCGTATCCGTATAAAAATGATTCGGCCGGTTATGCACAATCAGCAAAAGAAGTAAACCCACTGGATGTTGCTTCTCTTGATATGAAAGAAGCTGAACGCTTGTATCTAATCAACTGCGGTATCTGCCATGGTAGCAAGTTGGATGGTAATGGACCTTTGTGGAAAGGTGGTGATGGACCGTACCCTGCAGCACCTAAAAACTTTATGGATGCAGCTATGAAGAGTATGCCTGAAGGAACTATGTACCATTCTGTAACTTATGGAAAAAACACCATGGGCAGCTATGCTTCTCAGCTTACTGTAAAGCAGAGATGGGAAGTGATTGCATTTATAAAACAAAAACAAGGAGCAACAGGTGGAGCACCGGCTGCTGCAAAAGCAGATAGCACAACCGCTCCTAAAGCGAAACCATAAACTAATTTTTGAAGTAATTATAAAAGAATACTGATGATACTTAGGGAAAAATTTGAAGTGCCAAAAAAATACAACAGCTTCTCATTTATATTAATGGCAGTAGGCGTATTGGCTATTATTGGCTTGTATCTTACCACGCATGGTGGCGGTGGCACTGAAGAAGAAAAGAAAATTCAAGATGCACGTTTTTGGGCAAGCTTGCTACAAAACAGTGTGTTCTTTTTATTGATTGTAAACGCATCTATTTTCTTTATTGCTGCTACTACATTGACTTGGGGTGGATGGCAAATGACTTTTCGTAGAGTGCCTGAAGCTATAGCAGCAACAGTTCCGGTGATCGGACTAATTACATTGGTTATTTTATTATCAATCGTATTTGGCTCCAATCACACTATTTATCATTGGACGGATGAAGAGCATGTGAAGCACGATGCAATACTGAATTTTAAAAAAGGATTCCTGAATAAAGAATTTTATGTAATCGTATCAGTATTGGCTATTGGCCTTTGGTCTTTTCTTGGTTGGAAATTGAGAAAACTTTCTTTACAAGTAGATAATAATCCTTTTAAGACAAAGGAAGAAGCCAAAAAATATGTTTGGAATAATACAGTTTGGGCTGCTTTATACATGATTGTATTTGCACTCACTGTTATGTCTTCAATCCCTTGGCTATGGCTGATGAGTATTGATGCTCATTGGTATAGCACAATGTATAGCTGGTACACTTTCGCAAGTACTTGGGTATCCGGTATTGCATTGATAGCATTGTTTGTAGTTTACTTAAAGAACAATAATTATTTGGAGTTAACCAATAAAGAGCATTTGCATGACCTTGGCGTTATGATGTTTGCCTTTTCAATCTTCTGGACATATTTGTGGTATTCTCAGTTTATGTTGATCTGGTATGCAAACATTCCTGAAGAAACAACTTATTTCAAACCAAGGGCACAAGGTATTTATGGAGGTATATTCTGGTTGATGTTTATCATCAATTTCTTAGCACCATTATTAATTTTAATGACAAGAGATGCAAAGAGAAAATATACAACCATTGCATTTATGTCAGTATTGATCATATTTGGTCACTGGCTAGATTTCTTCCAGATGGTATTCCCGGGGCCTTCCCCATCAAATGTGCCTTTGATAGTTTATGACTTTGCAATTGCAATGGGTTTTGTTGGATTGATTTTATATATAACAGGAAGAACATTAAGCAAGTATCCATTGATAGCAACAAATAATCCGTTTATTAAAGAAAGTGTGATACATCATACTTAATTGATAAATCAGATTAATATTTTAGTAATCTTATTAACCGGAATTTAGAAATATAATTATGCAAGCATTTTTCATAATCGCAATTTTGGTACTAGGCCTTCTGGTAATCTTTCAGATTGCCAAAGCGAGTGAGTATGTATCTATTCTTCAGGGTGAAGAAAAAGCAAGGAAGCAGAGTAATAAAATCAATGGATTTTTATTACTGGCCTTTCTGATTATCGGCCTTATAGGTGTTTATTATTGTAATGAATCATTAAAAGGAAAGATTCTCGGTGATGCAGCTTCAGATCATGGTGTATTAATAGACAAGTTATTGTATATAACATTAGGGATCACTTTCGTAGTATTTTTAGGCACTCATATAGCATTATTCTGGTTTGCTTACAAATATCAGGAATCGGACACCCGAAAAGCCTTTTATTATCCACACAATAACAAGTTGGAATTGTTGTGGACTGCAGTACCTGCTATCACATTAACCATCTTGGTAGGCTTTGGTATTTTTTATTGGTTTAAAATCAATGGAGATCCTCCAAAGAATGCCAATGTGGTAGAAATAACCGGAAGCCAATTTAAGTGGGAGTTTCGCTATCCGGGCTTTGATAAAGTATTGGGTAAAAAATATTATAAGAATATTGATGACTTGAATAGCAATCCGCTTGGTCAGCTTTGGGACGATAAATACAATCAAGATGATATTTATTCTACCGGTGAGCCAATGAAGTTGGTAGTCAATAAGCCTGTTCAATTAGTTATTTACTCCAAAGATGTAATTCACGATGTAGGTCTTCCTCATTTTAGATTGAAGATGGATGCTGTACCCGGCACACCTACTACGATGTGGTTTACACCTTTATATACTACCAAGCAAATGAAAGAGAAAACAGGTAATCCAAATTTTGTTTATGAAATCGCCTGCGATCAGATGTGTGGAAAAGGACATACGGGTATGCGCGGAGAAATAGAAGTAGTAACACAATCAGAATTTGATATGTGGATGGCAAGCAAAAAACCACAATACATAGTGGCTAATCCTGACAAGGACCCATCTGCACCGAAACCAACAACAGATACTTTAAAAATTGCAGCAGCGACAACACTGCCAAAATAAATAAACTATGAGCGACGCAACTTTGCATTTACATCCTGAAGTGGAAACTTCTCACCATGTGCACGCCGATGAGCATGATGTGCACCACCATAAGCAAACGTTTATAACTAAGTACATTTTTAGTACAGATCATAAAACCATTGCAAAGCAATTCTTGATTACAGGTATGGCTTGGGCTGTTATTGGTGGTTTGTTTTCTGTATTGTTCAGATTACAATTGGGCTTTCCCGATCAAAGTTTTCCTTTTTTGGAAGATGTTTTTGGTCACTGGGCTAAAGGTGGTAAGATAAGTCCAGAGTTCTATTATGCATTGATAACCATGCACGGAACTATCTTGGTTTTCTTTGTATTAACAGCAGGCTTGAGTGGAACATTTGCCAACTTTCTGATTCCATTGCAAATTGGGGCAAGAGATATGGCTTCTCCATTTTTAAATATGCTTTCTTACTGGTTCTTCTTCCTTTCCAGTATTATAATGTTCTCATCATTATTTATTTCCACAGGTCCTGCATCTGGTGGATGGACTTCATATCCGCCATTAAGTGCACTGGCGCAAGCATCTGAAGGATCAAAGTTGGGTATGGATTTATGGTTGGTAAGTATGGCATTTTTTATCGTGTCATCATTATTGGGTGGTTTGAACTATGTTTCTACCATATTGAATATGCGTACCAAAGGAATGTCGATGACCAGAATGCCACTAACTATGTGGGGTATATTCTTCACTGCGATACTCGGTATTCTTTCTTTCCCTGTATTACTTTCAGGAGCAGTACTCTTATTATTTGATCGCAACCTTGGAACAAGTTTCTTCCTGAGCGATATTTATATCGCCGGTCAAGCATTACCAAATGAGGGTGGAAGTGCAATATTATTCCAACACTTGTTCTGGTTCCTTGGTCACCCTGAGGTGTATATTATCATATTACCAACGATGGGTATAGTGTCGGAAATATTAGCTATCTATTCAAGAAAACCCATATTTGGTTACTTAGCAATGGTCGGCTCATTATTTACTATTTGTATTTTATCATTACTTGTGTGGGCACACCACATGTTTGTTACAGGGTTGAATCCATTCCTTGGATCGGTATTCACTTTGTTGACCTTACTGATTGCGGTGCCTTCGGCCATTAAGGTATTTAATTGGCTTACTACTATTTGGAGAGGCAGCATACGATTTACTCCTGCTATGTTATTCTCTATTGGTTTTGTAAGTATTTTCATATCGGGAGGTCTTACAGGTATATTCCTTGGAAATTCTACAATTGACATACATCTGCACGATACCATGTTTAATATCGCTCACTTTCACCTCGTGATGGGCGTAGCTGCATTCTTTGGAATGTTTGCAGGTATTTATCATTGGTTTCCAAAAATGTTTGGTCGATATATGAACAATACAATAGGCTACATACATTTTTGGATAACATTAATTGGCGCATATCTTATTTTCTGGCCAATGCACTATCAGGGATTTGCCGGTATGCCGAGAAGATATTTTGATAAAAGCAGCTGGGTATCCTTTAATCAGTTCGCTGATTTGGATAAGATGATTACCGTTGTTACGATTATCGTATTTGCAACGCAGTTGATGTTCCTTTTCAACTTTTTCTATTCTATCTATAAAGGAAGAAAATCAACCGTACAAAATCCATGGAATGCTACAACACTTGAATGGACTACACCAATCAGACCCGGACATGGAAACTGGGATGGTGAAATTCCTGAAGTACATAGATGGCCTTATGATTATAGCAAAGACGGAAGAGATTTCATTCCTCAAACAGAACCGATTGGTGCTAATGAAAGTGTAGAGCACTAAGCGCCTGATGAAAAATGTGTAAGGATAGGGTTTTTTAAAAGTGTGTTTTTGAAAATATTGAGAAGGCTCTATGAAGAATATAAAAGATTATTTGATTTTAATTAAGCCTTCACTAAGTATAATGGTGGTGTTCAGTAGCATTATGAGTTTTGCACTGTCGCCCGGATTTAAGGAGTACACTTCGGATGGAAATAGATGGATACATGTACTCTTGCTCTTTGTAGGTGGAATGTTGGTAACTGGTAGTGCCAACTCAATCAACCAAACTGTAGAAAAAGATACCGATGCAGGAATGAAAAGAACTGCAAAACGACCTATTGCAGCCGGGCGTATGAGTGTAACAGAAGGATGGATATTCGCAATTGTTACCGGTACGTTGGGTGTTTTTATTCTTGGATATTTTTTCAATTTGCTGACTGGAGGTCTTGCAGCATTTAGTTTATTTCTTTATGCATTTATCTATACACCGTTAAAGAAAGTAAGCTCCATTGCTGTATTGGTCGGCGCTATACCAGGTGCACTTCCTTGCCTTATCGGCTGGACTGCAGGAACCGGTGAATTGTCAATGGGAGGATGGGTGTTGTTTGCATTTCAGTTCTTTTGGCAATTCCCTCATTTTTGGGCTATTGCATGGGTAGCGCATAATGATTATTCAGCCGTAGGATTTAAGTTGCTGCCTGCAGATCAAGGGCCAACTAAATTTACAGCTTTACAAACAGTTCTTTATTCATTGGCATTGGTGCCGGTAACATTAGCACCTTATTATATAGACATGTGCAGTTATAATGATTTCAAAGGTATCGTAAGCATAACTCTTGTAGTATTGGCTAATGTGTTTTTGTTGAGGCTATGTCTGATTTTATACAAAAAACTAGACTTGCCGTCTGCAAGAAAATTAATGTTTGGTTGTTATTTGTATTTGCCAATTGTAATGTTGGCTTGGTTATTAGCAAAAAATTAAATACTGCGAAAACAGTATTTTAAAATATAAAGTAGTGAAATAATGGTGAGTGATCTGGATTTAAATAGAACAAACGAAACTTCTTATAAAGAAAGTAAGAAAGATAGAATGCATCCGCATAAGTTCACTATGTGGATAGCTATTGCAAGTATCATTATGATGTTTGCGGGGCTGACAAGTGCATTTATTGTAAAGAGCAATAAAGAGAATTGGGTAACAGTTGACATACCTAAAATATTTTGGGTATCAACAGCAGTTTTATTTTTAAGTAGCCTTGTAATGCACTTTGCTGTAAGATCTTTTAAACAAAGGGAAATGAGTAAGTATCAATTATTTTTGGCACTTAGTCTATTATTGGGTATTGCTTTTTTGGTTTTGCAGTGGAAAGGATTTAACCTGCTTTGGAATGATGAGCATGTTACTTTTAAAGGTGGAGGAGCAGGGCAGTTTCTATATGTAATATTCGGACTCCATTTGGTGCACGTATTAGGTGGAGTAGTAGCATTATTGGTAATATTTTTAAAGAGATTCTTTGGAAGAATAAAGAACTATAATGTAGTACCCGTAGAAGTAATGGCTACCTATTGGTATTTTATTGACTTTCTATGGATTTATTTGCTCATATTTTTTATTGTTATAAATTAATTTCAGAAATAAACAGATTTTATAATTAATTATGTCAACACAAACAACAACAGCGCAACAGGTCAGATGGTGGAGCGGCGGTAAAAGCCCCTTCAATTTAGAATACGGCAAGTTGATGATGTGGTATTTTCTGATTAGTGACGCACTAACATTTGGCGGATTTTTAATTTCTTATGGTACTGTTAGATTTAGCCAAAACTATTGGCCGGATCCCAACGTAGTGTTTAATGCATTTCCCGGCGCTGGCCATGCTAATCTGCCTTTGGCATTTGTGAGTGTAATGACTTTTATCTTGATTCTTAGTTCTGTTACCATGGTTTTTGCAGTGCATGCAGGACACAATCACGACAAAAAAGGCGTTATCAAATGGCTCTTTTGGACAATCATTGGAGGTTTTGCTTTCTTAGCTTGTCAGGCTTGGGAGTGGACGCACCTTATCACCGGCGAACATTTAGTTTTGGCTGATGGTAAGTTAGATATGATTGGTCAAACAATGTCTGCTAACCCATGGGGAGAATTAGTAACCGATAAAGCAGCATTGGCTAATGCACTGAATGCGACACCGCATGATATGTTGGTAAAAATCGTACACAGTCATAATCATACACAATCCATTCAAGAGCTTGCGGCAATGACCGATCAGCAATTGAAAGGAATGGTAAATGTAGCGGAGATGCATATCAGAGAGAAAGGCCCTGTTGGTTTTGGAAACTTTTTCTATGAGATCACCGGCTTTCACGGTTTCCACGTTTTCACCGGTGTAATGGCCAATATTGTGATGCTGGTCATGACACAAAAGAATGTATTTGAAAAACGCGGCCATTATTTAATGATAGAAAAAGCAGGTTTGTATTGGCATTTTGTGGATCTGGTATGGGTTTTTGTATTCTTATGTTTCTATTTGATTTAATAAACTTTAATTAAAAATAAATTATGCAGCATCCCGCATTTGAAGAAGTAACTTTTCATCCGGACCATTCGGACGAAGTAAGTTTTAAGAAAAAAATTATTAAGACAACGGTTATACTTTCTATTATTACGTTAATAGAATTAGGACTTGGTCTTTTAATTCACGCTTTGCATCTTCCGGATAATCTTGGAAGGTTGTTGATTAAAGGAGTGATTATCATTCTTTCTTTAGCAAAAGTATTTTACATTGTTTCTGTGTTTATGCATTTGGGCGATGAAAAGAGAAATATGATAATGACGATCGTAGTGCCTTCAATGTTATTCATTTGGTTTATGGTGGCTTTTATGGCGGACGGAGTTTCGTTCAAAAATCTCCGTAATAAGTATAACAATGATTACAAAGTAGGTGGTATGCCAGCGAAAGCTCAACCAAGTCAAAACACCGCACCCATAACACCCGGTGGCAGAAATTAAGTATTTGATAAATATATTTATTGAACCAAACCATCCCATGCCAACCGGTGCGGGATGGTTTTATTTTAGAAAGAACTCGTGAACAAAAAAGCGTTATTAGGAATAATCCTTGCATTATTGATACCCTTATCAATATTCATGGTATTTCAAAAAGTTACCAATAAAGCATTGGTGATGCCCGGCCATTATAAATGGGATAGTATAGTAAATGTAGTGAGTAAGGGAAAGAATACGACAGACACGATTTGGCATAAGTTGAAAGATTTTTCACTAACAAACCAAAATGGTGTTACTGTAAACTGGGATAGCTTGAAAGGGAAAATCGTTATTGCGGATTTATTTTTTACTCATTGCCCTACGATTTGTCCTGTAATGACAGCTAATATGAAACGAATAGCCGCTTCACTCAATAATGGCCAACGTGTAGGCGACAGAACAAATCAACAAGTTCATTTTATTTCATTGAGCATAGATCCAGAAAGAGACTCAGTAGAACGATTAAAATATTGGGCCAATCGCTTTCAGATAAATCCGGAACAATGGTGGCTGCTGACGGGCAATAAAAAAGAGATTTACGATTATGCAATAAAAGAGATGATGATTTTTGCAGAAGATGGCCAAGGCATTGATACCAGCTTTATACACAGTGACCGTTTTGTTTTGATTGACAGTAGCAGACATTTGCGCGGGTTTTACAACGGAATGGATTCATCTTCTCTTGCTCAGTTATCAAGAGACCTTGTGTTGCTCACGATGGAGCGTACACCCGATGAGAAAGGTGTTTTTGCAGATAATATGCTTACGATAGCGCTCACTTTTTTGATGGCAATTTTTGCAGTAGGCCTTTTCTTTTATATCCTTAAAAAAAATAAACAATAATGCTTCAGGCAGTTTGGAAAAAGAATGACCATAAAGCGAAATGGCTGATCTGGAGTTTCTCAGTTATCATGTTTTTGGTGATAACAGCTTTGGGTAGGGTTCATCTTAAAGTGGATCTTGGTTTTGATGTACACATTTTTGCGTTATTGAATGCTATCATCAATTCTGTAGTTGCATTTTTATTAATGGCTGCATTATTTGCTGTTAAGTCAAAGCAGTATAAATGGCATCGAAACCTGATGCTTGCGGCCATTGTATTATCCGTTTTATTTCTGATAAGCTATTTGTGTCATCACTTATTTTCTGCAGAAACGAAGTTTGGTGATATCAATCACGATGGCTTGCTGTCTGATGATGAAAAAGCAACTGTGGGTATTAACCGAATTATCTATTATATCTTATTAGGAACACATATTCCACTTGCGGGATTAATACTGCCATTTGTTCTTTTTACTGCATACAGAGCATTGATTGGGGAATATGCACAACATAAAAAATTAGCTCGTATTACCTGGCCTATTTGGTTTTATGTTGCAGTGTCTGGAGTGATTGTGTATTGGATGATAAAGCCTTATTATTAATAAAAAAGGCTGCCCTTGATGAGCAGCCTGAATTTCTTTGTCAATAATTAATTTACTGAAGTTTCAAATATTGTGCGAAGCAATATCCTTCTACACCATCTTCTGTACGTACCTGCCACCACAATTCACTTGTTTGACTGATTACAGTAACAGTAGCATCATGTGCTGCTTTTCCAACAATTGGTTGATCCGTTCCGGGTCCTTTTCTCACATTAAGATTACTTTTTTCAGTAACTACTGTTGCTTTACTGTCGGTAGTACTTGGAGTAACATTAATATTCATGATTAAATCACCGGTCAAATAGTTAGGATCTAATTTGTCGTATATCTGCCAGAGATTATCTTTCACTGCGCCACTTGGGGCTGTGCCATCTATATATAATACATTGTCTTGCTCCCGTACTTGTAAATCAGTAACACCTGAAGCATTTGCTGCATCTACTATTTCTTGATATTTTTCTTGTAATGCCATTTTATTAGTTTGTAATATTATTGAATTGATTATTTAATTTTTAAACCGGTTAAATCATATCCTTTTGACTTTAATTTGTCTAAAGTTTGCTTAATCATAGCCCATTTAGCTTTTAGTATCTCACCTACTAAAACGATTTTGCCATCTTTAATTGATGATTTAACAGAAGGGATATCTTTAAAAATATCTGCCAAACCTTGTGTCAGTGTAGCATCATCGGCATTTACAACCGGTGCAGGAGGTGGGGCTACCGTAAGATTGTTTACAACACTCTTTACTCCTTTTAATTTACCAATAGCATCAACTGCGTATGTTACAGCGCTGTTGTCAGCAAGTTGGCCTGTAAGTGTAGCGATACCATCTTTTACGGCTACAGCAGTACCGGCAAGTTTACCATCGGCAGAAATAGCTTTTTCAATAGTAGCTTGAATGTCAGAATCCTTAAGTTTTGTTTTGCAGGATTGAATGGTTAATGCCATTGCTGCAATTACCAATGACATGAGTGTGATTTTTAGTTTCTTCATTTTAATTTTTTTTAGTGTGTAAATATAAAAACTCCCATAATATCAAAGTGTAAAAAAATGAAATTCGGAAGACTTATATATATACATCATTTGTGTTAACAAGTAAATAACCCCTCCTTGACTTTAATGTAGTGCGAAAGGTTGCAAAGCGATAAAATTTTTTGCAAATAAAACATCTGCATAGAGCAGTATGGTTATTTTTTGAGAGCATACGGACGAAGCTTTCATGCCAGCCTTAGGGACTCATTTAGATAAGGATAATTCTTCTGTACCTTTATAGTGTTGATTAAGAATAACATCTATTATTATTTTCGAGTTTTTAAGAGCAGTTGCTTTTGTGCTAAAAATAATATTTATGAAAGAAATCATCATTAAACGAGTGTATGAGGCACCATCTGAAACCGATGGATATAGAATATTGGTGGATAGGCTTTGGCCAAGAGGTGTGAGTAAGGTCAAGGCAAAATTGGATGAATGGGATAAAGAACTTGGCCCCTCTACTGAGTTGCGAAACTGGTTTGGTCACAAAGACGAACTATTTCCGGAATTTGCCAGGCGATACAAAGTTGAATTGAAAAAGCAAAAGGAAGACTTATTGCGGATAAAGACAATTGCAACAAAAAAGCAAGTTTGCATTGTTTATGGCGCAAAAAATGAAAAGCATAATCAAGCAGTCGTTATAAAGTCAGTTTTAGACTCAATGAAAATTTAAATAGGTACGATAGTTTACCTTTTTGGTAATACTTTTCCTATTGTCTTTTTTTACTTCGTAAAGCATAAAATCTAAACGCTTAATTCGTACATTTACCGTGTTTATACAGACGTAAACAAAAACCTTTTTATAACTGTCACCCAGTCCTCAAAAAATTTTTTAAGTTAAATAAACATTTATCATGCGTGGTAAATTTATAATTATCTCTTCTGCATTATTATTAGGGTCATTAGCGTTATCAATCTTTCTTAGTCCTAATTGGTATGTAGTATTTGGAATTATCCTTGTGTTAACATTCATGGGTTATCAGGATATGGTACAAAAAAAACATACTGTAAAACGCATATTCCCATTAGTCGGCAGGCTTCGTTATGTACTGGAAGAGTTAAGACCAAAAATGTATCAGTATTTTATTGAATCCGATATTGATGGACGACCCATTAATCGTGTGGATAGGAATGTAATCTATCAACGAGCAAAAAGAGAGTTAGAAACAGTTCCTTTTGGAACGCAGCTTGATGTTTATGCCGAAGGATATGAGTGGATGTGCCATTCAATGGCGCCCAAAGCTTTTGATACATTGAATCATAATCCAAGAGTTGTTTTTGGAAATAAAGATTGTAAGCAACCTTATGCTGCAAGTGTTCTTAACGTATCTGCAATGAGCTATGGTTCTTTAAGTTCTCAAGCGGTTGAAGCATTGAATGGTGGAGCTCAAATTGGCGGCTTTGCACACAATACCGGAGAGGGTGGATTGAGTGATTACCATTTAAAGCATGGTGGAGATTTAATATGGCAAATAGGTACAGGTTATTTTGGATGTAGAGATGAACATGGAAATTTTGAGCCTAATTTATTTGCCGAAAAATCAAATCTGTCGAATGTGAAAATGATTGAACTGAAAATCTCTCAAGGTGCGAAACCCGGACATGGTGGAATTTTGCCTGCTTCAAAAAATACAGAAGAGATAGCCCGGATCCGTCACGTGAAGCCACATACAAAGATTGCATCACCTCCTTATCACTCAGCGTTTAATACTCCATTGGAGATGATTCAATTTATTCAGAAACTAAGAGAATTATCGGGAGGCAAACCTGTGGGATTCAAATTATGTATTGGGCACAAGAGTGAGTTTATCTCTATTTGCAAAGCAATGATTCATTTAGATATTTATCCTGATTTTATCACCGTAGATGGCGGCGAAGGAGGAACAGGTGCCGCCCCGCAGGAATTTACGAACTACTTAGGTGCACCAATGTTGGACGGACTTGCATTTGTTCATAATATTTTAAACGGACTGAATATTCGGCAGCATATTAAAATCATTGCTTCTGGAAAAATTATCTCTGCATTTCATATTGCTCGTGCGATGGCACTGGGCGCAGATACCTGTAACTCTGCACGTGCGATGATGATGGCGCTCGGATGTATTCAGGCTCTTTTATGCAACACGAACCGCTGTCCTACAGGCATTGCAACGCAAGATCCTAAATTAACGGTAGGCTTGGTCGTTGAAGATAAAAAAGTGCGAGTAGCAAATTATCATAAAGGCACAATTGAAAGTTTTGTAGAAATGCTAGGAGCATCCGGGTTGGATGATATGAAAAACATTACTCGTTCGCATATTTACAGAAGAGTAAATTTGAATGAGATGTTGACTTATGAAGAAATATTTCCTTCTATAAAAATAGGCTCTATGCTGAATAATGAAATTCCCGAAAAGTATAAACTGGATTTTGCACACGCTGATATGAATAAGTGGGGTGTAGGTGTAGCAGAAACTATTTGATTTAATTCAAAATATTACTACATCAAGATTTATTTCCGAAAATCAATCTTTCAGTGTTTTCTTCTATAAACGGTATTAATTTTTCTATAATAAATTGCTATAACCACGTTATATATATTAATAATGCAAAATATAATTGAACAGATAAAAAAACTAGAAGCAACATCTGAAACATTAGAAATTCCTTTATCGCAAAGAGAATATTTACAGGGAAAAACAAACGCTTTTACAAACGAATACATAGATGCACTACCTGCTTTGAAATCTTTTTTGGATAAGAAGGCAAATGAATCTATAATAAAAATTACAGATAAGCAGAAGTCGATAGAGGAAGTTTTGAAAATATTTAAAGACGAAGTTTTAGATACCGGCATTCGTGCTGCATCGGGCGGACATATAGGTTATATACCGGGCGGAGGTATATTCGCTTCGGCTATTGGCGATTATTTAGCGGCAGTATCCAACGAGTATGCAGGCGTGTCTTATGCTTCGCCCGGAGCAGTAGCTATTGAAAACGAAGCAATCAATTGGTTAAAAAAAATATTTTCATTTCCTGAAACGGCTATCGGAAACTTAACATCAGGCGGCTCCATTGCTAATCTTATTGCACTGACAGCAGCAAGAGACAAATTTCAAATTAAGAATAACAAAATTCCTTTCAGTGTTATTTATATGAGCGAGCAGGTGCATCATTGCATTCATAAATCATTACGTATTATAGGACTTGAAGATGTGCAGATACGCTATGTGAAATTGGACGAACATTATAGAATCAATCCTGAACAACTTAAAGAACAAATTCTGGCTGATAAAGCAAATGGATTGAATCCATTTTTAGTTATCGCTTCTGCCGGAACAACAGATGTAGGAGCTATTGATCCTTTAGATGATATTGCCGCCATTGCGGCTAAAGAAAATTTGTGGTTTCATGTAGATGCTGCTTATGGTGGTTTTTTTATTTTGACATCAAAGAAAAACTGGTTTAAAGGAATTGAAAAAGCAGATTCATTGGTGGTGGATCCACACAAAGGAATGTTCTTGCCTTATGGACTTGGAGCAGTATTGATTAAAGATGCTAAAGCAGTGTTACATTCCAATCATTATGCTGCTAATTATATGCAGGATGCATTAAGTGACGATTTAGTAAATGACCCTGCGAATGTATCTCCCGAATTGACCAAGCATTTCAGAGGGATGAGAATATGGCTACCTCTTCAACTGCACGGTATAGAACCTTTTAAAGCCTGCCTCGAAGAAAAATTGTTGCTAACAAAATATGCGAGAAAGCGATTGATTGACATGGGTTTTCAAGTGGGCCCGGAGCCGGATTTGTCAGTAAGTTATTTTTGGCATCCATTTGTTGGTGATGCAAATGCTTTTAATAGAAAATTGATGCAGAACATTCACGAAGATGGCACTGTCTTTTTAAGCTCCACACTTATAAAAGATCAATTCGTAATTCGTATTGCTATACTTTCATTCAGAACAAAACTTGCTACCATAGATAGTATGTTGTCTATGATTCAAGCTTGTTTGGAGAAAACAAAAAAGGAATTTGCTTTGTAGTATTACAACCTCTATTTTCTTACTATAAAAAAAATGCCCCTTTTATAATCTCAAAGGGGCATTTTAAAAAATATAATTATTTAACTATAATCCCCTTGCCAATTCAATCATTCGGCTCATTTCGTTAACCAATCCTTCGTCACTTCCGCTAAAGCCTACGGTAGTAAAGCGTAGTACACCGGACTTGTCAATCACAAATTTTGTAGGAATGCCACTTACGCCATAGCCGCCAATTACCGCATCATCATTATCCATTAGTACAAGAAAATCTTTATAACCTTTTTTAGTCATAAAATCTTTTGCATTCTTTTCTTTATTTTCTTCACGCTCCCAACTGTCAATGAAAAGTATTGCTACATCGGGGTCGTTTTTATATTTGTTGCTGAGTAATTGCATTCCGGGAAATGAAGCAATACAAGGTCCACACCATGTAGCCCAGAAATCAAGTATAACTACTTTTCCTTTGTAAGCACTTAGTGAAACTTCTTTTCCATTTATATCTTTCAGTGCAAATGCAAATGCTTTATCACTTTGCATTTCTTTTTTTAATTTTTCAACAGCTTTAATTTCGGCTTCGTTTTGTAGCTTAACAATGTAGCCATCATAACCTGCCTCTGATTTATGCTCTTTTTTATATACTCCCTTGAGTGTATTCAATACCTCTTCGTCAGCAGCACCTTCTCTTACAAAATTTTCCAAATTAGTTTTCACTTTTTTATTGACACCCAATTTAGATACGATAAGTGCATAAGTTGTATTAATATCTTTTTCTTTACCGTTATTTAAGGTAATAGCCGCTTCCGTTGCGAAGGGAAGAGCTTTTTTGTAATCCCCTTTTTTATAAAGTGCATTTGCATAAGAATCTAAAATTCCTGCATAAGCTTCTTTGCGAGATTTGTTCCATTCTTTTGTAGTGCTCATTTCAGGTTTTAAATCTTTTGGATTCAAATACTCTGCTTTTGCTAGCGCCACAGCTTTTGCACCAAGTTCTACCGCTTTGTCATTGGAAGTACTGTCTTGCGCAAGTTTCCATACTACAGAGTTATAAGCCTGAACTTTGGATGCATTTGATTTCATGTTGTTAACTAACTGTTCAAATGCGCTCCAATTTTTTTCTTTACCATAAACCCCTGCAAGATTAGAGTTGAGATAATTGAGCAGGCTTTCAGCAGATTCGTCATCTTTTAAGTTTTCCTGTGCTTCTTTTACAATGTCTGCTTTTTTTGCTATGTCTTTCTCTTGTATGTAAGCGTTGTAGTAGCTCATTGCATTTTTATCTGAAGAAGGAAACTTCTCATCTTTCAATTTTGAGAAAAATGTAGATTGCTGTGGAAATTTCAAGAGATTATACATTTGAGCTACTCTTGCATAGTCTTCTTTTACTTTTAATCCCTTCTTTAATTGTTTTTCAATTTCTTCTTGAATTAGTGTAGCGCCTTTTATTTTATCTTGCTTTAGTTTATTACTCAGATATGCAATTAGGCTTGCATCTTTATTGTCAGGATAAAGTGCAAACTCTTTTTCATAGCTTTCAATTATTTTACCCTGATCTGCTTTTACGCCAACAAGTTCGCCATATCTTCCAAAAAAATCTGCTTGTGTTCTATAACTTCCTTTTACCGGACTATCTCCATTGTAAAATGAAACTAAATAGCCATTATTATTATTGTTGTCGAACTTGTCATTGATGCTAAAACCAAATGCAAGTAATGTAGCTCCGGTATCGGTAGATACTTTTCCTACAAATTTTCCAAATTCTCTTTTTACAGGAACTTCTATCAAATGATTTTTCTTGCCTTTGAACTCAATGATGGCTACTTCCGGAATTTGAATTTGACCGGCAAGATTACCAGAATTTGTATAACTGAATGAAATGGTATCACCCGGCTTTGGTTTGGCAGGAGTATAAGTAAAGTTGTCCTGAGCCATTACAAATGTTGCGAGTGATGTAACAACGAAAAGAAATAAAATTTTCTTGTGCATAGTAAATGATTTGAATACTTAGTTAGATTGTTTGGTGCAAATTAAGCTCTTTTTTCAGTAGCTTTTTATTGATTATTGGAAGTACGGCTATAGTTCTTTTTCAATGGAGTTTTATTCTGATACTTTGATGATTTTTACGGGGCAGGCATTGGATGCATTCATCACAGACTCCAATTCTGATTCATGGACTTTGGCAGTGTAAAATCCTCTTCGGTCAGTTGAGTTTAAAAGAATTGCTTTACCGTCTTTTTTTGACATGGTAAATCGTTGTGGCGCATGCTCTCTGCAATAGTTGCACCCTATACATTTATCCCGTTGCAATGTGATGGTAATCATTCGGCAGCACTTACTATTTTATAAAGTTTATCGCTTTTTCTAATCGGTGTATCTAATTTGATAGAACAGAGATCGCCTTTCACTGCTTCTTCTACCGGACCATTGGTTGTGTGCAGTTCGTTTACGGTTGTTTCTATCACACCGGTTGTAGGGCCGGTTATCAAAATAGAATCGCCTACCTTCAGCGTATGTGTTTCAATTAAAAATTCAGCCACACCAATCTTACCAAAGTAATTGCTTCCCTTTCCTAAATAGATTTTACGAAGTTTTGCTTTAGATCCCGCTGAGTCTGTCCATTTACCCAATTCCTGACCTAAATAATAGCCCGACCAAAAACCACGATTATAAACGTTCTCCATTTTTTGTTTCCACACTATTGCATTTTCTTTGGTATAAGTGCCGGCTGTATAAGCATCAGCCGCTTCGCGATAACATTGAGTAACGGTTTTTACATATTCAGGCCCTTTACCTCTGCCTTCTATTTTTAAAACACTTACACCTGACTCTAGCACATCATCCAGAAAATCTATGGTACATAAATCTTGTGCCGACATAATATATTCATTATCTATTGCCAGCTCATGTCCTTCTTCTTGATCGATAACTTTATATGTTCGTCTGCAATTTTGCACACAAGCACCGCGGTTTGCAGAAGCATTGTGTGTATGCAAACTGAGATAACATTTTCCTGATACAGCCATACACAAGGCACCGTGCACAAATATTTCAATTTCAACTAATCTACCGGAAGGCCCTTTAATGTTTTCTGCTTTAATAGTGTCTGTTATTTTTTTTACCTGTGTCAGGCTGAGTTCTCTTGCCAAAACAATAGTATCGGCAAATAGTGCATAAAATTTTACTGTTTCAATATTTGTAACATTCACCTGAGTAGATATATGCACTTCCATATTTACTGAACGTGCATAAGCGATTACCGCCTGATCGGCAGCGATGATAGCTGTAATACCTGCTTCTTTTGCAGCATTTATAATTGTTTTAATAACCGACAAATCGTGATCGTAAACAATGGTGTTTAAAGTGATGTAAGAACGGATATGATGTTCTTTACAAATTTTTGCTACTTCCGGAATATCTGTTAAGGTAAAATTCATCGTAGCACGGGCACGCATATTCATTTGCTCTACTCCGAAATAAACGGAGTTGACTCCACCTTGAATAGCTGCCATCAATGAGTCAAACCCTCCGGCAGGAGCCATTATTTCAATATTTTTTTGCATAGTCGAGGCGCAAATGTATTGGTTGCTCTATAAATTTTTTATGATTAAAATCTTAATCGTGCAGAAGAATAATTTTTCTGCACGATAAATATGCAGGTTTCGAGGTTTTTACAAATAATTTCTCTGGCATTTGTTATTTTTAGGCCACTATGAGTGGAAATGTAATTGACCAGAACAGAGTAAGGCAGCTTTTTTTTATAGCAATAATTTTATTGATTGGCATTGTACTTTTTTTACAACTATACAGTTTTGTACCTGCATTATTAGGCGCTATTACATTATATGTATTGCTGCGCAAATGGATGTTTTGGCTAACCGAAAAGAAAAAATGGAATAAAGCATTAACCGCCACTTTATTAATGCTACTATCAATAATTGTGATTCTTATTCCCATAGGCTTATTAGTGAATTTGCTTACCTCCAAAGTGCAGTTTGTTATTCAACATTCCGATGAGATGGTAACAGCTTTGAAAAAAGTGGTCAATGATGTAGAAGCAAGATTTGATATTGTCATCGCCAGCGATGAAAATATAAATAAACTGAGCACTTCTATTGCTACCATATTGCCTCAAATATTGAGTAGCACATTTAATACGCTTACGACTATCTTCTTTATGTATTTCATTCTATATTTTATGTTGGTGAATGCCCGTAAAATGGAAACTTCGTTATACGATTATGTGCCGTTAAAAGATGAAAATGTGGCCAAGATCGGCAAAGAGGTAAATACAATGGTGGTTTCTAATGCATTGGGTATTCCATTGGTAGCTTTTGCACAAGGCTTGGTAGGTTTAATTGGTTACTTGATATTAGGAGTGAGTGACCCTTTCTTTTGGTTTGGCGTAACTTGTATTGCGGGGATGCTGCCGGTAGTAGGTGCTGCACTTGCTTATGTTCCGATTGCAATTATATTTTTTGCAAATAACGATCCGGTTCGGGGCATTATAATGACCATTTATGGTTTTGGAGTAATAGGAACAGTTGATAATTTATTACGATTTACTTTATTGAAAAAAATCGGCAATGTTCATCCATTGACAACGGTTTTTGGAGTCATTGTCGGTCTTAATATGTTTGGTTTTCTGGGAATGATTTTTGGACCACTGCTTATATCAATGTTTGTTTTGTTGTTACGCATCTATTCCAATGAATTTGTTGTGAAGCAAAGAGGTTTGCATAAATAGAATTTAATCGTTCATTATGCCATTCGTAGTTTTTCTGTGACAATTCTATCGCTATCAAACGTAAATCTGCTTTTTGTATTAAAATATTTAATGCAAACACTTGCAAGGTTTAAATGCAACTACTACTTTGGTCTTGCCTTACGTTTTTAAAATCCGAATCAAGAAATGATTATTGGATAATTATTTCTGATTAAAATCGTACCCTGAGTGAGAAACCTTTTTATTCCAATATCCATTGGATTATTGTGTACATCATTTACAATAATCCCCGGAAAAAATATAGCCACCAAACCACCAATGCCAAATGCCGGCTTGCTGGCGAGCTATACCAATCTTGTAACGCTCTATCAGAATAGCCATCTATCAGAACATGGTCTTTCATTTCAAGCATTTGAATATGCCTGGAAAGGGTATGAAGAATTATTAATGCAAAACAAAATTTCTAAACAACAATATTTAACGATTTGCGATTTTAGTCAATCTTCCGCTTGTAAAAGATTATATGTAATAGATATAAGCAACAATAAGCTTTTGATAAATACTTATGTAGCACATGGCCGCAACAGTGGTGGAGTTTACGCAACTCATTTTTCCAATACCCCTGAATCTTTAGAAAGCAGTTTAGGTTTTTACATTACCGATCAAACTTATAATGGCGCACACGGATTATCACTACGCTTAAAGGGAATGGAAGATGGATTTAATGATAATGCATACACAAGAAGCATTGTTATTCATGGTGCCGATTACGTAGATGGAGCAAGGGCTAAATCAAATGTGATGATGGGAAGAAGTTTTGGCTGTCCGGCAGTACCTAAAAAGGAATCAACCAATATTATCAATACAATAAAAAATGGAAGTTGTCTATTTATATATCATCCCTCAAAGGATTATATACTCAAGTCAAAATTATTAAACGGCTGATTGGACACATAACAAGGATGGATGATACAAAGGCCCGGTTTTGGATTACCGGGTTTTTTGTTTTTTAAAACTTACTCAAACTTTCTTTAATAGTTTCAATGCTCATATAAGTCATAATCGCCACTATTAACCAGCCAATTATTTGCAGCCACAACGGATGATTATAATTGGGGAATAATTTCTTTTTATTTACCGCTATCAACATGAGGGCTAATGCCACCGGAAGTATCAAGCCATTGAACATTCCTGCTGTAATGAGGATAAAAGTAGGTGCCTGATTAGATATTAAGAATACAATAGTTGAAAAAAGAATAAAACCTGTAATTAGCCATTTTTGATTTCTTTCTAATGCAGGGCTAAATGTTTTGAAGAATGAAATAGAGGTGTAAGATGCCCCGATAACAGAAGTAATAGCCGCAGCCCACATAACGATGCCAAAAAATTTATAACCAATATTGCCTGCTGCTTCCAGAAAAACAGATGAGGCAGGATTGGCTGTACTTAGTTTTGTTCCGGCCCATACTACACCCAATGCTGCAAGAAAAAGAATATAGCGCATTATTGATGTAATCAAAATTCCTGTTACTGCACTTTGTGAAACTTTCGGTAATGAAGCAACACCTTTGATATTTGCATCTAACAAACGATGTGCGCCGGCAAAACTGATATAACCGCCCACAGTACCACCTACCAACGTAACAATCATCTTTAAATTAATTTGCTCAGGAAAAAAACTATTTTGTAATGCTTTGAGATATGGTGGATGTGAAGAATACATTACATAACAAGTAAGCCCAATCATAGCAATGCCTAATATCTTTACAAACACATCAATTGTTTTTCCTACTTCTTTAGACCAAAAAATAAATAATGCAACGACACAACTGATGATTGCTCCCACTTTTGGATCAAGGCCTGTAAGTACTTGCAAGCCAAGACCACAACCTGCAATATTTCCAATGTTAAAAGCAAGTCCGCCAAACCCAACTAAAACGGAAAGTAAAAAGCCAAGCCCCGGTTGTACTTTGTTGGATAACTCTTGCGCCTGCAATCCGCTTACGGTAATGATGCGCCAAATATTTAACTGTGCTCCTATATCAATGATAATAGTAATCAGAATTACAAAGCCAAAACTGGTTAAAAGATTTTCAGTAAAAGTGGCTGTATTATTCAAAAAACCAGGACCAATAGCAGATGTAGCCATTAAAAAAGCAGCACCTAATATTGCAGAATTTCTTTTCATGAATTACGAAAAGAATGATAAATGGCTTTTGCAAAGTTCAGTGCATATTTACCATCGCTATGAATACATACGGTGTCGGCTATTACAGGAACTTGTATCTTGTTCGTACTGATTACATAACCTTTTTCAGTCATTGTTCTTACTTGTGCTATGGCTTCATCTACAGAATCAATCAATGCATTAGGCCTTCCTCTCGGAGTCAAACTACCATTATCGGTATATGTTCTGTCTGCAAAAACTTCATTAAAAGTTTTGAGGCCAATTTTTTTTGCTTCGGTGATGATATTAGAATTACTCAATCCATAAACGGCCAAATCCATATCTGTGTCTTTGATTGCCAATGATAAAACTGCGGCCAGAGGTTTTGCCCTTGCCGCCTGATTATACATGGCTCCATGAAATTTTACATGATGTAAATTTGCACCCAATTCACGAGCAATTTTTTCTAATAAAAAAATTTGTTCCATTACAATACTGTGCACTTCCGGCAATGGTATGAGGGTATCTGTTCTTCCAAAATTTTCTCTATCGCGAAAAGATGGATGTGCTCCGATTTTTACATTGTACTTTAAGCAAAGCTCAATAGTTTTTTTCATGGTGTCTTCATCACCGGCATGAAAACCACAGGCAATATTTGCCGAAGTGATATAGCGCATTAGCGCTTCGTCATTGCCGATGCCTTCACCCATATCGCAATTGAAATCAAATTTCATTGAAGTATTGTTGAAGCCTCAATGTACAGCCATTTTGCAATTGTTGCAAGTGTTTTTGCTGTATGGTTAATAAATTTTCAGCAGTTTTCTGATTAGTAACTTTAAAACAAAGCATCTCCCCGCTTTTCATTTGAGCAAGTTTATGCTGATGTGCTGAAATGATGTGCGCAATACGGGGATAGCCACCGGTGGTTTGATGATCTGCCATTAATACGATTAATTGGCCATCGGGTAACAATTGAATGGTGCCGCTGCTGACACCGGATGAAATCAATTCTTCATTGTGAGTTGTAATGATGGATTTACTTTCCAGCCGATAGCCCATCCTGTCAGATTGAGGTTTGATTTTATATTCGTTATTGATAAATGCAGATTGTGCAGCAGTACTCAACCACGACCATTCGTTACCCGGTAGTATCAATAGACAGGGATATGCTTCGTTTTCCCAAATTGTATTTGCCTGCCAAGGCAACTGAATAAATGGTTCTTTTTTCAGTATTCTTGTAATCGAATTTTTTTTAAAATGAATGAAATCACCGGATTTTAAAATGCTACCTTGATAACCACCCATACCCGCTTTTAGGTTGGTGCTTTTGCTGTGCAGCCAAGATTCAATTTGCAAACCTTTATGTATAGCAAGATAAGCCCGATTACCACTTTTGTTTTTTTTAAACTCAAGTAAAGAATCTTTGTTAATCAATATTGGCTTGTTGATTGAAATAACTTTGCCATTGATTGTAGGGCAAAAATCGGCACCGCTAATGGCAATGAGTGCAGGTTGTTGAAATAAAAATGAAGAAGCGGGAAAATGTAATTCAAGTAAACCGGTATCTGCTTCATTGTCTGCAAGAAAATTGGCAATAGATGCAGCATATTGATCCATCACTCCTCCCGGATTTATACCGAGCTGTTGATAGCCATAACGTCCATGGTCTTGAATGGTATCTAATACACCTGCTTTTACAATTTGTAAACTCACAAGATGAAATTACTCTTAAAACTGTAAAAAAGAAAAATTACTCTTTTAATCTTTCTGTTTTTTTAAAATAGCGAACTAATAAGTAGATAATTAAAAGTATTCCTATGACGACTCCGGTCAAAAGATTTCTTTTTGATTCATTGTATTGCGTCAGTTCAGGATAGTAGAACAATAATATGATGGTAATGCCAATCAGCCAGATAAACTGTGTAGTATGTTCTTTTAAAATCCAACGCCTCCAATTGAAGTGCATCTTTCTAAACGTGGTACTGATTCCTTTGAGATTGGGCCACCAGCGATTTACTTTATTACAATAATTTTCAAATGTTACACCAAATTTTTGTTTTAAAAAATCCTCTTCTGCCAAAACAATAGCCTCGTAAATAAAAAGAAAGAGAGGAATCATTATGACAACATATAAAAGCGAATTTGCTAAAATGCCAATCCCCAACAACATTAGAATATTCCCAACATATAAAGGATTTCGGCAATGATTAAAGATTCCTTCGGTGACCAAACCTTCGGCATACGGCTTGCCTGATTTGCCTCCACGTACGATGTATGCCAGTCCGATAGTGAAACCTCTAATGAGTTGTCCTGCAAAAGTGATAATCAAGCCTATAACAATGGGCCATAAATAATAATGACTGCCAAATTTTTCTTTAGAGAATAATGGTGACGATGGAATTAATAGTGCAGCATAAAAAAGAATGAAAACCCAGTTTCTGTATTTAAAAAAGAAATTACCGATTTTAACCATGCTTATTTTTTTACAGCGATCACACCTGCAAAATTATACCACTTGAAAAATACTTCACAATGTGTAAATCCTTTATCTCTCAATAGTGAAATGTTTTCACTGAGTTTATAAGGCACCAACACATTTTCCAACGCTTCTCTTTTTTGAGAAATTTCCATATCACTGTAATGATTACGGCGTTTATAATCGTAGTAGTAGTCTATAAAATCACGATTGAAATTACTTTCTTCGGCTAATATTTTTTCAACCAATATTAAAACGCCTCCCGAATTTAATCCGTCATAAATGTTTTTGATGAGTTGCTCCCGAAACACCGGGCGTACAAATTGCAGTGTTAAGCATAGAACCACAACAGATGCATTGTGCAGTTTGAATTTATTGTTCAGATCAGCACAGATCAATTCGTAAGGACGTGCAAAACCAATTTCAGACAATTTGGATTTACATTTATCCAGCATTTCCTGAGCGTCATCTACACCAATAAATTTTATGTCTTTTGCTACAGTAGTGTCCATACATACGAGTGTGGAGCCTGTTGCACATCCAAGATCATATACAAAAGAACCTTCCACCGAATGAGCAGCTGCAAGCTCTGCCATCATTCGTTGTATTTCTTCATAAAAAGGAACAGAACGAGACACCATATCGTCAAATACTCTAGCTACGTTAGCGCTAAATTTAAAATCATCAGCCTGTTCAATTTCCACCTTAAAAACTTCATCTTTGCCCATAATCAGTCAGGTAGTTTTTTGCAAAATAATGCAATTTGAACGGAACTAAGAGCATAAACTATTTGAAGGGTAATCAGGAGATTAAAAAACTTAGTTTATGAAAAAAACGTACTTCCTCAGCACCTGCAAAACCTGTAAAGTTATCATTGACGAATCGGGGCTACGTAATAAAGGTTTTGAGCTACAGAATATTAAAATAGATAGGATTACACCTGAACAATTGGATGAAATGAAGCAATTGGCGGGAACTTATGAAGCTTTGTTCAGCCGAAAGTCATTAAAATATAAGGCACTTAATCTCAAGGATAAAAAATTAACAGAGCAAGACTACCGCAAGTTTATTTTGGAAGAATATTCTTTTTTAAAACGTCCGGTTACGATAATGGACAAGCAAATATTTATAGGAAATGATAAAAAGACTGTAGAAGCGCTCAAAACTGCAGTTGCAAAATAGGGCTTAGTTATTCAAAACAATTTTCTTATCCATTTTTTCCTTCTTGAAAATGTATAGTGTTACCAATAAAGCAATGAGCATAAAAGAGGCGCCTAAGAAAAAGGGCATGCCGGGTAAAATAAATGGCGCTTTGTCGGTAGTAAAGTATTTAAAACTTTTGGTCATAATATAAGGGCCGATGATGGTGGTCAAACTCATCAAGCTTGTTAGCGAACCTTGTAGCGCACCTTGTTGGCTTCGGTTTACATGCTCAGTAATGCTAGCTTGAAGTGCAGGACCCGCAATACCTCCAAAACAATAAGGAATTAAAAATGCAAACATCATCCACGTAGAAGAGGCAAGACCAAATAAAGTAAGTCCAATACAATAAAATGCAAGTCCAAGATAAATACTCTTTTCATTGCCGATGATAGGATTTAATTTTCTGGTAAGCACCATTTGTACAAACCCTACTAAAATACCGACAACGCCCAATGAAATGCCTACCAAATTCTCTTTCCAATCAAAGCGATACATTGTATAATAACTCCAGTTTCCTTGCACGGCTTGTGCTCCGAGATAAATCAGGAAATAACAGATAGCAAATCCACCGATAGCAGGAGTTTTTCTTAAAAACTGTAATGAACCAAAAGGATTAGCTTTCTTCCAGTCAAAAGGTCTGCGATGTTCTTTGGGTAGCGACTCGGGCAATACGAAATAGCCATATAATAAATTGATAAAACAAAGAATTGCGGCAGCATAGAAAGGCGCCCTTAATCCCCAGCCTGCAAGCAAACCACCCAATGCAGGACCTATGACGAAGCCCAACCCAAATGCTGCTCCGATCATTCCAAAATTTTTAGCTCTGGTTTCAGGCGTACTAATGTCTGCAATGTAGGCGGCGCCCGTTGTAAAACTTGCACCGGTGATACCTGCAATCAATCGGCCAACAAATAATAGACTATATGTTGGTGCTAATGCCTGAAAAATATAATCAATCGCAAATCCAAGTAATGAAAAAAGTAAAATCGGTCTTCTGCCATACTTATCACTTAGGTTTCCAATGATGGGTGAAAAGACAAATTGAACAATTGCATAAGTAGAAACCAAAGCTGCACCATAAGTGCTTGCTTCATTCACCGGTATATGTTTCAGTTGTGAAATTAATTTAGGCAATACAGGAATAATTAAGCCCCAGCCCATGACATCTATGAGCATTGTAATGAAAATGAAACCTATTGCCGGCTTTCTGTGATTCGTCATTTTAAAAAGGAAGGCAGCAAAGTACCGTCATTTTTGTCGATAATACAAAAGTGAATTAAACTTAAGAGGCATTCTTTTTAATAAGATAATATAAAAAAATTGTTTAATTGGGTATTTGTCACCTTGATTTGTCATTGAATTGTATAAATACACTCAATATTCATAAAATTAACAATGTATAAGGTTAGAATGAGGATTGTGCTTTTAACTTTGGCCGCTCAATTTTAAATCTGTTACACTAATTTTTAAAATCAAATTTATGAAACGCTATTCGGCTATTTTATTGATTTCGTTGCCTGCCTTTTTATTTTCTTGTGTTAGCACTAAAAAATTTAAAACAGCGCAAAACGATTATGCCAAACTTCAAGAGCAATATAAGTCATTGCAAAAAGACAATGCAACTTGTGGCGAGGAAAAAGGAATATTAGTACGACAAAAAGATGCATTAGAAAGAGAAAATGCTTTACTGAAAGGTCAAATAAAAGACATGAATGGACAGATTGACTTTTTAAAAGCAAACAATAATCAAGCGATTAAGCAATTAGAAGACATGTCCGTTATTTCGGCTTCACAAGCTGAAAGTATTAAAAAATCTATGGAGAATATAGGTGCTAAAGACGCATATATTCAAACACTACAACAACAAATGGCTCGTAAGGATTCTTTAAATATGGCTTTAGTAATGAACCTGAAAGGCGCTATTGGCAATTTAGATGATCAAGACATTAATATCAAAGTAGATAAAGGTGTAGTATATATTGATATATCCGACAAATTACTTTTTGCATCAGGAAAATATGATATCACACCACAGGCAAAAGTAGTACTCGGCAAAGTAGCGACTGTATTAAAGAATCAACCGGATATAGAATTTATGGTTGAAGGCCACACCGATAATGTGCCACTGAAAGGCGCAGGAGTATTGTTAGACAATTGGGATCTTAGTGTGAAAAGAGCAACATCGGTAGTAAGGATGTTGCAAAAAGATTATGGATTAGATCCTGCAAAAATGGCTGCTGCCGGACGTGGAGAATATAAACCAATTGCAGATAATAGTACCAAAGAAGGAAGAGCCGCTAACCGTAGAACTCGTATCGTGATATTGCCTCAGTTAGATCAGTTCTTTAAACTTTTAGAACCTAAGCAATAGTTGTTAAACTATAAAAAAATGCCGCATCACTTATTTTGATGCGGCATTTTTATTTTATGAACCGTTCAGTATTTATATTTTTATAAACTCTACTCTTCTATTGTTTGCTTTACCGGCAGGTGTTGCATTAGAATCTATTGGTTCAGATTCGCCTTTACCCTCAGTGTCTAATCTGTCGATGCTTATTCCAAATTCTTTAGATAATGTATTCTTGACGGCATTCGCTCTTCGTTTAGATAATTCTAAATTTGCTTTATCATCACCATCAGAATCGGTGTGACCAACAATCTTCACATTCAAACTACTATTCTCGTTCAGTACATTGGCAATATCTTTCAATGCTCCATAAGAGGTAGGTTTGATAACATCGCTGCCGGAGTTGAACAAAATTCCGTGTGTTACAAACTTGCCTTCGGTAACTAATTTATTTCGTGTATCAGGATCACCAACTGCAATGCGCAGATTGCCCATATAGAATGCATCATTTTCATTGTTTGAGCCATCATTACGGAAATAAATGGTATTCATTGCCGTATTGTCCGGCAGAGCTTTTGGAATATCCCAAATTTTTTTGTCATCTAAATAAACACGTACTCTATTTCGCTGACGCCAGATAGATACATGTACCGATGTTTTTCCGGGTACTACAAGTTTGTTTTGGTCATTTTCGTTTTTAATGATTGTTTGATTATTAGAGGTCGACAAAAAACTAGTCATACCCTGTTTCCCTCCTGCATTTTCTGGATGAACACCAAATTCAAATCCGGATAAACCATCGGCCTTTCCTTTGTCAAACCTGCCGAATTGAGAAAAGTCTTTACCTATAGATTTTGATGTGGTGGCACCCACTAAGAAATGACCACTGTAGAAACTAAAAATGTCTGTACTCATCAGGTCAAATTCTAAAGTAAAATTATCAGGAAGATTTTTTACCCATTCCGGATATAGCACTACTTCTTTTTTGGTCATTAAAAAGCGGTCTTTAGATTTATTGGTAGTAACTATTTCGCCACTTCCATTCGTATTCCATTTGGCCGGAAAATCGCCAATTGCATCTTGCAGAAAATCTTCGCTTGCTATAAGTTTATCTCCCGATACAAAATCAAACTTCGAATAAGTCGCTAAAGATTGTGGACTCTCTGATTTATTGTTGTCGTTTTCAGAAACGTCTTCATTGATCGTATTATCAGGAATAGATTTTTTTTTCTTATCCTTTTTTTTGTCTCCGTTATCTTCTTGGTCGTTATTATTTCCGTTTTTAGTACCTTTTGTAGCATCTTCGGCTTTGTCTAAAGTCTTATCTATAGCATTATCTACTTTTCTGTCAATACGGTCGTCCACCTGACGTTTTACTTTGTCGCCTAATTTTTTAAAAATTTGGCCTTGAGATTGAAGGGAAATTAAGATTAAAGGAATGGCTGTTAATAAAAAGATGAACTTTCTCATTTTTAGGGGGTTTAATGGTTTGAGTTTGTAAGATGCTAAAATTATTTGTAGCAACAAAATCTATGATATATTTTTATAACACACTATATAACCTGTTGGTTTATTAGGTATGATAAGGGCACTAAATATTTTACAGGGCAGCAAAAAATATTTCCTTAAAAAATTAGTTTTTAATTACTAAATGTTTTAGCTTTGTTGCCCGGCTACAGAAAAAGGTAGCTTACAATACGCAAACACATAACTTTAACTCATGGCAAAATCAGAAAAAACAATCGAAGCAGTAAACCCTAATTCAGAGAAGCTAAAAGCGCTCAAACTTACAATGGATAAGATTGAGAAAGACTATGGCAAGGGAAGTGTAATGTTGATGAATGAAAAGGCACAAGTGCAACAGGAGGTTATTTCAACCGGTTCAATCGGTTTGGATGTAGCACTTGGAATCGGTGGCCTTCCTCGTGGCAGAGTTATAGAAATATATGGCCCTGAATCATCCGGTAAAACAACTATTGCTACACATGTAATAGCTGAGGCGCAGAAAAAAGGCGGCATGTGTGCTATTATAGATGCCGAACATGCTTTTGATAGTGCTTACGCAAAAAAATTGGGTGTGGATGTAGATAATCTGCTTATCTCACAACCCGACTATGGCGAGCAGGCTTTGGAAATTGCCGACCGTCTAATCCTTTCAGGTGCTTTGGATGTAGTGGTGATTGATTCGGTTGCGGCACTTGTACCCAAAAGTGAATTGGAAGGAGAAATGGGCGACAGCAAAATGGGATTGCACGCAAGATTGATGAGTCAGGCTTTGAGAAAACTTACAGCAACGATTGCAAAAACAGGTACTATCTGTATTTTCATCAATCAGTTAAGAGAAAAAATAGGTGTGATGTTTGGTAATCCTGAAACTACCACCGGTGGTAATGCATTAAAATTCTACGCTTCTGTGCGTTTAGATATTCGCAGACAAACGCAGGTAAAAGATGGTGATGAAGCAATCGGCAACCATGTAAAAGTAAAAGTGGTGAAAAATAAAGTAGCTCCTCCTTTTCGTGCGGCAGAGTTTGATATAATTTTTGGTGAAGGAATTTCCAAAACAGGCGAAATTATTGATATGGGTACAGAACTCGGCATTGTACAAAAAAGCGGAAGCTGGTATAGCTATAATAATGATAAGCTGGGGCAAGGGCGAGATGCTGTAAAGCAATTGATGGTGGACAATCCTGAACTGGCAAATGAGATTGAAGCAAAAATTCGTGAAAAGATAAAAGAAATGCAATCTGCCTAATCGCAAAATTGTTTTAGGATGAGTTAGTAAGCAAGTCCCGACTATTTAGTCGGGATTTTTGCATTTATTTAAGGATAATAATTAAATCAATGTTTAAACATTATTATATTTGCGCTTATGTTTGCAACCGATTTTGGCACTAAAGCGTTTTGTATAGCTACAATAATAGAAAGCATTTAATGAATAAAGGAATCATATTACATATTGTTGCTGCAGTTTTATTGCTTGTCACTTTCTTTCTTCCATGGTTAGTTTGGAAAGAAACCATTTTGTCCGGTGCATCTATGCCTGTGGGAAGTTTTTTCACAGCAGCGAAAAATAATTATGACGTGGCAAATCCTTTTCCACAATTTTCGTTTGCTTTTAAAATATTTTGGATGATTCCTGCAGCAGCCATTGTTGTGGTTGTATTTACTTTATCTAAGAAGAGTACATTTTTGCCTGCTGCATTTGCTTCGCTTTTATCCCTTTCATTGGTTTTAGTATATTTTCTTTTTTCTAAAAATTTGGTTGATTTATTAGGCATTAGCAAGTCTGTTTGGGTATTAGTGAAGCCATGGATTTTTGTACAAGCACTTGCAGCTATTTTATTATTGCTCTCCGCAGGCGAAGGGAAATGGATTTTAAAAATCTCTTTTATAGTGCTTACTGTTTTGGCCACTTATTTTGGTTTTAATATAGTAAGTGAGCAAGCGCAGCAAAAAGTAATGAACGAACAGTTTAATTCAAGCGAAGGCACTACCACCGACTATACTATTTCGGCAACAGAACTGTTGAAAGAGTTTAGAGCGAATGATAGCGTAACCAATAAAAAATATGTTGAGAAAATGGTTGAAGTTTCAGGTATTCCTGCTTCAATCGATATTGCTGCAGACTCTATCGCCACTATTCGTTTTGAAGACAGCACCGGTTCGTTTGCCGATTTTACTTTGGAAAAGAATCAATATCATAAAGTAAAAAATATTAATGCAGGCACTCCTGTAACAATTAAAGGAGTGTGCAGCGGAAGCATTTACAGTGATATTTTAGAAAACACACAGATAAGTTTTAAAAGAGCAGTGATAAAATAAAAATTAAACAACAATAGAATGAAAAAAACAACAATCCTTTTTGCCCTGTTATTAGCGACCGGATTTACGTTCGCTCAAAAGAAAACGACCACTACAGCCACCGTAAGTTTTGATGCTACTACACCAAAAGATAGTGCGCCCAAAGCTGAGAACAAAACGGTAATTGGCTCTATCAATACCAAAACCGGAGCCGTAGCTTTTGAAGCATCTGTAAAGAATTTTTCTTTTGCTAATCCCAAAATGCATGATCATTTTAATGGAGAAAATTGGTTGAATTCAACTCAGTTTCCAAAGTTTACTTATACAGGTACTATTGCCAATGTTGACAAAGTAAAATTTACTACGAACGGAACATATAATGTAACCGTAAATGGTACTATCGTAATAAAAGGAATTACAAAAAGTTTACCGGTGAGTGGAACAATTACTGTAAACGGAAATAAAATAAATGTGAGCTCAAGCTTTTCTTTCAAACTTTCAGATTTTGGCATTTCAGGCCAGCCTATTGAAGCAGGTAAAGTAACGAATGAGCCTAAAATAAAAGTAAGCGCAGATTTTTAATAGAAACAATAATCAACAAAAGAAACAGCTACATCTTTTTGGGTGTGGCTGTTTTTATATTTAAAGAAGATTCAATAAAATCCTATTTATTCTTTATGAACTCATTTTACCTATAAAGACTCTTGAGGTTTTGCACATTATAGATTAGACACAAGCAACCTTGTATCATTAGCTGTTGGGATATAACTTATCTATTGGTAGGAAAATGCTTTGTCATTTCCATTTTTGACCATTTATTTTTTAGTAAACCAATTAAGGTAAGCAAAGGCATAGTTTGCCTGCACAAGAATAATAAAGGCTATACTTATCAATGGACTAATGAAACACATTAAGGCACCAATAAAATACAAAGATTGGGCAATGATAATCCGGTTCTTTAAGGGCTTATCCACCGATGATTCTGTTTCTTTAACGGTTAGGCCTTTCTTTTTGGCATAGATCCAATTCACATAAAGCATAGCACCCAGCATAAATATATTGAACCAATAAACAAACACCGGAAATTTAAACCGCGTATA
Organism: Bacteroidota bacterium; assembly: GCA_018268055.1. Lineage (GTDB taxonomy): Bacteria > Bacteroidota > Bacteroidia > Chitinophagales > Chitinophagaceae > JJ008. The sequence continues at coordinate 114,222 of JAFDXF010000006.1, forward strand.
ATCTCCAAGAAATGCAGTAGTAAAAGGAAGCATCGTTACGAATAAAAGAAACAACAAATTAATCCAGTTTAAATTTCTATCACTTTTTTCAATGTGTTTATATTGAGATGAATGACCCAACCAGAAAATTCCAGTGGTCATAAACGCTAGAAAATAAACGAGAAATTTTTCTTTTAATGCCCAGAAAGTATGCATCAACTCTCCTTCGGTTTGAATCGTATTTAAAACAGGAACACGAATCTCCAACACTAACAAAGTCAATGCAACGGCGAAAACGCCATCGCTAATGGCAATGATACGTCCGGTGTCTTTGCCTGCTATTGTATTATAGTTAGCCATAGAATTAATTATTTATTTCAATATCTAAATGGTCAATGCTCAAAATTAAGAAGGCTGCCTCAAAACTTTATTTTAAGACAGCCTTATCAAAAATGGTAACAATATTATTATAATCCGCTCAATGTAATACCTATGCTGAATGGTTTTACCACAGGACCCATTCCGTCTTTGAAAAGCGGAGTAAGTTGATAACTTGCAAACACGCTGAAATTTGCATAACCAAATCTTGCTGTGGCGGAAATACGGGTTTTATTAAAAAATTTCTTACTTGATTCTTTTACGATAAAATCTCCTGTTTGAGAACTACCGTTTAATTCATATTTAGCATTGCGGGTGTGCGCATTGATGAGTGTACCTACTTTTACACCTACAGCAAATTTGAAACCTTTGCCGGTAAGTGGTTTCTCTGAATAACGAAATTCAATAGGCGCTTCCAGATAAACGGTTGCCAATTTTGTTTTCTTGAAGTTGTTGGTATCGGCAACATTGGTAAAGTACATAGCCGGCTTACTTTCTTTAATACCCACATTGGTTTTAGAAAATAAAATATGATCGCTGGCAATACCGGGGCCAAATGCCATACTAAGATGTGGGTTTGATTTAAAAGGATAGTCCATCATCAAATACACGTTGAATGTTTTGGACATACCCGCTTGATTGATAGTATCCGGCATACCCTTCCATCCGGCATATCCGGCCTGCAATAGAAAGTGATCGTTTGCACGATTACTCATATCAAGTACAATTTTTTTCTTTTTAAGACTAGTAGAGTCTTGTGCAAATAAGCTAACGCCTAAAAAGGAACAAGCAATAAGGAGCAGTATTTTTTTCTTCATAAACTAAATTCCGGATTGGTCACAAAAATATCTCTGTACCGGTTAATAAAAGGTTAAAGGGTTATCAAAATAAATGCTCCCGATGGAGCAATGTTTAAAATAATTTCTGTTTCAATCCAATCTTTTACCCTTTTTATATTTGTGGACCCTGTTGGGATCGAACCAACGACCCCCTGATTATGAGTCAGGTGCTCTAACCGTCTGAGCTAAGGGTCCTGACTAGTTTTACTCCAGCCTGAGTATTGTTTTCCCTTTCGGGAGCGCAAAAGTAATTAAATAATGCTGACTATTTAAACAATTCTAAAATAAATAAAATGTGTTTTTGGCTGATAGCTATTCTTTACCTATTTTTGTGCAGGAAATGATTGAAGGAAGGGAACGAGGGTCGTTCCCTTCTTTATTTTTACAAATGGAACAATCCACTCAAATACAAGTAATAACAGGCAAAATAGAAGAACTAATTGCCGCTGAAACCGACCTGTTTTTGGTAGAGATAAGAATAAAACCTACCAATAATGTTAAGGTTTATATTGATGGAGATAAAGGCGTAACAATAGAGCGATTGATACAATATAATCGTAGCTTGTATAAAATCTTGGAAGAAAGCGGAATGTTCCCAAATGGCGACTTTTCTTTGGAAGTCTCTTCGCCAGGATTAGATGAGCCGTTGAAATCGCATCGTCAGTATTTAAAAAATATCGGTAGGCCAATAGAAGTGGTTACAATAGAAGGGCTGAAGCAAGAGGGTAAACTGATTCGTGTAGAGGAGCAGGAAATTGAAGTAGAGGAAGAAAAAGGAAAAGGGAAAAAGAAAGAATTGATCAATCATATTATCCCATTTAAACAAATAAAAACAACAAAAATTCAAATTAAATTTTAATCGCCTGATAAAAAAATCAGGTTTTGAACTTCAAACCGTGTATTATGTCAAGTATTAATCTGATAGACGCTTTTCAAGAATTTAAAGATGAGGAAAACATCGACCGACCCACGTTAATGAAAGTTGTGGAAGACGTTTTCAAAACATTACTCCGTAAAAAATACGGTAGCGATGAAAATTTTGATGTAATTGTAAATGCCGAAAAAGGCGACCTTGAAATTATGCGCCGACGTATGATTGTTGAAGATGGACAAGTAGAAGATCCGCTGGCACAAGTAGCCTATAATGATGCAGTAAAAATCGAACCCGACTTTGAAGTAGGTGAAGAATTATATGAAGAAGTTAATTTGTATGATTTTGGCCGAAGAGCGATTCTTGCTGCAAAGCAAACTTTAGCAAGTCGTATCGGCGATTTAAAGAAGAACACTTTAGCTAAAAAATATAGCGATCGCATTGGTGAGATTATTAGCGCTGAAGTATATCAGGTTTGGAAAAAAGAAATTTTATTGTTGGATGAAGAGGGTAATGAATTGATACTTCCCAAAAGCGAACAAATTCCACAAGATTTCTTCAAAAAAGGAGAAAATACACGTGCCGTTGTGAAGAAAGTGGATATGAAAAATAATAATCCTGTTATCATTCTTTCCCGTACAGCACCTGAGTTTCTGGCTAAGCTTTTAGAAATTGAAGTACCGGAAATCTTTGATGGCCTTATTGTGATTAAGAAAATTGTTCGTGATCCGGGTGAAAGAGCAAAGGTTGCAGTAGAATCTTTTGATGACAGAATAGACCCCGTTGGCGCCTGCGTAGGTATGAAAGGTAGCCGTATTCACGGAATTGTAAGAGAGTTAAAAAACGAAAATATTGATATCATCAACTGGACAAACAACATACAGTTATTGATTCAAAGATCTCTTACGCCTGCAAAGATTACCAGCATGGAACTAGATCAAGATAGAAAACATGCCAATGTATATTTGAAGCCCGATCAAGTTTCTTTGGCAATAGGCCGCAGAGGTGTAAATATTAAACTTGCCAGTGAATTGACCGGCTATGAATTGGACGTTTACCGCGATACGGAAGATGAGGTAGAAGATGGATTTGATATAGACCTGGATGAGTTCAGCGATGAAATTGATACGTGGGTAATTGATGAGCTGAAACGTATCGGTTGCGATACGGGAAGAAGCGTATTGAAGCTAACTCCTGAAGAGCTGGAAAGAAGAACGGATTTAGAAAAAGAAACTATTGTAGAGATAAGACGAGTGTTGAAGGAAGAGTTTGAAAAAGAATAAATGGATAAATAATAAGCAACTTGTTTTTATTTATCTTTCACACTAATTGAATTTAAAAAAACTGAATGTCAGAATTAAAACTTCCAAGATTATTAGCCGCAGCCAAAGAATTTAACGTTGGTCAGGATACTCTTGTCGACTTTTTAGCAAGCAAAGGGTTTTCAAAAGACGACCTGAAGCCTACCTCAAAGCTTACGGAAGATATGTATCGTTCGCTGCAAGCAGAGTTTCAGGGTGACAAAGCTGCTAAGATTAAAAGCGATCAGTTAGAATTGCCAAAAGTGGCTGCTGCTGAAGCAAAAAAGAAGAAAGATGAAGAAGAAGTATTGTTTAAAGAAAAAAATACTGTCAAAGCAGCAGTAAAGAAAGAAGAAAAGCCGGTAGAGAAGAAAGAAGAAAAAGTGGTTGAGAAAAAAGAAGAAACTCCAATAGTAGTAGAAGACGAAAAGCCGAAAGAAGAACCAGTGGAAGTGGTTGTAAAGAAAGAAGAACCACAGCCGGAAGAAGTAGTAAAAGTTGATGCTCCGGAGTTAGAAGCTCCTAAAGTGATAAAGAAGATAGACCTGGATAAAATTGATTCTTCTACCCGTCCCAAAAAAATAGTGAAGGCTAAAAAAGAAGAAGAACCGAAAAAGCCGGAAGAGATACCTGCTACAAAAGCAAAAGCTAAAAAGACAAAAAAGGAAGAAGAGGAAGTAGCAAAGCCGATAACGCAAGAAGCACCGGTAGCAGAAGTGCCAGTCAAAGAAGATGTAGTACCCGAAGAACCACAACAAGCAGTAATCGAAAATATTGAAGTTGAAAAATTAACAGGCCCTAAAATTTTAGGAAAAATCGAATTACCAATTAATACCGATACTCGTCCTGTAAAAGATGAAAAGAGAAAACGGAAGCGTATCCCGATTGAGAAAAAAGAAGTAAGACGAGATGTGGTTGTTAATAAAGAAGGCGATAGAAGACCAAATGGACCGGGTGGTGGTGGCGGTAACCGCGATCGTGGTGGCAATAATAGACGTGGAGATAATCGTAACAGACCTCCGCGACGTGAAGAAAAACTGATTGATGAAAAGGAAATTCAAGAAAAAATTAGAGAAACGCAAGCCAAGTTGAGTGGTGGTGGTGGAAGAGGAAAGAGCCTGAAAGCCAAAATGCGTCGTGAGAAAAGACAAGAAGCTGCTGATGCAATGGGTGAAGCAACCGACGACAACAAGTTGTTGGTAACTGAGTTCATCAGTGTAAGTGAGTTAGCCAGCCTGATGGATGTAAGTTTTGCTGATGTAATCAGTAAATGTATGGGCCTTGGTATCATGGTTTCTATCAATCAACGCTTAGATGCCGAAGTGATAGAGTTAGTAGCCGGAGAGTTTGGTTACACCGTTGAGTTTATTGATATGGAAAAGCAGATGGAAATGGAGGATGAAGAAGATGAGGATGATGAAACTGAGTTGAAGCCTCGATCACCGATTGTTACCATTATGGGACACGTGGACCATGGTAAAACTTCATTACTTGACTATATCCGTAACGCTAATGTAGTAGCAGGTGAGGCCGGTGGCATTACTCAGCACATCGGTGCATATCAAGTAGAGCTTGCCAACGGAAAAGAAATTACCTTTTTAGACACACCCGGCCACGAAGCGTTTACGGCCATGCGTGCAAGAGGTGCTAAAGTAACGGATATAGCAGTTATTGTGATTGCTGCGGATGATGCAGTGATGCCTCAAACCCGCGAAGCAATCAGCCACGCTCAGGCAGCCGGTGTACCTATGATATTTGCCATAAACAAAATAGATAAAGATGGCGCCAATCCACAAAAAATATATGAGCAACTTTCTCAAATGAATTTGCTTGTAGAGGAATGGGGCGGTAAACACCAAAGTCAGGAAATTGCCGCTAAGAAAGGCTTGAATATTGATAAGCTGTTAGAAAAAATATTGTTGGAAGCTGAAATTCTGGATTTAAAAGCAAATCCGGATAAAGAAGCGACTGGTACAATCATTGAAGCTTCTTTGGATAAAGGTCGCGGTTATGTGGCAACACTGTTGGTTGAAAACGGCACACTGCATCAAGGAGACTTAGTGGTGAGTGGACAATATTATGGTCGTGTAAAAGCAATGTTCAATGAACGAAACAAACGCGAAGACGAAGCAGGGCCATCAGCACCTGCTGTGATTCTCGGTTTGAATGGCGCACCACAAGCCGGAGAAAAATTCAAAGTGTATGAAGATGAAGCAGAAGCTAAAGAGATAGCCAATCGCAGAGCACAGATTCTACGTGAGCAAGGTATTCGTACCAAGAAGCATATTACGCTTGATGAAATTGGTCGCCGTTTGGCATTGGGTAGTTTCAAAGAGTTGAATGTAATTATCAAAGGTGATGTGGACGGCTCGGTAGAAGCATTGAGTGACTCATTACAAAAACTTTCTACGCCTGAAATTTTGGTGAGTGTGATTCATAAAGGAGTAGGTCAAATCAATGAGAGTGATATTGTGCTTGCAGAAGCATCCGATGCGATTGTTATTGCCTTCAACGTACGCCCTTCACTACAGGCATCAAGGCTTGCAGATAAGGCAGGAATAGAAATCAAGATGTACTCTATTATCTATAATGCTATTGAGGAAGTGAAGAGTGCTATGGAAGGAATGTTGGAGCCGAAGGTACAGGAGAAAATTATTGCTAATGTAGAAATAAGAGAAGTGTACAAATTTGATAAAGCTACAGTAGCAGGATGTCAGGTAATTGATGGAAAGATTAAGCGAGATTCAAAAATCAGATTGATTAGAGATGGTATTGTAATCTATCCGACTGCCGAGGGCGCTACTGCCGAATTAGGTTCACTCAAGAGATTTAAAGATGATGCAAAAGAGGTTACTTCGGGTATGGAGTGCGGCCTTACGATTAAGAACTATAGTGACATCAAAGTAGGCGATATTGTAGAGGCTTATGAAATTGAAGAGATAAAAAGAACATTATAATCAGATAAAAATGCCGGATAACACTCCGGCAATATCAAACTTTTGTTAAATACGCTTTCCAGCAACGGGGGTTGCCGTTAAGGAAAGTATTTTTGAAACTATGCTTTACAGAAATATATTAACTGCGCTTGTTTTAGTAACAGGTATTTTTTCAGCAAAGGCGCAATCAGCAAAAATCGTTGCAGATAAAATCGTTGCCATCGTAGGCGATCGTATTATACTTCATTCCGATATTAAAAACTCAATAGAAGATGCACGCCGCAGAGGCGAAAAAGTGCCGGATGATGCTGAGTGTCAGATTATGGAACAAGCATTGGTATCAAAACTATTGATGCTGCAAGCAGAAAAAGATTCCTTACCTATTACACCGGAAGATGTGGAAGCAGATCTGGATAATCGTATTCGTCAGTACATTAACCAAATGGGAAGCCAGGATGCATTAGAAGAAGTAGCAGGTAAAACTATTTATCAGATTAAAGATGATGCAAGAGAATCTATCCGCGAACAAAAACTGGCTGCGGCGATGCAGCATAAAATAGTAGATGGTGTAAAAATTACACCTACAGAAGTGACTACATTTTTTAATAAAATTCCAAAAGATAGTTTGCCTTTCTTCGAATCAGAGTTGGAAGTGTGCCAGATTGTAATTTATCCCAAGCCATCACGAGATGTGGATCAATACATTTTTGGAGAAATGCAAAAATTAAAACAGAAACTCGTAGATAAGCAAGTTGATTTTTGTGCAGCGGCTAAAAACTCAGACGATCCGGGCAGTAAAGACAGATGCGGACAATACCAGATTAACCGAAATGAAAAAACTTGGGATCCTGTATTTCTGGCTACTGCATTCCGCCTAAAGGAAGGAGAAATATCGGCACCTGTAAAATCCAAATTTGGTTATCATATTATCAAAATGGTATCGAGAAGCGGTGATGATGCTATTGTACAACACATTCTTAGAATTCCTCCGGTAACAGAAGATGAAATTCAGTTGGCAGAAAAAAAATTAGACAGCGTACGTAATCTGGTGGTTGATGGAAAAATGAGTTTCAATGCAGCCGCAACTAAATTCAGCGATGATGAAACTTCAAAATTTGCCGGCCCTTGTATTATGAATAGAGATGGTTCAACACATGTAACCATTGACTTATTTGACAAAAATTTAGTAGGTGTTATCAGTAAATTAAAAGTTGGTGACATTTCCAAGCCTGCTCCTTTTAAGGATGAACAGGAAAAGCAAGGTGTGCGTATTGTATTGCTAAAATCCAGAACAGCACCTCATCGTATGAATATGGAGGATGATTACAGTAAGATATCCAACTACGCCTTAGAAGAGAAAAAAGCTAAAGTGCTGGAAAAGTGGTTGAAGGATAAAATCCCAACTTACTATATGATGATTGATGCACAAAGCGAAGAAGAATGTCCTGCTATTAAAAAGTTTGACACAAAAGAGAAGAAACCCTTTTAAGAAGTTATTGATTTTCATGTTTGTTTATTCTGTGGAGAAAACTTTATCTGCTCAGCACAAGTGTATGCAAAAGATAGTTTGAACTGAAAAAATAAAACTTGTGCAATTCCCAATTGCTCATTTCTCTGAAGTAAAAAATCTCAATACTTACAAAATATATATCTTTAACCTATGACCAGTTTGGTTTCACAAGGAATAAAAGTGAGTGTGGAAGTATTTTACCGTCCGGATTATAGCAATCCGGTAGAGTCGGAATATGTTTTTGCATATCGGATTACACTTGAAAATAGAAATAGTTTCTCTGTTCAATTGCTACGCCGTCATTGGTACATTTTTGATAGCGATGCTACGTATCGTGAGGTGGAAGGCGAAGGTGTAGTAGGAGTGCAGCCTGTTATATTACCCGGAGAAGAATATCAATACATAAGCAATTGCAATTTACATTCAGATATGGGCAGAATGTTGGGCACTTATGAAATGGAAAATCTAAACAGTAAGCAACTATTCCAAGTTGATATTCCTTCTTTTGAAATGATTGTACCGTTCAAGAATAATTAGAATTATTACTTAGGCTTATATTTTGCCTGTTCAATAATTTCTCTTGCAGGCGTTTGCATTACTTTATCAACACTGAGATCGGAATTTTTTCCAACAAATTTTTTTACAATTTGCCAACCTATCCACTGACCAATATTGCCCGGAGAATATTCGGGAGATAAGCCTTGTGTATAAGGTGACTCACCAATGTAAATTTGTAATACGGAAGGATTAACAGAATTCAAATCCTCGTTTTTTGCCAAATAACTCCAGAGTAGTCCTTCACTGTCTTTGCACCATTTGAGCTGCTGTTGTGTGTATCCGGTTTTTAATGAATCGGGCGTGTTGGGTAAAAGTTTATCTAACAAATACCAACGTTTCCCTTTCTCTACCATTTGCTCAATAAGCGGCAGCGAATTACTCTTATCGGGAAAAATATCGTCCGATATAGCTTTCATACAATTGGGTACGATGTACTCTTTCGAAAACCGGCGAGAGATATATGATGGAAAAATTTCTTGAAAAGTCGGTGTTTGATAAACGTCAAAATTTGCTCCGGCAAATTGTTGCAGCCCGACAGCTAAACCGAAATTCGTAGTGGCTACACCGGGTGCATCAAATGGCCCGGTAAAGAGTACAACTTTACCGGCTTTATAATTGGGAAAATAATATTTTACATAGCGAAATGCATTATCCAATTCCTTTTTTAGCCAATCGGTATTCTTGTACGTTTGTTGTAATGAATTTTCAATTTGGCGGTAGCCACTTAAAAACATTTTTACTGCAGTAAGTGTTTGTGTACTGCTATCCGAGTCGGGCACACCCAGAATCTGCTGCATAAAATCTTTATGAAAATCAGGATGAGCCTGACGGACTTTGCTTAGCCCCGCTGCAATATTGTTCGTATCAATATTAAAAAAATCAACATCATATCTTTCTAAAGGAATGTCTATTTTGATACTTGAAACATTTGGGCCACTGCTATTATGGTTACAGGAAATAATGAATATTGTAAAAAATAGGAACGCAAAATATTTTCGCATAGCTGTAAAACGATTTAGAAATAATTTTGTTGCCTGCGAAGTTAGTATTATTGATTGCGGTAATTGGTCGTATCATTTAAATTTTAACGTGTTTTTTCCGGGGAAATATTTTTATAAGGTGGGATGCAGTCCTATAACTTTGTATTATGAGAATTGCAATAGCACAGCAGAATTATCATATCGGAAATTTTGAAGCAAACACTGCAAAAATTATTGACGGCATCCGGCAAGCAAAAGAACAAGGAGCTGAATTAGTTTTATTTTCTGAATTATCTGTTTGTGGTTATCCACCCAGAGATTTTTTAGAATTTGATGACTTTATAAAAAAATGTACCGCTGCAGTAAATAAAATAAAAGAATATACTGAGGATATTGCTGTTGTGATTGGCGCCCCTGAAAGAAATCCGAATCAAAAAGGAAAAGATTTATTTAATGCCGCTTATTTTTTACACCAAAAACAAATTATGGCAACAGTGCATAAAACATGTTTGCCTACTTATGATGTTTTTGACGAGTATAGATATTTTGAACCGGCATATAATTGGAATATCATTGAGTTTAAAGGGAAAAAATTAGCGTTGACCATCTGTGAAGATATTTGGAACTTGGGTGATAATCCGCTCTATAGAATTTGCCCAATGGATGAGTTGATGAAGCAAAACCCGGATATCATGCTGAATATTTCAGCTTCGCCTTTTGATTACACACATGTAGAAGACAGGAAAGCAATTACAAAACTAAATGTAGCAAAGTATAAACTACCAATGCTTTATTGTAATGGCGTAGGCAGTCAAACAGAAATCGTATTTGATGGTGGCTCTTTGGTTTTGGATAAAGAGGCGAACTTAATTGCACAACTGCCTTTATTTGAAGAAGCTATTCAGTCTTTTGATTGGAATGAAGATGGAACTTTTCAGCAGCCAATAAAAATAGCAGCAAAGCATTTGCCCAATGAAGAATTGAATCCTATTGAATTTGATTGCAATTTGTGCATTGCAACAGTCTATGAAGCTATCGTGATGGGTATTCGTGATTATTTTTCAAAAATGGGTTTTCAAAAGGCAATTTTAGGAAGCAGTGGCGGAATAGATAGTGCTGTGGCTTTGGCTTTAGCTTGTGAAGCTTTAGGAAGCGCAAACGTTCTTGCTGTGTTGATGCCGTCTCAGTTTTCTACTACACATTCGGTGAGCGATGCAGAAGTGCTGAGCAAGAATTTAGGAAATCCATATAATATTTTACCCATTAGAAATATTTATGAAAGTTTTCTTACTGAATTAAAACCATTGTTTAAAGATTTACCTTTTAGCCTTGCAGAAGAAAATATTCAGGCACGCACAAGAGGAAATTTACTAATGGCTATTGCCAATAAGTTTGGATATATATTGTTAAACACCTCCAATAAGAGTGAACTTGCTACCGGTTATGGAACTTTATACGGCGATATGGCCGGCGGTATTTCTGTTTTGGGCGATTGTTATAAAACCCAAGTATATGCTTTGGCAAAATATATCAATAGAAATAATGAAATTATTCCGGAGCATATAATCACGAAGCCGCCTTCGGCAGAATTGAGGCCGGAGCAAAAAGATTCAGATTCATTGCCGGATTATGATGTGTTGGATAAATTATTATATCAATACATTGAAAGAAGACAAGGCCCGGATGAAATTATAGTACAAGGATTTGATGCAGCATTGGTTGACAGAGTTTTGAAAATGGTCAATAAAAATGAATACAAGAGAAATCAGTTTTGTCCCATCATTCGCATTTCCCCCAAAGCATTTGGTGTAGGAAGAAGAATACCGATTGTTGGTAAATACCTTAGTTGAATTACAAAATGAATTTGAATAATTAAAATAATAACGATGTTAAAAACCGCCGAAGATATTCGCTTACTGAATGAACGCATTGCACAATCAGCACAGTTTACCGATAAACTGAGAGCAGAAATCGGTCAGGTAATAGTTGGTCAGAGTCAAATGCTCGATCGGTTATTGATTGGATTGTTGAGCAATGGTCACGTTTTATTGGAAGGTGTTCCGGGCCTTGCAAAAACATTAACCATAAAATCTCTTTCGCAGGCAATAGATGCAAAATTCAGTCGCATACAATTCACACCGGATTTACTACCGGCAGATGTAATTGGAACACTGATTTATAATCAACAACAAAATGAATTTGTAGTACGCAAAGGGCCCATCTTTGCCAATTTTATTTTGGCTGATGAAATAAACAGAGCACCTGCCAAAGTACAAAGCGCTTTATTAGAAGCAATGCAAGAAAGGCAGGTTACAATTGGTGATACTACATATAAGTTAGAAGAACCATTTTTGGTATTGGCCACGCAAAATCCATTGGAACAAGAAGGAACGTATCCATTGCCTGAAGCACAGGTGGACCGTTTTATTATGAAAGTAAAAGTAGATTATCCTACGAAAGCTGAAGAACAACATATACTGCGACAAAACATACAAGGAAATTTTGCAGCAGTAAAGAAAGTAGTTACCATAAGTGATGTAGTGAATGCAAAAAACCTGGTACGTGAGATTTATATGGATGAAAAAATAGAAAACTATATTTTGGACATTGTATTTGCTACACGAAGACCTGACGAATATAAATTAGATAAACTTGCGCCATTGATTTCCTATGGTGCATCGCCGCGAGGAAGCATTAACTTGGGTGTAGCTGCAAAAGCGCAAGCGTTTCTAAGTAAAAGAGGTTTTGTAATTCCGGAAGATGTAAGAAGTATTTGCAAAGATGTATTGCGTCATCGCATTGGCCTTACTTATGAGGCAGAAGCAGAGAATGTGAGTGTGGAGAATATCATTGATAGTATTGTAGAAAAAATAAATGTGCCATAATATTCATCAATGCTGACTACACAGGAAATAATCAAGAAAGTGAAACTGCTGGAAATTAAAAGCAGAAAACTGACAAGTGATTTATTCACCGGTGAGTACCATAGTGCATTTAAGGGAAAAGGAATGTCGTTCAAAGAAGTAAAAGAGTACAGTGCGGGAGATGATATAAGATTTATAGACTGGAATGTATCTGCACGATTTGGTCACCCATTCAGCAAGGTTTTTGAAGAAGAAAGAGAACTGACGGTAATGCTGCTTGTGGACATCAGCAAGAGTTCTTTTTTTGGTACAGGAAAATCAACTAAAAGAGATGTTGCAATAGAAATGGCGGCTGTATTAAGTTTTTCAGCAATCAATAATGCAGATAAAATTGGTGTGATTTTTTTCAGCGATAAAATAGAAGGATACATTCCTCCAAAGAAAGGAAAGCAACACGCTTTATATATTGTTCGGAAAATGCTGACTTTAGAACCGAATGGTAATAGCACTTCATTGAGCAATGCACTTCGCTTGTTTAATAATGTAACTCGGCAAAAAAGTATTGCCTTCGTCATTAGCGATCTTTTAGATACGGGCTATCAAGATATGTTGCGTATATCGGGAAAGAAGCACGATGTCATTGGCATTAAGCTGTATGATAAAATGGATAAGGAATTGCCCAAAGCCGGGTTGATGCTTGTTGCGGATGCAGAAATCGGTGAACGTAAGTGGATTGATTCTGAAAACAACTATGTGCGCTATAATTACGAGCAAGAATTTTTCAGAAAGACAGAATATGCTGTGCAGGCATTTAAAAAGGCAGGATGCGATTTGTTGCACGTGCAAACGGACGATGATTATGTACGAGTATTACAAAGATTTTTTCTCAGTAGAAATAAATAATGAATTTTCAAAGATTTATATCAATATTTTTTTTATTTCAAGTGGTGGCAGTAAGTGCTATTGCACAAACTGCTTCTATACGTGCCACGACTGATAAAAATCAAATTTTAATTGGTGAGCCATTTCAATTAACCATTCAGGTTTCCATTCCACAAAAACAGAATTTTCATTTTTCATTTCCCGATTCTATCACACATTTTGAAATATTGGGAAAACCTGTTTTGGATTCCGTTGCAGGTAATAATTCAATCGGAATTTCTGCCGTTTATAAACTGACAAGTTTTGATTCGGGCCGTTGGGTCATTCCTCCTATTGTATTAACAAGAAATATACAATCGGACAGTGTTATCATGGATGTAGTGTTTTCGGATTTTAACGCCGCAGCCGATTATCATGATATAAAAGACATCATTGAAGTAAAGCCCAAAACAGAAATTCGGTGGTGGCGAATTATAACAGGCGCTATTTTATTATTGCTCTTAATCGTTTATTATTTTATTAGAAAAAAGATTAAGAATCCAATCCTTAAAATAGAAACGCCGGTTAATCCATATCAGCTCGCGATGAAGCAGATGAATGAATTGCGGCAAACAAAAACAGACAGCAAATCCTTTCATACAAAACTCATTGATATATTTCGGCAATATCTATTTTATAAAAATGGAATTCTTTCTTCTCAAAAAACAACTGAAGATTTAGTGCCGCAATTGAAATCATTGAATTTTGAAAATGAACAATTGGCACTGTTGGTCAATTCTTTGCGACTAAGTGATATGGTGAAGTTTGCAAAGTATCAAACAACAAATGAAGAAAACGAATTGTGTTTTAGCCGGATTTTAGATGCGATAAAAAAAATGGAAAAAGGTAGTTAGCAATTAATAGATAAAAGATGCTTTACGATTATATCAAACAAATTCATTTTGCATTTCCTATTGCTTTTGGGCTGCTTGCTCTTTTGCCTTTTGCAGTTTGGTATTATCTGAAAAAGAGTGAGGGGCGGCAAGGCGCATTTACGATTTCTACTACTCAAAACATTAAAACGATAAGTTGGAAAAACAGGTTCAGACATTTGCCTGCTATTATCCGATTATTGACTTTGATTAGTTTGATTTTTGTATTGGCAAGACCACAAAAAAGAAATACAGAACAAAAAACTGAAGGTGATGGAATCGACATAATGCTCTGTATGGATGTGAGCGGCAGCATGAGTTCACAAGATATTTTACCATCCAGAATGGAAGCTGCAAAAGATGTGGCATCCGATTTTGTAAGAAATAGGCCGGTAGATAGAATAGGTTTGGTAATATTTTCGGGAGAAGCATTTACACAAAGCCCGCTGACGAGTGACAGAAATACTTTATTGCAACAAATTCAAAATTTGGAAGCCCGAGCCATGTTGCAAGATGGAACAGTAATAGGCGAAGGGTTGGCCACGGCCGTTGAACGGCTGAGTAAGAGCACTACAAAATCTAAAGTCATCATTTTAATTACCGATGGAAAAGAAGATGCGCCCGAAACAAGGATAATTGATCCTTTGACGGCTTTAAATATTGCAAAAGCAAAAGGTATAAAAGTTTATACGATCGGCATGGGCGCCATTACTGCTTCAGACACATTGAATAATAAAAATGCAAAACCCAATGCACAGTTTAATTATTTAGATGAAACACTGTTACAAAGAATAGCAAAAGAAACCGGCGGCCAATATTTTCGTGCAAAGGATAGGCAAGGGTTAGAAAGTATTTACAACCAAATAGACCAATTGGAAAAATCAAAAATGGAGGTTGTAACCTTGCAGCGCTCAGAAGAAAGATATTTTCCTTTTATGCTTGCAGCATTGTTTTTTCTTTTTTTCGAATTAATTCTGCGCTTTACTTTGTTCCGAAAATTTCCATGATGGCATAAATAGTATCTTGCATCAATAATGAAAGCAACAGTATATAAATCTACCGGAAGTTGGTACACCATCAAAACTGAAGAAGGAAAATTCTTGAATGCACGAATGAAAGGCGTATTGAAGATTGATGACATAACCAGCACCAATCCTGTTGCCGTTGGCGACCATGTAATAGCTGAAGTAGAAAATGAACTTGAAGGCACCGCTATCATTAGCGAAATCGCTGCAAGAAATAATTATATCAACCGGCAAAGCCCGCGTATCAAACATCAGCATCATATTGTAGCTGCTAATCTGGATCAAAGTGTATTAGTGGCTACACTGAAAGAGCCTAAAACTTCGCAAGGATTTATCGATCGCTTTTTAGTGGCGAGTGAAATGTATCATGTTGTGCCGATAATAGTTTTTAATAAAGCAGATTTATACAAAACAAAAGAGTTGGAAAAGTTTGCTCAATGGAAAGAAATGTATGAAGCGGTGGGCTATAAAGTTTTGTTGTTGAGTGCGGAAAAAAAATCAGGTGTTGATGAATTACTTTCTTTATTAAATAATAAGATCACACTCTTTAGCGGGCATAGTGGTGTGGGTAAAACATCATTGCTGAATGTGCTATTGCCGGGAATGAATCGTAAAGTGCAAGATGTAAGTGGATGGAGCGGGAAAGGACAACACACTACCACATTTGCAGAAATGTTTGACTTACCCGAAGGCGGCAGCATTATAGATACACCCGGAATGCGAGAATTTGGTTTGGTAGATATTGAAAAGCAGGAAGTATCACATTATTTTCCTGAAATGCGTGAACGATTGAATGATTGCCAATTTAATAATTGCCTACATATCAATGAGCCGGACTGTGCTATAAAAGAAGCGGTAATCAATGGAGCAATACACGAAGACCGATATGTGAGCTATGTAAATATTTTGGAGAGTATTGAACCTGCGAAATATTAAAAAATAATTTCCCATCTATTGACAATCGAGATGATGGCCAAAATTTACTTGGTTATACCGCTTTCTTATTAGAGGGACTTAATTAAAAAAAAGGCAATTCTCTCCCTACTACGCAATACTCCTATTACTCTCATTAAACATTTTTGTTTCCAATACATTGGCTAATTCTACAACGATTTTGTTGTCTTTGCTACCCGCATCTTTTGTTTTGGTAGGGAAAAGAGATACGCCATTATAGATACTGTAATGCAAGGTGAGTAGATGATTTTTGTATTTGAACTCCCAATCAATCGTGTCGAAGTCATCTTCTTTGTGTGAGAAGTTCACATCATAATCCAGGCTTAGGATATTTGCTAAGCGATAAAACTCTTTTAATCCTCCGTCATCGGCAATGACTGCTTCGGTGCAGCCAAGGGTGGTTCGTATTGATAAACTCATAGCTAAGGTGTTTAATATATTTCATAAGACTGAATAAGGCAGTGATTAGCTGCATTGGGAAATTAACTTTTAAATTTTTTAGCTTTTTTAACGGCTTTCATTGCATCGGGATCACCGCTTAGAATTTTTTCTGCACCTACATTTTTTCCATTACTCGGACAGCCATATTTAGATTTAGACTTGAACAAGTTGCCAAAAATCTTACAAGAAGAAAAAATAATCATAACACTAATGGCTATCGCAAAAAATCTGAGGTTTTTCATACGTTGCAATGATGAACTACGAAGTTAAAAATTAAAAATCGCTATGAGAATAGTAAAGATACGATGAAAAGATGGGTGGTTTTCGCAAATTTCATATAAAGTAGTTAGCTTATTAAATATGAATTGTCATTATGGAAGTGAATACCTCGCTGAATATTTTTATGTATGTACGAGATAGTAGTGGGGAATAATCAGGAACTAAACAGGTATCGTGATTTGATAGTATAACGCCCCAAAGCAACAACCTTTTATTTCGGCTCTCTGAACCAATCGGCATACCGCACATAGTTGTTGGCAATGCGATGTATTTCTCCGCCAATCATTTCTTCTGAAATGTCTTTTACTTTTTTTGCAGGCACACCTGCATAGATACTTCCGGGTTCACAAATTGTATTTTCTAATACTACTGTACCTGCAGCAATGATCGTATTGCTGTGCACTACTGCATTATCCATTACGATAGCACCCATGCCAATCAATACATTATCGTGTAGCGTGCAGCCATGCACTATTGCATGGTGTCCGATAGATACATTATTGCCAATGGTAGTGCCGCATTTGAGATAAGTGCAATGAATGCATGCCCCGTCTTGCACATTTACCTTGTTACCCATTTTAATAAAATTGACATCGCCACGCACAACAGTATTGAACCAGAAACTGCAATCATCACCTGCTTCCACATTGCCTACAATAGTAGCATTAGGTGCAATGAAACAGTTGTTACCAAATTGAGGTAGTTTGTTTTCAACAGGAAGTATTATGGGCATTGTATCGTTTGAAAGTTTAAAAAAAATATAGAAATTAAATGATATTGCAAATTTGAGGAATTCTTTGCCCCTTTGCGCATTCTTTACGTCCTTTGTGTGAAATGAATAACAGAGAACTTTTTCTTCGGCACGTGGCACAAACATCGCCTGCACCACTCGCATTGGAGCCGGTGAAAGCCGAAGGCTGTTTGCTCTACGATCAATCGGGGAAAGAATATATTGATTTGATTGGCGGCATCAGTGTAGCTAATACCGGACATCGGCATCCGAAAGTTATTGCAGCAATAAAAAAACAATTGGATGCTTATCTGCACATTATGGTATATGGCGAATTTGTAGAAAGTCCGCAAGTACAGTATGCGCATCTGCTTACAAAACATTTACCACAATCACTAAATGCTGTTTACTTTACTAACTCGGGAGCCGAAGCAGTAGAAGGCGCTATGAAATTGGCAAAGCGTGCAACAGGCAGAGCAAAAATTATTTCATTTAACAAGGCTTATCACGGAAGCACGCAAGGAGCTTTAAGCATTATTGGTGATGAATATTGGCGAAATGCTTTTCGGCCATTATTGCCTGAAGTATATCATGCAGCATACAATTCTTTTGATGTAATAAATGAAATAGATGAACAAACGGCCTGTGTGATTGCTGAAACGATACAAGGCGAAGCAGGCGTGGTAGCTCCTTCTGTAGAATGGATGCAAGCACTTCGAAAGAAATGTGATGATACAGGCACATTGCTGATTTTGGATGAAATACAAGCAGGCTTCGGGCGCACAGGAAAACTTTGGGGCTTCGAACATTTTGAAATAGTTCCCGATATATTATTGTTGGGGAAAGCATTGGGCGGTGGCATGCCTTTAGGTGCATTTATTGCCGATAAAAATTTGATGGATGCTTTTACCGAGAATCCGGTGTTGGGGCATATCACCACTTTTGGCGGTCATCCGGTAAGTTGTGCTGCAGGCCTTGCCGCAATGAACGTATTGTTAGATGAAAAATTGGTAGAACAAGTTAAAGCAAAAGAAACATTGTTTAAATCATTATTGGTTCATCCGAAAATAAAATCAATTAACGCTTTTGGCTTATGGTTAGCCGTTGTATTCGATTCTTTTGAAACCAATAAAAAAATAATAGATGCTTGTATTGAAAATGGTGTGCTGACCGATTGGTTTTTATTTGCCCCAGACTGCCTGCGCATTTCGCCGCCGTTGAATATTTCAGATAAAGAAATTAGAAAAGCTTGTGAAGTGATTTTGGAAATTACCAATAAATCATTTTAGAAGAAATAAATTCACAAATGATTAATTCTTTGGGCATTTCTATAAAAACAATAGTGTATTTTTTCTTGTATGGAACACATTTGTATCCTAAAGTAGCTCTTGTTGTATCACGGCATAGTGCATACGATTTTATATTATTTGCCAAACGGGAAAAATAATCATATAAGTTATCGGAGAATTTTTCAGCCGTTGCTACCAAGCCTTTAGATTCAATATACCATGCTATGGCGGCTATACTCTCTGCGGCACTTTTCTTTACAACTATTTTTCGGAAGCCCATTTGCGTATAAGTTTTTTGCTGTATGCCCTTGCTTCTTCAACAGACAATAACTTTTCAGGCTTTGTTTTTAAAGCTGCCTTCTTTTGCAATAACTGATAATCTTTTTCAGGTACTAAAATGTATTTCTTTTTATCAATTACAATTTGTGTCATACTTATATAAAGGTATAATGAAAATGCCGCATATCAAAATCAGGAAAAAGTGAGTGTTTCAGAAAAAGAAATTAGAAAAGCTTGTGAAGTGATTTTGGAAAACTGTAATGAACGGTATTGAATTATTTTTTACGAATTCTTTCCGGATTATTTTTGATAAAATCATCCCAGCCTTTTAATCCTTTGCTTATTTTTCCTAATGGCGAACTGCATTGAAAGTGATGGCACATAGCCACGGCTAAGGCATCGGTAGCATCAAAGTGTTTTGGATTCTCTTTGAATGATAAAATGGTTTGCAGCATCTTCATCACTTGTTCTTTATCGGCATTTCCATTTCCGGTGATGGATTGTTTTATTTTTTTGGGTGAATACTCCGTTACTTCTAATCCATGCCGCATCGCAGCAGCAATAGCTACTCCTTGTGCTCTTCCAAGTTTCAGCATACTCTGCACATTCTTTCCATAGAAAGGAGCTTCAATCGCAAAATCGGTTGGTTGATATTTGGTGATGATGCCGCTGACGGTATTAAAAATGAGTTGTAATCTTTTGTAGCCATCTGCAACTCTGCCGGGCTTCAATACTCCTAAGTCTAACAAAGTAGCTTTGTTTTCAATAATAGTAATAAGGCCAAAACCCATAATCACAGTGCCGGGGTCAATGCCGAGTATTATTTTAGTTTTCTTTTGCAGCGGGAATGTATTTTTACAAATAAAAAAATCAACTTTCAGCCCGAAATTAGAGAAAAGCAGGAAGAAAATGTATTCCGTTCTTATTTAAACTTTTTTGCATACGGAATAAAAGTATAGAAATGAAATTAAGCAGAAATACAAGAATTATTATTAATTATATTTTAGGCCCACTGCTATTTCTGTGGCTTTCTTACTCATTGTATGTGCAGATAAAAAATCAAGAAGGGTTAAAACAAGCTTGGGCGCATATTCAAGAAACGCCATTGACAAAAGTATTGACTTACCTGATTGTAGTTTTTTTATTGATGATTATCAATTGGCTGATTGAAGCCATTAAATGGAAAACGATTTTGAAAAATGTACAACAAATTAGTTTGCTTCAATCGTACAAGGCAATACTGAGTGGTGCTTCTTTTTCTGCCACCACACCGAATCGGGTGGGTGAGTATGCAGGAAGAGTATTGTTTTTAGAAGAAGGAAACAGATTGCGCAGTGTTTCGCTCACCATTGTGTGTAGCATCAGTCAGTTGCTTACTACTATTTTAATGGGTAGTCTCGGGCTTATTTTTTTATTGAATCAAATCGAAACTGTTCATCCTTTTGGCGAAAGCCAAAATGGTATTTGGATAAAAGTATTTTTATTCGGCTCATTAATCGCTTTAGTGGTGGTTGGCTTTTTTTACTTCAAAATATCATTCTTCACTCGCTTATTTGAAAAAACAAAATGGCTTTCCAAAAATAAATATTTGGTAGCCGAATTGGAAAATGCAAATACTGCATTATTGCTACGATTATTTTTTCTTTCTGTAATTCGCTTTGTAGTCTTTTGTGTTCAGTATTATTTATTGTTTCTTTTGTTTTCGGTAGAAATCAATCTTTGGAATAGCTTCTGGATTGTTTCTATTTCATTTTTGGTATTAGCGATTATACCGACTATCGCTGTTGCCGAGTTAGGTGTGCGAGGTACCATTACTTGGGAGTTGGCGAAAGTATTTACGACTAACTCTTTGGGCGTAACAATCACTACTGCCTCTATCTGGTTTATCAATTTAATCATACCCGCTATGGCTGGTAGTATTTTAATTGCCGGAGTGAAATTGTTTAAAAGTAAAAAGGAAGTGAATTAAATATCTGCCAATTTAAAAAATTCTTTTGGCCTTATCCCTTTTTCTGTTTGTTCCAAAGTACAACATTCGTTTTCTCTATCATGCTCAAAGAATAAAATATAATCGTTATCAACCGCCTCTTTCAAAAATGATTTTTTTTCTTGCAATGTTTTGAGCGGAAACATATCATACGCCATCACATAGGGAATAGGAGTATGCCCTGCAGAAGGGAGTAAGTCGGCCATATATACAATTGTTTTGCCTTTGTATTTTATTTGCGGCAGCATCATTGCTTCGGTATGTCCGCCGGCAAAACGTACATCAATGTTTTGAGTGAAAGATGTTTTTCCTAATTTCCCTTCAAAGCTGCCGCTTACTTCAATCAGTTTTAACTGTCCGCTGTCTTCAATGGGTAAAATGTTTTCTTTTAAAAAAGATGCTTTCTCTCTATCGTTTGGATATACAGCCCAATCCCAATGTTCTTTGTTGCTCCAATAGGTTGCATTTTTAAATGCAGGAACTAATTTTTCTCCTTCACGTACAATGCTGCCACCACAATGGTCGAAATGCAGATGCGTGAGAAAAACATCGGTAATGTCATCTTTATGAAAACCGTATTGAGCCAATGATTTCTCTAAAGTATCATCACCATGCATATAATAGTAGCTGAAAAATTTTTCTGTTTGTTTATCACCCATTCCATTATCTACTAATATCAGCCTGTTATCTTCTTCAATAAGCATACAGCGCAATGCCCAACTGCACATATTATTTGCATCGGCAGGGTTTATATTGTCCCAAATAGATTTTGGTACTACACCAAACATAGCGCCGCCATCCAATTTAAAATATCCTGCATTGATAGAGTAGAGTTTCATCTTTTACGGTTTTGTTTCTGTTAAGCTATAAGATTTTGTTTTTGTGTAGGCAAATACTAAAATGATTAAACCTAAAATAAAGAAAGAAAGCAAAGCTAAAATGCTATTGCGCATACTTCCGGTGAGATGTGTGATAAAACCAAAGGAAAACATACCTACTACAATAGCAATCTTTTCGGTTACATCATAAAAGCTGAAGAAGGAAGCAGTGTCTTTTGTTTGCGGCATCAGTTTGCTATAGGTGCTGCGACTGAGTGATTGAATACCGCCCATTACCAAACCTACAAATGCAGCAACTCCGAAGAATTGCCATTTATTGGTCAAGTAGAAATATGCATAAAGGCAAACGCCAATCCAGAGCGACACGACCATCATCAATACACGAAAGTTTCCATATTTATCAGAAAGACGACTCATGGCAATAGCTCCCACAATGGCCACTAATTGAATAATGACTACCGTAACAATGAGCACCGTTGTATCTAATTGTAATTCTTCTTTTCCGAAATTAGTTGCTATCAACATGACTGTTTGCACACCCATATTATAAAAAAAGAAAGAACAAAGAAACAACCAAAGCACCGGCATTTTTTTCACTTGTTTGAAAACTTTGCGCAACTCATGAAAGCCGTTGGTGAAAATGCTTTTGTTGTTTTTTTCGCCTGCAGGTTTTCCGGCGGGCATATTTTTTAAAGTGATTTGTGCAAAGCCTAACCACCAAAGTCCAACCAATATAAAAGTGATGCGTACAGCCAATCCTTCATTCTCTTTTCCGGCCATCATCACGATTGCAAAACCGATGATTTGCAGAATGACACTGCCCACATAGCCATAAGCAAAGCCTTTAGCGCTTACTTTATCCCGATCTTCGGGCGCTGCTATTTCCGGTAAATAACTATTGTAAAAAACAAGACTACTCCAAAATCCAATAGTGGAAGTGATGAGTAATATAGTTCCCAATAAGAGTGTATCTTTTGTAAAAAAATAAAAACCCATTACACTTAATGAGCCGAGTGTAACCAAAAAACTCATAAACGATTTCTTATTGCCTTTGTAATCGGCAATAGAACTGAGTATTGGCGACATAAGCGCTACAATCAAAAATCCGACAGCGAGTGTATAATCGTACAAAGAGGAATTGGGAATATGCTTGAACCACAAAAAATCAATGTAGTCTGTTTTGGTGGCATCATTGCCATCACCGGTAACGGCGAGATAATAAATTGGAAAAAATGTAGTAGTAATAACGAGATTGAAAACACTGTTTGCCCAGTCATACATCGCCCAGGCATTGATTACTTTCTTGGGTGCAGTCTGCATCAGATGGTTGCTTTCGGTAAATATAAGTAATAAATAGTGTGTAAATAACAGCGTGAAACTTTATTTCACCTTTTCACTAAATCACTTTTGTTGCAATCAATATCAACAATGTAGCGCCAATCAATATACGATAGATACCGAATACCTTGAAGCCATACACTTTCAGATAGTTAATAAAGAAACGAATGGCAAGTAAAGCAACAACGAAAGCAACAACATTTCCGGTGATGAAGGCAATAGCATGTTCTTGAGTATCGGTAATTAATTGATAGCCTTTAACCACTGCACCTTCGGCAGTGTGCCATTTTTTTAAGAATACAGTATATGCAGTTGCCGCAAACATAGTGGGCACTGCTAAGAAAAACGAGAACTCGGCAGCAAGATTACGAGTAAATTTTTGCGACATACCACCAATGATAGAAGCAGCACTGCGGCTTACACCCGGAATCATAGCAATAGTTTGAAAAATACCTACAATAAAAGATTTGCCATAACTGATTTGATCATCAGATTCAATGGTTGGCTTTTTAAATGCTTTGTCAATAAACATCAATACGATACCGCCAAGAAATAAGGATACGGCAACTGTAGTAGGACTTTCTAATAATGCATCTATTTTATCTGAAAAGAGATAACCTAATATCAATGCAGGGATAACGCCAATAATTAGTTTGACATAAAATTGCCAATGGCGAAATTCAAAAAATTTTCTCCAGTAAAGAATGACAACAGCCAGAATGGCGCCGAACTGAATAGCTACTTCAAACAATTTGGTGAACTCGTCTTGCTGAATACCCAACAATGAGCTGGCTATAATCATGTGCCCGGTAGAAGATACAGGCAAAAACTCTGTAAATCCTTCAACAACAGCTAATATGATCGCTTCAATAATTCCCATTGGTAGTGTTGATTTTTAGTTTCCAAAAAACTGATTGTATATTAAAAAAATTATGCGGCTATCACCCATTACAAAAAAATAAACCACAAAGAATACAAAGCCGTTTTAGAAAAGATTTTAAAATTCCATTCCTCGTTTTGCTTCGTGTCTATTGTGGCTCAACAATTTTTTAAGGATGCTTTTTAATTACACTAAATTATTTTTTTGCAGTTCAGTATTTTCTTTAGCCTTTGGCTTTTTGAAAATAGCATACATCTCTATCACTAAGCCGATTAAAATAAGAATAGGTGCTAAAGTGATACGGCGAAAACTATACACTGCTGCTCTGTCAAACACATTAGGATCTACATTGCTTTTGCCGCCGGCCATTAGTATCATGCCGAGTGCAATCACTACAACACCTATCAACATCCAAATGTAATTTTCTTTGCCAAACATAGAAGGGCTATCTATACTACTCATATTCATATTTTTTGGAGGTGCAATATAGGCAATTTTACTGCTGAAAAATGCTAAACCTCTTTTCGAATATTCGGGACATCTTAACCAAATGAAACAATATTTAACCCACTTTCAACAGGCTCCATTCTATGTCTTGACACTTTCAGCCTACTCCTTAATACAAGTCATCCAGCTTCATCTTCAGATATTTTCCAATACTGCGATTGGTGCTGAATAAGGTAATGCCAATTCCTAAAATGATTAAGGTGAAAAACAGTAAAAACAACAATTTGCTGTCGTGAATGGTTTTAAGCCATTGAATGGAGCCTTCAAGAATTACAATAATAATATACAACAGCACCGAAGCAATAACGCCGCTTATAGCGCCATTGATAACGGCTCGGGTATTTAGGGGTTTGGAAATAAATTTTCTCGTAGCGCCCACCATCTGCATGGTTTTTATCAAAAACCGGTTGCTGAACATGGCCAAACGTATGGTATTGTCAATTAAGAATATAACCACTAATGAAATAATGATGGCCAAAACAAGTAATACAACGCTCACAATTCGGATATTTTTATTCAATTTACCCACTAATGCTTCAGGATATTTAACATCCGTAACATAGGTTTGGCTTTCTAAGTCTTTTTGTATGGCTGTAAGCGTATCTAACTGCACATAATCCGGCTTCAGTTTGATAAAAATCGCATCAGGCAAAGGGTTTTCGGTAAGCACTTTGCTCCAATCTTCTCCGCCATCCTGAATGTATATTTTTTGCGCTTCCTGCTTGGTTACATAGTGCATTGATTTTACATAAGGCTTTGATACAATGTAATTGGATAATGCGGCGCTGTCTTTCGGATTAATATTGGGTAGCAGATAAGCCCTCACTTCTACATTTTCTTTGAAGTAGTTGCCTAATTTATTGGCATTGATTACTAACCATCCCACTATGCCGAGTAAGAATAATACCAGCGTAACACCGAGCACAGACATAAAATAAGATGGTTTCCCTTTTTTGATCGAGGCTTTGGCCGTTTGCGTCATTCTAATATTTTTTTCAATTCAGTGGATGAAAATCCGTTTTGCATCTTTTCGGTATAAAAGACAAACGGATTACGCAAAAATAGTTTATTCAACACTACAATCAGTATTTTTGCGCCTCTTCTGTTTGCAGCAGAAGATATTTAACGATTGCCTTCAATTCAAATTGCCATCCGGGTTGAAAGAATTTTGTTAAACTTCAATATTTACGTTGGTAATATTGAGTAGCAAGATTTTTTCTCGAAGTAAAATTTTTTATTAAACAAGAAGTATTGTTTTGCTATGGAGTACAATTTTCGGGAGATAGAAAAAAAATGGCAGGAAGAATGGAAGGAAAAAAAAGTTTATCAGGTTTCCAATGAAAGTGATAAACCGAAATTCTATGTATTGGATATGTTCCCCTATCCGAGTGGTGCAGGCTTACACGTCGGTCATCCGCTTGGATACATTGCTTCAGATATTTTTGCCCGATATAAAAGATTAAAAGGTTTTAATGTTCTGCACCCGATGGGTTATGATGCATTCGGTCTGCCTGCAGAACAATATGCTATTGAACACGGTATTCACCCGGCCATTTCTACAGATACGAATATTAAAAACTTCCGCAATCAGTTAGATAAAATTGGTTTCTGCTACGACTGGAGCAGAGAAGTGAATACTTCAAAGCCTGAATATTACAAATGGACACAATGGCTTTTTTTGAAATTATACAATAGCTATTTCTGTAATACAGCACAAAAGGCTAAACCAATTTCAGAACTGATTGCAAAATATGAAGCAAAAGGCAGCAGCCAATTCACTGCTGATGAATGGAATCGTTTTTCTACCGGTGAAAAGGAAGAATGGTTGATGAAACGCCGCTTGGCATTCAGCGCCTATGGCGAAGTGAACTGGTGCGAGGCGTTGGGTACTGTATTGGCCAATGATGAAGTGGTAAACGGAGTAAGCGAAAGAGGCGGACATCCGGTAGAGAAAAGAAAAATGCGACAATGGTATCTGCGTATTACAGCTTATGCCGACCGATTGCTCAAAGGATTAGACACGGTAGATTTCAGCGAGAGTATGAAAGAAATGCAGAGTAATTGGATTGGAAAAAGCAGCGGAGCCGAAATTGATTTTGAAATAAAAGGACTTTCAGACAAAATCAGGGTTTATACCACTCGCCCCGATACAATATTCGGCGTGGACTTTATGGTAGTAGCACCCGAGTCGGATTTAATAAATAAATTAAAAACACCAACGCAAGAAATAAAGGTTGATGAATACCTGGCTTATGTAAAAAGCAGAAGCGAGCGGGAGCGAATGGCCGAAAAGAAAATCAGTGGCGTATTTACGGGTGCTTATGCCATCAATCCTTTTGACGGAAGAGAAATTCCTATCTGGACTTCCGAATATGTGCTGGCCGGCTATGGCACCGGCGCTATCATGGCTGTGCCTTGCGGGGATGAAAGAGATTTCAAGTTTGCACAACATTTTGACATTCCCATCACCAATATTATCGGCACTCATTTCAACGGAACAGAAGCCAATGCTACCAAAGATGCCGTTTTGGAAAACAGCAGTTTTCTGAACGGGGTGACCATGCGGGCAGCAATGGAAGAAGTGATAAAAAGAGTAGAAGAAGCAGGAATTGGCAAAAGAAAAATAAACTATAAGATGCGGGATGCCGGCTTCAGCCGTCAGCGTTATTGGGGTGAGCCATTTCCCATTATTTGGGAAAATGAAACTCCTATTGCTTTAAAGGAAAGTGAATTGCCATTGCTATTACCACATCTGGAAGAAGTAAAGCCCGGAAAAGGAGGCGAAGGGCCACTCTCCAACCTGCCCGATTGGGTAAATACTCCGCAAGGAAAAAGAGAAACAAGCACAATGCCCGGCTATGCAGGGTCTTCTTGGTATTTTTTGAGATATATGGACCCCCAAAATGAGCAGGAGTTTTGCAACCGCAAAGCAGCTGATTATTGGGGACAGGTGGATTTATACATTGGCGGTACGGAACATGCAGTGGGGCATTTGCTTTACAGCCGTATGTGGACAAAAGTACTCTACGATTTAGACTTAATCGGATTTGATGAACCATTCAAAAGGTTATTAAATCAGGGGATGATACAGGGAAGCAGCCGTTTTGTTTATCGTATTCACGGTACTAATCAATTTGTTTCCTTTGGTTTAAAAGATAATCATCAAATCGATGCTATTCGTGTTGATGTAAACTTTGTGGATGGCTATGAATTAGATACTGAAGCGTTCAAAAAATGGCGTAATGGCGAATTTGCAGATGCCGAATTTATCTTGGAAGATGGTAAATATATATGCGGTGCAGAAGTAGAAAAAATGTCCAAATCAAAGTTCAATACAGTGAACCCCGATGACTTGGTGTATAAATACGGCGCAGACACTTTCCGTATGTATGAAATGTTTCTTGGCCCGGTAGAGATGAGTAAACCCTGGGATACCAAAGGCATAGAAGGGGTGCATCGCTTTTTGAAAAAACTCTGGCGTTTATTCTTTGATGAAATAAAAGGGAAAATATGGACAGCGGAAAAAGCAACTGATGCGGAACTAAAAGTGCTGCATAAAACAATTAAGAAAATAGAAGAAGATACTGAGCGATTTAGTTTCAATACCGGTGTCAGCACTTTTATGATTTGTGTGAATGAGCTATCAGACTTAAAATGTTATAAAAAAGAAGTATTAGAATCTTTATTGATTATGCTGGCTTCTTATGCTCCGCATATTGCCGAAGAATTATGGCATCTTCTGGGAAATACCGATACTATATTAAATGCTTCATTCCCCAAGTTTGAAGAAAAGTATATTAAAGAATCCTCCAAAGCATATCCGGTGGCTATTAATGGTAAAACCAGAACAGAGCTGCTGCTTCCCTTAGATATTACACAAAAAGAAGTGGAAGAAAAAGTATTGCAAGATGCGATAGTGCAAAAATGGCTTGAAGGCAAAGCCCCTAAAAAAATCATCTATGTTAAGAATAAAATGATAAATGTGGTGTTGTAATTGCCGATAATGGAAGCTAACAGAAGTTTAGGCTATTTTGCTGGTTTGAATGTTTTTCAAACAAATTATTTTTATTTTAATACAAAAGTTAAACTTTTTTTAAAAAAAGAAGAGGCAAAAATTTGTTTTTTGAAAAAAAAATCTAACTTACCCCCCAAATGGCTCCCAACCAGCCATAAAAATATTCTCAACGAACCAAAAAAAAATTTATGAGGAAAATTTACTTCCTGCTAATTACGGTATTTATTGCAAGCATTGCCAATGCTCAACTTATCGGTTCTAAATCAATCCCCGGTGACTATGCAACGATAGCCGCTGCTGTAACAGATTTGAATACACAAGGCGTTGGTGCCGGCGGTGTAACATTCAATGTAGCCGGCGGATATACCGAGTCTATAACTGCGCCGATTGCAATAACGGCAACCGGTACTTTGGCTAATCCAATTGTATTTCAAAAAAGTGGTGGTGGAGCTAACCCATTAGTTACAAGAACAGATGCCGGCTCAAATGCTACATCTACTATTGGTGGTTTGGGTGATGCTGTTATATCACTATCGGGTACCGATTTTATTACTTTTGATGGTATAGATGTGGCTGCCGGCAATTCCGGTATAGAATATGGCTACTATACCTCAAAACCAAGTGCTACTGATGGTTGTAAAAACGTAACCATTATAAACGCCACCATAACGATGACAAAAGGTACTTCTGCGTATGTGATGGGCATATATATTGGTAACGGAACAACTGCTGTGGGTAATGCAACCGGAGTAGCTGCTACGACTGTTGCGGGAGCCAATGAGAATATTACACTCCAAAACAATACTGTACAAAATGTGCATGCGGGTATTTATGTAAGAGGTGCTACCGGATATTATGATCAAAATATTTCGGTAATAGGAAACACCATTCAAAACTTTGGTGGTGGTAATGCCTCTACTACTTATGGCGTATATTATATATATGCAAACAATACCAATACATCTACGAATGTTATTAATAATGCAGGTGGCGGCGGATCGGCACATGGCAGTACATTATACGGAGTCTTTGTCTCTACTGCTTCGGGTACATTAACTGCAAATGGTAATGCCATTACAATGGCTAATAACTCTACCAGTTCAGCGACATATTATATTTATAGTGGAAACACTGTTACCTCAGAGGATATCAGCAACAACGTTTTTGGTGCCGGTACTCTTTCTTCTACAGGTTCAGTTTATTTGATTTATTCCAGCAACGGCACTAACAATAAGACCAGTAATAATAATGCTACTACAGGTACTATTAACCGAACAGGGGCATCAGGTACTTTTTATGGATACTATAATTTAGGAAGCCCAACCGGCGGTACTGCTGTTATTACAAACAATAATTTTTCAAATATAAGTTTAGCGGGCACTACCGTATTTAATGGAATATACTACTATACTTCAGTAAGTCAACTAGGAAAAGTTAATAATAATACAGTTCAAAATATAAATATTGGTACAGGGACATCATTTGGCATTGCTTTAAATACAGTTGCTGCAGGATCAGAGTGTAATCAAAATACTGTTTCTGACGTAAGTACAGGAGGAGCTTTTACCGGAATTCAGTTTACTGCAGCAAGCAATGGTTTAACCGCTCAAGGCAATAAAATATTCAATTTAAGTTCTACAGGTGCTTCATTAGTTACCGGCTTATTACATTCGGCAGGAACTACAAGTAATATTTACAAAAACAAAATATATGGCTTATCGGTAAATAATGCAGGAGGTACGGTTTATGGTGTATCCATAGCAGGTGGTACAACGGTTAATTTATACAACAACCTGATCGGAAGCCTGACTGCACCAATCTCTACCAACTCAGCCGATGCAATACGTGGTATCAGCATTACATCTGCAACTGCTACAACTACTTTAAATATCAGTTACAATACAGTGTACTTGAACGCTAGCTCATCAGGCGCTAATTTTTCTACATCTGCTCTGTTCCATACAGTAAATGCCACTGCCACCACAGCTACATTGGTAATGCGAGATAATATTTTATATAATTCATCTACTGCAAGTGGATCAGGTATCACATCGGCATATCGTCGTAGTGGAACTGCATTGAACAACTATGGTGCGGCATCTAATAATAATGCCTTTTATGCAGGCACACCCGGTACGGCTAATGTAATTTTTTATGACGGCACAAATAGCGATCAAACATTAGCTGCTTACAAAACAAGAGTGGCTTCTCGTGATGCACTATCTGTAACAGAAAGTGTAACCTTTTTGAGTACTACAGGTTCTAATGCCTATTATCTGCATATAGATCCTACAGTAGCTACCCAACTTGAAAGCGGCGGCACACCTATAGCAGGTATTACTGACGATTTTGACGGCGACTCCAGAAATCCGAATTTCCCTGATATCGGTGCTGATGAGTTTTTGGGTATTCCAATAGATTTAATGGCTCCTAATATTACTTATACAACACTGCCCAATACTTTGTGTAATGCTAATGTCACCTTAGTTGCTACAATAATAGATGCAAGCGGAATCAATACAAGTGCAGGTACCAAACCGCGTTTGTATTACAAAAAATCAACAGACGCAAATACATTTGCCGGTAATACGAGCGGGGATAACGGATGGAAATATGTAGAAGCAAGCAATGCAAGTTCACCATTTAGCTTCACTACTAACTATGCTTTATTACAAAGTGCCGTTTCGGGCGGTGATGTTATTCAATACTTTGTAGTAGCACAGGATTTGGCTACTACTCCGAATGTGGGAATCAACAGTGGAAATTTTGCAACGGCACCTACAAGCGTAGCACTTACTGCTACAGCTTTCCCAATTACCGGAGCAATAAATAGTTTTAATGTATTAGGAGGAGGAGTATCCGGCACAGTAACCATTGGTGCGGCAGGCACTTATACCAGCCTTACCGGTGCAGGAGGTTTATTTGCTGCAATCAATGCTTCAGGCCTTACCGGAAACGTAACAGCCAATATTATTGATGCATCAGTTACAGAAACAGGCCTTAACCCACTTAACCCAATTACTTATGGATGTGGTGGAGGTACTTACACATTAACTATCAAACCAGGAAGCGGTGTTACTCCTACTGTAACCGGTTCATTAGCAAGCAGTGCTTTGGTAAGAATTTTTGCCAACAATGTAATTATTGATGGCTCTAATAATGGTACTACCAGCCGTGATATGACCATTACCAATACAAATACCACCAGCCCTTCGGTACTTTTAATTGGTTCATTAGGCGCTAATGTTATAACTAATGTTACTGCTAAAAACTGTATCATTGTCAATGGAGCAAACACAGCAACTGCATTAGTAGTATCCGATGGAACAACTTCCGGAAGCCCGGGTAATTTCAATAATATTACAATAGATAATAATGATATAAGATTAGCTTATATTGGTTTGTATTGTAATGCAAATCCTGTTTCTGGAAATGGCAATGGGTTAACAATTACTAACAATTTACTCAATACTTCCGGAGCAAATTCAATTCGCTTGGTAGGCATATATATGCAAGGTGTTGATGGTGCTAATATTACTTCCAATACAATTGGTAATATGGCGAACACCGTTGATGCAAGTAATGAAACGGGTATATGGTTGGCTACTGGAGTTGTAAATACCACGGTAACAAATAATACTCTTTCAAATATCAGTGGTACAGCCGGTGCTCCAAGAGGAATAGCAATTTCTTCTGCTGGCAATAATTCTGGGCTTGTAATAAAAAGCAATACTTTTTCAGGAATAACTACAAGTAGTACAGGTACTGTAACAGCAATTAATTTGTTTAGCACTACAAGCGGGGTAGAAATTTCTGCTAACAAAATCACTAATATTAAGAACACAAATAACGGAGGTTATGGAAGTAATGGAATCTGGTTACAGAGCACAGCTGCTAATGCTGCAACTAAAGTTTTTAACAACTTTATTTCAGATGTAGCTTCTTATGGCTATACACTATCCGGACCTGGTGATAACGGGTATGGATTAATTGCAACCGCAGGAGCTGGTTATAGTATTTATTATAACTCTATATTATTAAATAACAGTCAAAATGTTGATGGATATCCTGCCGCAATCAACATTACAAGTGGTGTTTCTGCTTCGGGTGCAATAGACCTACGCAATAACTTACTTATTAACCGTCAAGCTGTCGGTGTCAATCGTTATGCCATCTATAGTAGTGCGGCAAATACAGTATTTTCAAATATTGATAATAACGATTATTATTCAGCTGGACCAAATCTTGGAAATATTGGTGGAACCGACAGAGCTAATATAGCCGCAATACAAGCAGGCTTTGGTGGCAATACCAAGTCTATCAGTTTCAATCCGAGTTTTGCCTCTGCAACAGATTTACATCTTACCAATGCCAATGGTGATAACTGGTGCTTAAATGGTGCAGGTGTAGCAATAGCCGGTGTTACAACCGATATTGATGGTGCAACCCGCGAAGCAGCACCAAAAGGACCGGATATGGGTGCAGATGAATTTACACCTACAGGATTTACAGTTACAAACCCTGCTGCAGCTTGTCCGAGTAATACAGTAGATTTAACTGCTGCTGCAGTTACTGCGGGTTCAATGAGCGGATTAACATTCACCTACTTTACAGATGCTGCTGCTACTTTAGCTCTTGCCACACCAAATGCGGTTGGTACAGCAGGTACTTATTATATTAAAGCATCTAATGGAACTTGCAGTCTTATATTACCGGTAGTCGTTAGCTTTAATGCGCTTCCTACACCTACATTGAGCGGCCCTGCATCTGCATGTCAAGGTTCTACGGGTAAAGTTTATACCACACAGTCCGGAATGACAGGATATGTGTGGACTGTTTCTGCAGGCGGCACTATTACTGCAGGCGGTACTGCAACGGATAATACCGTAACAGTAACTTGGAATACTACAGGTGCGCAAACCGTAAGTGTAAATTATACAGATGGTAATGGTTGCACTGCATCAACAGCAACAGTTTATAATGTAACCGTAAATACATTACCTACGCCAACATTGAGCGGCCCTGCTACTCCATGTGCAGGTTCCACAGGTAATGTTTATACCACAGAGTCCGGAATGACAGGATATGTATGGACTGTTTCTGCAGGTGGAACAATTACAGCAGGCGGTACTGCAACGGATAATACTGTAACAGTAACTTGGAATACTGCCGGTCCGCAAACTGTTAGTGTAAATTATGCTGATGGTAATGGTTGTTCCGCAGCGTCTGCAACTGTTTACAATGTAACCGTAAATCCTAAACCTACCGTGAACGGAACAGTTACAGAAGCTACAACATGTGTTTCCGCAGATGGTGCAATAAACATTTCAGTTACCGGAACACCGGGCCCTTATACTTACAGCTGGACAACAATAGGAGGCAGTGGATTAAACCCCGGTGCGCAAAATCAGTCAGGACTTACAGTTGGTGTATATACTGTAGTAGTAACGGATCAAACAACGAATTGCTCGGCTACTGCTTCTTATACTTTACTTGGTCCTGGTGGTTGTGCAATATGCCCAACAGTAGGTAGCTTAGTAACCAATCCTTCTATATCAGCTTGTTTAAATGCAAGTGTTGCCTTGAATGTAAGTGGTCTTACTGCTATGGGTAATACTTATGGTATCACGTTTAAGTATTCTACTTCACTATTAACAGATCCATATTCCGGTGGTACTGTAATTGCTACAGTAGCAAACGGTGCTCTTGGTAGTGGTGGTTCTACAGCAAGTACAACAACAAGTTTTGCAACGTCAGGATTGTACTATCTGTATGCCATTTTATCGCCTTCTCCGGCAGATCCTAATTGCAGACCTTTTGCAATGGCGCCATTAACGGTAAATGATTTACCTACAATTACAACCGGTACTAATCCGGTGGTTTGTGCCGGCACTACAAGCGCATTATTACCATTTACCACTACCAATATTAGTGGTAGTGCTGATGGACCACTTTTCGTACAATACGCAGCCAAAGCCTCTGATGTTACCTCACAAAACTTTGAAACTTCACTTGATGCTTATGATGCAGAAGCAGGGGATGATTTTAATGTGCCGACAGGAAGTACATGGAATGTTAATAAAGTTTATGTAGAAGGTACTCATAGTATTGGATCAGGTATAGCTGCATCATTTAATGTGAAATTCTATAGTAATAGTGCCGGTATGCCCGGAGCTGCAGTTGCTACTTTTAATAATGTAACAACTTTTGTAAAATCCGGTGATAATTATACAATCACACTTCCTACAAGTGCAGTGCTTGCTGGCGGTAATACTTATTGGGTAGAGGCACAGATAAATATGGATTATAATCCTAATGGCCAATGGTATTGGAGTTATTTTGGAAAAAATGCAATCGGAAATGAATTTGTATGGAGAAATCCGGGCGGTGCCTTTGGTACGTCTTGCACATCATTTGGTTATGCCAGCACTTGCTTACCAACTACCGGAAAGAATCTTATATTCACACTTACCGGAAATAATGGTGCTATCAGCACTCCTACCTACAGCATAGTATGGAGCGCAGGTGCATTAGCTCAAGGCTTTACAAATGTTACCAATGCAACGTTGCCTGCAAGCCCATTAAGTCTTGCAGTTCCGAGTGGAGCAGCAGCAGGTACTTACAGTGGTACAATAACAGTAACTAATGCAGCAGGATGCACCAGCACACCTGCACAGAATTTTACAGTAACGATCAACCCGATGCCTTCTGTAAATACAGTAAGCAATCAGAATGTTTGTAATAATACATCAACTGCAGCAGTAACATTCAGCGGCCCTGTTGCAGGTACTGTTTACAGTTGGACAAATAGTACACCATCTATTGGTTTGGCAGC
Source organism: Bacteroidota bacterium (assembly GCA_018268055.1). Classification (GTDB taxonomy): domain Bacteria; phylum Bacteroidota; class Bacteroidia; order Chitinophagales; family Chitinophagaceae; genus JJ008. The sequence goes on from JAFDXF010000006.1 coordinate 149,629, forward strand.
AAGCGGCACCGGCAATATTGCAGCATTTACCGCAGTTAATGCTACCAATGCTCCTGTAACAGCAACGATTACAGTTACACCTTCTTACACTAGTGGTGGAGTAACATGTACAGGTTCTCCTAAGACGTTTACAATAACAGTGAACCCTACACCGAATGCAGTTGCTACACCTGCAACACAAACTAAATGTAGCGGTACAGCTATTACTACAATCGTGTTAAGTGGTAACGTAAGCGGTACTACTTACAACTGGACAAGAGATAATAATGCGAACGTAACAGGTATTGCGGCAAGCGGCAGTGGTAACATCAGTGGTACATTAGTAAATACTACAAACGTAGCACAGACAGTAATCTTTACCATTACGCCAACAGCAAACGGATGTCCGGGTACACCAATTACAGCAACAGTAATCGTGAATAAAGCACCAACTGTAACTTGTCCTGCGAATGTAACAGTGAACAGTACTACAGGCCTTTGCGGTGCAGTAGTAACATATCCTGCAGCTACAGCAGTAGGAGCACCGACACCAACGATTACTTATTCTCAAGCTAGTGGTACGTTCTTCCCTGTAGGAACTACAACAGTAACCGTTACAGCAACCAACAGTTGCGGTGTAAATACTTGCACATTCACCGTTACAGTATTGGATGTAGAGCCACCGGTGATTACCTGTCCTGCAAACATTACGAAGAACAATGATCCGAATATATGTGGTGCGGTAGTAACATATAGTTTGCCGATAGCCTCAGACAACTGTGCGGCAGGTACGCCTGTTACTTTGCAACAAACAGCATCACAAACACCGGTTGCGGGCTCTGTTTCATGTAATGCAGGTGGTATTCATGACGATAATAGTTATTGGAGAGCTTATAATTTAGCACCACTTAACTTGACAGGGCCGCTGACTATAAATAATGTTCAGTTTGGCATAGAGCAAGCAACAGCAGGTACAGGCAGTTCTCAACCCGCAACGATTCGTTTATATACCCAAACTACTGGTACATTCCCTGGAGGAACAAGAACACAGGTATATTCACAAAACATAACAATACCGAACCAGAGTTTAACAACTATGACTGTGCCATTGACGACACCACCGTCTGTGCCGGCAAATGCGGTATTGATTGTAGAATTATTTACTCCTGCCGGAGGCAATAACAGCTTCTTTGTGGGTAGCAATACATCTGCACAGACCGGCCCTAGTTATATATCAGCGACAGCTTGTGGCATCACAACGCCAACAGATTTGGCAAGTATCGGCTTCCCGAATATGCACTTAATATTGAATGTGGGCGGCACAGTACCTGGTACCATAACAGTGACACAGATAGCGGGCTTACCAAGCGGTGCTACCTTCCCTGTAGGCACAACAACCAATACCTACAAGGCAACAGATGGAGCAGGCAACTCATCTACATGTTCATTCACTGTAACGGTAAATGATGTACAAGCGCCGGTGATTACATGTCCGGGAAATATTACCGCTACTACACCTGCAGGTTCATGTACTGCGGTAGTGAACTATGCTGTAACAGCAACAGATAACTGCCCTGGAGTAACAACAAGCCTTGTAAGTGGCTTAGCAAGTGG
>JAFDXF010000070.1 GCA_018268055.1 Bacteroidota bacterium
TTCGAAAACACAAGACAAGAAGTCAATTTTGCCATTATGAAAATTGTGGCAGCCAATAAAAGTGACTTTGCATTTCCCAGCACTTCTGTTTATATTGAAAAGGAAGTGAAATAACCAACCATTTTTTGGAATTGAGTAACAGTTTTTAAAATTCTCCCAAGAAAGAAAATACCCACGCTATCTATTTCCAATAGAAAAATCAGGCTGCTTTAAAAGTTTCTTTTAACCATAAAAGCACAATTTGCGTCTGATTTTATGCTACTTTTAAAACAGCCTTTGATTAAACATTACTGATTTTACTGAACTATCAATTTTCTGATGGTTTTTGTTTCTTCATTGCTAAGGGTTATTAAATACACACCGGGAGGCAATCTATGATGCACCATCCATGTTGCTTGGTTTTTGACAGTTTCTTTATAGACTTTAATACCTGTTATATTGACTATGTTTAACTGATATTGCTTTTGTGCATGTAGCCCTGTAATTGTAAAATAATCTTTTGAAGGATTGGGATTGACAGTGAAATTTATGGTGTGAGCTATTGCTGCAATAGAAACTGTTGTATCCGTTCCTAACTTTACCAACCAACAATCGCTGGAAGGTTGTGTGGTAATATGATTACCGCTTACATCGCCATCGTTAGAATCGGTTCTCGCTGCTCCAATATAACCCTTGTCGTTGGTTACTCTGATAATGCCATTAGACTCTCCATCCGAACCGCCTAAACATCTTTGCCATTCTATATTGCCAACTGTATCTGTCTTTATTACCCATAAATCATAGTAATGATTGCCCACAACATCACCATCTATAGATTTAACCAAGCCGGCCAAGATATAACCCCCATCAGCAGTTTGCTCTGCACTGAAAAAGTCATCTGTATCAGTACCACCATAACAGCGCTGCCATTGCAAAGTACCTGTAGCATTAAGTTTGAATGCCCACGCATCAAAATACCTATAAAAATTAGAATGAAAGCCCACTACATCGCCATCATCAGAATTGGTTGCACCGGCAACCAAATAGCCCCCATCAGCGGCTTGAATGATTTGGTTCCCTCCATCTTGCCAACTGCCTCCATAACAACCTTGCCACTGTATGTTGCCGGAAGCATCTGTTTTAACTACCCAGGCATCATCCCACCAATTACCGGCTATGGTATCAACATGCCAGCCACTTACATCGCCATCAATACTGTATGTACTGCCTGTCAAAATGTAGCCTCCATCTGTTGTTTGTATCACCGATGTTCCTTGCTCACCGCGGGTTCCTCCCAAACACTTTTGCCATAACAGCGAGCCTGTATTACTGATTTTAACCAACCAAACATCTGATGACACGCCACCATGCAGTCCGCTGACATCTCCATCAACAGAGCCTGTTGTGCCCACAAAACAGTAGCTGCCATCACTGCTATGAACTATATCCAAAGCAATATCATGATCCGTACCACCATAGCAGTGCTGCCATTGTATAGTGCCTGATGCATCTAATTTAACTATCCAGGCATCACCATAACCTAATGAATCATGATAGCCTGAAACATCGCCATCATTGGGCGTATCTGTCGTACCGGCTATTATATAGCCTCCATCTAAGGTCTGTTTTATCTTGCGCGCTCTATCAAATCCCGAACCGCCCAGACATTTCTGCCATTGCAGGACTCCTACAGTATCTGTCTTTACCACCCATATATCATTACCATGATTGCCTGAAACATCACCACCATTACCTACGGTGGTTTCGCCCAATAGCACATAACCCCCATCGGAAGTCTGACGTACATCCCAGGCGATTTCATTTAGTACACTTCCAAAACAATGCTGCCATGAAATGGCTGGCTGCCCTTGTGCTATATTTTGAATGCATGTACCTAAAAACAAAATGATACTAACTTTAAAGGGCAACATGCCTTTCCACTCAAATAGATTTGTTTTCATAACTTATTGATTTTTTGAGTTTGTGTTTTTCCTGTAGTAGTATTAGTAATTTGTAGCAAATACAGACCTGAGGCTATTTCTTTTGACGGACTCCAAATATACTCTTTATTGTGCACATTTTCAATTTTTTCAATCACCTTACCCTTTCCATCTATAATTAAAATGGAATAAATGTCAAGTTCTGATCCTTCTAAGTTAAGAACAACCTTATCATTGAAAGGATTGGGAGACACCTCTGATGGGCTCTGATTTTCAGTTGCTGCAACCCTGAACAATGTGTTGAATGAGGCACTGTAAATATTTTGTTTGAAATACACATCTTGCCCACCGGGAGCACCGGTATCATCATTATAAAAAGCAGCCAGAAAGTTGCTGAATTGTAGTGAACGCCTCCCTGATATGGAAGGTGCTAATTGATTCTTTTTGGTGGAACGGTTAACCACAAAATAATACTCTGACTGGTATGAAAAGGTTTGCCCATCCATATTCATGCGAATACCTATGATGTCTTGTTGGTCGGGCACTGATACAGCGTAGCCTATGGGGTCAACCTGCCATAAAATAAAAATATAATCGCCTACATAGCTTATAACAGGATAGCTGTTTTGATAAATAGTAATATCATTATTATTAAATGGTGATGCCAAGGAGCCATCATTGTACACATAGGGTGTGCTGTTGAGTGGATGATACCAACTTGTAGCAAATCCATGTATTTCTGTTCCACCTGTTGTAGCATTGATGGTTTGTGCCACAACAGCCCAGTTATCATAGTTGTAATAGGTGTCAAAAAAAGATGAAATGCGGGGAAGGTCGTATGCATAATCAGTGTTTGAATAATTTAACACATAATTAGTCGGTGTGGTAATCTGTCCCAACTTAATTACAAGCCAATTCTGTTTCTCCACCGTAAGAATATTATTGGTGCCGTCAAATTCATTGTAAGTAAAATAAACATTATTTCTCAGTATTGTTACATCCGGAGCTGAGTAGATACTTGTTCCATTGCCCTGAAGAATCACATTTTTACTAATATCAATTACAGGCTTCGATAAATTAAAATCATAGTATCCTGCAGTAGCAAACACTGCCAACTGATCATCTTTATTCCACACCAGCATCCAACGATCGCCAGTGCTGCTATCCCAAAAACCATCAATTTTAACGTTGATGCCTCCTTGGTAGATTTTAATCGTAGAATACGAATTAAATGAGTTAGTTGAACTCCTCCATTCAAATAATTCTGCCATAATATAATCGTTGTATGTATCTTGATATACAGCAATTGCCCATTCACCTGTTGACATCAGGCTGACATCAGGGTTCACGACAATGCAATTAGGTATGCCGGCACCAAGTAGGGTACAACCGGTATTTCCGTTACCATCGTCCTAAAAAAGTCCGGGATGAGCACCATCATATACAATGACTGAGCGTTTGGTGCTGCCTAATGGCGATTCAATGTAGTCGTTGTTGGTATTTACCGTTCCGCTTACATAACAACGTGAGCTAACATCAGCATTATTGGCAGGATAAA
>JAFDXF010000071.1 GCA_018268055.1 Bacteroidota bacterium
TAAAATAAAAGTAATAGAAGAAAGTTTGCGGAACTTATAAATCAATGCGGGATTATGGAAACAGGTAAAATAAATTCAAACCGGTTTCCTTTAAATCCATTGAATTGATCCTTGTCCAATAATCTGCTGAAGCGAAATCCAAAACTCAAAGGGTATTGATTCCACCATCGAGTATCTAAATATATTTCTGCTCCGGCGCTTCGCTGATTGACTGTTTGTAATTTATTTTTTGAATACACTTTTGTAAAATCATAAAATGCATTTGCCCGCACCCTGCTGATGTATAAAAGATTAGCAAATCCCCAATCCGGATAAAATAATGGGAAATGATAATTGGCAGAAACACGCCACATTCTTGAAAAATATCTTCCTTCATAACCGCGTGAATAAGAAAACCTATTGGTGAAAGAAACATTTCCCATAGTATCTCTTTCTTGAAAGGCTCCGGTAAAAACTAAGTTATGTACTGATGCAATACCCGGAAGATATATTGCGCTGTTTAACAAAAACTGATTTCCTTTTTTTTCCGTTACGGTATAGCGTTCTGCCAATGAAACAGAATAACCTAATCGTGGTAAAATATGCTGTTTTGCCTGTGGCACAAATTGATTCCAAACTAAGTAATGATGCAGATATGAAAGCTGCGTATTGCCCAATGAATCTTTGTAAATTCCTCGATTGTAGTTTTGCTGTACATAAAAATTTGTACCGAGATTAAACCCTTTATATGTTTTTCCTTTTGCAAAATTCAATGGTACTCCTATACCGATATGTGCATCTGCTTGATTCCAATAACGTGTTTTATTGCCAATAGCTGCATTACGATCCAACGTGTATTGTGCACCTAAAACTAATTGAGGAAACCATGCTCCATAAATTGCATTTGCGCCAATAGCATTCGTTTTTTCATTCTTGTTATACAAGTAATATAATTCAGATTGAAATGTATTTAAAATGTTTTGCCCGTAAATAGTATAACTAAATTCAGGATCATCGTAGTAAGGACGCCAACTATGAATGTTAATGAGTCTTGTACTTTTTTTATATTTTTCAACCTTGTATGAATTTGTTTCTATCTCACTTATCTCATCGGCATAATCAATTTTCGGAAGCAAAATAGGGTATCTTATTTGCTGTGTAGTCATTGTATGCTCATCCACTTCCTGCCATGATGATGGCGCAATATTTTTTTCTTTCAACTGATAACCAAAAGCAGTAAACTCAGACCACACCAACTTGTCACCCTGTGCATTTACATAATATTTTCCTGCCTGTCCGTTTGTTATACGCATCACTTTTTTATCAGAAAGTTTTAAAACGAAAATATTATCATCACCACTAAAGTTTGCAGTGAAGAAAACAAAATCCTTTTCTACATTTGGATAACCGATTACATTGTATGAAGGCGGTGTAATGCGAAGTAAGTTACCCGTTTCAATATTGGCAAGTGCCAATGCCATTTTCCCATCTTTTAACCGTACAGCAGTTATTAGTTGCTGATCGTCTATAAACTTTGGATCGGTGAATACAGAAATTTCGGCTGATTTTAATTCTTTAACAACAGCACCTGTGCGCACATTCAAAAGATGTAATACACTTTTCCCGTCACTACTATTTTGTACAGCAATGATACTATTTCCGTCAGGTGAAATATCTGGTGTAAAATATTTTGACTCAGCAGTAATTGACCTTTCTACTCCGGTTGCAATATCCAACTCCTTAATAATACTGTAATCACGCCATGCTCTTCGCGGGTCGCTATTGTAAGCAGCATAAACAATTTTTCCATTTCGGTAACTATATTGCTCATCAATAGAAATATCGCGAATCTTTATTCTATGCTCGCCCTTATTGTCTTTTATATAAAAAGCAGGCCTGCTCCGAAAACTTGATTTCAAATAGAGTAATGAATCTTTATTTATTTGATAAGGAAAAAAATAATTGGTGACATATTTTTTATTGACAGAAAAAAGAAAGTCTTTATCATTGAAAGTATCTTGCTTGGACTCTGATGCCAATACATTCAAAGCCTTTTGACGAAACTCGGCGTATGAAATACCGGTGTGTTTTTTTATTGCAGTTTGAAAAGGATAGAACAATCCTTTCCAACTTGCCGCATCTGCAATTATATTTTTCCAAAAAGAAGTGCCATATTGTTCATACCCGTATTTTACCATTGGATAGCCCAAGTTGTAATGATTGGGCACAAAATCTTTGAATGAGCCGTTGCGCAGTTTCATCCAACTGTATTTTTTTCCGGCCTGCCACAAAGCTGGAAATTCATTCATAAAAAGAGAAAGTCGACCCCTGCCCTGCCGGCTTAATATTGTTTCCTGATAAACAGCATCGCCTTCAAAAAACCAATCGGGAATAGCAGCATTGATGGATAATGCAAAGCCATCATCTCCAAAAATTTTATGAATGAGCTTACTTAATCCGACATGGGCATTATTAAATTGCTCAACGTGTCTATATTCATGCAAGGCTAATAAATCGGGCCAGGGTGTGCCGCCTTGTTCAAAATTATTTGTCGGCGGAGTCATAAAAAACTCACTACGGAAAGGGCTAAGGCCAACATAAGCATTGGGAATGATTGTTTGATTTTGCAATACAAGATTTATCTTCTTTTGCTGATTCCCCAAAGAAACAGGCGTTTGCGCAGCGATATAATCTATTAAAGATGTAATGCGGCTGGCTTGACTATCTAATCCCTGCGGGAAAATAACCCGAGTAGCAGTGTTATTTATTTGTTTCCACTTTATTGCAGATGGATTGCCACCAAATTGTTGTGCTGATAACAGTGAAGTCTGAACAAATAGAATAAGTACAAACCAAAAACGCATTTTATTTTTTCTTTAAAGATAAGAATGTCAAAGTTGAATGATGAATTTAAAATTTAGAATGATGAATGTAGAATTTAGAATGATGAATTTCGGATTAAAAATATTTTTCTTCTTGAATCTTTTTTACTTAGCAGCTCACGAAATTTCCGAATTCCTAAACCTCTAAACTCCTAAACCACATTAAACAACCTTCAACTATTCTAAACCCCTAAACTCCTAAACCACATTAAACAACCTTCAACTATTCTAAACCCCTAAACTCCTAAACCACATTAAACA
>JAFDXF010000072.1 GCA_018268055.1 Bacteroidota bacterium
CTTGGTACATTGGCTTGAAATTAATTCCTGAATGATTTTGTGTTTCTCGGCTACTGTAAAATACTTTTGTGCCTTTTGAATGATTTTTTTGTCCATTTTTTACACTTTTTTGTGTAAACCTATTTTAGGACAAGACACTCTCTCAATTTGTCTCGCTGTTATAATTTTTGCAATTAGTCTGTCTTGTTGTAATGGTGTTATTTTAATTTTTCTGATTTCTTCAATTACCTTGTCTACGTCATCTTCTTGTTGCACGAAAATGTAAGTGATATCGCTGTAGTCAAACGGAAGCAAATATTTTCCTTTGTCCTTTTCCAGTTCTTCGTTTACAACATCCAGTCGGGTGTTGCGTATTTCTTCTTCTGTAAAACTTGAAAAGTCTTCAAACTTTGGGTCTTTCGGTATCCATCGCCACTCTCTCTCGTCATATAATCGGGTAGTTAGTTTTCGTCCATCTTTTCCGTTGGTGAATGTTTCGTCCAGTTTGAAGTATGGCAACAAACTGTTGGGGTTTTTCATGAACTCGGTCTTTTTGATGGAACGCAGGTAACGCAACATCGTATCCGATTTCTGATGAACATAAATTACAGGCGAAAAGGAATTTTTCTTTGCGTATTCTTTGCTGATACCAATTCCGAATTTGCCGTAACGTGAAAGATGTTTTTTAATTACTCCCAAAGGGATGTCGCAAAAGCATTTCATGGGAATGCCTACATGAAAACGAATGTGTGGCAGTTCTTCGTAAACGTAGCGGGCTTTAAATGCTTTGTCTTTGAGAATACGCAGCAGCCAGTCTCTTCTTTTGATGAAGTGAAAAATGCTGTCGCTGCTTATGTTCTGACTAACCTTTGCCATTAAATCAATTTTGATTGTTTAAAATCATCGTAAGGTTTATTGGATTAAAACTGCTTGGATTAACCTTTTGAAATCGCCTTGAAATTATCGCTTGCTTTGTTTTAGGCACTAATGATAAATTCTTTTTATCCAGAGGATAACTGTCTCTCTCAGTATTGTATATTGGATAAGCAACTAAAATGTAATACCCATCATCTGGACTTTCTAACTTCAGTTTGTCAAATACATATAAACCACGACTGGCAAGTTTCTCAAAGTCCTGAAAATAATCTTCCAAATTTTGGCTTTCAATTCCCTGAATTTGATTTAGGATGTTTTCGTTTCGTGCTACTTCAAATCTTAATGGAAGGTCTGATACTATTTCGTGAAATTGTTCATTACCTTCATCATTTTCAGTTATTGTTTTAGGCAATAAACCACCTGCTGATGCAGCAATACAAATGCGATTGTAATAGTCAACGAAATACCAGTTGATATCAAGGGTTAATTGTTCTATTTCTGAATATGCCATTAACCAAAAACGCTTTGACAATTTTGACACCGATTAATCACCTGATTAGTTCGGGGACGTATTGCATTTGTAAATTGAATATTTCTAATAGGAGCTTCCACCGCTAATAATATTTGGTTTGAAGACCTAACTTCACAGCAACAGCCAACATAATTATCAATACCCTTTGTTCCAATTGGTGCTATTTGAATTAAAGCTTGGTTAAGACTATTTGCCATTGGAACGGGTGGAGAACCGCTACAGTCAACTTTTCGTCTTCTGCCATGTTCTGCACCTATAATTGTAGCTGGTAGTTTATTAGTTCTACCGTGTGTTGCAATCAAATCAATTGAGTATTGCCGAAGTTTTCGTTTTAAAAATTCAGATGCCATTCGTTACACGGTTAAAACTTTAGTGGTTTCTTCTCCGAATTGCGAAATAACCCGAACAGCAATTTTCTGTCCTTTCTTTTTCACTTCTATCGGATGCGAAATGTGTCCGTAGAGACGGTCAAAGGCTTCATCGTCAATTTCAATTTTCAGGGTTTTCTCTACTTTCTTTTTGGTGCTGTCTTTGGCAAGACTTTCTAAACCTTTCTTCCATTTATCAAACTCGTCTTTGTCGCCACCGCAGAAGAAAACCTGCTTTACAATAAAGTTGCTGCCGTCATAATCATCATCTACCATCCAGTAAGCAATGTCTGATACGTTACGGGCTTTTACTTCATCTTTAATCGGGTCGTAAATATCCAATCCCTGTATTTCTACTGAAACAGTTTTGCCGTCTTTATGCAAAGCAATATCGGGTTCGCCAATGGTAACGAAACTGGCGGCACTCTTGCCCGGCTTTTTCTTCAAACCGTCTTGCATCAAATCGTCATGAATACGGGCTTTGGTTACTTCAAACTTGCCCATGTTCATGGTTTGGGTAGTGCCTTCAATATCACTTTCAAAACTGAACCCAAGAATGATAAGCCATTGTGCATCGCCACGTAAACGACATTCCTTTACCGCTTCGTTTACTGCATTTTTGCTTACTGTGCCAAACTTTGGTCCGATGTGGATGTATGCCTTTTTCTCGCCTGTGCCATTCATGTAGAAACCTTCGGCATGTAAGTAAGGATGGCTCAATAATTCTACCCTTGAAAAAACGACTTGTTCATCTTTTCTGCCGTTCTTAATACCTGCACTTACAAGGTGTTGTTTTACCGTTTCTTCAAATACTGTTGCATCTTCGGCTGACTTGGCTTCTTCTTCTAATTCTTCAGGAGCAGTAGGCTCAAAGTTTTGCAACGTTTCAACGGTGAACGGACCACTTACACGAAGTTTCTTTTTGTCTTCTATTGGCTGGTCGAAAAGAGTTTGCTTTTCTGGTTCTTCTTTTTTAGCAATGGTTTTAGAAGTTATGTGATTAGCACTTTTATAAATAAACCCTTGTCTAACATCTTGATGAGATTCATCGTAAAGCTGATAAAATGGAAATACTGAAGTCATAAGTCTTTGCTTTGCGATATTCAACGCAATGCGACTCGTGTCAATTGTTATCCATCTTCTTCCATATTGCTCCGCAACGTATGCGGTTGTTCCACTTCCACAAGTTGGGTCTAAGACAAGGTCTGCTGGGTCTGAAGTCATTAAAATACATCTTTGAACAATATTAGTGTTTGTCTGCACTACATATTTCTGGTCTGGCTGTCCGCCAAAACCAACCCATAAGTTGTCAATAGCCGAGTATGGGAAATCATCAAAATATCTTTTGTATCTCAATGTATTTCCCGCTGGATATGCTCTTCCAACTCGCAATAACTCTTCTAACCCTTCCTTTGGCATTCCCCACCATCTGTTTCCTGAATTGTAGACTTTGCCTTTATAGGTTATTTCATATTTAGAGCCAGGTCCAGGTTTAGTTAATACCTGAGACATAAAAAGTTTAGCATCTTTAGGAATCAAACTAAGGTTTTCCTTTTCTTCTTTTGTAAGTGAACGAATTGTGCCATTTTTTTCTTCTACTTGAGTGTAACCGCCTGCAACTGGGTCAAACTTATATTCAAATAATGGTCGAAACTTAATTTTGTTAATATCCCTGCAATACCATAATAAGTAATCAAGTTTTGTTCCTAAGCTTTCCGATTTAGTTAAACCACCACCAGCTTTTGAAAATGAAATCATATTGACAAAATTTTCACTTCCAAAAACTTCATCTAAAAGAACCCTGACTAAGTGAACATTGTCGTCAGATATTTGAACAAAGCAACTTCCGCTTTCAGATAATAATTCTTTGGCGATTAGGAGTCTATCTCTTAAATATGTTAGATATGAATGTATTCCGTGCTCCCATGTGTCACGAAATGCTTTTATCATTTCCGGTTCTCCAGTTAAACCATCATCATCACTTACACTACCTACGCTTCTATTGTTAATGTTAATTTGCCAATTCTTATTATAGTTAATGCCATATGGTGGGTCAAAAAAAATTGTTTGCACTTGTCCTGCCATACCTTCTCGTTCCAGCAAACTTGCCATTACCAAATGGCTATCGCCCTGTATCAGTCGGTTTGTCCAGCCGTCCTGGTGGTGGTAATATTCGCTTACTTTTTCCAGTTCATCTTTTTCCAGTGCATTGCCAAAAAGGTCATTGAATAAATTGCCTTGTGCGGAAGGCACTTCGGTTACTTTATACAGGTTTTCAATCAGCGTTTCGGGGGCAATGTGTTCGTGGCGGTATAAACTGCGAATGTCCACACGTAATAAATCTTCACGGTCGTCATTTCCGTATTTGTTCAGCCAAAACAATTCGGGGTCTTGCCCACGGTGCACCACAGGGTTTTTAGGCAGTTCAAGGGTTTTCTTGCCCTGCTGCACTTTCGGGTTTGCATCTTCATAACCTGCTTCTTCCTTGCTGGGTATGTGTGCCCGCTTATCTTTATTATGCTTTATGCTCTCTATTTTCTTTGCCATACTTAAATGCTTGCGATTTTGTCAGCCAATTGGTTCTTTATATTTCTTATGTCGTTGGCAATTTCAATAAAATGCCATTCAGGATATTCGTATTTGTCTTTTAGTGCGTTTACGGCAGGCAGCCAACGGTTTTCTACAAACCATTTCTTTTCTTCCTTGTCTTTACTCATGCCAGTAATTTCAATCATCAGGTTTTTCACCGTGCCGTCTTTTCCCTTTACCCGTGCAATGAAATCGGTAAAATATTGCTTGTCCCTACCTTCTTTCACATACGGAATGGCAAAACCCAGAAAAGCATTTTTCACATAGCTTTCCACCTGTGGTAATTCTTCCAATGTCTTAGCAGCTATTTGTTCCCATGTTTCGGTATCTGCAACCACAAAGTTTACATGACTTTTTTCTGTGGGGTAAACTTCTTTAGCCGTGTTGCCATTCACATACTTGGTGCTACTGAATTTATTGTAGTAGTTAAACACAGGGCGAATGAACTCGGCTGTATTGATGTGTGGATTGATGCCCCTGCGAATATGGTCTGCCATAATTTTTGGCTCATTGAAGTAAAGTAGCTTTTTATACTTCTCGTCTTTCTCGCCAATCAGCACCACTTTGTTATCATACCAATACTCCACAATTTCTTTCAGCTTGCCGAAGTATTGAAACTTGGGGTTTTGGTCGTCATCGCTGAAATGATAATTGATGAGTTCCTTGGTAAGCAGAAAAATAATTTCCTGCTTGCGTTTTTCAAATACACTTTGCACTTCCAGTTTTTCTTCTTTGGGAAGGAATGCTGATGCCATGGTGGTTTGCAAAGGAAAGTCGGAACAAACCACTTCAAAGTTTTCTACTTTGCTGTAATCGTATTTCAGTTCATTGTCTGCATTCTCTACCCGATATCCGACTACATTCGGAAAACTGATTTCGTGTTCTTCCTGTCTTTCAGGCAATGCGTAAATGTGCGTCAGGTCAACGGGTTGGGGCGGTGTTGTGGTTTTGCCACCTTTAAACATTTTGAAAGGCACACCAATGATGTGAGCATATTCGGGCGGGAATTTCTCCACCACTATTTTTCGCTTGTCGTTGGTGGGGTTGCCGTTTTTGTCGTAACCCTGTAAAAAGTAATTCATTCTACGCAAAGCACGACCAGCTACCTGTTCGCAAAGTAATTGAGAACCGAATTTGCGAATACCCATAATGTGGGTTACTGTGTTGGCATCCCAACCTTCGGTGAGCATGGAAACTGAAACCACACAACGAATGTGAGCACCTAATTTACCCTGCTTGCCAACTGTGTTTACTACTTCACGCAATATTTGAGCATCGGTAATCAGTTCAGCACTGCCTTGTCCGTGCACACGGGCATAGTCTTTTTTGAACTCTTCAATTTCAGAAGCGAAAATCTTTTTGAAATCATCGTTTACTTGTTCGCTATTTTCCAATGCATCACTGTCAATCAACAAGGTTGGCGGACGTTTCAATGCTTTTTTAGTAACAGGGTCGTAGTTACTGAAAAGGTCTTTCGCTCCTGAAACAGTTACAAGATTTCCGTTTTCATCTTCAAACTCGTAACCTGCAATGTATTTATACACTTCTTTAGAAACCGAAGTGTTATTACAAACCACAATGAAAACAGGTGGTGCAGAAAACAGATTGCGTTTTTCTTCATTCTGTTTTCGCTGTCCGTCAAAGTAATCTTTGTAGTGGTTGTAAAACTGGTCTAACGCACCTTTCACCAATGCAGGAAGTTTTGGCGGTGCTTCTTTCAGCGTTGTTCCTTCTTCTTTCGCTTCCGATTTTTTCTTGCGTTGTCCTTTACGTGGCAATTCATCTTTCACATATGAATAGATGTCACGCAATTTGGCTTGGGTAATTTCTTGTGTGTTGTCGCTTTCGGGTAAGAAAGGAATTTTCACCAGTCCGCTTTCAATGGCTTCAATCAATCCAAAATCAGAAACCACCCAGGGAAACAAACTGTAAGGCGTGTAACCTGAACCTTGCAAGTAGTATGGCGTTGCTGATAGGTCGTAAACGAATTGTAGTTTATATCGAAGTGAAATTTCTTTTAGTCCTGTGAACCAAACAGCCGCTCTTACATTCTCGTCTGCTTCTTCATTGTCTTCGGTTTTACCTGATGATTTGGGTAAATAGCAGTGATGGGCTTCATCGTTCAAAATAAGTAGTCGGCTGTCTTTCTTGAATTTGCCTAAAATTCTGCGAATGACTTGTGAGAAATCTTCTTTGGCTTCTTGCTTTTTACCGTCTGCATCCAACTTGCCATCAAACGGACTTCTTTTGTTGCCTTGCAAAATTTTAGGTTCAAAAGCGTGGTAGTTGGTAATGACCAATCTTGCATTCAGGTTTTCCAATCGGTGTTCCAAACTTTGAGGAACCAAGCCCCTTTGGAAATAATAATCTTCTTTGTTCTGTTTGTTTTTGGTGTCCACAAATAATACTCCCAAACGGTCTTTGATGGTAACGCCCGGTGCAACAATTAAGAAGTAGTCGGCAAAACGGGTGTCGCTTTTGTATTCCTGTCGGTTGAAGTAGTGATACAGAATTAAGCAACCCATTACAACGGTCTTGCCTGTTCCTGTTGCCATTTTAAAAGCAAGTCGAGGCAATTGGTCTTCCTGATTGTCACTAACTGTTTTTTGTCCATCTCGAACTTTGTTAAGTATGTTTTGTCCAGCGTTTGATTTGCCAGCCACTTCGTTCAGCCAAATGGCTGTCTCAATAGCTTCTCGCTGTGCAAAGAATAGTTTTCTTACTGCGTGCCGTTCAGGATTTTCAAACCAAAACAGGAGTAGTTCTTTTGTTACTCTTGTTGTGTTGGGATATTTCTCTGCTCTCCACTTTCCAACTTCTTTGCGACAAAGGTTAATCAAGTGTTCGCCATATTCTGCTGCAAAGTCATTTACTTCAAAAATTGAAGATTGCGGACCTTGCTTTGTCGGCATTACCTGAATGTCGGGAGTGAAAATCCGTCTGCCTTGTCTGATGTCCTGATAATTCAAAGAACCGTCCGCATCTGTTGCATAGTGAAGAAGCGGTTCATCATAAGGACTATTTAAAATCGGGTTTTCCGAACTCATGTCGTTTTATATTCAAATTTTAAGGTTTCTAATATCGGTAAAATTATTCTGTCAAATGGTGTCGTTTTCAAGTGCGTTGGCAGAAACGGCTCTTTGGCTTTTGCCTGAAGGGTTGGCTTGTGCGATTGGGGCAAAAGCCAATGTGCCGTTTGCGGATCGGCATAGAATTTCAAAATTTTTTGTGCGGTGGGAAAAAAATTAAAACACAGAAGGGCAGGCAATGAGTGTCGGCTTACTCGTTGTCCGTTTGTTGTATCGTTTGTATGTCTGTGTTCACCTGTCAAAATGGTTTACTTTTTCTTGTTTCTGTCACTCGTTTTTTTGTCTTGTCGCTGTCTTAATACACTTGCTGCCAACGGCAGTCTGTGAAAAAAATAATTCAAAAGCATTTACAAATATAAATTAATTTCAATAGTTTTAATGAGCAAAACAGCAATTAAAAATGCCACAAATACAAGGTGTCAACCGCGAGCAAA
>JAFDXF010000073.1 GCA_018268055.1 Bacteroidota bacterium
ATAAATCGTTCTGCCAGTGGCTCACTTTCTTTAACGGGAATAACATCAAATGCTTCTTTACTTTTGTAAAGTTGTATTATCTGATAGATATTAATGACCATCAAAATTGCGTTGGCAATAACAACAGGCATTGAATTGATGAAATATCCATAAACAATAAATGCAATTTGCCCTGCCAGATTATACCATCTGAATTTAAAAGCATTGCTCATCAGCAATGAAACAGCCAAAAATGCTGATGCCAGATATCCGATAAATACAATCATAATATCAATTTGAATTTTTAAAAACAGAAATTGTAATTACTTAACCGACCTACAACAACCATTTATTCTGTTGTATTAACAGAAACAAAGATTCACAGTTAAAAAATAAAGAAATATTAATGCTGTTCGAGGATTACTGAATTTCCCAAACTTCATTTCCGCGCAAAAGTTTATTAAGATCTCCCTTACCTTTTGAAGAAATAACTGCTTCAACCTGTTGCAGCAAATCATCTTCATAGCAACTTCTTTCTTCTTTATAGAAAATACCAAATGGGCGTGGGAAGTGACCTTCATTAGCGGGGTTATCAAAGAAACGTGCTAAAATTCCTGACTTCACTCTGTCGTACATATCATGTATCCATAGGTCGTTTGTGCTGATTCCCTTTTCTGCATGATTAACGATGACAGGTTTAAATCCATCAAGTTTTATTCCAAGTTCACCATTCTGGCCAAACACTAAAGGTTTGCCATGTTCAACAAAAAGTGCTTCTTGTTTTTTAGACGCTTTTTCTGTAAACACTTCAAATGCACCATCATTAAATACGTTGCAGTTCTGATAAATTTCAAGGAAAGAAGTTCCCTTATGCATTGCCGCTTGACGGAGCATCTCTTTTAAATGTACAGGGTCGCGATCCATGCTTCGTGCTACAAAAGTTCCATCGGCACCCATTGCCAACGCTGCCGGATTAAATGGATGATCAATAGAACCGAAAGGTGTTGACTTAGTTACTTTACCTGCTTCTGATGTTGGCGAATACTGACCTTTTGTAAGTCCATAAATCTGATTGTTAAACAACAGAACATTCACATTAAAGTTTCTGCGCAGCAGATGTATAAAGTGATTTCCACCGATAGACATAGAATCACCATCACCGGTTACAATCCAAACACTAAGGTCTTTGCGTGCAGCTTTTAGTCCGCTGGCAATGGCTGTTGCTCTTCCATGAATAGAGTGCATACCATACGTTTCCATATAATAAGGAAAACGTGATGAGCATCCGATACCGGAAATAAAAACTATCTGTTCGCGTGGCAGGCCCAACTCCGGAATAACAGTCTGTACCTGCTTTAATATTGAATAATCGCCACATCCCGGACACCAACGTATATCCTGATCGGTTACTAAATCTTTTGAAGTAAATAACGGTGTGGGCGTTGTTGCAGTTGCTTCCATAAAAATACTATCTATTAAAAACTGATTAAAATTTTACTTTTTATTATTTCATTAATTCAACAACCTTTTCCTTGATTTCAGTTGCGGAAAATGGTATTCCCATTACTTTATTTAGGCTGATTGCAGGTATCATAAATTTATCTCTTACAACTCTGGAAAGTTGACCCATGTTCATTTCAGGCATCAACACTTTGTCATATTTGAACAACATTTCACCGAAATTCTTTGGGAATGGTTTCAGGTAGGTAAGATGTGCATGCGCCACATCATATCCTTCGCTGCGCACCATCTGACAAGCCGTTTTAATTGCACCATAGGTGCTTCCCCATCCTACAACAAGTAGTTTACCTTTTTCCGGTCCACTGTCTAACTGTTGTAAAGGAATGCTATCTGCCACCTTCTCTACCTTAGCTTCACGCATTTTAACCATAAACTGATGGTTTTCGTTGTCGTAGCTGATATTTCCGGTTTCATGTTGTTTTTCAAGACCACCTATGCGATGCTCTAAACCTTTTGTACCGGGTATTGCCCATGGTCGTGCTAATTTTTCATCACGTTTATAAGGAAGAAAATGCTCTTCATTTTTTTCAGTTGCATATTTCACTTTGAATTCCTTTAACTGATCGGCAGTAGGAAATTGCCAGGGTTCAGCACCATTAGCTATATAACCATCAGAAAGAAAAATAACTGGAGTCATATATTCAATAGCTATGCGGCAGGATTCATAAATTGCGTTAAAACAATCTGCCGGTGATGACGATGAAATTACCGGAATGGGTGCTTCTCCATTTCTGCCATAAAGTGCCTGCATTAAGTCACTCTGTTCTGTCTTAGTTGGCAATCCGGTTGAAGGGCCTCCACGTTGAACATTAATAACCACCAATGGAATTTCAAGCATTGTTGCCAGTCCCATAGCTTCGCCCTTTAATGCTATACCGGGACCTGAAGATGATGTAACCCCTAAAGAGCCACCAAATGATGCACCTATTGAAGCACATACTGCAGCTATTTCATCTTCAGCCTGAAAAGTCTTTATTCCAAAACTTTTGTATTTTGACAACTCATGTAAAATGTCTGATGCAGGTGTGATAGGATAAGTACCAAAAAATATATCTACACCGGCTTTCTGTGCAGCGGCAACCAATCCAATTGCTGTTGCCTGATTTCCCATGATGTTACGATAAACACCGGGTTTCATCTTTGCAGGCTGAACAGTGTATCGTGTACGGAAAGTTTCTGTTGTATCACCATAGTGATATCCTGCTTTCAATACTTTGATATTTGCATCGAGGATTGCTTGTTTTTTACCAAATTTTTCTTCCAAAAATTTGATACTGTTGTCGAGTGAACGGTTGTACATCCAATAGAGAAAACCAAGCACAAACATGTTTTTGGCACGGTCTATCTCTTTAGTACCTAAGCCCGAATCAACCAATGCTGCACGGGTCATTTTAGTGACATCAATCACTATAAGATTATACTTTTCTAACGAGCCATCTTCAATTGGATTCTGACCATCCGGATATTTTGCAAGTCGCAAATTCTTTGGGTCAAACCCATCGCTGTTGGCAATGATAGTTCCTGTGTCTTTAAGATTTTTCAGATTTACTTTTAATGCTGCAGCATTCATAGCCACAAGCACATCACATTTATCTCCCGGAGTAAAAATATTTACACTACCAAAATGTAACTGATAGCCCGAAACACCTGCAACTGTTCCTTGTGGGGCACGAATTTCTGCCGGAAAATCAGGAAATGTACTTAGGTCATTTCCAAACAGTGCGGCTGTGTTGGTAAATTGCGTTCCGGTTAACTGCATTCCATCACCGGAATCACCGGCAAATTTTATGATTACCTGATCTAATACCTCGTTTGTCTTGCTCATTTTAATAAAATTACTGAACACAAAAGTAAAGGTTTATTTGCTAAGCGAGGTATTCTATAAGATGATTTTTTACACCATCAGCATAACGTTAAAAACGATAACCTACACTCAGACTCAACAGATTATAAAAGCCCATATAAAAAGTTTCGGAACGGGAGTCTACATTACTTTCAATAACTTTAATATCATTCTTCTTTCTCACACTATAATGATAGAGTGCCGGAGCAATTTTAGTTGACAAAACAAACTGGCTAACAGGAACATAATACACTCCAACGGCAAAGGCAAGACCGGTATTGTGATAATTACGTAATGCACCATTGTCATAAGCAGTCTTATTGACTATATGAAAAAGAACCGGCCCGTAAATGAGTCCGGCAGTAGGGTTTTTAGATCCGGCCAGAAATCCGATATGAAAGCCATATCTTGTTACACCACCTTTGGCTGGTGCCAAAAAATTAATGCCTGCAAATGCACGGATACGCTGTCCGGCAACAATAGAATAAGTCAAACTTTCGTGAAATAAAAAATTCTGATCGGGTACCTTAGAAAAATTAGGAACTAACCTGCTGATGGTAACATCTAAACCATGCATATGATTCGTGTTACGATATCGCTGTGCAGAACAAGTGAGGACACTCACAGTTAGAGCTAACAAGTAGTATAAACTTTTCAATTACCGGCAAAAAAAAATCTCAGCAAAGATGCAAAAATCAACTGTTTCTTTGATAAGAAGTAAGATTATATGTGCTTAGAAAACAAAAACTACTTATTTAAATACTATTTTTGCTTTTTCAATTAGCTCTCCTCTATATCCGCCATCAGCAATAAGCAGTTTAATGCCCCACATGGTTTTCTTTGAGTTTGCGCATGAGTAGTTCGGCTGCTTTGCTGTCATGTACATGTGCAACGCTTACCATTACCGTAAGTAACCATCCATTTTTGTCTACC
>JAFDXF010000074.1 GCA_018268055.1 Bacteroidota bacterium
AATGTTATCGGAATTGTGATGATTACATTGTTTATTTCAATCGTTAAACGCACCATTCATTCATTCGCCCAACGCGTCGCTGCGCTTGCATTAGGCTCAATGAATATTTGCCTTTCAGGCAATGCTTGCAAAATTGAAATCAACAAAAAAGGATAATGAAATTCCTTTCATTATCCTTCGTTATATCACTTACTCAGTATTGCTTTCAAACGATTTTACTTCCTATTTTTTACCACATGCTTTTTATTTTCGTATTAGATATTCAATCCGCCGCAAACGCTTAATGTTTGCCCGGTGATATAGCCACTCAAATCGCTTGCTAAAAAAAGTGCGGCATTAGCAATGTCTTCTGCCGATGCAAATTTTCCCAGCGGAATACCGGCTTTATATTTATCTGCTGCATCACCATCTTTCAAGTAGCTGGTCATATCTGTTTCTACAAAGCCCGGAGCAATAGCGTTGCAACGAATATTGCGGCTTCCTAATTCTTTAGCCACAGATTTTGTAAAGCCTAAAATGCCTGCTTTGGATGCAGCATAACTTGACTGACCGGCATTACCAATCTCTCCAATAATAGAACTCATGTTGATGATGGAACCGCTCTTTGCTTTCATCATCGGACGAATGATATGCTTGGTCATATAAAATACACTATTCAAATTTACTTTAATCACATCTTCCCATTGCTCAGGACTCATTCTTAAAAGCAAATTGTCTTTAGAAATACCTGCATTGTTCACACATATATCTACTGTGCCAAATTCTTTCAACACATCATTTACAAATGTTTCGCATTGTGCAAAATCGCCTGCATTGCTTTTATAGGCTTTAGCTTTTACACCAAGTGCAACTAATTTTGCTTCTAATGCAGCTGCTTTTTCTGCACTGCTATCACTTACATAAGTAAATGCTACACTTGCTCCATGTTCAGCAAATTTTAAAGCAATCCCTTCTCCAATGCCGCGTGCTGCACCGGTAATAATTGCAACTTTTCCTTCAAGCAATTTCATATTGTAGATTTTTATTTATTGACAAATGTAGTGGTATTCATTTCCAAAAGTTCATCTATCAGCGTTCTTTCATTGCTGAGTCGAGGAATTTTATGTTGACCGCCCAATTTTCCTTTGTTGCGCAACCACTCATTAAATGTTCCTTTTGCTACAGCATGTACAATGGGTAAGCGAAGCGCAATGTCTTTGTATCGCTTTGCTTCATAATCGCTGTTCACACTTTTTAAAGTACTGTCTAATTCGTTTACAAATTTTAAAAAATCATCCGGCTCTTTTTCAAACTCAATCAACCATTCATGTGCACCATTGGATTTATCCGAAAAGAAAACCGGAGCAGCAGTATAATCTATTACCACTGCATTTGTTTTTTCAGAAGCAATAGTAATTGCTTTGTCTGAGTTGTCAATAATTATTTCCTCGCCAAAGGCATTGATATAATGCTTCAGCCTTCCGGATACTTTAATATGAAATGGTTTTAGAGAAGTAAACTGAATCGTATCTCCCAACAAGTAGCGCCATAGTCCGCCATTAGTACTGATTATTGGTGCATAATTTTTTCCAACCTCTACTTCTTTCAATCCAATCGTTTTGGGATTTTTCTTTCCATACTCACTCACGGGCATAAACTCATAAAAAATTCCATGATCGGTGAAGAGTAACATACCGTCTTCGTCCGGTGATGTTTGTGCAGCAAAGAATCCTTCGCTGGCATTATACATTTCTAAATAATTGATTTCTTTACCAATCAATTTTTGAAATTGTTCTTTGTAGGGTGTAAACGAAACGCCGCCGTGCATATACAACTCTAAATCAGGCCACACTTCGCCAATCGTTTTCTTACCGGTAATTTCTAAAATTCGTTTGAACAAAACCAGGGTCCATGTAGGTACACCCGATACAGAAGTTACCACTTCTTTAATAGTGGCTTCAGCTATTTTTTCAATCTTACGCTCCCATTCACTCATGATAGCAATGCTCAGGTCCGGTGTGCGCAGCCAGTGTGCCCAGAAGGGGGAATTTTGAAATAACACGGCACTCAGGTCGCCAAACTGTGCTTCTGCATTTACCGGATTGATATTGTGACTACCGCCAATCACCAATCCTTTGCCGGTGAGCAATGCAGAATCGGGTTTGTATTGATAGTAAAGCGATAATACATCTTTAGACGCTTTATAGTGGCAGTCTTCCAAGCTCTCATCCGTTATCGGAATAAACTTACTTCTATCATTGGTAGTACCGCTACTTTTGGCAAACCAATATACCGGTGTATTCCAAAGTAAATTTTGTTCGCCCTTCAACATTCGGTCTATATATGGCTTTAGCTCTTCATAAGACACGATAGGCACTGCATTTTTATATTCTCTTACCGTAAATAGTTTTGAAAAATTATACTTGCGGCCATACTCAGTGTATTGTGCGGAGGTAACGATATGCTGCAACACTTCACGCTGTGCATCGAGTGGATTATTTTTCCATGCATCAATGCGCCATTGCCGCATACGAGCCAAAGCCGATATAGTGGGAGAAAGAATTTTCATTCCTTATCAAAATAAAGATTATTTATTGAATTATAAATGTAGCGGGTAATTATTATTTTGAATTGGTCTTGTGCAACTTTGCAATAGGTTGCGCTTTCAATAAAAGTGAGTTACGCCACATAATATTTACTTTTCACATTTCCTCAAAACCCAAATACACTTCGTTCACTTTTTTGCGAAGTTTATCCTTTAGTACTTCATCGCAAAAGGCGTGTGTAATAGCTTCTAAACTACAATGAAGAAAATGTTTTTTATCCCAGCCAAATGTTTGATGTAATAAATCATATTCACTGCACAGTGTTACGTTGGAAATTGTTCGGCAATCACAATTTATACTCATGGATATACCCTTGCGATAGATGCGGTCAACCGGATGGTCTTGAATAGTGTCCACCACATTGGTTTGCACATTGCTGGTGGGGCAAACTTCCAAATGAATCTTTTTTTCTTTTAGATGATTTATTAATTTTTCATCTTCTACACTCCGTACACCATGCCCTATTCTGGATGGATGAAGATTTTCCAAAACATTCCATACACTATCTGCACCGCAGGCTTCGCCACCATGCGAAGTAACGTGTATGCCATTTGCTTTTGCATATTCAAATGCAGCTACGTGTGCATCCACCGGATAGCCGGCTTCATCTCCTGCTATATCAAAACCCACCACATGAGCGCCTTTGAACTGTTCTACCAGCTTCACAGTTATCATGCTTTGATCATGATTGTATTGACGAAGAGTGCAAAGAATTAGCCGTGCTTCTACACCGGTATTTTTTATGCCGATTTCTAATGCATCATTTATTGTTTGAACTACCTCTTGTGGTGTAAGGCCATTTGCAATGTGTAATAATGGGGCAAAACGTATTTCTGCATAGATGACATTATCT
Source organism: Bacteroidota bacterium (assembly GCA_018268055.1). Classification (GTDB taxonomy): domain Bacteria; phylum Bacteroidota; class Bacteroidia; order Chitinophagales; family Chitinophagaceae; genus JJ008. The sequence continues at coordinate 3,439 of JAFDXF010000074.1, forward strand.
GCTTTCAGTTGCTCCATCAAATCCAATGTAACTAATTGAAGTTGCTCTTTTGTTTGCATCATTTCAAAACCTTTTACTGCACGTTTCAGGTAATCCATCAGGTCGGTACATTTTGGCGGAGCAATAAATGATTCTTTGTATTCCTCTAATGTAATGGCAGGATTTATTTTTTGAACAACATTATAACTAAGGCTGCAATCCAGATGTAAGTGTAATTCTATCTTGGGTAATGATTGATAATTCATAAGCACAATATTTTTTTACAGGATCATAAAAGAAAAACAAAAAGGCGTTAAGTACAATTATTCTTTTTCAGAATCGGCTTCCAATATTCCTTCTTTTGCTTCTTCATGTAAGTAATCTTTTCTCTTGAGTACAAAATTTCTACCCAGATATAATTTGCGAACAGATTCATCGGCAGCCAGTTCTTCGGCAGTACCATGTTTAAATATTTTTCCTTCAATCAATAAATAAGCTCGATCGCAGATGCTGAGTGTTTCTGTTACATTATGATCAGTAATCAGGATACCGATATTTTTATATTTGAGTCGGGCTACTATTGCTTGAATATCTTCTACGGCAATCGGGTCTATACCGGCAAAAGGCTCATCCAATAAAATAAATTTTGGGTCGGTAGCCAATGCTCTGGCTATTTCGGTTCTTCTTCTTTCGCCGCCACTCAGTACATTACCATTGCTTTTTCTTACTTTTTGAAGACGAAATTCTTCAATGAGTGATTCTAATTTTTTCTTTTGTTCTTGTTTTGTGAGTTTGGTCATTTCCAGTATAGCAGCAATATTATCTTCTACACTTAGCTTACGAAATATAGATGCTTCTTGTGGCAAATAGCCGATTCCCATTTTTGCTCTTTTATACATGGGTAATGAAGTAATATCCTGTTCATTGAGCAATACTTGTCCTTCATCGGGCTTAATCAATCCAACTACTTGATAGAATGAAGTAGTTTTTCCGGCACCGTTTGGCCCGAGCAAGCCCACTATCTCTCCTTGCTTTACTTCAAAGGAAACATGGTTTACCACTGTGCGGTTGCCATATTTTTTTACTAAATCTTTCGTTTGTATGGTTACAGCCATAGGAGCAAAAATAAGCTTTGTGTGTTGATTAAATTATGCTTTAACCTTGTTTTGACTAATGCCTGTTCCTCATTAGCTTTGCACCCTTATGAAAGTAACAGACCATATAGCTCAAGCAAAAGACACTTTGATTTCATTTGAAGTATTACCACCGCTGAAAGGAAAAGGAATCGGTGCGTTGTATAAGCATTTAGATCCGTTGATGGAATTCAAACCTGCCTTTATTAACGTTACTTATCACCGAAGTGAGCACATCTTTAAGAAAAAAGCCGATGGCAATTTTGAAAAAGTAGTGATTCGCAAAAGGCCGGGTACCGAAAGTATCTGTGCAGCTATTATGTATAAGTATAATGTGGACACTGTGCCACATCTGATTTGCGGCGGATTTAGTGTGAACGAAACAGAAGATGCGCTGATCAATCTCCGATATTTAGGTATTGATAATGTATTGGTATTGCGCGGCGATGCGGCAAAGAATGAATCCACTTTTGAGCCGGAGCCGGGAGGACATCGCTATGCAAGTGATTTATTGAAACAAGTAGTGAACTTAAACTCGGGAGTATATTTAGAAGAAGATTTAAAGAGTTCTCAAAAAACTGATTTTTGTATTGGCGTTGCCGGTTATCCGGAAAAACATTTTGAAGCGCCGAATATGGAAACCGATTTGCAATATTTAAAATCTAAAGTTGATGCCGGTGCAGATTATATTGTTACGCAAATGTTTTTTGACAATGAAAAATATTATCAGTTTGTAAAAGATTGTAGAGCTATTGGCATCACCGTCCCGATTATTCCGGGCTTAAAGCCTATTTATAATAAAAAGCAGTTAACTATTCTTCCCAAAACATTTCATATTGATCTTCCTTCAGACTTATCAAAAGAAATACTGAAATGCAAGAGTGATGAAGATGTAGAATTGGTAGGGCAAGAATGGCTTTTGATGCAATCCAAAGATTTAAAAAAACATGGTGACGTTCCGGTGCTTCACTTTTACACACTCGGCAAGCCGCACGTAGTGGCAAACGTTGTGAAAGAATTATAGTCGTAATAATTGTTATTGTATGTGCAATGCAAACATGTATTTGCAATCAATCATCCATTAAAGAATATCCAACACATACTCCGGTGGTCTTCCGATGATTGCTTGATTACCTTTTACAATAATAGGACGCTGAATGAGTATAGGATATTTGAGCATCGCTTGTATGTAATCTTCATCGGTCATTTTTTTATCAGCAAAATTTTCTTTGAAAACATGTTCTGTTTTTCGTACTAATTTTTCTGCTGATATTTTGAGTTTAGCAAGCACCGTTTTAATATCCTCCTCCGTTATGTTTCCATCAAGGTAGTTAATAACCTTAGCCTGAATTTTTTTCTGCTTCAAAATTTCCATTACAGAATTACACTTCTGACATTCGCTATTGAAAAAAATAGAAACTTCTTCCATTTGTTATTAAAATTTAATACAAAGAAAATAAAATCCAATAGAAAGCAAAACTTGGATGCACACGACTTGCCAATAGTATTTATTCTAAGCATTTTGCAAAAAATGTAGTCAAATTCAATTTGTAGCTCAAATTATTGAGAATTGTAGCTCAAATAATGTGTTTTTTGAGCTATAAAAATTGAGTTAATGAGCTTAAACCAAATCAACCCATTCCTTACATCCCGTACTCACTCAAAAACTTAATGCGCATTATTTTTAATTGCTCCCAGTTAAAGTTGTATTCCGATAATTCTTCTTGAGCTACTTGTAAAGAAGATGTTTCGCAACTTTTAAAGTAATCCATTATTTCATCTTGATCTTCTTCGTCCAGCATTTCATCAATAGCGTAGTTCAGATTAAGTCTAGTTCCACTTGCCGCAATGCTTTCCATTTCCTCCAGCATCTCATCCATACGCCAGCCTTTATTTTTAGCAATGGTTTCCAGCGAAACTTTTTTATCAGTGTTTTGAATGATATACACTTTGTTGCCGCTTTTATTCACTACACTCTTCATCACAAAATCATCCGGTCGTTCAATATTGTTTTCCTCTACATATCGTGCAATGAGTTCTACAAATGGTTTACCATATTTAATGGCCTTTCCTTTACTGATGCCCTGACATTTTTCCAAACCATCCAACGAGATGGGATAAAAAGTAGCCATGTCTTGCAATGATGCTTCTAAGAAAATAACAAATGGCGGCAACCCTTTTTTCTTTGCTTCTTTGCTCCGCAATTCTTTCAGCAGTTCATACAAGCGCTCATCTGTGGCAGCGCCGGTGGCGGCTTCAGCACCTTCTTCATCATCGGCATTGGCATTGTCATAAGTATTGTTCAATACTATTTTGAACGACTTAGGCTTTTTCAGAAAAGATTCTGTGTTGCCCGAAAATTTTAATACGCCATATTCTTCAATATCTTTTCTCAATAACCCGCCTAAGATCATTTGTCGAATTAATGAGTTCCAGAAAAAGGGTTCTTTGTCATTGCCGCTCGCAAAAGAAGCTAAGCCTTCATGGCGAAACATTTGAACTTGCGGTGTCATTTTACCGACAATAACTTGTACTACATAATCGGTTGCAAAGCGTTCGTCCAAATCTTTCACTGCTTTCAATACGAGCAGTGCTTCATCTTTTGCTTCAATATATTCTTTCGGATGCTTACAGTTATCGCATTGACCACAATTCTCTTGTGGATATTCTTCGCCAAAATAACTCATCAATATCTTTCTGCGACAAACACCTGTTTCGGCAAATGCAACTGTTTCACTAATCAATTGAGCGCCTACTTCTCTTTCGCTAAGAGGTTTGTCTCGCATCAAGTGTTCTAATTTGCTCACGTCTTTATGAGAGTAGTAAAGAACACATTTTCCTTCCAATCCATCACGTCCTGCTCTTCCTGTTTCTTGATAATAGTTTTCAATACTCTTGGGGATGTTGTAGTGAATGACAAAACGTATATCGGGCTTATCTATTCCCATGCCGAATGCAATCGTAGCACAAATAACTTGCACATCTTCGCTCAGAAATTGATCTTGTCGGGTTGCTCGTAGTTTGCTATCTAAGCCAGCGTGATAGGCAACTGCTTTGACGCCATTGGCCATTAAGATATCGGCAAGCTCTTCGGTGGTTTTTCTATTTAATGTATAAATGATTCCACTTTTTTTGCCCATACTTTTTACAAACCGAACAATATTTTCGTCGGTTGCCGATTTTTTTATTTTAGGCAACACTTCATAGTATAAATTAGACCGATTGAAAGAAGAAATAAAAATATTAGGGTTTTTTAGATCCAAGTTTTTAACAATATCGCTTTGCACTTTAGGTGTTGCTGTTGCAGTAAGTGCAATAACCGGAATGTCCGGATTTATTTGAATCATCATTTCTCTCAGTCTGCGATATTCCGGCCGAAAATCATGTCCCCATTCCGAAATACAATGCGCTTCATCCACTGCAAAAAATGAAATATTTAAGTCCGAGAAAAATTCAAGATTCTCTTGTTTGGTCAATGTTTCGGGAGCTACATAAAGGAGTTTTGTTTTACCACCTTTTAAATCATCGTGCACTTCTTTAATTTCTTTTTTATTCAATGTGGAATTTAAAAAATGGGCAATGTCATCATTGCTGCTATATCCACGCACTAAGTCCACCTGATTTTTCATCAATGCAATAAGTGGCGATACGATAATGGCCACACCTTCTTGAATCAATGCAGGTAATTGATAACACAAACTTTTACCGCCTCCTGTGGGCATGATCACAAATGTATCGTGGCCTGCGAGCAAAGATTCAATTGCTTTTTCTTGTGTGCCTTTGAATTTATTAAAGCCAAAGTAAAGTTGAAGTGCCTTGTGTAGGTCGTGCTTCGGTTTACTAATTTTTTCTTTTGTTGTTTTTGCGATGCTTGCTTTTTTCACCGCTGCTTTTTTTGTTGCCATTACATTATTTTTTCAGGAACAGTTCCGTTTTATCTCATCTGAGTCCATTAAGATACACAATTTTCATTAACCGCACATATTGTAGGAAAAATTATTTTTTACAATACCGGTAATTTAAGGCAAGCAGTCCTTATAGATTGGTTTTTAGTACTTCAGAAAGAATACAAGATCTTTCCAAACACTCCCTTTTTTTAAAAAGGACAGCGAAGTTAAGAATGAAATGCTAAAAAGAAAACCATTTAACACAAATAACGAAAAACTATGATTTTAATAAAGATACATTCTTAGTAAATTTTCTACTTTTGCCGCTTTATGTCAGTATCAATAATACAAATTGCACTTAATACAATTGAATTAGAAGCTCGTTCTATTTCCGGCCTCAGTGTTTTTATTAATGATGATTTTGAAAAAGCAGTGCAAACCATTGCAGTATCAAAAGGAAGAGTGATTGTGAGCGGAGTAGGCAAAAGTGCCATCATTGCTCAAAAGATAGTGGCTACTTTTAATAGTACGGGCACACCATCCGTATTTATGCACGCAGCCGATGCCATACACGGGGATTTGGGAATTATTCAACCCGATGACATTGTGATACTACTAAGTAAGAGCGGCGAAAGTCCTGAAATAAAAGTACTGACACCACTGATTAAAAAATTGTGTAGCACATTTATCGCAATAGTTGGCAACGCCCAATCTTTTTTGGCAAAAAATGCCGACATCGTATTAAACACTACCGTAGAACAAGAAGCCTGCCCTAACAATTTAGCGCCTACTACAAGTACTACTGCTCAAATGGTAATGGGTGACGCTTTGGCTGTTTGCCTGATGGAGCTGAAAGGGTTTCAAAGCAAAGATTTTGCAAAGTTTCATCCCGGTGGAATGTTGGGTAAGAAACTTTATTTGAAAGTAGAAGATTTATACAAAGCCAATCAGAAACCAAATGTATTTGCAACACAATCTATAAAAGAAGTAATAGTAGAAATTACCGCGAAACGATTGGGCGTAACAGCAGTAATTGATCGTGATGAAACATTATTGGGCATAATAACCGATGGCGACTTGCGCAGAATGTTGGAAAAGAATATTGCAATAGATACAGTAACCGCCGGAGATATTATGACCAAAAATCCAAAAACAATTGCGTCTGAAGAACTGGCCGAAAACGCTTTGGATAGACTAAGGGAAAACCAAATTTCACAATTGATTGTATCCGAAAACGGAAAGTATCTGGGTATTATCAGTGTGCATGATTTAATAAAAGAAGGATTTGTATAAAACTAAAAACCGACAGATTCTTTTATCAACACAGTAGAGAAGAGCTATGAACAAACATCATTATGTAGCAATAATGGCCGGAGGAATCGGAAGCCGATTTTGGCCAATCAGCCGAACAAGTTTACCCAAACAGTTTTTGGATATTTTAGGAATTGGTAAAACATTGATTCAACAAGCGTATGAGCGTTATAATCAATTAGTCGCTCATGAAAATATTTTTATCGTTACGGTAGCAGAATATGTTGAAATTGTAAAAAAACAATTACCGCAGCTTCCTGTTGAAAATATCATTGTAGAGCCTTCCCGAAAAAGTACAGCACCTTGCATCGCTTATATGGCATTTAAGCTTTTGAAAAAAGATCCAAAAGCAATAATGATAGCCGCACCGGCAGACAACTTAATTTTAGAAACAGATTTATTTATTCAGACAGCACAAAAAGCATTGAATTTTGTAAAAAACGAAGATGCTTTAGTTACTATTGGAATAAAGCCCACCTATCCCAATACCGGTTACGGCTATATTCAACACGAAACAAAAGAAGCAGCACCCGGTGTACATAAAGTAAAAACCTTTACCGAAAAACCAAATACAGAACTTGCTAAAACCTTCATAGCCAGTGGAGATTTTTTATGGAACTCCGGTATTTTTATCTGGAAAGTAAAAAATATTATTGCTGCTTTGGAAAAACATGAGTGGGAACTGTATGAACTCTTTGCTGCTGAGAAAGACAAATTCAATACATCCAAAGAAAAGAAAGCAATAGAAAATATTTATCCTCAGTGCACTAATATATCCATTGATTTCGCAGTGATGGAAAAAGCGGACAATGTTTATCTGCTACCTGCTTCATTCTCTTGGAGCGACTTAGGCACTTGGAACAGTGCTTGGGAAAATATGGAAAAAGATTATTTCGGAAATGCAGTAGTGGGTAAAAATGCAGTAGTGATAGATGCCAATAACTGTATGGTACATGTTCCGGATAACAAGTTGGTATTATTACAAGGTTTGAAAGAGTACATTATTGTGGATACAAAAGATGTATTGTTGATTTGTAAAAAAGACAAAGAGCAGGAAATCAAAGAATATGTGGCTGAGATAAAAAGAAACAAGGGAGATAAATATTTATAAGATTCTTTTTTAACTACACACTTCCTGATGAATAATTTGTACCTTGTCGTATGACTCATCAGGATTTTTCAAAAATTCTTTTTCTCGATATAGAAACAGTACCTCAGTTTCGGGAGTATAATTTATTACCTGCCGAATGGAAGCACTTGTGGGACATTAAGTCAAATTCATTAATTAAATATCACGAAGGAGAAACAAACGAAACGCTTTATCCGCGAGCAGGCATTTACGCCGAGTTTGGAAAAATTGTTTGTATCAGTTGTGGGTTTGTTAGCAATGATGGTAACAAGGGAAAAATAATTCTCAAAAGCTTTTTTGGTGATGACGAAGTAACGCTCTTAACTGATTTCACTGAAATGTTGAATAAATGGTCGGCGGGCGAGCCCAAACAATTATGTGCACACAATGGAAAAGAATTTGATTTTCCGTATATGTGTCGTAGATTGGTTATCAACAATTTGCCTATTCCTTCTATATTAAATGTATCGGGCAAAAAACCATGGGAAGTAAATTTTATTGACACTTTGGAATTGTGGAAGTTTGGTGATTTTAAAAATTACACATCACTTGCACTATTAGCTCATTCGCTCGGAATACCTACACCTAAAGATGATATAGATGGCAGCATGGTATGGAAAGTGTATTGGGAAGAAAAAAATTTACAGCGCATTGCAACCTATTGCCAAAAAGATGTGGTAACCGTTGCCCAAATTTTATTGAGAATAAACGGAGAGCCCATCATCTCAGAAGAAAATATTGAAATCAAAAACTGATGCATAGACAAAATTTTTCATCCGGCGCTCAATGGGAAAACATTGTTGGCTATAGTAGCGCTGTGAAAGTAAATAACATTATAGAAATAAAAGGAACGGTTGCTGTAGATGAAAACAACCACCTTGTAGGTGGCAATAACGCATATTTACAAACAAAATACATCATTCAAAAGATTGAAAAAATATTACAATCGGCCGGCTCTTCCTTAAAAGATGTGATCCGTACTCGAATGTTTGTTACCGATATTTCTCAATGGCAAGAATATGGCCGTGCACATGGTGAATATTTTGGCACAATAAAACCTTGTACTACCATGATAGAAATTTCAAAACTTATTGCTCCCGAATTTTTAATTGAGATAGAAGCTACCGCAATCATTACAGAATAGAATTAAGACAGATTAAATCTTCAAAAAAACTTATGACTCCATCTATTCAATCTAAACTTCCAAACATTAGCACTACCATTTTTACAGTAATGAGTGGATTGGCCAATCAGTATAATGCGATTAACCTTGGTCAAGGTTTTCCGGATTACCCGATGAATGAAGCGTTGATGAATAAAGTAAATGAAGTGATGCACCACGGGTGGAATCAATATGTGCCGATGCAAGGCTACATGCCGCTTCGCGAAGCATTAGCAGAGAAAACTGAACTATTATACGGAACAAAAATTTCGCCTGACACACAAATAACGATTACACCCGGCGGCACTTATGCTATCTATACAGCGCTCACTACTGTATTGCAGCCGGGCGATGAAGTCATCGTGTTTGAACCGGCTTATGACAGCTATATTCCTAATATTGAAATAAATAAAGCAATACCTGTTTTAATTCCACTTCAGTTTCCGGAATATAAAATAGACTGGGCTGAAGTGAGAAGAAAAATTTCACCTAAGACAAGAATGATTATGCTGAACTCGCCGCACAACCCTACCGGCGCTGTTTTAGCAGAAAGTGACTTATTACAACTTCAAGAAATTGTAAGAGATACCAATATCATTGTGCTAAGTGATGAAGTATATGAACATTTGATATTTGATAATCTGAAGCATTACTCTGTATTGCGCTATCCCGAATTGATGAAACGAAGTTTTGTGTGTTTTTCATTTGGAAAAACATATCACTGTACCGGATGGAAATTAGGTTATTGTATTTCATCTCCGGAATTGATGGCAGAGTTTAGAAAAGTGCATCAGTACAATTGTTTTTGTTGCCATACGCCATCGCAAGTGGCGCTGGCAGATTTTTTAAAAAACAAAGAAGCCTATTTATCGTTAGGCGAATTGATGCAAGAACGAAGAGATTATTTTTTACAATTGATGCAACACACCAAGTTTGAAATGCTCTCCAGTCATGGTAGTTATTTTGTTTGTGCAAAATACAATCGCATCAGTGATGAAGACGATAAAGATTTTGCAAAGCGTATTACTAAAGAATATGGTGTAGCCACTATACCGGTATCGGCTTTTTATGCAACAGGAACAGATCATCAGGTTATTCGTTTTTGTTTTGCTAAGAAAAAAGAAACTTTGGAAGCAGCAGCAGAACGATTAATAAAAATTTGATGTTTAAAGATGCGAGATATAAAGGCATTCTATTTATGCTGTTGGCTGCTTTGGGTTTTTCTATTATGGGCGGTGCAGCCAAGGCATTGAAAAATAGTTTTAATGCAGGGCAGTTGGTTTTTTATCGCAATGCGATCGGATTACTCTTTTTATTACCCGAACTTTTTATTCAACGGCCAAAACAGGAAGGCGGAAAGTTTTTTCGTTTAGCATTTCGCGGCCTGATGGGAACATTGGCGCTTTATACATTATTATATTGCATTCTTCATATTCCATTAGGTACAGCTATGAGTTATAATCAAACCTCTGTTTTATTCATTGCTGTATTTGCATTTATATTTTTTAAAGAGTATCATGGGAAAAAAATAGTGTTTGCTGTATTGCTGGGCTTTGTCGGTATGTTGTTCATTTACAAACCGGTGATGCACTTACCCTGGTTTTATCATTTTGCTGGAATGGTTTCGGGTATAGCTGCGGCTATTGCATATCTCACCGTAAATCGGCTTACACAATACTATGACGCAAGAATCATTGTGCTTTCGTTTTTATTGAGTGGGTTTATTATTCCGGTACTCAGTATGATTGTTTGTTATACAACGGGTATGCCTGTCGATGGATTATTTGTTATTGATTTCAAAGCACCCAATGGAATAGAATGGTTGTGGCTTTTGGTGATGGGGCTTGCTGCTTTGTTTGGTCAATATTTTGTAACCCGTTCTTATGGATCAGACAAGGCCGGTATTGTTTCTGTTTTTGGCTATGCCAATATTATTTATTCTGTATTTATCGGAATGATGCTTGGCGATAACTTTCCGGATTGGATTACTTGGACAGGAATTTTCTGTATCATTACAAGCGGAGTCATTATTACTTTAGTAAAAAGAAAAGCTGTGGTACAATAAATATTTTGCTTGATGTAAACCAATTAGTTTTGCAAGAAATAATGTTTTTGGAGAAGCCTATATTTTCAAAAAGTACTTATCTATTCTTTTTCTCTCTTTTAGGGATCGTTTACTTCATTGGTCTTTTTGTTCCTTTGATGGACAACGACTCTGCGCATCATGCAGATATTGCATTGCGTATGTATCTAACGGGCGATTATGTAACGCTGGCAGATGCACGAGGCGATTATTTAGACAAACCACATTTGCTTTTTTGGTTAGCAGCGCTTAGCTATAAAATTTTTGGCGTTACCACTTTTGCATATAAACTTCCTTCTTTTCTTTTTACAGTTTTAGGAACGTATTCTACATTTCGGTTGGGAAAGTTATTATACAATACTGAAACCGGAAATCTTGCTGCATTGATTGTAGCTACTGCATTTAGTTATGTATTGGCCAATAATGATGTGCGGATGGATGCAATGCTCACTGCTTGTGTTGTGTTTTCTATATGGCAACTGATTGCTTTTATTCAAACAAGAAAATATATTAATGTATTCGGTGCCGCTATTGGCCTTGCTGCCGGATTCAGCACCAAAGGACATATTGCGGTATTCGTACCGGCAGTAGCTGTTTTGTTTTATTTATTCTACCAAAAAAATCTCAAAATCATTTTCAATATCAAATGGTTGTTAATGCTTTTGTTGTTTGCTTTGTTTATTGCTCCGGTTGTTTATTGTTACTATTTGCAATTTAATCTGCATCCCGAAAAAACAGTAAGAGGAAAAGACCATATCAATGGTGTAAAGTTTATTTTATTCAATCAAAGCATAGAACGCTTTGGCGGTGAAATGGGAAATGATGCTAAGCACGATTACTTTTTTTTCCTTCATTCTTTTTTATGGGCTTTTGCTCCTTGGAGTATCATTGCTTATTGGGCTGTCATCAGCAGATTAAAAGAGTTTACAAAAAGAAAATATGAGTGGTTGACCATCGGTACATTCCTTACCATGCTGTTGGTGATTTCTTTATCAGGATTCAAGTTACCACATTATCTAAATATTATTTTTCCAACTACGGCCATATTAACGGCGGCATTTCTGCTACAAAACAAGACAAAACCAAAATGGGGAACAACCATATTCATCATACAAACATTTATTGTAGTCGTCCTTTCATTGGCTACAATAATACTCAATGCGTGGGCTTTCCCCGTACAATCATTTATATTGATAGTGTGTAGTATGCTTTTGTTATCTGTTGTATTTTATTTTTATCTGTCACAACCATTGCAAAAAATTCAAAAAGCAATTGGTGCATCAGTTGCAGCAGTTATATTAGTTTTCTTTCTTTTGAATAGTAATTTTTATCCGGCGCTATTAACGTATCAAGCCGGAAAAGGAATAGCAGACAGCACCAGAGGAAAAGTAAATCCTAAAGAAGTTTATTTTTGGAAAGACACTTATAGTTCATCTTATCATTTTTACTCAGCTTCATTACATCAAACATTTACGGACAGCACTTTAAAACTCGGAGAAAAAAAATGGTTGGCTTTTGACAAACAAGATGAGGCCGAAATAAAAAAGCATGGTTATATTTTGGGTAAACACTTTGAATTGCCGGACTATGAAGTGACCAAACTGACATTAAAGTTTCTGAATCCCGAAAAAAGAGCGACAGAATGTACCCAATTTGTGCTGGCCGAAATAAGCAGATAATCCTTATTTATTAGTTAGTTTTTTTGTAAAAACTGCCTATATTTGCAGCCCGCAAGAAAAGACCGGTGCGGTTGTAGATTTTCAATACGACGAAGGAGTATTAGAAAATCAAGATACCGAAAAGCGAAGGGGATTCGGTATAGCGAAGAATAGAATGGTGCGGTCGTAGATTTTCAATACGACGAAGGAGTATTAGAAAATCAAGATCCCGAAAAGCGAAGCGGATTCGGGATAGCGAAGAAGAGAATGGTGCGGTAGCTCAGTCGGTAGAGCAAAGGACTGAAAATCCTTGTGTCGGCGGTTCGATCCCGCCCCACACCACTAAAACGGGAACAGCATCAAAAGCTGAGTTGTTCCCGTTTTTGTTTTGTGTCAAGAAGCCTGTCACTCCTTTCATCCAAAGGAATACCTCCTGACTTTATTAATGTGTTATCCAAATTGAATTTTGTCAAAAATTAGGTTTAAACAGTTTTGTGGCAGAAATATCGACACAACCGTTATGATTTAAGGTGTTTTTTGTTCCAGTTATTTAGGGTTTTATTATTCTTTTATAATTTTCTGTACTATTCCATTATATAGTTTTAAAATATACATACCATTAATATATTTACTCATATCTATTGTAAAGGCTGTTTGTTGTACATTTATTTGTTGCAAAATTTTACCACTCATATCACTTAATAAAATTATGCTGCCAACTTTTGCATCGCTAATGGTTAAATTGTTTTTAACTGGGTTTGGATATGTAGTAAGTTGTGCTGATTTGTAAATATTTAGTTTTATTATTTTACTATAGCTAATTGTACCATTTCTGTCTATTTGCTTTACTCTATAATATGCCAAATCTTGTAACGTTAAGGTTTCAGTAAATTGATAGTAATTTGAGCCATTGCCTTTACTGATTAGGTTGCCAATACTGCTAAAATTAATACCATTTGTACTTTTTTCTATTTCGTAATTAGCTACATCATTTTCTTGTACTTGCCATTGCACAACTGCTTTTTTCTCAGTATTTAAATTAGCTGAAACATTTAACCATTTAAGAGGTAATATGCCACTAATTGTTTTTACAAAAAAGCCACTAAAACCCGTTACATCAATACTTACTTCCCATCTGCTTAGTGTAGTATTCCAAATAATATCTGCATCAGCAGGATCAATAGTTGTTATTGTTCCTGTATAGGTATTGGGCATACCGCTATTATCGCTACTTACACCACCTATTTTTTCTATTAATAAATTTGCTTTTCTTGCATTTTGTGTGGCTATAGCATCTGTACTTAAAGGTAATAATGCTACTGGTGCTGGTGTTTGATTGTTAAAGGCTGCAAATTCAGCATCGGTAAAATATAATGTAACATTACCAGTAGCTGTAGTAGCATTTGTTGCTGGTGTTATTTCGTAATGGCGCTTCACAAATTGAGTAGGCTGTGTAGTTTCTATCCAAATTTTTGCTGTAGTTGAACCAATAATAGGAGAAACACCATTACTATTGATGGCAGCTATTAGTCCATTGCATTGATCGAAATAATTTATTATACCAAATTGTGAACTAATGCAAGATGCCTGAGCATTAACTAAACCGCCCGTATTCATATTAACCGAATTATTTTCATAAGCACCTATATCAATATTTGTAAATTGAATTCTTGAAATTCCACTTAGGTCTTGAGTAAGTGTTGTGGGTAAATAAATATTATTACCGGCATTTACTGCAGGGCTGCATAATGATAAACGAAGTCCATCATCGTTTGTACCAAAAATGCCATCTGTACCCATTGGGTTTACAGAATTTACAAAATTTGGGTTAGCATCAATATTGCCTGTGCCTGTATAACCACCCTCAATAAGGCTGTTGTTAATAGTAAAAATTCCATATAAATTGGTATAAGCAGAGCCTGCATTATTTCCCCAAACAATCGAATTATTAATCTTAAAATTACTATTTGTTCCGGAGGACATTGCACCGCCATATCCAGCAATTGGCCGAGGAGCGGCATTGTCAAAAAAGGTACAATTCGTAATAGTTGGATTACTAAAGCTATTACCGCCTATTGCTCCACCAAATCCATTATTGGTTGTGTTGCCTACAAACAGGCAATTGGTAATTGTAGCATTACCATAGATAAGATAGAGGGCTCCACCATCTTGTGTTGTGGTGTTGTTGTCGAATATGCAATTAGTTATAATTGGGCTACAATTAGTAATTTGTATGGCTGCTCCATTAGTAGCAGTATTGCCAGTAAATCTGCAGTTTTCAATAGTTGGATTACTACCATTTATTATAATAGCACTTACAGAGCTATTTGATATGGTAAAGCCATTCAATATTGATGTATTTGTAATAGTATTGCCAGTAATGGAAAATAAATAAGATGGATTTCCAAAATTATTAAGGATAGTAGTATTTGTTTTCCAGTTTCTTTGTGAAAGTAATGTTTCGGTGCCGGCAAAGCCGCCAAAAATACTTACATTAGGTTTCATTGTAAAATTACCGTTGGGTATGTATGTACCTTGGCGCACCCAAACTTGCTTATTAGCACAGGCATCTGTAGCTGAAAGGTCAATGCCAACTTGTAAATCTTTTTTGGCAGTAGCCCAGCTAAACCCATCGCCTGTGTTATCTGCTCTGGCTGCATCTACAAATACCGTTTTAGTGCCCAATCCTGAATTACCTTCATAGGCTCCCATATCTACAATAGATGCAGCAAATCTTGTATTGCCTGTAATATCGGTAGTAACAAATGATGGGATAAACGAATTATTACCAGTATTTGTAGCGGGGCTACACATGGTTAGTTTCAATCCATCATCGGAGGTCATAGGTAAATTGTCTGCCCCATTTATATTGGCTTCATTTTGAAAAATTGGATCTTGAGCAAAAATATTATTTACAGCAGCAGTACCCAACCCAAAAGCAGAATTGTCATTAGTATAATTGATGGCAGCCAATTGTAATAAATTATTTCTATAAGCTAGGGTAGATGATGGTCCATTGTTAAAATCTGCGCCTGAAAGTGTGGCATTACCTGCTTTTGTATTTTTCCAAAAAATATTATTGCTTATATTTCCTGCGTTAGCATTATCCAAGCATAGCCCACCTGCAGTAACATCTGCATTATTAGCATAAAAAGTGTTATTTACCACTGTAGCATTAATCGATTGTAAAATGTATAAACCTCCTCCTTTAGTTTGAGCATTGTTTTTGTAATAAACATTGTTAACAATGGAATTGTTTCCAGTATTAATAAATGTGCCACCACCGTTAGCACTATTATTGTTGGCAATAAAATTTGCTTCTACGTTTTGCCCTATACCGTTTAGGTAAATGCCTGCACCCGAAGCTGCATAATTTTTAAGAACGTAATTGTTTTTTATACTATTATTGTCACCCATAGTACGTACGCCGCCGCCTCTATTTCGTTCTAATGTATAGCTGCCGATAATTATATTGCCAGAAGCAACATTAGCTGTACCTTTTTGTATAGTAAATCCATCAATGGTTGCATTAGCACCCATTATTACTACATGAAAGCAATTATCTGTACTATCATTAGCAATGCCTATATCACCACTCAGTATTGTGATATTTGTTCTTGAGTTACGTTGTAATAATGTTGTTTCGGTACCATCAAAGCCACCATATAATTGAATACCGTCTTTAACATAAATTGTTTTATCTCTTAAATTTGTAAGACCTGTAATTGGATAATCAGTTGGATAATAACTGCCTGCTTTTACCCATACTTGCTTATTAGCACACAGTTCGGATGCTGTTGCATCAATGCCAGCCTGTACATCTCTTTTAGCAGTGGCCCAGCTTAAACCATCCCCGCTATTATCTGGCCTTGCAACATCAACAAATATCGGCTTACTTCCACCTAAAGCCCCTTCATAAGCGCCTACCTCCACAATAGTATTTTGTATTCGGGCTGCGCCTGTAATATCAGTAGTAATACCAGCTGGTATAAGGCTATTATTACCCATATCTAATGCCGGACTACAATTGGTAAGTTTTAAGCCATCGTCGGCTGTGGCTGCAATGCCGTCTGGGCCCAATGGGTCGGTTGGCTTATTAAACACAGGGTCGATAGCACTATTTCCTGTACCAGTAATTCCACCCTCAACAGTACTGTAAGTAACTGTAACAATTCCATAAAGATTGTTATTACTTGCTGATGCTGTATTGCCCCAAATAATACTATTTTTTATTGTAGTATTACTGGGTGTTTGAGATGCTATAGCACCCCCTCTGCCTACATTTGCTTTAATGGCTTTATTTGCATTGAAAGTGCAGTTTATAAGAGTAGGGGTAGAGCCACTACTGTTTATGCCTCCGCCAAAACCATTGGTAGTAATATTGCCAACAAATACACAATTAATAATTGTAGGGCTGCAACCGGAGTTAAGTTGAATACCACCGCCATCATTATTGGCGGTATTATTCATTATAAAACAATTAATAATTGTAGGGCTGCTATTAGCCATAAAAATACCTCCACCACTTGAATTACTATTGTTGTTTGTTATAAAGCAATTTGAAACAATACAGGTACTGTTATTACCTATATATATGCCAGCGCTACTGCCATTAGTGATTGTAAATCCATCTAAAATAGTGGAAGCTGTAATGCCAGCATCAAATGAATAAATAACGCCCATTCCGTTTCCTCTAAGTGTAGTAGTGTTGGTTACAGGGTTTCGTTGACCAAGTAAGGTTTCGGTTCCTGCAAATCCACCGTACATGGCTACATTTTGCCGCATATTATATACTGTATTACTAGCCAATTGATACGTTCCTTTTTTTACCCATACTTGCTTGGTAGTACCAGTAGCACCACTTGCTGCATCAATTGCTACTTGAAAATCTTTTTTTGCGGTAGCCCAACTAAGGCCATTGCCTGTGTTATCAGCCTTAGCTGCATCAACATAATATACCACAGTTTGAGCTTTTAAAATATTTGAACTTAATATGATAAAGCAGATTACTGTTAAAAAAATAGTTTTCATTTTTAGCTTGTTTAAATTAACCAAACAAAACTATTTGACATCTTTGCCCTCCACAATAATGAATGTTAATGAAAATGAACTAACCATAGAGGGTAATGACAGATTCTATCATGAATATTCATGATAAATGAATACGTTTTCTTGTTTAACTTGCTGTTGCCTGTTTTTTTAGATTTATTTATATGCTTAAAAAAGGTTTCCAATTCATTTGTCTACTGTGTAGTACTTACCTCTGTACGGCACAGCAGTATTTGCAGCCATCCATTGTTGCAGGTGAGCCGCTTGGGGTGAAACAAGGATTATCTCAGGGAATGATAAATTGTATGTACCAAGATAAAGAAGGGTACATGTGGATTTGTACTAAAGATGGGTTAAATCGATATGATGGATATCAAATTAAAATTTATAGAAATGAATCGAACGATCCTTACAGTTTGCCTGATAACTACTGCAACGTAACTATTGAAGACGATAATGGAAACTTTTGGGTGGGTACGAACACTAAAGGGCTTTATTTGTTTGAAAAAAAAACGGAACGGTTTTATGCTGTTCCCTTAATATTTAATA
This sequence comes from Bacteroidota bacterium, assembly GCA_018268055.1. Lineage (GTDB taxonomy): Bacteria > Bacteroidota > Bacteroidia > Chitinophagales > Chitinophagaceae > JJ008. Next base: position 21,379 of record JAFDXF010000074.1, read on the forward strand.
ATACAGAAACCCTTTGTATTAGGGAAATACAATGCAATAAGGGAAAACTTTATCTAAGAACTCTTACTGATTTGTTGGTATTAGATATAAGCAATGTGAACATAAAAAATGACATTAAAACAGGTAAAAAAACAAAACTACTTTTTAGCTATAATGCATTACAACAATCAAAAAAGTATAAGCTAGATATAACTTTTAAAGCACCTTATATATCTTCTTTTTTGTCTGACAATTCTATTTGGGTAAGTTTTAGAGATAGTATTTTTTATTGCAAACCAAATGTTGATTTTTCAAAATGGTCTATAACCAGCATTGCACCTACTTCTTTAGGTATTGACGCAAACATCAAAGGGTTGCCTACATTGTCTCTCCTAGCTACTGAACCAGAAATAATAGTAATAGCTTATGGCAATAAAATAATTCACTTTAATACAAGTACAAAAAAAATTGAATTTACTCAACTATTTGCTGAAGCAAAAAATAGTTTATTTCGAAATAACTCAAATGACGAAAATATTTATAGGCTTGCTAATAATGATGTATCTATTTATCATCTAAAAACAAAAGCAATAGAAGTGGTGCCTATTAAAAGTCTTGGTATACCAGAAAGAAGTATTTTTCAAGTTTTCACATCAAAGCAAGATATCAAATGGTTTGGAAGTGCAGGGTATGGCATAGCAAAATTTGATGATCGCAAAAACCGATTTAAAAGTTATATTGGTGCTAATCAAAACGAAATTTTTTGGAGACTATCGCCAGATTATATGCCTTCTATTGGAACTCAATTGAAAGGAACATGGGCTGTGTTAGATAAGCAAAAAACCTATTGGGCTTTTTTACCGAACAATGAAACTAAAACTTTTTACTATTTATATTCTTATAATACACTTACAAAAAAAACGATACAACATACTGCTTTACCAAAAAATTGTACTGGGTATAATTTGTATAATGATTCTAAAGATAGATTGTGGATTTATTACCAAGATGGTAGTTATAAAAATTTTATTGCCAGAGTAGATAAAACTAAAAGTAGCATTGAAGTGGTTTACAGCATACCAGAAAGTATAGAATCCTCCGAGCCATTTGTTTCGCAATTTTATTTTGATGATAATGAAATTTTATGGCTTGCTACTATTAATGGATTATATGCTTTAAATGAAAAAAATAAAATTTGGAAGCATTGGAAAAATATACCCAATAATAACAATAGTATAAGTGCCGAAGGAGTACTAAGTATTTGCCCAGACCCAATTGCTCCTGAAAAATTTTTTTGGATAGGAACAGAGGGTGGAGGGGTAAATCGTTTTGAAAAAATTAATGGCAATTGCATACGATATACCGAAAAAGATGGCTTGCCTAATAATGTAGCTTATTGTATTCTGAGTGATAGTTTAAATAATTTGTGGATTAGTACCAATAAGGGTTTGAGTTGTTTTAACCCAACACTAAAAACGTTTCAAAACTTTACCGATGAAGACGGATTACCTGGGAATGAATTTAATCGCTTTATTTCCAGATATATGCAAAATGGCGAATTAATGTTTGGCAGTGTAGATGGCTTTGTCATATTCAACCCAAAAGAAGTTTTGCAAAAACAACCAGCTGCACCATTGGTTTTTACGGGTATTTCTATTTTAAATAAACCTTTAAATTGGAAAATCGATAGTAGCAACTTGAATACGCCTATTGGTTATGCAAAGTTTATTACATTAAATCCAGGACAAAACATCTTCAGCATCAGCTTTGCTACACTTGAGTATCGTAGCAATGTAAAAAAAATGTACAAATACAAATTAGATGGTTTTGATAAAGACTGGACAAACCCAAGCAGTAAAAATGAAGTTACCTACACCAATCTTTTACCAGGTATATACACTTTTTATGTTATGGGAGCTAATACAGATGGAGTTTGGAACGAAAAACCAATCAGTATTAAAATAATTATACAACCATATTGGTATCAAACTATACTATTTAAATTGTTAGTGTTATTACTATTTGTACTGAGCTTATATGGGTTTTACCGCTATCGTTTAAAACAAGGGTTAAAATTGGAAAAACTAAGAAACCGTATTGCCCGTGATTTACATGATGAAATTGGAAGCACCCTAAGCAGTATTTCCATTTATGCAGCCTCCGCTAATAAAGTTATTGCGGGAAATGAAAAAGCAGAAAGTATTCTATCAAAAATAAATGCAGGTACTAGTGAAGTGATGGAAGCTATAAGTGATATTGTATGGGCCGTAAACACTAGTAATGATCGATTTGAAAATCTGGCTAATCGTATGAGGGCATTTGCGGTGCAATCTACAGAAGCAAAAAATATTGAACTACAGTTTACTGAAAATAAAGATATACCGCATATAGCTCTAAATATGGAACAACGGAAAAATATTTATCTTATATGTAAAGAGGCTATCAGCAACGCTTTAAAGTATGCTGATTGTAGTTTATTGCAAGTGTTAATTACCAAAGAACAACAACATTTGTTTGTTAAAATACATGATAATGGAAATGGTTTTGCAATAAGTAATCTTGATGTAGTAGAACCTAATCATTCTTTTGGCGGTAATGGAATAAAAAACATGAAGGCTAGGGCAGTTGAAATTAATGCAAGTTTAGAAATTATTACAAAACTTAGTATTGGCACAAGTATTATTCTAAGTATCCCCCTAAAAAAATCATGAGAATCAATGAGGATACTTTAACAAATAGCAATTGTATTTTTGTGATATGGATAAGCGAATTATAATTTTTGATGATAATAGCAAGAGGAGAGAAAGTCTTGAAATGTTGATTGACCTTACCGATGGTATGACTTGTGTTGGGTCGTTTGTTGATTGTAGTAATGTATTAACTGATATTGAAAATAGTAAGCCTGATTTGGTGCTGATGGACATTGATATGCCTAATGTAAATGGAATTGAAGGAGTAACAATTATTAGAAAAAAATATCGTAATCTTAAAATATTAATGCAAACTGTTTTTGAGGATGATGAAAAATTGTTTGCCTGTATTCGTGCAGGTGCTGACGGATACATACTGAAAAAAGCACAGCCACAAGAATTGTTGAATGCCATTGAAGAAGCCCTAAAAGGTGGAGCACCTATGACTCCTAGTATTGCACGGCAGGTTCTTCGTTTTGTTGGGAGTATTGAGAATAAAAAGAAAACGGAAGATTTTAATCTTACTACAAGAGAAAGTGAAATACTCTCGTTATTAGTACAAGGGCTTAGTTATAAAATGATAGCTGACCGTTGTTACATTTCATTACCAACAGTTAATTCTCATATTCAAAAAATTTATGAAAAGCTGCAAGTACACTCAGCAGTAGAGGCTGTAACAAAGGCTATTGGAAATAAGATTGTTTAGTAGATTTTTGCAAATAATTTTAATGAAAATTTATTTGTAAGCTTCCCCAAAAATCGTTCATTTAAAAGTTAACAAATTCAATTATTTTAAATCAATAACGTCCTAAACGAATAAAAAAAGAGAAAGTTTTGAATGTAACTCAAAGGTTAGCTTTGAGGTTGCACAACAAACCTAACTTTCTATCGCGACAAACTTAACATTGTTTGCCCCAATTATTGTAAAATTAGACAGCCGTAAGATTAAAAAAATTATTTGGGAAAGGATTGAGATATCAATCAGTTGAAAATCCTTGTGGCTACCTTCCAAAAGTTCAAAACCACAAACAAACTCTGTAAATCAATGATTTACTAAATTTTTATTTTTTGTGGATAAATTTAGTGAAGGCTTAACCTTTTATAGAGATTAATGCATCACTTCTTTTTCCGAAATTGCAGTAATGGCAACCGGAAGAAAAGCAGAAGTGCTCAAAGAAATATTAAACCTTGAAAAAGAATATCCAAAGGATGATTTGATTTCGAATTACGCAGACTTTTTAAAAGTCCGTGATTATCTACATTGCAATCAGTTTAATCCGATCGTTTTTACTCGTCTTATTGAGCTTGCGGATGAAGCGTGGTTTTCAACAAAAAGAGTCAATCGTTTATCATTATTAGCGACTATTAAAAAATATTTGGTAAGCGTAGAAATGAAACAAGATGGATTGCAAAAGCCAACATTTGCTTATAAAAAACATCCACTTACTGTTGAGATTGGTAAGTTAGTATTCAAACTATTTAAAAACACTTTTGAGGCACCACAAAAAATCGGATTCAAACAATTAGACGATGCTCGAGCAATCTGTAATCGGATAATAATAAACATACCGCTTACTGCGACAGAGGAGGAATGGCTTTGTACAAATGTTTCTAAATCAGCAATCATTTTGAATAGAGTTTTGCGCTACCCGATAAAATCTGCTATCATCAGCAAATGGGCAAAGGATAATTTCGAGAATGATAACTACAGACATCGCAGAGCAGAATTGCTGAGCTGGGTGATTGACGAAAACCCTAATTTTAAAATAGACCAGCCTTTACTAATTGAAGATTTCGAATATATGAATAGGCGTGACCGTCAAGCTATACAAGACTATAAAGATGAAATGGAGGCTAATAAAGTTATTGGGGCAGAATTAGACGAATTCTTTCCTAAGGTAAAGCGCTACCCTGACCTATTTGATGATGAAGATAGTTTGGGATTTAATATTGAAGAAGATGCGGATTTGAGAGACCCTGAACTAAATCTTGTAAGAAGGTTTTATAGTGTGCCCACAAAATCTTTAGATAAAGAAAACTTCTTGTCACCGCTTATTCCGGATTTTAATGAAATGAATGGACAGTTTTATAAAGAGCAGTTTACGCTGTATAACATTACAATGATTTGGGGAATTGGTTATTCACGACTTAATAATGAATTGAAAACAGAGCTTTTGAAAAGCTATAATTCTAATGCAACACATCGGTCGATAATGAAAGTTGCAAAAAGAGACCGGAACATCTCCTTGATGAAGTTTGTGTTGGAGATCATTGAATTTTAAAACAAAGGCGCACTTCTACATTACAACCGATCAACCTACTTTTAAATAATAAAGAATTTTTTATTGTTTTTTGGGGAATTACTCTATATTTATAAGCTGTTACTTATTTAGCAATTTTTATTTCTGCCCTCAAAACTGCAAACCAAGTCCGGATTTCCCTTACAAAACGGATATAAAATTTATTTAGAAAAAAAACGAATACTCCATATAACCAAACGGGTGTGGTAATATGGAAGTGTGTGATGAAAAATTGCTGGATATAAGCAATCGACAAAGCAACGACTCAAAAGAGTATAAAAAAACAGTAGAAGAAAAATTCGGAATAAAAATAAAACAGAAGCAAAACCAACCATGAAAGCAAAACCTATTCAAGGAAATTCTACTATTGAAATAAATGCCGCATTAAAGCAAAGTATCGCCACAGGATTTAAACCAACTGTGGCTATTTTTTTTACTTTAAAAAGGCAACGCAAGAAGGCTTTAATTGAAATGCACCAAAAAGAAATTTTAGAATAATTTAAAGACTCAGTAATAAAATCCACATTTCACCAATAAAAGAATTTCACTTATAAATAAAGTGATCGCATTTCTTGACAGAAATTAACCAACAACATCAAAACAAAAAATGAAAAATGAAAAATTGTAAAAAACTATTTCTTGGTATTGTTACAATAATTTTTGTAACAGGTATAAATGCTCAGGCACCCAATTCCTCCGTTCAAAAAATAGTTTACGGCAGCAACAGCAAAGTAGGAAAATATTTTGACGGCCGCGGTTTTAAAATGTATTATGAAACCTATGGCACCGGTAAACCATTATTGTTAATTCATGGCAATGGAGGCTCTATCGCATCCATGGCCAATCAAATCCCTTTCTTTTCAAAAAATTATAAAGTAATTATAGCAGACAGCCGTGCACAGGGAAAATCAAATGACCCCGGCGATTCTTTGAGTTATGAAATGATGGCCGATGACCTCAACGGCCTGCTTGATCATCTGCACATGGATTCCTGTTATGTAATCGGATGGAGTGATGGCGGCATCAATGGTTTGCTACTGGCTATCCGCCATCCGGATAAAGTGAAGAAGCTGGCAGTAACAGGCGCCAACCTTCAGCCCGACACATCAGCAGTAGATCCCTGGATTCGCGACTGGTCAAAATCGCTTAGTGATTCTGTTAACAAACTACCAATAACACCGATAGTGAATACTGAACGAAAACTTTTACATTTATTAGCCTATGCACCTCATATCACCGTAGCTCAGTTACAAACCATACAATGCCCGACGCTGGTAATTGGCGGTGATCATGATGTAATTCGTAACAAACATACCATGCTTATTGCCGAATCTATTCCAAGATCGTACCTGTGGATTCTGCCCAACAGCGGCCACTCTACACCGGTTGTGTATAAAGATTTGTTTAATAAAACAGTGTATGATTTCTTTAAAAACCCTTACAGGAAAATTGAAGGAATGGATCGTTTGAATTGAAATATTGCAATAAAAATTCAGAAAAAAATGATTAAGAAAAGAGAAAACGGGAACTATTGACTTCAATAATAAAAACCGACAAAGCAAACAAAACAATTAACCATTCACAATTAAATGACTGCAAAATCAATCAAAGGAAAATCAACAGAAGAAATAAAATCCTCTTTGGTGCAAGCCACCGCAGGCGATTTCAAACCAACTCTTGCTATTGTTTTTATGTCAATAAAACAAGACAGAAAGGCGATAATTGATTTATTCCAAAAAGAAAATATTGATGTTTTCGGTACCACATCCTGTGGTGAGTTTACCGATGCTATTCAAAGTGAAGGAGGTATTGCCATTTTGTTATTGGATATTGCTCCGAATCTTTTTTCAATAATTTTTGAAGAAACAGGTGACCGCTCTGTAGCAGAAATGGCAAAAGATTTATGTGAAAATGCAAAAATGAAATTTGACAACCCTTCACTGGTTTTATGCAGCACCGGACTGACTGCACAAGGTGAACTTTTTGATGGAAGTACGCTCGTTAAAACAGTTAAAGAATCGCTTGGTGATGATAAAATATTTTTTGGCGGTATGGCCGGCGATGATATGACATTTACGGGCAGTTATATATTCACAACACAAAATGAAACTGATTCCGGTATTGCAGCTATTGTTTTTAATGCTGATAAAGTAAACATGTTCGGAATGGCTATTACCGGGTGGAAGCCGATGGGCATTTCCAGAACAGTCACTAAAAGTATCGGCAACAAACTGTTTACTATTGACGGCAAACCTGCTGTTGACATGTATTTGAAATATCTGGGGAAAGAAGAGAAGAAAACCGACCGTGAGTTTAGAGTATTTGAAGAGCTGGGTTTCACTTATCCATTCATTACTGAAAGAGAGCCGGGCGGTGAAATGATGTTAAAAACTCCTCTCAAAATTGATCATGAAGAAAATGCTCTAGTCATGGATATGGAAATGCCGGAAGGAACAAAATTCTGGTTTACCATGCCACCCGATTTTGACATCGTGGATGAAGTAATTGATGAAGCCACACAAATAAAAAATATAAAGCAACCGGATGCTGATGCGTTACTTATTTTTTCCTGTGCTGGCAGGCAACCTGTTTTGGGTCCTTTGGTTACAGCAGAAAATGATGGATTGGCCAATGTCTGGAAAACACCGATGGCGGGTTTTTTCACTTATGGTGAATATGGCAGAACAAAGAAAGGAAATCAGGAATTTCATTCCGGTGCTTGTTGCTGGGTGGCGTTGAAGGAATTGTGAATTGATAATTAATAATTGTGAATTGTTAATGGTGAATTGTTAATGAGGAAGAATTAATTAAATACTTTCTATTATGAAAAAAAATATAATTAAAGAAAAAAGTTTCGCATTTGCACTTAGAATAATAAAGTTATATCAATTCCTGCAAGTTGAGAAAAAGGAATTTATTCTTAGTAAGCAGTTGTTACGATGCGGGACTTCAATTGGAGCGATGGTTCGGGAATCTGAACAGGCAGAAAGCAAATCTGATTTCATTCACAAATTAGCGATAGCACAAAAAGAAGCCAATGAAACAGAATATTGGATTGAACTTTTAAATCAGTCCGGATATCTGGACAAAAAACAACACGAATCAATTTTTCAGGACATCACTGAAATAAGAAAATTATTGACTTCAATAATAAAAACCGCCAAAGCAAACAAAACCATTAACCATTAACAATTATATGACTGCAAAATCAATCAAAGGAAAAACAACAGAGGAAATAAAATCTGCATTAGAGCAAAATATGGCTGATGGCTATCAACCAACACTTGCCATAGTGCTTGTTTCCATAAAAATGGATCGTAACAGCATACAAAAACTTTTCAGGGAAAAAGGCATCGCTGTTTTTGGCGCCACTACCAATGGCGATTTTATAGATGAAAATGTAGAATTGGATGCTGCATCTATATTGTTGCTTGATGTTAACCCTGAGCATTTTCTGATTGCTTTAAAAGAGTATCCCGAAAAAAATTATCGTGAAGTAGCCAACTCACTTGCAAAGGATGCCTTGCAAAAATTTTCTCATCCTGCTTTTTTAATAGCCGGCAGCCATGTGGAAACTGATGCCGAGCAATTGTTGTATGGCTTTGCAGATATAGCCGGAGATGATATCAGCATACACGGTTGCATGGCAGGTGATGATTTTACTTTCAGTGAGCAATTTGTTTTTACCAATGATAAAGATACCAACAGGGGCATAGTGATGCTTGCTTTTGATGAAGATAAAATTCAGATCAGCGGCCGTGCCGTTTGCGGATGGAAGGCTGTGGGTACGGTAAGAACAGTAACAAAAAGCGAAGGCAACCATGTTTACACGGTAGATGATGTGCCGGTGCTTGATCTCACTGCGAAGTATGGCGGGCTTGAGTTGACAGGCAAAGAAGATTTTTCAGTAGAAGTGGCAGCGCAGTTTCCATTGCAGTTACAGAGAGAGAAAGGCGATCCTGTGATGCGGCCGGGATTGCTGATTGACTGGAGTGATCATTCTTTTTATTGCAGCGGCACAGTGCCGCAAGGATCAAAAATTCGTTTTTCCCTGCCGCCCGATTTTGATGTTGTGGATAAGGTAATCAGCGCCTGTGAAGACTTAAAGAAAAATGAAATCCCCGAAGCAGATGCGGTGATCATGTTTAGTTGTGCAGGACGCTACATAGCACTTGGGCCATTGGTCAATGAAGAGATTGAAGGTGTGCGGAAAGTTTGGAATGTGCCGATGGCCGGCATGTTCAGCAATGCGGAATTAGCAAGAGCTTATGGGGGAAACTTAGAAATGCACAATTGTACTGCCTGTGTCGTAGTTTTAAAAGAAAAATAAAAACAATGAGCAGCATAAAATTATTTGAATCCAAACAAATCCGTTCTGTATGGAATGAAGAAGAACAGAAATGGTATTTTGTAGTAGAAGACGTCGTGGCAGTACTTACAGACAGTAACGACCCCAAGCAATATGTAAAAAGAATGAGGCAAAGAGATAAAACACTTGCCGAAGGATGGGTACAAATTGTACCTACCCTTTTGATAGAAACTCCCGGTGGCAAACAAAAAATGGGTTGTGCAAATGCTCAAGGCCTTCTTCGCATCATTCAATCCGTTCCGTCACCCAAAGCAGAGCCATTCAAACTTTGGTTGGCACAGGTTGGGAGCGACAGGTTGGATGAAATTGAAAATCCCGAACTGGCTGCACAAAGAACCAGAGAGCTGTATAAATTAAAAGGATATCCTGAAGACTGGATAGAAAAGCGGATGCGGAGTATCGCCATTCGTGAAGAATTAACGGAGGAGTGGAAAAACAGTGGCGTAAAACAACAAAAAGAATATACCATACTTACTGCTGAAATTTCAAAAGCCACATTTGGTTTAGCTCCTGCCCAATACAAAAAAGTAAAAGGATTGAAAAACCAAAACCTTCGGGATCACATGACTGATTTGGAATTGATTTTTTCTATGTTGGGCGAAGCTTCAACAACTGCCATTGTAAAAACAAAGAAACCCAAGGGGTTTTATGAAAATAAAAAAGCTGCCAAACAAGGTGGTGATGTAGCAGGAAATGCACGGAAAGAACTTGAAATGAAGACCGGACAAAAAGTAGTAACCTCTCAAAACTATTTAACGGAGCAAGAGAAAAAAAACAATAACCGGATTACTTTACAGTCGGGTAACAAGAAAAATAAATGAATCAATATTTACAAAACATAATGAATATTATTCAGCAGGATGAAAATTTATCTGCTGAGCAAAAGGAAGCTATCGCAAAATCAATAAAGGAAGCTGAAAAAGAATTGGAAATAACAGCCTTCAAGCTTGACCGTACGGAAAAAGTAAAACGTACCACTGCTATTTTACTTGAAGAGACCATACAGGAACTGGAACAAAAAAGAAAAGCTGTGGAAGAATCCAATGATGCGTTACAAAAATCATTAGAAGAATTAAAAGCTACCCAGCAACAACTCATCCAATCCGAAAAGATGGCTTCTCTCGGTGAACTCACCGCAGGCATTGCACATGAAATACAAAACCCATTAAACTTCGTGAATAATTTTTCAGAAGTAAGTACAGAATTGGTTGATGAAATGAATGATGAAATAACCAAAGGAAATTTGGATGATGCTAAAGAAATAGCCAATGATTTAAAACAAAACTTAGAAAAAATAAATCATCATGGGAAAAGAGCAGGCGATATTGTAAAAGGCATGTTGCAACATTCAAGAACAAGCAGTGGGCAGAAAGAACCAACTGACATCAATGCATTGTGCGATGAATATTTGCGATTGGCGTATCATGGTTTGCGAGCAAAGGATAAATCTTTCAATGCCGATTTCAAAACAGAATTTGATGAATCAATTCCAAATATAAATGTAGTGCCCCAAGACATTGGCAGAGTGATTTTGAATTTAATCAACAATGCGTTTTATGCCGTGGATGAAAGAAAGAAATTAAATGAAAGTGGATACGAACCAACAGTTATTGTAAGTACAAAAAAGGAAGGGAACAATGTTTTGATTTCAGTAAAAGACAATGGAACAGGTATTCCACAAAACATTGTTGACAAAATTTTTCAACCTTTCTTTACCACTAAGCCAACCGGCAGCGGAACAGGATTAGGATTGAGTTTGAGTTATGATATTGTGAAAGCACATGGTGGTGAATTGAAGGTGGGACATATTGAGATTGAAAACACTTCGGACAGTCATGTAAGTAGAGGAATAACATTTATCATTCAATTACCCATATCAGAATGAAGTATATACTACTAATTTTTATTTTGTTCTTTGCTTGTAGCAACATTCAAGCACAGGAAAAATCTAAAGAGGATTTACTAAATGAATTGAAACAACATGCTACACAGGACAAAAACAGGGTGGACATTTTAATAGAAATGATAAACTCGCCACAGTTCGCTTCTATATTAAAATCGCCTTGGGCAGAAGAAGCGCTGGCTATCTCTCAAAAAATAAGATACAGACTTGGAGAGGGCAATGCCCTGCTTTTTTATTATACCAATGCTGCTCCGGAGTCAGACACTCCTGAAGCAGATTCAATACTAAAGAAAATAGAAGTCATAAACAATGAACTAAAAAATAAAAAATTTGCAGGCCGGGTTTTAACGAACTTAGGAATTGTGCATACCAATCAAGGTAAAATATCCGGAGTAGATGAATTATTAAAAGCGGCCTCTTTATTTGGTGAAGTAGATTATGCACAAGGAATTTCCGCTGTTTATGGTGCTATTTCAGATTATTATCTGAATGTAAACACCAATTATCCATTGTCCATGGATTATGCGTTGAAGAGTTTACAAATTGCTGAAAAAGAAAAAAGTCCCTATTTTCAAAGACGTACTTGGACTAACATCGGATTTATTTATGCCGGTATTGGCGATTACGAAAATGCATTGCAGGCATATACTAAAGCTAATCGTTTTGCTGAGCTAGAAAATAAGCCGTATGCACAAGAGCCTATCCTAAATGGTATGGGAGAAATGTATCGCTTCATGGGAAAATACCCACAAGCTATCAATGCGTACCAACAAGCTATTGGGAAAAGTAGATCTACATTGAGTATCTCCATGTATGAAAGCAATCTTGCTGATGTGTACACTCGTATGGATAGTTTACCATTAGCTTTTCATTACGCTTTTCGTTCTTTAGATACAGCACGAGAATATAAAGACACAGTTGGAATATCTTGGATTGATGGTATTTTAGCCAGAGCTTATCTCAAGAAAAAAAGAATGGATAGTGCTATCTATTATGGTCTTATCGGACTTGCTATTGCACAAGAAAATCATTTACCTGAGTTTGTAAGAGATAATGCGGGTGCTTTATCCAATGCTTATGCAGCAATGCATGATTATGCCCATGCCTATCAATACAATCTACAGTGCAATACAGCAAAAGACAGCATTCTGAATACCGAATCTCGCAACAGAACTGCCATGTTGAAACACAATAACGATCTATCAAAAAAAGAAACCGAAATCAATCAGCTTACCCAACAAAAACAACGACAACGAATCATAATAGTCAGTGTTTCCTTTGTACTTCTCCTCCTTTTAATATCAGCTATAGGCTTATTGCGCAGCATCAAACAAAAACAAAGGGCAAAGAAAGAAATTCAAAATGCATATAAAAATTTACAAGCTACCCAATCACAACTCATCCAATCCGAAAAGATGGCTTCTCTTGGCGAACTCACTGCAGGCATTGCACATGAAATACAAAACCCGTTGAATTTTGTCAATAATTTTTCTGAAGTAAGTACAGAGTTGGTTGATGAAATGAATGATGAAATAACCAAAGGAAATTTGGATGATGCCAGAGAAATAGCGAATGATTTAAAACAAAACCTTGAAAAAATAAACCATCATGGAAAAAGAGCCGGTGATATTGTAAAAGGTATGTTGCAACATTCAAGAAAAAGCGAAGGCAAAAAAGAACCAACAGACATCAATGCGTTGTGTGATGAATATTTGCGATTAGCTTATCATGGTTTAAGAGCAAAAGACAAAAGTTTCAATGCCGATTTCAAAACAGAATTTGATGAATCAATTCCAAATATAAATGTAGTGCCCCAAGACATTGGCAGAGTGATTTTGAATTTAATCAACAATGCGTTTTATGCTGTAAATGAAAGAAAAAAATTAAATGAAAGCGGATACGAACCAACGGTTATTGTAAGTACAAAAAAGGAAGGGAACAATGTTTTGATTTCAGTAAAAGACAATGGAACAGGTATTCCACAGAATATTGTTGACAAAATTTTTCAACCTTTCTTTACCACTAAGCCAACCGGCAGCGGAACAGGATTAGGATTGAGTTTGAGTTATGATATTGTGAAAGCACATGGTGGGGAGATTAAGGTGGAAACAAAAGAAGGTGAAGCCCGCCCGGATGACTCGGTTGGACGGGGAACGGAATTTAAAATATATCTACCTATATCATAACCATGTACATCAAACAATCTTATATATCATGGTTCAAACAATGGTTGATATTATTAAGAGAAAGAATATTTAGATTTACTGAAAGAATTTGAGATCGTATATGAAGATCAATATACTTTTCGGAAACCAATTTAAAATACAGACAAAACATAAAAAATAAAACTCCATTTACTAAAAACAAAAAAATGAAACACAACTTCTTTTTAATTTTCGGAACATTTTTTTTAATGCTTTCTAATAAAGCCCGGGCTATTGATGGCAACGATACTCGTTTACTTTGGCAGCCTACCATTAGCAAGGATCATATTGCATTTATTTATGCAGAAGACCTCTGGGTAGCCAACAGAGATGGCTCTTACCCACGCAGAATTACTGCCAGTGAGGGAATAGAATCCAATCCTGTTTTTTCCCCTGATGGAAATACAATCGCTTTCACCGGACAGTACGATGGGAATACAGATGTTTTTATCGTATCTGTTAATGGAGGTATTCCCAAAAGGTTAACCTGGCATCCGGGCGCTGACGTTGTTCGTGACTTCTCACCGGATGGTAAAAAAATTCTTTTTGCTTCGCAAAGAAACAGTTTCACTAATCGCTATGCTCAATTGTTTACGGTAGATATAACCACAGGCGAAGAAGAGCAACTGCCCATTCCCAATGCTTTTTGGGCTTCTTATAGTCCCGATGGTAATAGTATCGCTTATACAACTATACCGGACAGGTTTGAACAATGGAAAAATTACCGTGGAGGAACAATGAGTCGTATTTGGTTGTATGATATAAAGACTCATCAGGTGGTTGAAATACCAAAACCAAAAGGCGGCAGCAATGATTCTAAACCGGTATGGAAAAATAACAAAGTCTATTTTAGAAGTGATAGAAATGGCGAGTTCAATTTGTATAGTTATGATCCAATTTCAAAATCGGTAAACCAGTTAAGCAGGTTTGATGACTTCCCTGTTTCTAGTCTTGAAGGAAGTAAAAATGATATTATCTTTTCTCAGGCGGGATACCTGCATATTTATAACATACAGGACAATAAAATTTCCAGATTAAAAATTGGAATAGCAGCCGATCTTTTAGACCTGCGTCCAAGGTTTGTAAAAGGCAATCAATATATTCGTAATGCCCACATTTCGCCAAGTGGCGCCAGAGTAGTATTTGATTATAGGGGCGACATCATTACACTACCTGCACAAAAAGGTGATGCCTTAAATATCACGAATACTACCGGTGTACACGAAAACTCTCCGGCGTGGTCGCCCGATGGAAAGTATATAGCTTACTTTAGTGATGCCTCCGGCGAATATGCATTACATTTAAAAAATCAGGATGGTAGTGAAGTGCCAAAAGTATTTCCTCTGAAGGGTTCGGGTTTTTATGCGTACATCAATTGGTCGCCCGATGCAAAGAAATTATGTTTTGTGGATAATGGCAGGTGTTTGTATCTATTGGATATTGCAACGGGTAAAGTTCAAAAAATTGGAGAAGACACTCATTTTATGCCCGGAGTTTTCCGAAATCTATTTGGCAGTTGGTCTGCCGATTCAAAATATGTTGCTTACACAGAAATTACAGAAACCAATTTTGAAAGAGCATGGATTTATTCAGTTGTTGAAAATAAATCAAAGGCACTTACTGATGGTATGTCTAATGTGACAGAACCTGTTTTTGATCCTTCGGGAAAATATTTGTATTTACTTGCAAGTACTGATGCAGGGCCTGTCGTTAACTGGTTTGACCAGTCAAGTCAGGATATGGAATCCACCAATTCAATTTATCTCGTTACACTTCAAAAAGATGTGGTATCACCTTTTGCAAAAGAAAATGATGTAGAAATAATAAAAGATACTGCAAGTACAAAAGCATCGGCTAAGGCTGATACAGCAAAGTCTGTTTTCAGAATAGATTGGGATGGAATACAAAACAGAATTGTTCCGTTGCCTGTTACGGTAGGAATATATGGTTCTTTGCAAGTGCCTAAGGAAGGAGAACTTTATTATTTATCGGCTACGCCACACGATGCGGAGTCAACCACTTTGCATAATTATAGTGTGACAAGGAAGAAAGATGAAACGATTATGCCTGCAGATGGATATGTAATTGCAGCCAATGGCGAGAAAATGTTGTTTAATTTCGGTGGAAAATGGAATACAGCGAGAACAGGTCAAAAACCATCTCCTGATGCCGTGTTAAATACCGGTTTATTGCAAGTAAAAATTTCTCCGGTAGAAGAATGGAAAAATATTTTTAATGAAGCATGGCGGGTAAATCGTGATTTTTTTTACGACCCGAATATGCATGGCGTCAATTGGCAGGCAATGAGAAAAAAATATGAAGCACTATTGCCTGATGTAGCAAGCAATAATGATTTGTATCGGATAATGGTGTGGATGTTTAGCGAACTATCTGTTGGCCATCATCGTTTTGACGTGGCGGGCAGCAGACGAGCCAATCCTGATGTTATTCCCGGTGGATTGCTTGGCGCCGATTATGAAATAAGTGGCAACCGCTATCGCATTAAAAAGATTTATGGAGGATTGAACTGGAATCCTGATTTGCGTTCACCGCTAACAGAACCCGGTGTGAATGTACAGACAGGCGATTATATTTTGGCAGTGAATGGAAATGATGTAACAACCGATAAAAATTTTTACAGTTTCTTTGAAAACACTGCAGAAAAAATTGTCACATTAACAGTAGCAAACAGTGCCGATGGAAAAAACAAGCGAGTGGTAAAAGTAACACCAATTGCTAACGAAGCAGATTTGAGAAACAGAGATTGGGTAGAAGGAAATATGAAGAAAGTAAACGAAGCAACTAATGGACAGGTTGCTTATGTTTATGTACCTAATACTGCGAAAGAAGGACATGATTATTTTAAGAGATACTTTTTCCCACAGGCAGATAAGGCAGCAATCATTGTGGATGAAAGATTCAACGGCGGCGGGCAACTTGCCGATTATTATATTGATATCCTCAAACGTCCGGTTCAGTCTTATTGGAAATACAGATACGGCAAAGATCAGAAAGCGCCGAATGCGTCTATTCAAGGACCCAAAGTAATGCTGATTGATGAAACAGCCGGTTCCGGCGGAGATTATCTTCCATTCTTATTCAGACAGGCAAAGTTGGGTACGCTTGTAGGAAAAACAACCTGGGGAGGATTAGTAGGTGTTTTGGGTTATCCTGAATTTATTGATGGTGGTGTGGTTACCGCACCAAATGTTGCCTTTTATGATGAACATGGTTTTGGAATTGAAAACGTAGGCACTCCACCCGATGTAGATGTAGAGCAATGGCCTTCTGAAGTGATTGCAGGACATGACCCGCAATTGGAAAAAGCGATTGAAATAGTATTGCAACAACTAAAGAATAATCCGGTAAAGAAAGTTCCGGCACCGGTATTCCCTAAAAAAGGAAGATAATTTGTTTGTGAAGAAACCCTAACCAAATGAACAAAAACAAAAAAGCTGAACTAAATCACATTCACAAACAGTTTTTTGATGCAGGAACTGGGCAAAAGCTATCACAACCTATAGCTAAGTTTGTGGACGAAAACGTTTATGGCTTCGGCACTGCTGTTGATGAAAAAATTTCGGGAATAAAAGAATTCCAAAATTTACTCAACAATCAGAAAAAACAAAGCAAAGGCATTGACCTAAAATGGAAGATGAAACCCTTGCACTGTTTCATTTCTGAAGATGAAAATAATGCAGTGTTTTCAGATGAACTACACTTATCAGTTGTAGCAGGTGGGGAACATATCAAGAAATATTTTCGGTTTTCTGTAATACTGAATTATATAAATGACCATTGGAAGGTGATTCACTGGCATGGCTCAGCACCCGAATCAATAGAAAGTAATAAGGATACTTTCGGCATCAATGAATGGAAACAAAAAACTATTGAACTGGAAAAAATTGTTGCAGAAAGAACGTCTGAATTGGTAGAAATAAATCGTGAGTTGGAAATAGAATCTTCGTTAGAGAGAGTGAGAGCCGCAGCCTTGTCTATGAAGAGTTCGGCAGAAATCGGTAAGGTGATCTTTTATTTATATAGCGAACTCACTAAGCTGGATGCAAAATTAGACCGGTGTTTTATCATGATTGTAAATTCAAAAACACATGACATTACCTGGTGGCTGTCGGGAAAAGAAGGATTGTTGAGTGAAAATGGTTTCTTGGTTCAAAACAACAATTTCCCTTCACATCAATTATATCTTCACTATTGGAAAAAAAGAAAAAAGAAATGGCAATACGTTCTTCAGGGAAAAGAAAAGAAAGAATGGGACAACTTTGGATTTAACAAAACAGGATTGGTAAACCTGCCTGAACAGGTAAAGAAAGATATGGCTTCTGTAAAGAAAACATATCTCTCCGGTTCGTCTGACGGTTTCGGATGTCTGATAACAGGTAGCCTGGAACCTTTATCAAATGAACATCAGGAAATCATCAGCCGGTTTACCGTTGTTTTCAACCAAACCTATACCCGTTTTCGTGAAGTGCAAAAGGCCGAAGCACAATCAAGAGAAGCAGAGATTCAATTAGCATTGGAACGAGTAAGAGCAAAGAGCCTTGCTATGCACCATACTTCCGAATTGCAACAAGTCATCCATACGGTACATAGTGAATTGCTGAGATTAAAAATTGCTATTTACGGAGGATCCTTTATTGCAATCAATAAAGATGTGAAAACTACACTGCGCTGCTGGGGCGCAGGTGGTACTGCCGATACTTCACAAGAAGTGGAACTTCCGCCATACAAGAAACCATTTCTTACCAATCTTATCAATGGAATAAAAAACGGCTCTGGTTTTTTTACCGAAGAATTTACACAGAGGCAGAAAAAAGATTTCTTCAATTTTCTATTTAAGTATGAACCCTGGTCAAAGCTGAATGCAAACGAAAAAAAAGAAACCCTTGAAAGCCCGGGCGGATACACCCGGTCCTGTTTTGTATCTAAACACACCAGTATTTTTATTATTAATCAAGCAGGAGTAAAGTTTTCAGAAGCTGATAATGAAATTCTAAAACGATTTGGAAACGTGTTTGAGCAAGCCTACACCCGTTTCCTGGATTTGCAAAAAGCCGAAGCACAGGCAAGAGAAGCACAGATAGAGGTAGCGTTGGAAAGAGTGCGTAGCCGCAGTATGGCCATGCACAAAAGCGATGAACTCAAAGAAGTGATACGGCTGGTGCTGGAACAATTTGTTCACCTCAACATCAAAGCGGAGCATGCCGGTTTTTATATTGACTACAAAGCTCACGATGATATGCACATCTGGCTGGCTGATCCAAATCTTGAACCATTTTTTGCGGTACTTCCTTATTTTGATACACCTACATGGAATAGTTTCCGGGACGCCAAAGCCAAAGGAAAACTCCTTCATACCGACCTTTTGGATTTCAAAGAAAAAAATAAATTTTATAAAGCACTTTTCAAATTATTTATAGTACCCGAAGAAGCAAAAGAGTTTTATATGAACTGCAAAGGACTTGCTGTATCCACAGTATTGTTAGACAGTGTTGGGTTGTATATTGAAAATTTTTCCGCTATTCCTTACACCGATGAAGAGAATAATATTTTAATGCGTTTCGGAAAAGTATTTCAGCAAACCTATACACGTTTTCTTGATTTGCAAAAAGCCGAAGCGCAGGCGAGAGAAGCACAAATAGAAGCAGCATTGGAAAGAGTGCGTGCAAGAACAATGGCCATGCACAACAGTTCTGAACTGGCACAGGCAGCAGACTTAATGTTTGAACAGGTACAGCATTTGGGCGCTGAGTTGCAGGGAGTCGCATTTGCTATCTGCGATAAGGAAAGCGACATGGTTCAAAAATGGACAAGCATCGGTATCTTTTCTCATCCCTATAATATTGAACCCGGTGAACAACGCATGTATGAAGCATGGAAAAACCAATCCGGGCTTTATGAGGAAGTGTATGAAGGAGAAAAACAAAAAAAATATTACGAGGCATTTATGAAGATTCCTTCCTTCCGGGAAGGCATACAAAAATTTATTGACAGCGGTTATCCGCTTCCCACATGGCAGAAGAATCATGCGGTACCCTTCAAATACGGTTATTTACTTTTCATTACAACAAAACCATTTGATGAAACACAGATATTCGTCCGTTTCGGAAAAGTGTTTGAGCAGACCTATACCCGTTTTCTTGACCTGCAGAAAGCCGAAGCACAAACATTAAGAGCAGAACAGGATTTGATAGAAATAATAGCATCAAGAAAAAAAGCAGAAGACGCATTGACAGAATTACAAGCCACACAAAAGCAACTCATCCAATCCGAAAAAATGGCATCACTCGGAGAGCTTACTGCCGGCATTGCACATGAAATTCAAAATCCTTTGAACTTCGTCAATAACTTTTCTGAAGTAAGTGCAGAGTTGGTTGATGAAATGAATGAAGAAATAACCAAAGGAAATTTAGATGATGCCAAAGAAATAGCCAATGATTTAAAACAAAACTTAGAAAAAATAAATCATCATGGGAAAAGAGCAGGCGATATTGTAAA
>JAFDXF010000075.1 GCA_018268055.1 Bacteroidota bacterium
TAGCTGGAGTTGCTGTAGTTGGTATGATGATGTTCAAACTTTTAAGCAACAAAAAAACCACCGAAAACAGAATATATCAATACGATAAAGAAAAGCCAATTTCGGTAAGTGTTGATACAATCCGATTACAAAATTTTGTAGATGCAGGCAACTATACAGGCACTTTTGAGCCGAATAAGGAAACAAAAATAAGTGCAGACATCCAAGGAAAAATCAATGCGGTATTGGTAGATGTTGGAAGCTATGTTTCCAAAGGGCAAACACTTATTCAGTTGGATAATTCACTATTGAAACTACAACTTCAAACGGTTGAAGTCCAAATTGAGGGCTTGGAAGACGATGTAAATCGCTATACTATTTTAACAGAAGCCGATGCCGTTCAAGGTGTACAGTTGGAAAAAGCAAGATTAGGTTTGAAATCGGCAAAAGTTCAGAGAGCAACTTTGTTAGAGCAAATCAGCAAAACTTCTATTAAAGCACCTTTTAACGGTGTTGTAACAGCCAAACTCAATGAAGAAGGCGGTTTTGCAGCACCGGGAGTTCCGTTGCTACAAATTACGGATATAAGCACTTTACGTTTTACGGTTAATGTTCCCGAAAATGATTTGGTGCAGTTTCAAAACAATCAGATATACAAAATCAGTTCTGATGTTTATCCCGATATTTCCCTTTCGGGAAAAGTAATAATGACAGGAAGCAAAGCCAATCTGGGCAATAGTTTCCCTGTACAGTTTCAGGTTGCCAACACCAACAACTTAACCATAAAATCGGGAATGTTTGGGAAAGTAAGTCTTTCTGAAACCAAACAAGAGCAAGGTATTCTTATTCCTACATCTGCCATTATTGAAGAAAATGAAATAGTAAAAGTGTATCTCATAAAAAACGGAAAAGCCGTAATGCAAGCTATTACAACTTCTAAAACTATTGGTAACAAAACGCTTGTTTCAAGTGGCTTGAAAGAGAACGATATCATCGTTACAAACGGATTTATCAATCTTTTTGACGGAGCAAATATTTCAATTAAAAATTAAGAAAACTAAAAGTGAAAAACTAAAAACTAAAAATGAAAGATAGAAGTTAAATTAGTGAAAAATAAAATTATATGGAAAAGTCAGTATTGAAAAATAAAAGTTACGAGTTTGCTATTAGAATAGTGAAGTTGTCTAAATTCTTACAAAACGAACAAAAGGAATACATTTTAAGTAAACAAATATTGCGATCTGGAACTGCAATAGGTGCACTACTTAAAGAAGCCGAGTTTGCTCAAAGTACAGCCGACTTTATTCATAAAATGCACATCTCATTAAAAGAAGCGAATGAAACGGAATATTGGTTGTGTATTTTAAAAGACACAGACTATTTAGAAAACAACCTATTTGAAAGCTTACATTCAGATGCTAAGGAGTTAATAGCAATGTTGGTTTCATCTATAAAAACACTTAAATCGAAAACGAAAAACTGAAAAACGAAAAGATATAAATTAAAAATTAAAAGTGAAAAGTGAAAAATTAAAAGTAAAAAAGATCTCAACTGTTAGCTTCTCGTTTTTAGCTTTTCACTTAAAAAACTTTTAGTTGTTAGTTTTTAACTATTAACTTAATAAAAATGAACATTACAGAAATATCCATCAAACGCCCATCGTTGATTATCGTGCTTTTCAGCGTGTTTGCCCTGTTGGGAATTATCGGTTACAAGAATTTGAGCTATGAACTGATGCCCGATTTTAATCAGCCTGTTGTGGTTATCAGAACCGTTTATCCCGGAGCAGAACCCAACGAGGTAGAAACTTCCGTTTCCCGAAAAATTGAAGATGCACTTTCCAATTTGGAGGGCGTAGATTATTTGCTTACCAAATCATTACCCAATGCTTCAATCATCATAGCCAACCTGAAATACGGAACGGATTTGGACAAAACAATGCAGGATGCCCAACGCTACATTGACAATATCCGAAAAGATTTACCGAAAGACATTTTAAGTCCTGTAATGAGCAAAGTGTCGCCTAATGATTTGCCGATTATGTCGGTGAGTGCAACAAGCAATTTAGAGCCGACAGTGTTTTATCAAAAAATGAAAGACGATTACCTGCCACAAATCCAACAGCTAAAAGGAGTGGCAGAGATTACCATTTTAGGCGGAGAAGAACGGGAAATTCAAATCAAGGTCGATAAAGAAAAATTGAAGCTCTATAAAATTTCTTTGTACCAGGTAGTGGAAGCCGTCAATCGTTCGGGTATTGATTTACCTGCGGGAAAATTGCAAACCGACACAGAAAATAATTCGGTACGTTTGGTAGGAAAGTTCAACACCATTACGGACATAAAGAATGTTCAAGTTGCTATGCCTTTTCCAAACAGCCCTGTTTATGTGAAAGATATTGCAGAAGTAACGGACGGTATTAAAGAAACCGCTTCTTACAGCCGTTACAATGGTAAAAACGGTATTGGTTTAATGATAAAAAAACAAGGCGATGCCAATGCCGTTGATGTTTCAAAGCTGATTAGGGAAAAATTTCAGTCTATTGAAAAACAAAATGCCAATGCAGATGTAAAGTTTGTAGTTACGGATGACAGCACCGACAACACCATTGCAGCCGTTAATTCGGTGGTATTTGACTTGATTTTAGCCGTAATTTTAGTGTCGTTGGTAATGTTGCTGTTCCTGCGAAGTTTCAGAAACGCACTGATAGTGTTGGTCGCTATTCCTACTTCCTTAATTACCGCTTTTGCCGTGATGTGGCTGTTGGGTTATACGCTCAACCTGATGACATTGCTTGCAATGTCTTTAATCATCGGTATTTTGGTGGACGATGCTACCGTAGTTTTAGAAAATATCCAACGCCATTTGGATATGGGCAAAGAAAAAAGAACAGCAGCAATGGA